>CAZKNF010000074.1:0-17428 GCA_964554105.1 uncultured Rhodothermales bacterium | reverse complement strand
GAAGCTTGTCGATGAGAACGGGGAGGCGCAGCGACGTTCAGCGATCCGAGTCGAACCGGCACGCATCGGCATCGGATCGAACGTAGTAGGACTTGTAGTTTGATGCGTCCGGATCCATGCAACCGACGAGGTTGAGGAGCTCCACCTTTCGGAATTCTATCGGATGGCTCTCACTCTGCAGGGCGATGAATCCCTCGGTGAGACGTTTACCGTCCTGCTTCTGCGCGGGGTCGAAGCCGTCGACTACGCCGCCACCGATCTGCGGGCCGCCGTACTCAAGAACGGGATCACCATTCACCCTGTGCTGGATAAGGGAGTCGCCCAGAACCGTCGTTTCGACGCGGACCCACTGGTCACCGTGATATGTCTCCGATTCGGAATTGACGCAGTGGTCCGTGACGAGCTGCCCATTCATCTCCACATGCGTGCCCGGCGTGCACAGATTAGCCGTCGTGCGTTCACCCGAACCGCTTCCTCCGAGGAGCTGCACTTCGATGGAGATGGGGAAATCCTGGTCAATCCCCATGCTCTCGGCTGACTGGGAGTGCACCATCACCCCGCTGTTTCTGATCGCCCAATCGGGTCCACCTGGCGCCTGCTCGCCGACGAATCGATATTCCACCGCGACGATGTAGTATCCGTACTTTTCTCGAGTAAAAATATGGCCGAACTGCTCGTCGAAGTCGTCGTACTCGTCGTGCGCCACTTTCAGCATCCCGTTCTCGACCCGAAAAGTATTGCCGAAGTTCTCGTCGACGGGGAAACCCCGGATCTTGACGGCCCACCCCTCGAGATCGCGGCCGTTGAAGAGCTGAATCCACTCTTCCGCATCCGGATCATCCGACTCGGCTACGGACCCCGGCGGCGCCCCCGTACATGAGATGAGGGCGAGCGTAGCGAGGACGATCCCGAACCCGGCGGGCATTTTCATTGCAGGCTCCGCTTCATTTCAGGCTCTATCAGGCTCCGCTTTATGTCAGGCACCACTTCATTGTAGGCTCCACGGCTTGCGCATCGGTCGTGAGAGCATTTCATTGGCGGATTCATCGCCGATGATGCGTTCCGCAGCCGGATCCCACTCCAGCTCGCGGCCCAGACGCATGGCGATATTGCCGAGGTGACTGATGGTGATCGAGCGGTGTCCGTGCTCCGCCGGCGCGACGGTCTCGGTCCGGTCCAGGATCGACTGGATGAAGTCGTTGTAATGATTGTCGCTGCGATGCAGCCGGATCTCGTTTTCGCCGATCTGCGATTCCCAGATCTCCTGATCGGACACTTCGTGATCGCCGCGCGTGACCCAGATCCATCCATCGTCGCCTTCGAAGGTCACGCCCATCCGCTCCTCGTTCGAGATAATCATCGTGGTGTCGTCATCGTAGACGGCCTCAAAATAGAACTCCGTCGCCGTGTTCCAGAGCTCATCTTCGGGAAAAACGCCCTTCGGATTTCGAATAGCGACGGGACCTGTCTCCACGGTCCCGAGCCCCCACTGCGCAATATCGGGATGATGGCCGCCCCAATCCGTGACCATCCCTCCCGAATAGTCGTAGATCCAGCGGAAATTGACGTGACAGCGCGCGGGTGCGTAGGGTGCTTCAGGCGCCGGACCGAGCCACATGTCGTAGTTGAATCCGTCCGGCACCGGTTCGACCTCCTTCCGGTCGCCTGTCATTCCCAAATCCGGTCGGCCGCCAGGGAGTCCAACCCGCACCGTATGAACACGGCCAATTCGGCCGTTGCGAACGAGCTCGCACGCATGGCGAAACCGCTCGTCTGATCGCTGCTGGCTTCCGGTCTGAAAGATGACGTTGTTGGCGCTCGCGGCATCGCTCATCGCCCGCCCCTCGGCGACCGTCAGCGATAGCGGCTTCTCGCAATAAATATCCTTCCCAGCGTTGGCAGCCTGGACGGCGGGGATAGCATGCCAGTGATCCGGCGTGGTGATAATGACCGCGTCGATATCGTCGCGTCCGATCACGTCACGAAAATCCTCGTAGGCGGCGCATGCTTCGAAATTCCCGGACCGTATCTCACGGCCATAATGAAAATTGACGAGCCGCTGCGCCGGTTCACGTCCGGCATAGCCTCCGTTCCAGTAGCCGCCGCTCCCCCGATTAAGATCGCATACAGCCACGATCTGCACGCGGTCGTCATCCAGAAATCCGAGTAGATGGTTCATGGCCATGTTGCCCGTACCGATGAATCCGAGCGTGACGCGATCGGATGGTGCGGGACGGCCCGCACGTCCGAGGGCCGATACCGGTATCACGGTCATCGCCCCCGCGGCAGCGCCGGCAGATTTCAAGAATTGTCGTCTGCTGAGATCGCTCATCTTAGTCGAGGGAGTTGATCATACAAGCACTTCGAAGGTCCGCGTCCGTGCGGTGGACCTCTGCAATGCTAAAATACACGAACAAATCAATAATAGTGGCTTGATTTGACGGCCTTGTCGATTATCCGGTCGTGGCGCTTTTCTTCGAGAGCTGATCAGGTGACAGCTGCGCATCTCCAGCCGTTGCCGGCGCTGTCGGGCGTCTCGACCGCTCGCATCACGGCGTGTCGTAACGCCTGTGTAATGCCGCCGAACCCCCGCACGCGAACGGAACACGTCGATGGCGAGCCGATTGTTTTTTGAAAGGATCCGTAGGAAGAACTCAACACAGAAAGGAGGAGCAGGATGAAAGTACGAGAAGTAATGACGGAGAATCCGGTGTGTTGTGACCGCAATACGAAGATTCAGGATGTGGCCCGTATGATGGTCGAGTGTGACTGCGGAGCCATTCCGGTCGTCGAGGACCAGCAGTCGAGAAGGCCAATCGGCATCATCACGGACCGCGACATCGTCACACGCATCATCGCTCAAGGCGAGGATTATTTCCAGCGGAAGGCAGGTTCGGCGATGACCGAGGCCACCGTCACGATATCGGAAGATGCCGCCATCAGCGAGGCGGAGTCGACCATGAGGGACAATCAAATTCGTCGATTGCTGGTCGTGGATGAAGGCGGCGCGTGCATCGGCATTGTAGCCGAAGCCGACCTCATTGGACAGATTTCCGGCAATGAACTCGAAGACGTGCTGAAAGGCATTTATGAACCGATGCGGAGAGCTTCGGCCGTAGCCTAGCGACGGACGCACCGACAGGTGCGCCCTGACCCGCCGTAGTGCTGGTGACAGCAGAGGCTTCGCCAACAATCCGCGGCGTCGTTGAGGCTCTGAGTTGATAGCGGGGGAACGCCGGCCGGCGGCCATCGGCACGCAACAGGTGTCAATGCCACGGCCGGTATTCTTTCGGCACCTCGTCGGCTACGCGTTCAAAGGCGAGATAGCCGTAGAACGTTACGCCGTACGGATCGAGCACGTCGCCTTTCAGATCCACAACGGTGGCGCCATTCTCGACCTGTATCATCGACGACCGGTATTTCGGCCGGCCGCGGCGTCCCTGCCAGTCCAGATAGGACTCGTCCTCCACTTCTTTCGTGAAGACGATTTCGACAAAGCCGTGGAAATCTAGAATGCGTTCCTGGGGGCCGTCGCCTTCGGTCAGAATAGTCGTCACATCGAGCGGAAACCGCTGGCCGCCGGGCGTCGCGCCGGCGGTCAAACTCTGTCTAGCCGGCGGACGATGATAGATCACGAATCCGGATTCCTCCACACGGCCGTCCAGCAGCGACAGCATAAAGTGCCGAAAAGAGCCATGGAACGCCTCTGATCGACGTTGCTGCCATCGTCCCTGCTCTTCCGCGCTTGCAGGCTCCATTTCTTCGAAGAGCGGCTCGCCGTCGTACTTCGTGCGGTTCGGGGTGGCGACGAACTCTTTCAGGAAGTAGTGAATTCGGTAGCCCAAGGCCTGATTCTCGATGACGAGCGTCTCGCTCGCACGCGCGGTGAATCGGCCTATTTTATCCGTGAAGTCCAGCACCTCCGGATTGATGATCTTCGTGTCATCAGCGTTGGGCGTCTCGCCGATGAAGAGCCGTATGAACTTCTGCAGCCGCCGCTCCCAGCGTTCGTCGCGTTCGGCGGTAACGATCACTTCGCCGACGTCGACGACGGCAGGGTTCAGTGCGAACTCGAACGTGTGAGTGCCCGCCTCGCGCAGAAAGATGTCGAGGGCTTGAGGCTCATATCCCACGATCGATACGTACAGACGGTGCGCGCCGAGAGGAACGCCGTTCAGGCGGTATTCGCCTGCCGCGTCCGTGACGCTGCCGTTCATGGAGACGGCGATGAATACGTGGGCATCAGAGAGTGGTGTACCTGTCTCCGAATCGGTGACCGTGCCCGCAATGGTAGCGGGTGAATCCTGCGCAACCACGCGAGCCGACGGAGCCAGAAGGATGCATGCCAGGCAGAAAGAGAAGGCGGAGGCGTAGGAAAAGTGCTTCATTCGGAAGACGTGATCGTGGAAGCAGGAATGGAGATCCGACCTGTGTGAACCCAGCTGTAAATGGAGAAGCCGCACGTCCCCACAAGTGATCATCTCGTATCCTGCAAACTACATACCCGGCTCCGCGCCAATGGCGAGAATACGGCATCATGCATTGTTCAGCGTGATGTGATCACTGACGGGACCGGGACGTGCATTGGGGATCCGCAGATCGGCCCGCGGGCGAGGATGGATGTTCAATACTGTTGCCACCGAACGTACAGCATCGTAGACGATCCTTCGCTGAGACGCATTATCTGGAGTTGGATGTCCCATGGCTTCGAATACGATCAGCGAGCCTCAGGCTATTCCGCGGAAGTGGTGTTCGAATGTGTATTTTACGCACGAGCCCGACCACGATCAGCGTATCCAGTAGAACTGCGATCCACGTCTACCGGGGGTTCCGTTCTCCTCCGAACCGGATTTTAAATACGTCATCGCATGAATCGCCGCACCTTCATCAGCGCCACAGCATCGGCTATCGCACTCTCCAATCGGGCCATCTCGGGTCCGGCGGGTGCACCGACGCATCAGGCGAGTCACTTGCTTCGCGGCGGCCTCGTATTCGATGGCTCGGGCACACCGCCGGTCGAAGCGGATGTCGCGCTGGATGGCGACCTCATCGTGGGCGTCGGTACGAATCTCGACGTGGGCCAGGCTTCTGTAATCGATGTGCGGGGACTCGCGCTCGCCCCGGGATTCATCGACATCCACTCCCACACGGACCTGAGCTTGCTCGTGAATGCGCGTGCGGAAAGCAAGGTGCGGCAGGGCGTGACGACCGAAGTGACCGGACAGGACGGCAGTTCGATCGGGCCCTGGACCGACGCTGAATTCGACGATAGGCGCAGCAGTTTTCGATCGCGCTACGGCGTCGATCTGCCGTTCCGCGATCTGGCCGGCTTTTTTCAATGGCTAGATGCGGAAGGCGCCGCCGTGAACGTGGCGAGCATGGCCGGCCAGGGGACGATCCGAGGTTTTGTGGTCGGGGACGACGACCGTCGACCGACGGACGCCGAGCTGCTCCGCATGGTGGCGGAAGTGCGAAATGCCGTGGCTGCAGGCGCGTGCGGCATCTCGAGCGGGCTCGAGTACACGCCGGGAGCATTTGCAGGTGCCGACGAGCTGATCGACCTCGTCTCGGCCCTCGCAGGAACCGGCCTACCGTATGCCACGCACATGCGAAATGAGGACGACCGGCTCCTGGCGGCCATCGAAGAGGCCGTGCACGTGGGCCGCCTGGCCGACGTGCCGGTGGAGATCTCGCATCTGAAGGCGCAGGGAGGACGCAACTGGTGGAAGGCCGAAACGGCGCTCGGCGCCATAGAAGGGGCACGCGTAGATGGGGTCGATGTGGCGTTCGACGTCTATCCGTACATCGCCTACAGCACCGGACTAGCGAATCTATTTCCCGTCAGCGCCCGGGACGGCGGCACGGAAGCGTTCCTGGGCCGGTTGCAGGATCCCCAAAAGCTCGACGAACTCGAATCAACCGTACGGGCAAAAATCGAACAGCTAGGTGGATGGGATTCCGTGCAGATCACATCGACAGCATCGGATGCACTCTCCTGGGCGCGGGGACGCCGACTCGGCAGCCTGGCGGCAGAACGGGAGGAAGAGCCGTTTGCGCTCGCCGTTCGACTGATTACCGAGGATCGCAATCGCGTCGGGATGGTGGGCTTCGGGATGAACGAAGAGAATGTCGAGCTGCAGCTGGCACATCCGCTCGCTGCTGTTTGCTCGGACGGAGGGGCGCAGGCTCCCTATGGACCGCTGTCCGATAGCGTCCCGCATCCCCGTACCTACGGTGCCTTCCCCCGGGTGCTGGGCCGATATGTCCGTGAGCGGCGGATCATGCCCTTCGAGACGGCGATCCACAAGATGACCGCACTTCCAGCCGCCAGGCTGCGCCTCGAAGATCGCGGCCGCATCTCACCGGGATTCAAAGCGGACCTGGTCGCCTTCGACCCCGACACGGTGGCGGATCAGGCGACATTCGAGCAGCCGCACCAGTATCCAACCGGAATTCCGCACGTCTGGGTCAACGGTGTGGCCGTGATCCGCGATGGGGAGCATACCGATGCACGGCCGGGACGCAGCGTGCGCCCTGCACGGAAATGATGCTCTCGTCGGATGCCGCCGAGTGCGGCCGGCGCCGATGATCCCTTGAATATGCGGATACTCCGCTGTACCTGTTCGAGGAGGATTCGTGGTGAGGCCAGCGGACTCAGCGTAACGTCGCTCGCGTGCATCCGAGCTCAGCCAGCACCTCCATCCAGCCCTGTTTCACGAACTCTTCCGTGTTCGCCAGATGCGGAAGCTGCGCCGCTCGACCGATCTTCTCGGCTTTATGACGACCCATGTTGTGGTAGGGCAGAATTTCGATGCCCGCAAGATCGGGATAGCGTTCGCTCAGCGCCGCGATGCCTTCCAGATGATCCGGGAAATCGTTCACGCCCGAGACGAGAGGACAGCGCAAGATGATCCGAGCGCCGTGTTCGTACAGAAAATCGAGATTGCGCAAGATCAGCTCGTTGGTGACACCGGTATGCACGCGGTGACGCTCGGCGTTCGTGTCCTTGAAATCATAAAGAAACAAGTCGACGTCCTGATGGACGGCGTTAAAATAGGATTGTCGTGCCTGGCCGGACGTATCGAGGCAGGTATGCAAATTCCGGTGCTTCGCGGCCCGCAGCATGGCGCTCGTATACGCAAACTGTGCCATCGGCTCACCACCGGAGATGGTGATGCCGCCGCCGGAGCGGTCATAGAACGCTGCGTCGCGCATAACCACCTCGAGAACGTCCGCCACATTCATTGCGCTGCCGATGATTTCGACCTCCTGGGGTGAGCACACGTCGCTCCGGCTGCGATCGAACGACACTTCCGGCTTGAACGCCTGAGACTCCGGATTATGGCACCAGATACACCGCAGGGGACAGCCTTTGAGAAAAACAGTTGTCCGGATGCCCGGCCCGTCGTGCAGCGCGCTCCTCTGGATATCGAAGACGATGCCGACAGCGGCTTCGTCCGCTTCGGGCGAGCCGTCCGGCCTCGAATCGAGGGACCGATCACGCCGTCGCGGGCTGCCGGGAATGTCCAGTCGGTCGGTAGCTGAGGTATTGGAATCTATCATCTCAATAGACGGTGCGATTGACAATTTCCAGCTGCACGTCCCGGGGGAGCTCGATAAAGCGAGCGCTGAATCCACCTACCCGGACGAACACGTGCGAGAACTTCTCCGGCTCGATTAGCGCTCGTTCCAGATCACCCCGGCTTACGACGGTGATCATGGCTTGCGCGCCGCCGTTCGCAAAATAGGTCTCCAGCAGGGCCTCAAGCTCGTTACGCCTTGCCGAGAACAGCTCGCGGCTGAACTTCATATTCTGGACCGCACCGGCGTGAATGCACGGACTCGGCTTAACAATCGAATTCAGGAATGCCGTAAGACCTTTTCGGTCGCTGCCGCTGGACGGCGTATTGCCATTGTTCATGGATTCGCCCGCCTTCCTCCCGTCGGCGGATGCCGCGGTAGAGCGGCCCATCAGCGTGTTGGCGCTGTTGTTGATGATCACCACGAGATAGGAGTGGAGACCTACGCGATCGCTCTGCTCCTTTACAAAGCGACAGACGTGATTGTGGATGTCGAGCACCATCCCGTCGGCGCGATCATCATCATTTCCGTACTTGGGCGCGCGGAGGATGCGGTAGCGAACCTGCTCGTGACCTTCGAAATTGGCGTCTAGAGCAGCGAGAACCTCCTCGTGCGTCAAAAGCTTTCGGTCGTAGACCAGATCCTTGATCGCCGTGAGGCTGTCAGCGGTGTTCGCATTGCCGTAGGTTTCGATCGTACCGCCGAGGTACCGGATGCCGCCCGAGAAAATCCCTTGACCTCGTTCGATACAGTCGTCGTAGAGCATGCTCATATACAGGTTGGCCGCCTCTTCGCCGGCCACCCGATATACGAGTGCTTCATGATCCGCCAGTTTTTGGACGTAGTGCTCGACCTGCGTCCGGTATGCCTTCCATAGATCGTCGAACGTCGTGAACTCGGCGAAATCGCCAAGCGCCAACCCCATATCGCGTCCGGTGACCGGGTCTCTGCCATTGTGAAGCGTCACTTCGAGCGCTTTGAGCAGGTTGATGACGCTGCTCGGGGTTCCGAAGCTCTGATGCTCGATGATATACTCACCGCACCCGTAGGGAACGTACTGCTCCGCCGTTTCACGATCGAAGCCGAACGCCCGCTGGACGGCCTCGATGTTCACGTCGTCGTTGTACAGAATTGGAAAGGTGCGGCCTTCGCCGATTACTTCGAGCGCCTTGGCCATGAGCCGCGGGTTCTGCCCCTCATAGAACCGAAGCGACAGCTGCGGCTCGATGGCAGGTACGGTCCGCGTAGCCTCCATCGCCAGGAGGGCAAAGCGGTCGGCATTGGCTTCGCGGGGGCGCCCCCGACCACCGACGATCACCCGGTTGTGCACCACGGTATTCCGCACCGCCATCAACTCCCACATGGATTGGAGGAGGCGAAGCGCTTCTTCTTCGGTTATGCTGCCTTCATCAAGATCCGCCGCGAGCAGATCGCCGAGATACACGTCCATCCGACCGTAATTGCGGACGTCGGCCACCAGCGAATACAGCCAGAACAGCTGGAGGGCCTCCCGGAAGTGCTCCGGCCTCGACGATGCGACAACCTTCAGCACCTCGGCCGTTTCGAGCAAATCTCGGCGTGCATCCTCGTCTTTCACGAGGTTCGCTTTGATCAGGGCCTCATTCTCGTACCAGCGGCAGACATTCTCGAGCACTTCCAGGGCAATCCGCATGCCCTCGAAGAGCTGCGGTTCACTCCCATGGCCGTTGGCTGCATGCCGCACGACCTCTTCGTACATGCCGGGAATGCCCAAACGTATCAACTTGCCGAAATCAACCGTTCCGCCGGTAAGTCGATACAACGGAAATGCGACACCGGAATCGCCCATCCAGTTATCGGATGGCAGCAGCGCCGCCATTTCCGGTGGGTAGGCGGCCCGAAGTTTCGCCGACGTGTTCTCGGTGCGCCAGAAATCGAGCATGTCATGGACGCTGCGTCGGTACGATGCGTCGTAATCCCCCTTCTCCAGCGCATCCTCCACTTCAGAGATGAGGCAGTAATAGCCGAAGGCGGTCGGACCCCACTCGTCCGGCGTGAAGCCAACGAGCGGCCTGTCAAGCCTGCCGGCAAACAGGTCGCCCTCTTCGAGCCCGCTGAGAAATCCAGGATACTGCGCCTTCAGGCACATGGCCTCACGGACGGCGGGGTGATCGTCCCGATAGCTGCGGTACGTATCGGTGAAGCTTAATTCCCGAGAAAAATCGTAGGATTGAGCCATGTCGAAGCGGACTTCAGCTTTGGAAAAATCGATCCGAAACAGAATGCAGGGTACCTGGCGAACGGATTGGTACTTGCAAATGCATACGCGCAGAGGGATACGTGCAGACGGATGGATGCTGCGTCGTAGGGGCCAATCTACCTATTCCGCGAAGCGCCGGTTGTGGAACCGACGCACAATGTCACGTAGGGAGACACTGGAAGGGGCCGTAGGGGAAATCCCTACAGAGCGCTTCGTGCAGCTCCGGTCGATTCCGGGAAAATTTTGGCCGTCCGATTTAGCTATCCCACTTCAGCACTGGTCAGACGAGAAGCGTACCGGCATTCTGCCAGAGGATAAAAACACCCATGATCACCAGGAATAGCCCAAACGCCTGTTTCAATTTGTCCTGGGAAATACGCGCGCCGACATGCCTCCCTATGAAGCTGCCGGCAATGCCGACGGACCCGAAGATCAGGACGAGTCTCCAGTCGATCGACATCCCTGCATCCGCAAGTACATCGACGTACTTGTAGAAACCACTGCTGCTTTTAAGCGCAATGATGGCCAGGCTGGTACCTACGGCCATGTGCATCGGCAGTCCCGCGAGAAGTACGAGAGCGGGTACAATAAGAAAGCCTCCTCCTACACCCACGAGGCCCGTAAGCACGCCGACGGCGACGCCTTCGCTCATCAGCTTCCAGGCCGCATGCCGTGTGCCCGAACCCGCCACCGGAGGAGTTTTACGGCGGAACATCATGACAGCCGCCAGCAGCATCACGCCCGCGAACAGTACCAGCTGCGCCGAGCCCGAGATGAACGTCGACGTGAAAGCACCGAGATAGGCACCGGCCATACCCGGCACTCCGAAAAGGAGCACGCTTCGCCAGTTCACGAGCTTCTTGACGGCGAAGGGAACGGCGCCCACCAGACTGATGATCGTCACGATTCCTAGCGATTCGGCTATCGCAAGCTTGTCTGGCTCCCCGACGAGGTACACGAGCACGGGTACGGTTAAAATAGATCCGCCGGAGCCCAGCAGACCGAGGACGAGTCCGATGAGCAGTGCCCCGAGCCACCAGATCAGCATACCATTAGCCTCACCGTTGCATCGACGTAGTCCCTCCACAACCGGCCGTCTCGGGGTCGAAGGTTCCGTCCTTGACACCTGCTACCATCTAGCCGCAAAACAATTTTAAAACGAAGCCTTGATCCTATGAAGGTTAACCCTGATCAGACTTAACCTTGTTCGTGAAGACGGGTACGTCGGCAAGGCGAACCACCTTCTCCGCCACACTTCCCAGCAGAATCCGCGCGACGCCGGTGCGTCCGTGCGAGGAGAGCACGATTAGGTCCGAACCTTCGTCCTCTGCAAAATCCAGAATACGGCGCGTGGGATTGCCGATCTGCACGTGCACGCGAATCGTCAGACCTTCCGTATCTTCCCCTTCGAGAAGTTTCCACAATGCTTGCTCCGTGCCATCTCGTTGCACTGCCGCACCCGGCGAGAACGGCTCGATCCCGTAGATCGTGGGGAGGACGGCTTCCTCGATGACGTGGACGATGTCGATCTCAGCACCATATGCTCGAGCGATCTCGAGCGCTATGGAAATCTGGCCGTGCTCGGAAAAGTCGACCGGCACGAGGATTCGCTGGACCTGATCCTTCCAGCCACCCTCACCCACGCAGCGGGCGCTCAGAATAGGGCAGCGGGCATGACGCACCACATCCTCAGCCACACTGCCCGACAACAGGTAGTCGACTCCGGTCCGGCCGTGCGTCCCCATCACAATCAGATCGATATCATGCGTGGATGCATATTCCAGAATACCATCCACCGGTGATGCCGCGGTCATCCTGCTGTGCACGACCAGGACGTCCTCACTCACTTCACCGCGTGCCACAGCATGCGATAGCGTCGTCCCGTTCTCCGGCTCCAGATCGAGGAATCCCATCGGATCGTTTCCAGATTGAACGTCCGATTGTGCAACGTTCAGTACGTGCAGCTCGGCATCGTAGCGAGCGGCGAAGTGCGCTGCATGCGAATAGACACGCTCCGCGCATTCAGAGAAATCCGTGGGAAAGAGAATTCTGTCGATACGCATGGTGGTTACTCCTCCCGTCGTTGTTTCGATATGCCGCACTGCGCGGCCGTCTAGGTTTATCGCAGTGATATTCTAGACGATTGCACGATCAACGAACACGAGGCAATCACCAGAGCAGGGGTGAGAGAATCGCGGGTTGAAGTGTCGGGGGAATCCCCACCGAATTAGGTCCGCAACGAATGCCGACTCACAGAACGACCCAATTCGCGTAGAAGTGGACTTGCACTTAGGCACGAGCCTCATCGCTGCGTCTCGCCGGACAGTGCACGCACCACGTTCATCAGCGCGCGTGCGTCATGATAGGCGCCCTTCCAGATGCCTGCCTTCGGCTCCCTTCGGGCCTCTGGTTCGGTATCCAGGCCGTCGACGTACCATCCGCCGTGTTCATGATCGATGAGATAGTCCTGGATGTATGACCACATCGCTTCGAAGTGCTCACCGTAGTTGCGAGGGTCATCCGGATAAAGGTCCTCCATCATCAGCATGGTGTTCAGCGCCTCGGCCTGGGCCCACCATGCTTTTGAATCTCGGACGATCTCGGGAGGGCCGTCGGGGTCGAAATAGTAGCCGGCGTCTACGAATCCGCCGTGCTCGTCGTCCCAACCGTGGTCGAGTGCATGATCCACCATCCGTTTTCCGACTGCCAGCGTAGGCGCGGGGTCGACGCCGAGCGCGTGGGCC
Source organism: uncultured Rhodothermales bacterium (assembly GCA_964554105.1). Classification (GTDB taxonomy): domain Bacteria; phylum Bacteroidota; class Rhodothermia; order Rhodothermales; family VXPQ01; genus CAZKNF01. The sequence goes on along the minus strand of CAZKNF010000074.1, from coordinate 4,864 downwards.
GCCTCCAGCATAAGGTATGCCGTCTCGACGTCGTGGCCGTACGAAACATGATCGAGGCCCAGATTTTCGCGGATGAATGCATCACTCGAGTCGCGATGAGAGATCGGGGTCCAGTCCGGTTCGAAATAGAGTCGGAGGTAGCCGTCATCATCCGTCATGGTATCACGAACGAGGACGAGCATCTCTTCGAGGCGTTCGCGCAGTACGGGATCGGGCCAGACATTATAGAACTCGGTGAATGCCTCGAGGAGGTGGATGCTGCTGTTCTGGTCTTTGGGCGGCTGGTCTCCGAAACCGTCTGGAAGAGGCTCGCCGTCCTGCTCGACAAACTGGAAGTAGCCGCCGTGCTCCGGATCGTGCATATGCTCGTCGATCCAGTGAAAGCTCCGCTGCGCCAGTTCGAGCGCCTCTTCGTCGCCGCTCACATCGTGATATGCGGCCAGGCCATACAATGCGAATGCGTTGCCGTACGCCGTCTTGCCGAGCGTAAAGCTGTTTCCGGCGGACTTCACCTCGCCCTCGCGCGTCACCAGTGAGACGAAGCCGCCATGCTCCGCGTCCCACATCTTCTCGCGAAGGAAGTCGACGCCCTGTGCTGCCGCTGGGAGGTAGGCGTCGCGCCGTTCAGGGAAGAATTCCGCCGCCCTGGCGAGCGTCCAGACGTGTCTGGCCTGTGTCACGATGAACTTGTCCTGCTCGCCAAACGCCTCCCAATCGAGCGTGAAATCGCTCAGATAACCGCCGTGCTCATCGTCGATCACGCGGGGATACCAGGCGTCGAGCAGATCCTCCTGCAGGGAGAGGCGAATCGAGTCGGCGAGCTGCGCCTCCTGCGCGGCGGCCACCGAATGCCAGGTCGGCGGACCGACGATCGGCATCGCCCATACTGCCAGAACCAGCACCGTCGCCAGACTGGTGCTGCACCGTTCGCGAGTCAAAAACCGGATTCCAAAGCGATTCATAGCTTGACGATCAGCTGATCAGGATGTCCTCTATGTCTTGCAGCTCGGCGTCCGTCAGATTCAGATTCTCGAGCGCGGCTACGTTTTCCTCGATTTGCTCTACCCGGCTCGCGCCGATCAGAGCCGAGGTCACCTGCGGATGGCGAAGGACCCAGACGAGGGCAAGCTGTGCGAGCGATTGGCCGCGGGAGGCGGCGAGGTCGTTGAGGCGGCGCGCCTGTGCGATTCGTTCTTCGGTGACGCTTTCGGGGGCCAGCGCGCCGTCCGATTTTGCAGCGCGCGAATCTTCCGGAATACCGCGGAGATACTTGTTCGTCAGCAAGCCCTGAGCCAGCGGCGAAAAGACGATGCAGCCGGTGCCTTCTTCTTCGAGCACGTCGAGCAAGCCATCCTCGATCCACCTGTCGAACATGCTGTAATTCGGCTGGTGGATGAGAAACGGCGTGCCGAGATCCCGAAGGATTTGCGCGGCTTCCCGAGTCTGACGCGCATCGTAGGAGGAGATCCCCACATAAAGCGCTTTGCCCTGGCGGACAGCCTGATCAAGCGCCATCATCGATTCTTCGACCGGAGTCTCGGGATCGGGCCGGTGATGGTAGAAAATGTCGACGTAGTCGATCCCCATCCGCATCAAACTCTGGTCGAGACTCGCCAGAAGGTACTTCCGCGATCCGCCGTCACCGTAGGGCCCCGGCCACATCCAGTAGCCGGCTTTGGTGGATATGATGAGCTCGTCGCGCCGCCCGGACAGATCGGTGTGCAGAATGCGGCCGAAAGATTCCTCGGCCGAACCCGGCGGCGGACCGTAATTGTTGGCCAGATCGAAGTGTGTGATGCCCAGATCGAACGCGCGAACGGCCATTTGGCGTGCATTCTCGTGCGCGTCGATGCCGCCGAAATTGTGCCATAGACCTAGAGAAATAGCCGGCAGCTTGAGCCCGCTCGATCCACAGCGGCGGTACTGCATGTTTTCGTATCGCGGGTCGACCGTCGGCGTCATATTCTCAAAATGTCGTAGTATGCGCTAGATGTTCTCCTTTGTCTCGCGGAAGCGCAGCTTCGGATAGTCGTTCACGATCCGCTCCAGCCAGTATGGACTCTCCGCCAGAAAGACGATCGTGCCGTCGACGTCCCGTGCAATCCGGTGGCGATTTTTTTTCATGAACGCGTCGATGTCGGCAGGGTCGCCTTCCACCCACCGGGCGGCCACGTACGACATCGGCATCAGCAGCACGTCCACGTTGTATTCGTTGCGCAGGCGCGTCGACACGACGTCGAACTGCAGCTCCCCCACCGCGCCGAGAATGTAGTCATTGCCGTCGATCGGCCGAAAGAGCTGGATCGCCCCCTCTTCGATGAGCTGATGCAGCCCCTTCTCCAGATGCTTTGCGCGCAGGGCGTTCTTCAGGGTTGCCTTCTTGAAATGCTCCGGGGCAAAGCTCGGGATTCCGGTGAACTGCAGGAATTCGTTCGCGGACACCGAGTCGCCGATCCTTATCGTCCCGTGATTCGGGATGCCGATGATGTCGCCCGGAAAGGCTTCATCCGCTCCGACCCGATCCTGTGCAAAAAACGTCGTAGCATTTGCCAGCCGCAGCTCGCGCGACAGGCGCTGATGCTGCACGGTCATCCCGCGTTCGAACTTGCCGGAGCAGATCCGCATGAACGCCATGCGATCGCGATGATTCGGATCCATGTTGGCCTGGATCTTGAAGACCACGCCCGAGAAATTCTCCTCATATGGCGAGACGTCGCGGCCTGAGGTCGGCCGCGGCAGGGGCGGCGGGGCAATCCGGACGAACGTTTCGAGCATCTCGTCGATGCCGAACCCGTTCAGCGCGCTGCCGAACAGCACCGGCGTCTGCTTCCCTTCGAGGTATCGATCTACGTCGAACGAGGCGCCCGCCTCCTCGAGCAGTCGGATGTCGAACCGCAGGTCGTCGGCCTCGCTTCCCAGCAGGTCATCGAGCACGGCCGAGTCCAGATCTGGCACCACGACGTCCTCGTCGGGCGACTCATACCGCGTCAGGGTCTTCTTCTGCAGGTGATATGTGCCCCAGAATTTCCCATGCCGCCGGATCGGCCAGGTCAGCGGCACGGCCTCGATGCCGAGGCTGTCCTCGATGTCCGACAGCAGATCGAGCGGCTCGCGGCCGGGTCGGTCGAGTTTGTTGATGAAGGTCAGGATGGGCATGTGTCGCATCCGGCAGACCTCCATCAGCTTCTTCGTCTGCTGCTCGACGCCCTTCACGCTGTCAATGACCATCAGCGCGCTGTCGACCGCCGTCAGCACCCGGTAGGTGTCCTCTGAAAAATCGTGGTGTCCTGGTGTGTCGAGCAGGTTCAGGCGATGGCCGTCGAAGGTGAGCTGCATGACCGACGACGTCACCGAGATGCCGCGCTCCTTCTCGATCTCCATCCAGTCGCTGCGCGCGTGGCGCGCCGTCTTCCGCGCCCGGATGTCGCCGGCCGTGCGGATCGCTCCTCCCTGGAGCAGAATCTGCTCGGTCACGGTCGTCTTGCCGGCATCAGGGTGGCTGATGATGGCGAACGTCCGGCGGCGCTTGATTTCGTTTTTGAAGTTCGAGTGCATCGGGTGGTAAACGGACGTGTGTGTATTCGGTTTTCGCCTCGAAATTGAATTGTGCTCGGATTATGTTGGCTGATGCAGGTTGATGCAGCCGCGCAATCATCGATTCTCGCTACTCGATCGCCATTCTCATGCATGCACGTTCGATTTCCACGGCGGCCGTGACGGCCGTCACCATCGTCGCGATGCTTCTGCTCGCCTCCTCTACGTTCGCGCAGGAGGATTCTTCCGCGCAGTCGATCGCTTCTACGCCGGACGCAGCGGGCGAGATGGCGCACATCCGGGTGGACGGCAACCGGTTCGTGAATGAAGACGGCGAGGTCGTCGTCTTCCGCGGCGTTTCGTTTTCAGATCCGGACCGGCTCGAGCGGGCCGGTCAGTGGAATCGGTCGTATTTCGAGGCTGCGAAGGCGTGGAATGCGACCATAGTGCGTTTTCCGGTGCATCCACAGGCGTGGCGCGATCGTGGCGAGGACGCGTATCTCGCGCTGCTCGACGCCGGGATTGCCTGGGCCGAGGAGCTCGGACTCTACGTCATCATCGACTGGCATTCGATCGGCAACCTTCGGACCGAACAGTTCCCTCGGGATATCTACGAAACATCGATGGCGGAGACGCTCGAGTTCTGGGAAACGATCGCGGAGCGCTATGCCGGGAATCCGACCGTTGCATTTTACGAGCTGTTCAACGAACCGACCCGCTCCGGAGGCAGCCTCGGCAGCATGACATGGACGGAGTACACCGATTTGATCGAAGAGATGATTCGAGTGATCCGCGAGCACGACGAATCCGCGATTCCGCTTGTGGCGGGGTTCAACTGGGGATACGACCTCACGCACGTGCGTGACGAGCCGATCGACGCCTCCGGCATCGCGTACGTGGCGCATCCGTATCCGCAAAAGCGCGAGCCGCCGTGGGAGGAGAAGTGGGTGGCGGATTTCGGATTTGCGGCCGAGACGTACCCGCTCATGGCCACCGAATTCGGCTTCATGGGGGAGGACGACCGTGGTGCGCACGTCCCCGTAATCGGCGATGAAACCTACGGTGAGGCGATCATCGACTTCTTTGAAGCCCGTGGCATCTCGTGGACCGCCTGGGTCTTCGATCCCCAGTGGTCCCCGCAGCTCATCGAGAACTGGGATTTCGAACCGACGCGTCAGGGCCGATTTTTCCGGCAGAAGATGGGCGAACTAAATCCGCAGTGAGCGCAGCGATCAGCCTAGATGGCGAGCAGAAATGTGGGCCCGGCAGGATTTGAACCTGCGGCCAATGGATTATGAGTCCACTGCTCTAACCGCTGAGCTACGGGCCC
>CAZKNF010000073.1:6023-17453 GCA_964554105.1 uncultured Rhodothermales bacterium | reverse complement strand
CGTCCGGGGTGAAGATGAATACCGAATCGACTACTAAGAACGAAATCCAACGCGAGGAAATCGATGCGCCATATTACTGAGCCTGCAGAGCGGCGGGCGGCGAAGGTCAGTATGGAGACGACGCGGTGATTATAGCCATCTATCTTATATCTGGACTGCTGCTTCTGGGCGTGGGCGGAGAGGTACTGGTGCGAAGCGCCGTCGCGATTGCGCGTTTGGCAAGATTGACGCCTGCGGTCGTAGGACTTACCGTGATTGCCATGGGCACGTCATTTCCGGAGCTCGCGGTTTCCATAATGGCTGCTCGGGCTGAGGAGCCGGATATAGCGGTCGGCAACGTCATCGGATCCAACATCTTCAATATAACGGCCGTGCTCGGCGTTACTGCTCTGATCTCCGGCCTGCCCGTTCACAGAGCGGCGGTACGGCTGGAGTGGCCCGTTATGTTTCTCGCAGGGATCGCATGTATAGTCCTTATGCGAGACGGCGTGTTGGACCGCCTCGAAGGCGGCTTTTTCGTGGTGTCGCTCATAGCGTTTACCGCATACGCGGTGCACATCGCACGCCGTGAGGTCAAGGGGCGTGAGCAGGCGGAGTTGGAAGAGGCCGTTGAAACCCGCTCAGTTCCCCTTTCCAACTGGCGCGGCCTTGCTGTAGCGCTGCCCGCGGCGGCGGCCGGCGTTGCGCTACTCGCCCTGGGCGGAAGACTTCTCGTTGACGGTGCGGTGAGCCTTGCCCAACTCCTCGGCATGAGCGAACGGCTCATCGGCCTCACTATCGTCGCCGCCGGTACAGGCATGCCGGAGCTGGTTGCCTCTCTCGTCGCAGCTGCCAGACGTCAGATTGACATTATCGTATCGGCAATGATCGGATCGAGCGTCTTCAATATGCTCGGAATCCTCGGGGTCGCCGCGCTGGCGCAGCCTCTTCGGTTTTCGGCGGTACTGGGTAGTACGGATTTGATATGGATGATCGGGGCTTCTCTTCTTCTGCTCCCCATTCTCTGGGGTGGGATGCGGGTGTCCCGCTGGGAAGGCATCCTCTTACTGTCCGCCTACATTGCCTATCTGTTCTTCCTCTAGCCGAGAGGAGTCATTCGTCTTCGATTTCGCCACTTGTCAAGCTCGGCTCCGAGAATAACGGTGGATCCCGATGTCGGTCTGACACGCCGCGAATCTCGACTTCTCGAACGTCGATATTTCGTTCGCGTACAACGCGTCACCCCGCATCGCGCCCGGCAATGGCCGCGAGATTGCAATTGTATTGGATAGGAGGATGGAATGGACGTAGAACGCCCGATATCTCCAGATGAGCTCCTTGCGTTTATCTCGCAGCCCGCATCCTATCCGCACAGACCCGAGACGGTCGATATAGTTCAGACGCACGCGTCCTACGTTGCATTAGCAGGATCTCTCGTTTTTAAGATCAAGAAGCCGGTCAACTTCGGATTTCTAGACTTCTCGACGCTTGCGAAGCGAAAGCATTTTGCCGAGGAGGAGGTCCGGCTGAACCGTCGACTATGCACTCGAATTTATGAAGGCGTCATCCCTATCTACAGGCGAGGTGGTGTTCTTGGCTTTGAAGACGTAGACGAAGACGAAGAGAACGGCAGCGGCGACATCGTGGAGTATGCCGTGAAGATGCGGCGGCTGGAATCCGGGCACTTCCTTCAGGAACTGCTCGCCGAGCGTGCGGAGCCGTCACTGCTCGATCCGGTGATCGACACACTGACTGGCTTTTATAACGAGCGGGTCGTCCGACCGGAGGTGACGGAGTGGGGCCGCCCCGACAGGCTTCGAATCAGTACGGATGAGAACTTTGATCAGACGGAAACCTACGTTCCCGAGATCATCGCGGCTCCGGCATTCGAGGCGATCCGTCGTTTCACCGATGGGTTTTACGAGGTGAATAGAGACCTTCTGGAACGTCGCTGCCGCGAGGGGCGAATTCTAGACTGCCACGGCGACTTACATACGGAGCACATCCACATATCTTCGGAAGGCGTATGTGTATATGACTGCATCGAGTTCAGCGAGCGACTCCGGTACATCGATGTGGCAAATGACGTGGCGTTTCTCGCCATGGATCTCGATTACATAGACCACCCGCACCTCGCCCGGTATGTCGTGGAGCAGATAGCGGAACAGATGGATGACGTTGATTTCCTGCGGCTCGCTGACTTTTATAAGTGCTATCGAGCGTACGTTCGCGGCAAGGTGGAAGCGTTGACGAGCAGTGAACACGAGGTGCCGGAGGAGAAGCGAGACATTGGCCGCACCCGCGCTCGTCGCTATTTCCAGCTCGCTCTTCGGTACGCCGTCATCGGTTCAGCCCCAGTGGTGCTCGTCGTCATGGGCGGCGTCGGCACGGGCAAGAGCACGCAGGCCGCGGCGGTTTCTGATCTAATCGGGGTTGGGGTGGTCTCTTCCGACCGCGTCCGAAAGCAAATCGCGGACGTGCCGCTCTTTGAGCGCGGCGACGACGAGACACGTGAGCGACTGTACAGCGATGCGATGACGGAGCGCACGTACGCTGCAATGCAGAAGAACGCCGTCGAAAATGCACGTAAGGGTTACCCGACGATTCTGGACGCGACCTTCAGCAGCGCCCCCCAACGGCGGAGGATTCAAGACGAAATGCGGAACTGCGGCATCCCGGTTCGATTTGTGGAGCTTCAGGCAGCCGAAGCGTCGGTACGCGATCGGCTCTCGCAGCGAACGGATTCTCGAGAAGCGATTTCTGATGCACGGTCTGACGATTACGACATGCTGCAAGCTCGCTTTGAGCCTCCGACTGTACAGGAAGGAATCGATCTTCTCACGGTTTCGAGCGAAACAGATCCTTCCGAAACAACTTCTAATCTGTTGGACGCTCTCGTCGGCGCCGAATTGTCGGATTTGGCTGCATCACACTCGACTCGCGTTGCAGCCACGGCTCGAGGAGACTAGATTACAACTGAGTGGCGCGTACTGAATTCCCCCACATGGTGTGCCGGCACTGGCTTGCAGGCCGAGCACGAGACGCATAGTACACTAACGACATCCGGCATTCTCCAAAGCTGCGGCTTACGGAGAACCGGAGCGCAGTCCGACATGTCATTTCCGGTAGACCAGCACGGCTCGATGGGAGCTCTTATCCTCGGAGGCCCGAGTGAAGCGCGGGACGATCTCGCCGCGATTCTCGAGCGGCTAGAAGGCGACGTGCGCGTCGTCGACCAGATCCGTGACGCCGACAGGGTGATCGAGGACAAGATGCCCTCGCTTCTCGTACTCACCGAGGCAACGAATCCGTTTCTGACGTTTTGCCGACGGATGCGAAGCGGCGCGAGCGGAGATATGACAACCGTCCTGGTGGCGGTTCACGCCGACGATCAGGACGTGCTTCCTGCCGTGCTCGACGCGGGCGCCGACGACTATATTATTTTGCCGCTCCATCCGAAGCGCCTCAATGCGCGCATGGCGCTGTCCCTGCGAAAAGCAGAGGAGAAGGTACAGCGCAAGGAGGTGGAGGTGCAGCTAGCGAGGCGCGTGAAGCAGCAGAGCCTCGTCGCGGAGCTCGGCCACAAGGCGCTTTCGGGAGCCGGAGTTGCCGAACTTTCTGATCTCGCAGTCAACATCGTCGCGGATGCCTTGGAGGTCGAGTTTGCGAGGGTGCTGAAGCATGTGCCGGAGGAAGCTCTACTTCGAATGTCTGCCGGCGTCGGGTGGGAGGAGGGGTCCGTCGGCCGATTTACCCTGCCGGCCGATGAACGATGGCAGGCCGGCTATACCCTGCTCTCCTCCGAGCCGGTTATCACGAATGACGTTAGCGAGGAAGGCCGGTTCGGACTGGTTCCATTTATGATCGAACACGGCGTTACCAGCAGCATCAGCGTGACGGTGCCGGGTCGGCAGGCTCCGTACGGCGTTCTCAGCGCGCACAGTCGTAGGCACCGCACGTTCAGTCAGGACGACATCCATTTTGTGCAGTCCGTAGCCAACGTGCTTGCGGCTGCCGTTGAACGGGGGGACGAGAAGGAAATCCTCGAGCGCAGCGAGGCCCGGGCACAGCGGCTCGCGGCCGTCGCCAGCCGCACGATCAACGGCGTCATCATCACCGATCCAGAGCGCCGTATAGAATGGGTGAACGAAGGATTTGAGCGAATTACAGGGTATGCTCTGGAAGAGGTTCAGGGCAAGGTACCGGGACGCATCCTTCAGGGCGAAGAGACGAGCCCGGAAACGATCGCATACATTCGCCGGCAGTTGTCTCGGAACGAGGGATTCACGACGGAGATCGTCAACTATCGGAAGTCCGGTGAAAAGTACTGGGTGCGGATCGAGGTGCAGCCGCTTCTGAACGAGTCCGGTCAGCTAACCGGCTACATGGCGATTGAAACCGACGTCACGAAGCAGCGGCTGGCCGAACGGGCCCTTCGAGAAAGCGAGGCACGTGCCAGGGCCATCCTCGAAACGACCGTCGACGGGGTCGTCACGATCGACGTGCACGGCACGATCGAATCGTTTAACAGTGCGGCAGAAAGTATTTTTCAGTATCGGTCCGAGGAGGTCTTAGGGCACAACGTAAAGGTGCTGATGCCATCGCCGTATGTGGAGGAGCACGACAGCTATCTGACCGCCTACCTCGAGACGGGTCGCCGTAAGATCATCGGAATCGGACGCGAAGTCGTTGGGCGTCGCAAAGATGGAAGTACCTTCCCGATGGAACTGTCCGTCAGCGAAGTGCCGCTCGGTGAGCGAATTATTTTCACCGGCATAATCCGCGACATCACTGAACGCCGGAGGCTGGAGCAGGAGATCCTCGAGATCAGCGAACAGGAGAGGCGCAGGATCGGACAGGATCTGCATGATGGTCTCGGGCAGACGCTGACGGGCATAGGCCTCATCAGCAAGAACCTTGAGCGGCGTCTCCGGGCAGCCGGTTTTCCGGAGGCGGAGCAGGCCGCCGAAGTTGCCGAACTGATCAAAGAGGCCGATCAGCAAGCCCGCGGTCTGGCGCGCGGCCTCGTGCCGGTCGAGCTGGATGCGAGCGGTCTGGCGACGGCACTCCAGCGCCTGGCTGCCAACGCCGAACGGTTCTTCTCCGTGAAATGCACGTTCGAGCAGATCGGCAGGCGACAGCTGCACGACGCGACGGCGGCGACACACCTTTACCGAATTGCGCAGGAAGCGGTAAGCAATGCGGTCAAGCACGGACGCGCCACGAAGGTGGCTATGACGCTGGCGACCGGCGACGACCGCGTAAGACTTCGCATTCAGGACAACGGAACGGGATTTCCAGACGTCATCCCGGATACGCAGGGGATGGGCGTGCGCATCATGAGGTATCGAGCTCGCATGATCGGCGGTACGCTGGACATCCGTGACAATCCCGACCGAGGCGCTCTCGTAACTTGCACGCTGAACCGTGCGCCGGGAATCGCGAGGGCAGACCGACACTCACCGAAGCAAGAAGCAGTACCGTCATGAAGAAAATCCTCCTCGTCGATGATCACCCGCTCATGCGCAAGGGCCTCGCGCTGACGCTCGAATCCGAACCGGACCTCGACGTCGTAGGACAGGCCGCATCTGCCGAAGATGCGATGGATGAGGTCGAGAAGCTCAAGCCCGACCTCGTGATCGTGGACGTCTCCCTTCCCGGAATGAGCGGCCTGGAATTCATCAAGCATCTTCATGCGGTGGAGCCGGACCTGCTCACGCTCGTCGTTTCACGACATGATGAGTCCCTGTATGCCGAGCGTGCGATTCGCGCCGGGGCGCGAGGCTACGTGATGAAGCTAGAGGCCGACGAGGTCATCGTGACGGCGGTGCGTCACGTATTCGGCGGCGGCATCTATGTGAGTGACGAAATAAAAGAGCGCCTGCTTCTCAGCATGATGTCCGGAAAGGAAGCCGGCGAAACGCCGCTCGAAACGCTCAGCGATCGTGAGCTCGAAGTGTTCGAGCTTACCGGCCAGGGACTGGGCACGCGCGAAATCGCAGAACGGCTCCATCTCTCCGTTAAAACGGTCGAATCCTACCGGGCACGGATCAAAAGCAAGCTCAATCTCAACACCGCCGCTGAGTTTATGCAGCATGCAGTGCAGTGGGTGGAGAGCGAACGGACGGAGTGATCCACACCCTTGATTTAGCCATTTCATACTGCCGAGAGGTGCAGTCCGTACGGATAACCTAGCGCAAGAGTACGGGCCATCCACCTCTCAAAGACTCCCCTCCGGGCTAACTCCGCCCACGTGCCACGTCGGTATTTCCCCCACAGCCCCTATTTGGATTCGACTACGGTCCGTGGCAGGGCCAGCCGACATCCGCAGGACGTTCCCTCGCGTATACTGGGGACAAGTTGTTATCGAACCTACGCGGCAGCGACCGCTCACGCTTTCCAGGAGGTAATCAAAATGAACATGCATAAGATGGCGATGGGTCTCACCCTTGTATTCGCATTCGCCTTGATAGGCTGGACACAGAGTGAATCCACCCAGTATACGATCACATCCGACAGTGAAATGCGCGTGGAAGGCACGTCCTCGCTGCATGACTGGACGGCCGAAGTCAAGTCGCTCACCGGGATGTTGGAAGTCAGCGGCGGCAATGGATTGCTGGAGGGCGGGACCATTTCGACCGCAAGCATGATCATCGCCGTCTCCGATCTAGATGCCGACAACGGCACGATGAACAAGAAAATGCGCGAGGCGCTGAAAGCCAAGTCGCACTCGACGATCCGCTTCGATCTGGACAGCGCCGAGATGGTTGGCGCGCCCGAAGGCAACGCATTCCAGATCCTGGCAAGAGGAAATCTGGAGCTGGCCGGGGTGAAGAAGGTCGTTGAGATCACGCTGAACGGGCACGACCTCGGCGGAGGCACGCTTCGCCTCAGGGGCGACTTTCCGCTGGTCATGAGCGATTACGACATAAAGCCGCCGACAGCGATGCTGGGTACGATCAAGACGGGTGACGAGGTCGTCATTCACTTCGATCTCCTTGCTTCTAAAGCGGCCGACGCCTGAACAGAAGCCCGCCGGCACGCAGAAACTGCATAGACGCGCGAAGAGAAGAGCCATGCGAACGCTGTTGATTACCATACTACTCGTCGCTGCTTCGGCAGGGACGCAAGGGCAAGCCGCCGCACAGGATGTCTACGAGCTCACCTCGGATAGCCGGATTCACATCGAGGGGACGTCTACCGTCAATGATTTTACCTGCAGGGCGGGCGAAGTCATCGGGTCCGGTTACGTGCGAGGCGAAGAACTCGCGGCTCCGAAGGCGGGGAATGACGGAGCAATGAATGAAGGTCTGGAGCTCACAGCACCGGTTCGCTCTTTCGATTGCGGAAACGAGCGCATGAACCGGGATATGTACGACGCTCTCAAGGCGTCCTCTCACCCGGAGATTGAGTTTGTCCTAAAGAGGGTTGACGTACTGGAAGGAGGCAACACGGGTGAGGATGGGTATATGCTCCGCGTGAACGGTTTCTTGACCCTTGCCGGCGAAGAGCGCAACATCACGTTCGACATTCGAGGTGCGGCCTTGCCGGACGGACGCCTCCATGCGGAGGGTGCGCTTGATTTACGTATGAGCGACTTCGGCATCACGCCGCCCACGGCACTGCTCGGCCTCGTGCGCGCACACGATCAGATCACCGTACGGTTTGATCTTTACGGCGCCCAGGAGATCGGTGCGGGAAGCAGCCTGCCGCAGGCCGCCGGAAACGGTTCCTATATCGGCGAAGGCGGCCGTAGATGACGGCATCATCCAAGCGTGGCACCTGATGAAGGCATTGAATACCGGACTCAGTCGAAGAACCGGAAAGTATAGCGGTCACGAAGAAGTTGGAGAGAACCATGGACTACATCATGCATGAAGCGCCCTGGACGGTGCGAGAAGAGGACTTCCCCTGGTCCGCGGATGAGTCGGACCAGGTAAAATTCATGCTGAACTACGCCGTATTGGCGCCGTCGATCTACAATGCACAGCCGTGGATGTTTAAGGTCACCGGCTCGCAGGTTGCTCTGTATCTGGATCGGGCGCGGTCGATTCCCCTGGCCGATCCACAGAACAGAAATCTCGTCATCAGCTGTGGGGCTGCACTCTTCAATCTCAGAATGGCTGTGCGTCATTTCGGATATGAGGCCGTAGTGAGAACCTTTCCGGACCTGGACATCCCCGATCTCCTTGCGTATATCCGGCTGGGCCAGCGGAGAGAGGCTACGGCGGAGGAGAATCGTCTTTTCGAGGCAATTCTGGACCGCCGAACGGTCCGATCGAAGTTTTCGGAGGATGGCATATCGGACTCGACGCTCGAGGCGATCCGCACCGCTGCGCGGACGGAGGGGGCGCAGCTTTTCGATGTGCAGGATGAATCCCGTCAGCAAATGTTGCTCGATCTGATCCGCGAAGCGAATGAAATTCGCAGTGTCGATGGGCCGTTTCACCAGGAGCTGGACCGGTGGACGAATCCCAAATGGAGGAAACAGCCGATCAGCCGGCCGAGCGTCCCGGCTTCGTCGTTGCGGTCAGCGGCGGCTTCGTCGAAGGGAATGCCGCGTGGACTCGATAAGCGTCAACTCGTACTGGACGATGAGAAGCTGGATTCCGGCGACTCCATGTTCGTCGTACTGGCCACGCCGGGTGACAAAATGTCGTCGTGGCTTCTGGCAGGACAGGCACTCGGCCGAGTCCTTCTGGAAGCGGCGGCGTCGGGCTTGAGTGCTGCGTACCTCAATCAGCCGCTGGGCATAGACCATCTGCGCGAGCGTATCGGAGCTCTCATTGGAGACGACGTGCATCCCCAGATGCTGCTTCGGCTCGGGCACGGTGCGCCGGGCATCCCAACCCACAGGGTCCCCGTCACGCGCGTTACGGACGAGGATGGGGCGACGTTGTGACCGGTCGGACCTGAGGGATCATTCGACCTCAAGCACGCCCATCATCCCGTCGTCTTCGTGATCCAGGATGTGGCAGTGATACATCCACTTGCCGCGGTAGCGGTCGAACCGAACGATGAAGCGCGCGGTCTCGAATTTCGGCACGTTGATGGTGTCCTTCCACTGCGGCTGCGGTTCCGGATCTCCGTTGCGATCGAGTAATTGAAACTGGAATCCGTGAAGGTGAAACGTGTGATCCATGCCTACGAGATTCTCGATCTCCCAGATTTCCGTCGCTTCAAGTTCCGCCCGTTCGTCCACCCGCTGCATATCCATCGTCTTGCTGTTGATCTTTCCCTGGCTCATCAGCATGAGCCGTGTCATTTTCGCATCGGCGGGATCGAGTCTGGGGATCTTGCGAAGGGTGTTCGGTATCGGGATGATCTCGACTGGTGGCTCATCCGAATACTGGAGCGTCAACAGATCACGCGGCTGTTTCCAGTCCTCTGGTCGCGTTCTCGTCATGTAGCGATTATAGGGAAGCGTCTTCAGCACGCTCCGGCTGCCCGGCGAACTCGTTCCGCGCACGAGCAGCTCCGCACGTTCGCCTGCGGCTAGCACCAGCTCATCGACCTCGACCGGGTGTTCAAAGAGGCCGCCGTCACTTCCCACGTGCAAGAACGTATGTCCCGGGAGTGCCAATCGATAGATGCGGGCTCCGGACGCGTTGATTACCCGCCAGCGCTGCACCTCGCCAGTTCGGATGGCCAGGGTCGGCGTGATCTCGTCATTAACGAAGACGATGTCTCCTTCTCGACCGTTCATCTCGTCAATCTCAGCCTGCCGGGTGTCTTCCTGAGCGAAATCGATCGCGCCGTCGGAATCGAATCGGTTGTCGGACAGGATTAGAAGGCGTTCGGTCAGCGAAGAGGGCAGCGGGTCGTCCGGGTCGCGCACTATGATTCCGCCGTACAGGCCCTTTCCGACCTGGTATGCCGACCGATGGTGGGGGTGGGGATGATACCAGTACGTCCCGGCGGTGCCGGCCTGAACCCTGAACGCGTATGTGTATTCTTCGCCGGGTTCGACCGGATGGAACGGGCTGCCGTCAGACGTAAAGGGGAGGTGCAGACCATGCCAGTGCACCGTTGTCGCTTCCGGCAGATCGTTCCGGAAGTGAACGATCACGCTGTCACCTTCCGACACCTCCAACAGTGGCCCCGGAACGCGGCCGTTGTAGGCGAAGACGTCGGTTTCCTGGCCCGGCACCAGCGAGAGACGTGCCGGCGCGGCGGACAGATCGACCTCCACGATGCCCGGCTCCGTAGAGCGATTCTCGAGTATAGGCTCCTGGCCGACGGAATCCCGGGCTTCAGCCGAATCCGCGACAGTCGAGCCATCGCCCTCCTGCCGTACGTCAGATGTAGCGGGTTGTGCCGCCCACGCCAGCATTGCGAGTGCTGCTGCGGCGATGTGAATCATCGTGCGATGTACTTACGGCGCCACAGTGATTTCTTGCATCACGCCCTGCGATGCGGTTGCTTCGGAAAGGAGGAGATATCGGCCTGGCTCGACATCCACGGTGAAGTAGGCCGTGCTGCCCGGAGCCATCGGATGCGATCCGCCAATAAACGTCGCCGGAGCAGGTGTGCGGAGGCCCTGGAGATTAAACCAGTTCATCCAGTTCACTACCTGCTCCACGTCCGTTCCGTCATTCAGCTGGGCCATGTGGACGCTGTGACCAAAGCCTTCTTCCGGGTTTTCTGCGACATGTACCTCAACTGTGCGCCTTCCCGGTTTCATCTCGCCTTCGATTACCATCTCGAAGTTCGAAAGTGTAATCCGAAGATCTGCGATGGGAGCCGTGAAGGTGGGAGGCTCACCCGTCACGACGAGCGGTCGCAGCATTCCGTCCATGTAATGGATTTCTCCGTCCTCCGTCTTCATGTAGCATTCGAGGACGTACGTGCCGGGCTCCAGATTCAACGTTATCTCGGAACTGAGTCCGGGCGCCATCAATCCCGGGCCACCCGCGACCTGCAGGGAGGGAAACCACTCCGGCAGCTGTTCACCGAGCCTCGTAAACGCCTGCTCCTGGTCGATTTCCCCATCCCTGAGTGCGTACCAGATGTCACTAAATTTGTCGGAAAGATCGGTTTCATAATCGTCGGAGGTCTTTCCCTCCGGAAGCCGCGAGAGATAGATGAAATGCGCCTCCTCCCCATCGTTCTTAAAGCGAATGGTCGTCCATCCGGACGATATAACGTCGGGCGCTCGGAATGCGTAATCGATGGCGGTGATGTCGACGACGTTCGACACGGCGGCTAATTCAGCGGTCTGATCACTCTGTGCCGTACTGGTCGTGGCGCTCGCCAGGATGAAGAACAAAGAGGCAGTTAAAACGAGGATGTTGATTTTCATAACATGCAGATCTGATTTGTAAATGTACGCGGGTGCGGGCGAGAGAAAGCAGTACGTTTGACGTGTCTGCAACGCGGAAATCGCCGCCGAGGCAGCGGCTTAGAAGATGGCTGGAACGCACCGCTCGGCGTTGAGCCGGCTCCTCTCTG
>CAZKNF010000073.1:0-5923 GCA_964554105.1 uncultured Rhodothermales bacterium | reverse complement strand
CCATGTCTCTCACTTGAATGCCACATCGTTACAGGCGATGCCTTCAGGGGGCATTGCTCTTCACGATGTGAGAGTCTTGCTTGTGGATGGTGAACCAATCAAATGTGAGACAGCCGCCTGCGAATGTACTGTTCAAATGCAACGCACCGTGCATTCGCTTCGACAGGCAAGGCGTTGCTCTGCCTGTTGTTCGTGGTGAACGGCTGCTATCTCATGCGCGGGTCATCCGGGGGCGGCGAGGTCTTTTTCGCGCCGCCGCGCGAGGTCACGCCGTCCGATGTTGCGCTTCCAGCAGGATTTCAGATTGAGGCTGTCGCCACGGAGTTGACGTTTCCGACCGGCGTCGCCTTCGACGCGACCGGGACCGCCTATGTAACGGAAGCCGGCTACTCCTACGGCGAGGTATTCACCACGGCGAGGCTGCTGCGGATTGCGCCGGAGGGGCCGATAGAGATCGCCCGAGGATCGCACATGCCCTGGAACGGCGTAGCCTTCGAGGAGGGCGTCTTCTACGTCGCCGAGGGGGGTCAGCGCGGCGGCGGACGCATCGTGCGGATCTCGACCGAAGGAGACGTGACGCCTGTTGTGTCGGACCTGCCCAGTTTGGGCGATCACCATACGAACGGTCCTGTCGTAGGGCCCGACGGTTGGATTTACTTCGGGCAGGGAACGGCGACGAACGCCGCGGTCGTCGGACGTGACAACGCGGATTTCGGATGGCTTCACCGGCATCCCGAGTTTCACGATCTGCCCTGCCGCGACATTACGCT
Source organism: uncultured Rhodothermales bacterium (assembly GCA_964554105.1). Lineage (GTDB taxonomy): Bacteria > Bacteroidota > Rhodothermia > Rhodothermales > VXPQ01 > CAZKNF01. The sequence goes on along the minus strand of CAZKNF010000073.1, from coordinate 5,153 downwards.
GACAGGACGGAACTTCACAACGCGAGATCCGCTGAGGCCGGAGCGTGCGGATCAGGTCACGACCGGAGCGTACGTGCCCTTCGGCACGCCGACGAATGAGGGTCAGGTCATTCCCGGAGCGGTACCGTGCAGCGGAGCCGTTTTTCGTGTGTCACCGGATGGCGGCGCGCCGGAACTGGTGGCGTGGGGTTTTCGGAATCCGTTCGGGCTCGCCTTCGCTCCTGATGGGCGCCTGTTCGTCACCGATAACGGTTACGATGACCGCGGAAGCCGGCCCGTCTGGGGGACGGGTGACTTCCTCTGGGAGGTCGAGCGGGGAACGTGGTACGGATGGCCGGACTTCGCCGGCGGCGTCCCCCTCCATGGCGGCACATTCAAGCCGCCCGGCGATACAGCGCCCTCGTTCCTGCTGGCCGAGCATCCGAACGATCCGCCTCGTCCAACCGCCCAATTCGGTGTCCATGCCTCATCGAACGGCTTCGACTTTTCCAGCAGCTCCGCTTTCGGCTACGAAGGTGATGCGTTCGTCGCGACGTTCGGGGACATGGCACCTGGCGTTGGAAAGGTGCTGGCGCCCGTCGGCTTCGACGTCGTGCGCGTGGATGTGAACGCCGGTACGGTCCATGGTTTCGCCGCAAATGAGGGCGCGAAGGTCGGTCCGGCATCACACGTAGGCGGTGGCGGATTCGAGCGCCCGGTAGCCGTACGATTCAGCCCGGATGGATCGGCGCTCTATGTCGTGGATTTCGGCGTAATGACGACCTCCGAGGACGGTCCCGTGCCCCATCCGAAAACCGGCGTTTTGTGGCGAATCACCAGGGACACCGATCAATGACGCGACTATTCCGACGAGCCACGAACGGCCATGACATGCGGAGGCACACGTCCCACCGAGACGTTTCGGGAGATGCGTACCCGAGTGCGCAGAGTTTCCCGCGCGTGCTGGCTGCCGTATGCCTGCTCGTTCTTGTGGTCGGATGTGGGTCCGCCCGTCGCGGCGCACCGGTCCAGAACCCGGTGCAGCTCACGGAGGCGGACGACGTGAGAGGCGAGCAGGTTTTCATGCGCTTCTGCAACGGCTGCCATCCCGGCGGCGAGGCGGGGCTCGCCCCCGCGCTGAACAATAAAATTCTGCCTGGTTTCCTGATAAAGTTTCAGGTGCGGCGCGGCCTCGGCGTGATGCCGTCGTTCTCTGATGACGTAATCAGTGCCGAGGAGCTCGACGATCTGGCGGGCTATCTGATCGCTCTCCGCCATCACGACTGAACTACCGGACGGCTATTCGTTTCACCACGCTCGGTGACTCAGATTTGAGACGAGCGGCCGCTTCGCCGACGACTTCGATGCACTGGGCATTTGGGGGAACATGGGTGCGGGGATCATGGGGCGATGTACAATGGTTCGCTGAGGGGTCTCCCATCCAACCAGGTTCTGGGTTTCCCAGTCAATCAGCGGGTCTCCCAGCCAACGAGATCGTTCCCTTAGAAAGTCGACGGTCACCGAAGCGCAAATGTCCGACCTGTTCACGAGTATCGAGCACGTTCAGCTCGTCGCCGCGTTCGCCATCCTCGTGGCGATGCTGGCCTGGGAAACGGCACGGCCGTTTTTCGATCAATTTCGCGAGGCGCGCCGACTCCGCGGCGTGCATCTCCTGCGCAACCTGGCAATCGGTGGGATCAACTCACTTCTGATTGCAGCCGGTTTCGTTGGAGCGTGGCTCATTGCGGCCACGTGGGCGGAAGAGCACGGGTTCGGAATCCTCAATCTGCTGACCGAGATCGAGTGGCTTCCCGGAGCGGTCCACATCTTCGGTGCCATTCTGCTCCTCGACGCCTGGACGTATCTATGGCACAGAATCAATCACCTCGTGCCGTTTTTCTGGCGCTTCCATCGGGTGCATCATGCCGACGCGCAGATGGACGTATCGACGGCCAGCCGTTTCCACGTAGGAGAGATCTTTTTCTCGTCACTGCTGCGCATTCCGCTCATCGTGCTGCTGGGCGTGCACGTCTGGGAGCTGCTGCTCTACGAGACGATGATGTTCGCCGTTGTTCAATTCCACCATGCCAACATCGCTATTCCGGAGAAGCTGGACAGGATCCTTCGCCTCGCGATCGTCACGCCGGCAATGCACAAAGTCCACCATAGCCGATGGCAGCCCGAAACGGATTCGAATTACAGCGCCTTCCTGTCGATCTGGGATCGGATGTTCGGCAGCTTTCGCACTCGTGAGAATCTGGAAGAGATTCGTCTAGGGCTGGATGAATTCGACACGCCCGAAGATGCGACGTTCACGGGACTCATGAAAATGCCGCTAGCGCCCTCTAAGAGGCGGTCGGCGGTGTCGAAAGAGACGAAGAATCCGGTAGGATGATGTGTAATCGCCGCACCCCGCTTGTCGTCTTCGCCATATTGATCGGCATTCAGATAGGAGGATGCAGGGAGGAGGTCGCCTGGCCGGTGGTTCTCAACGCCGTTAATTCGGAATATCCTGACGTCCGGACCGTTACGTCGGACTCGCTGGCGGCGTGGATAGAGTCGGATTCGGCTCGTCAACCCATTCTCCTCGATACGCGACTACCAGAGGAGTACGAAGTGAGTCACCTAAAGGGGGCTCTTCGCATCGATCCCGATACAGAGGACTTCTCCTCGCTGGCTCATCTGGATCGCGACGTGCCGATCGTAACGTATTGTTCAGTTGGATTTCGCTCCTCCGACGTCGCTGCGAAGCTTGAGGATGAAGGCTTCACGAACGTCTCCAATCTCGAGGGATCGATCTTCCGCTGGGCGAATGAGGGTCGGGCCGTGTACCGCGACGGTCGTGCGGTGCGGGAGGTACATCCGTTCGATCGTGTGTGGGGCCGCCTCCTCGACGCGGAGCTGCATGCTCGCGAGCCCGGCGATGGGTAGGGGCGGCCGGGTGCCCGGGTCAAATGCGATATCAGTGAACCAGCCCCATTTTAAGGGGAGCGGCGTGCCCTCTCCCTCCCTCGGACCGCTGAGGGACGAACAATCCACAAACTGGTTTTCAAAGGCTTCAACGCTGTATCGTTTTCATTTTTGTAGATTGGAATTTACCAGTTCATTACAATCCTTGTGAGTTGATCGTTACGTCGTACTTGCGTTCTTGTACTGCCAACATGCTAATTAAAGGATAAGTTGTATTGCAGCCCCCGCTGACGCACAACATATCTCCCATAATTAGAAGCGTGTGACAGATGGATGCCTTTTTTAGCGATCTTCAGACAACTTTAGGACCGCTATGGCCGGTCCTCATTTTTATATTAATCCTCATCGTCGGCTACATCGTAGCCAAGATCTTTGAACGTCTTGTGCGCGCCGGGCTACGCCGGACGACGCTCGACGATCGTCTTGCCGAACACATGTCGAGCGATCAGACATCTGTTTCGTCGGAAGAGGTCGGAGGGAGGATCGTCTTCTGGATCTTGATGGTCCTGGTCTTTATCGTCGCCTTCGAGGCCGTGAATCTCGGAGCCGTAAGTGGCTCGCTCGGCGTCTTTATAGATCGAATCCTGGGATTCATTCCAAATCTAATCGGTGCGGCGCTTCTGGCGCTGGTGGCCTTCATCGTGGCTACGGTGCTCCGCATGCTCACAAAAACGGCTCTCGAGGCTGCGAACGTCGATCAACGCATCCGTGAAGCCGGGGAAGGCGACGCCGCCGCGGAATCATATACGACGTCTACGCCGCGAGGAACTACAGCGGGTGAAACCGTGCCGGGAGGAACTACGCCAAGAGCGTCCGGGTCGCGGCCGCCTGCGACTGCAGAGCCGGCGAGTGCAGAACCTCCTGCGAGAAGGGCGTCCGTCTCGAAAAGCCTCAGCGACGCCGTATTTTACTTCGTTCTCCTCATCTTTCTACCCGCGATCCTCGACGCGCTGCAGCTTGGCGGCATTCTCGTGCCGGTCCAGGAGCTGGTTAACGAGATACTCGCCTTCCTGCCGAACCTGCTGTTGGCCGCGATTATTCTGGTCGCGGGCTGGTTCGTGGCAAAGGTCATTCGCAACATCGTGACGAACCTCGCCGCCGCCGCCGGTGCTGACAGGTTGAGCGATCGCATCGGCCTGAGCCAGGCGACCGGCCGCACACGCCTGAGCTACCTGATTGGTCTTGTCGTGTACATTCTCGTACTGGTGCCGGTAATCGTTGCCGCGCTCAATGCACTGCAGGTGGAGGCCGTCACAGGGCCGGCGAGTGCGATGCTCGCACAATTTCTGGAGGCTATCCCCCGGATATTCGTGGCGGCGCTCATTTTGATCATCGCATACGTCGTGGGCCGACTTCTGGCGTCGCTGGTAACGAACCTGCTGGCGGGCGTGGGCTTTAATCGGATTTTCCAGGGGCTCGGCTTCAGATCTGCCGAAGCCGAAGCCGAAGCGGTCGCAACGACGACAGTTCCTGATAGAGCGGCCGATCGGACGCGGATGGACACCCGGACACCGGCCGGCATCGTCGGCATTCTCATCCTCGTCGGTGTCATGCTGTTCGCTGCCACAGAGGCGGCGAACTCACTCGGACTGGAGGCACTGGCGCTGCTTATAGGCGACTTCACGATTCTGGCCGGGCGGATCCTCCTCGGACTGGTGATCTTCGGCATCGGCCTGTATCTCGCCAATCTTGCCTACTCGGCTGTGAAGCAGAGCGATACGAGCCAGGCCACGGTGCTCGCAATCGGAGCGCGTGTTTCGATCATCGTCCTGGCCGCTGCGATGGGTTTGAGACAGATGGGACTGGCCGATTCGATAATCAATCTCGCGTTCGGACTGACTCTCGGGGCTATCGCCGTCGCCGCTGCACTCGCCTTCGGGCTCGGCGGACGGGATGTCGCCCGCGAGCAATTGGAGCAATTTCAGAAAAAGGCTGAGAAAGGTGGGCTCAATCCGCCGGACAGTTTAAAGCCTGATCGTACCTCTCCCGGCGCATCCCGCGAGACCCGGCCCGATTCGCCGCGCTGATTTCGCGCACCGTACCGTCTATGGCGATCCTGGCCTGATCCGCTGATGGACGAAAAGCTCGCAGCTTCGCCAAAAAAAGAAGCCGCTAAATCGATGTGATTTAGCGGCTTCGATAGCTTTCGGTGTGCCCGGGACTGGATTCGAACCAGCACGCCCTTGCGAGCGCTGCCCCCTCAA
>CAZKNF010000072.1:0-17551 GCA_964554105.1 uncultured Rhodothermales bacterium | reverse complement strand
CGCGGCAGCGAAGCGATGAAATCGGGCACGTCGCACCGTACAGAAAGTGATTTGACGCCGGACACCAGACGACGGAGCTTCCCGTCTTTGCGAGGATGTCCATGTGGTGCGATTCGAGCGCGATCGCGTGCACGAGCACCGTGTTGGACGCGAGTATGCCCGCCGCGTGCAGTCGATCGATTTCTCGCGCGGCGACATCGTCGGTACCTTCCGCAGCGTGGATGATAAACGGCCTCCGGCGAATTCTCGACCACACGCTCTTCCACCGTATGTGCGTTCCGAATCCGTGGGAATGTGCCCAGCCGTACCGCCGCAGTACGTCGACCGGAAACGGTCCTTCGAAAACCTCGCGTGAGAAGGGGTCGTGGTGGACGACGGTCGTTACGCCGGCAATTAGATTCTTAAACCCGCCCCAGAGCAGCCGGTCGCGCAGAGCGAGACGGGTGATCTCTTGCTGCACCGGTTCATCCGGGCGATATACATCACGTGCCCACTGATAGAAATTCGCATAGGGTGGATTCCCGCGTCGCGGAAACAGGTTCAATCCCAGATGGTCATGCGCATTGATGAGTCCCGGCAGCGCGAGGTAGCCGGCACACTCGATAAGATGTTCATCAGAACGTGGGCTGAGATCTTTGCCGATAGATTCAATCCGTCCACCGGAAATGCGTATGTCTCCGCTTCCCTCGGAGCCGCCGGCATACCAGTGCGCATTTTTGAGAATGATGTTCATTCCTTGACCTCCCTTCGCAGACCTGGTTGTCCGATTCCGAGGCCGTTACGTTCCTTACAGGGTTTTGCACTGTCACGATGGATTCCATCAGCGCTCTCTCGATCGCCTTTCCGTGCACGAAGGACGAAAACAATCGGATAGGTTTCAAATCGCGGCTCCTCGAATGCTTCAAGGCTCCAGCAGTGCTCGAGAAAAAAGTGGAAATAATCCTCGAAAAGATGCACGTGATGGGCGATTGAGTACGTTTGGCCGCTCGATGGATCCATAAAGCTTCGGTTCCAGCCGCGGAGGGTCGCGAATGGATGAAATCCGGAAAAAAGGACGGTGCCTCCGGCTTTGAGGACGCGGTCCATCTCTGCAAGGGCGTCTTCGAGACGCTCGACGTGTCCGAGTACCAGGGTGCAGATCACAACGTCGAACAGCGGTGCATCCCACGGAAGTGCGCATGCGTCGGCGACCAGCCAACTAGACGCATCCCCGCTCTGCGATCGCGCTTCCTCCAGCATTGCATGCGAGGTGTCGATACCCACCGTCGAGGCGGCGCCCCGTGCGAGTACTATCCTCGAGACGCGCCCGGTGCCGCAGCCGACGTCAAGCACCGCCTTTCCTCGGAGGTCCGGCAGCAGCCGGATCAGCGCATCTTCTTCGAGCTCCTGAACAGGGTTCATTCTGCTGCGGTATTCCGGAGCCCACAGGTCATAGGCCTCCAAAGGCGAAAGGATGCGAGCGGCGGCCTCGTCTCGATATCCGAATATCCGCCGAAGGTATGTAGGCAGAGGCACCTTCAAAGAGAATCCTCCGTCTGCATTCGGGTGATCGGACTCCGCCGATACGTCGAACTGTGGCGACGTGAGGGAGGCGGTTTGTTCGTCGATATGATGGGAAAACGAGCCGGCGGACGACGCCTGAGGATCAGTGCCGCTATCCGTCGCAGCACCCATCTGGGGCCGTGATACGGTTGAACGACGGACCAGGAGGCGCCGGTGTGCCGGGCGAGTTCGTTTAGCTTGCGAGGAGTAAGAAAGTGCTCGCTATCCAGTGAACTCGAGGCGAATCCGAAGTTCGAGAAATGCTCGCGCTCTCTAGCCTGAACCATCCGCCGGCCCTCTTCGAAGTTCCGGTAAGCGGGGGTATCGAGAATAACGAGGATTCCCGTGTGACGAAGGACACGGAAGGCCTCGCCGATCGTGGTCTTGCAGTCCGTCGAGTAGTGCATGGAAGCATTGAAAATCGCCAGATCGAACTGCCCGCCCGCGAATGGGAGTCGGTCAAATTCAGCCTGTACAGACGTGAATCCGACGGTGTAATTCGTATGTGCGCCCAGCCCGTCAAGCTCGTCCGTCTGCACGTCGACGGCCGCGACGTGATGGCCGCGGGACGCAAGTCGGTTCGCGAGCCATCCGTTTCCGGTGCCCAGATCGATCACACGGAGCGGCCGTTCATGGATGCGCTCGAGCGGTGTCAGCGTGCGGTTGACGAAGGTCCGGAAAGTCCGGCATCGCACGTTCCATATGTCGCGATTGGGATCGTCTCGGCCGACCTTCGGGAGCGAGCGGTAGTAAGCGCCGGTGGATCGGCCCCACTGCTCGCGTCGACGAATGACTCCGTACTGCTTCAAAAACTCAGCGAAACCCGTCGCGCGATTCGGTGGAAGGAAAATCTTGATGCCGTGACGGTGCTTGTAGGTCATCCGACATGTGAAGCAAACCGAGCTCCCGTCCGCGAACTCGAGCGAACTGAGACACGTCGGACATGCCCATTCGAACCGATCCGCCTCGTTCTCGATATGAACTTTTCGGTTAATCACGCTTCGTCAGAATCATCAGAAAGTGATCGCCGGCGTTTCGAAGGACGGGTTTGCTGCCCATTCGATCGTCGAGCCGGGTCAATGCCGTCGAAAGGGCCGCAGCGTTCCGGTGAAATCCGATGACGTACGGCGGCGGTGAGAAAAGCCGCAGCGCCTGGTAACTGGTCAGTAAAAAATCACGTTCGAAGATCCGATAGAACTCGCGTGGGGAGTAGTATCGTGTCCAGACGGTGCCGCCGTTGAGTCCGACCGGCACCATCCCGCGCCGTAACCGCACGAGAGCGCGTGCCGGGCGTCCTCGAATCAGATAGTACGCCATTTCCCATGGGCAGTAGCGGCCGATGACCGACACGATCAGGCGCCCACCGGGAAGCAAAAGTCGGGCACAGGCCCCGGACACAGACGAAAGGTGCGGCACGCAGTTCATCGCACCGAGATTCGAGTACATGCCGTCGAAAGGGCCGGCTTTTAGGCCATCCATCTCATGGATGCCAAGTTGGTGAACGGAGATCTGATCCTCGAGGCCGGCCTGTTGTACGCGCTGACGCGTTCGCGCGATCATCTCGGGCGACAAATCCAGTGCGGCGACGCGGTAGCCCATCTCTCCGAAGTGCGCGGCATCCAGCCCGGTACCACAACCCAGATCTGCCAGCAGGGCGCCCGATGTAAATGTGTCGCCGACTGCATCCCACATCGTTCGGCGCATGCGTCGAATGACCGCGTTGTTGCCGCTCGGACCGTCGTACGAGCTCGCCACGCTGTCGAAGGCGTGCTGTGTTTCGCGCAGTCTGCTCGCCTGCAATCCCATTTCACATGCGAAATTCATGACTGATGTGATAGCGTCCCGAAGGGGCAATTGGAAGAGGATCAGTGTGGCGAGGGTATTGCAGCGGCCTCGGGAGACAGCCGCCCCTGGAGGTCACCGATTCCCTCGTGCGACCGGCGGGCGGCACGATTCATCCTTAATCGCTCAACCGGAAGCATTGCCGCATTATAGAGCAGTGCGGCCGCCTCGTGAGCGTGGCTCGGCGCCAGCCGCGAGGGCGTCCGGAGCCCCTCTCGCAGCGCGTGGTACGCCTTGCGTGCGCGGAATTCCTTGTGGAGAACACGGTGAAGGCGCCGATAGAACTGCGTCGAAAACGCGCCGGCGTGCAGCATCGCCAGATCGTTGGAATCCGACCAGTTTTGCTTCTTGCCAAGCTCGCTGCGCACCATGTCGTAAAACTTCGTGCCGGGCAGCGGATACGAAACCGACGCACCGATCTGATCCGGCCGGCACCTGCGTACGAGGTCGAATGTCATTTCGATGTCGGCGCGCGTCTCCCCCGGATAGCCAAACTGAATGAAGAAGCCGAGCCGTATACCGGCCTCGCGAACCCGATCCGCGGCCTCGTGGATTTGCTCCACGTTGATCCCTTTGTCCATGGCATCTAGGATCTTCTGCGAACCGGATTCGACGCCCGTCCATATCGTCCGGCAGCCGGCACGTCGCAGGGCCTCGATCTCCCCATCGCGAAGGAGCAGATCGACGCGGTTGAGGCACTTAAACGGCGTCCGAATATCCCGCTCTTGCACGAGCTCGGCAAATCTCGCCATCCACCCAGGCTTGATGCCCAACATATCGTCCATGAACCAGACATGGTCGGCGCCGGCATTCTCGCGAAGCCACATAAGCTCGTCCGCCACCGATTCAGGACTGCGTGCATTGTACCGCTGCCCCCAGATCGGTTTGGCGCACCAGTTGCAGTGGAATGGGCAGCCGCGGGACGTCACCATGTTGATGGAAAAGGTCCCGTGCCGGTCGCGCCATATGCGGCGGTATCGATCAAGGTCGACGAGATCCCACGCCGCTCGCGGAAGGGCGTCGAGGTGGCGAATGACTCGTCGCCGAGGCGTAGTGACCACCTTGTCTCCCTTCAGAAACGCGATTCCGTGGATGTCCTCCAGCGCCTTCCGAGACGCACCGTTAAAAAAATCAGAAAGATTCTCGAGCGTCGCTTCCCCCTCGCCGAGCAGCACGATGTCGGCTCCGGCCCGGAGATACTTTTCATGGTGGTCCGTCGCATCGGCGCTGCAAACGAGGGTCGTGCAGCCGCGCTCGCGGGCCGAGGCGATCATGCGCATCGCTGCTTGACGCATGCGAAGAAGGCACATCTTCGAGAGATAGTTGAAGTTGTCTTCGTAGAGTATTGCAAACCGCGGCCGGACCCGATCCAGGGCGGCCGTCCATTCCTGTTCCGAGGCGGCAAGCATGGAGTCGTGAAGTGCAACGGAATGCCCTCTCCGGCGCAGTACGGCCGCGGCGTAGAGCGTGCCGAGCGGGGGATACGGCTCCATCGCACGCCATAACTTGGGATCGAACCGAAGGTGGTAGGCCTGGCCGAGAAGAACATCCATCATGCCGCCTCCGTAACGCCCGAACTGTACTCTTTGCGGAAGAGCGCTTTCCAATCGTAACAGGCGGGATCTTCATGCTGCCCATCCGGAAAGAGCAGGTTGAGTTCGGAGGCCGAGATAGCGCCTTTCGTGATGTCGCGAGTCCGTTCGCGGAACAGGTCTGCGATTACGGAAGCATATCCGCCTTCCGGTACGGTATAGCGTTCAAGTTGATATGCAGTCGAAAGACGATTCCAATCCCAGCCGTTTCGCCGCGCCCGCCACCGGTAGAATGCGGTAAAAGATCGATAAACAAACCGGTTCAGGACGTCGCCGGCGCGTCCGCCGAGGATCCGTTCGATCAGGCGCGTCGCCGCTGGCTTTGCCGTGTCCAGCTGATCCTTTTGTACGGCTTCCCATCGAAGGTTCGGGAGCATGCGGCACGCCCATCGATTGCGTTGAACGAATTTCCGGTACACGTCTCCGCCGTATAAAGGAACCGCCTGCAGTACCTCGTGCGCGGTGAAGAGATTTCTGTCGCGGACGTCCAGCGCCTCCATCGAGACGACGTAATTCGGGCACAGATACAGAGGAAAGATGGACGGCAGAAGACGGGTGAGTTTCGAGAGGGGTACGATGAAGAGCCGGGCGGCCCAGAGCCGACGAGCGTCCGTCACGCAGAAGACGTCGACGTCACTGGTGCCATTCGAGTTGTTTACCGCCAGAGAACCGGATACCGCGACCATCCTCACGAACGGCACGCAGGCAAGCCACTGTGCATAGCGGAGGGCACCGGACCACAGTTCCTCTGATCGTCGCCGCCGCGCTCGTCGCAATCCAACGAGGTGGCCTCGACTCTGAACGAAAGTGAACCCGTCGCGCAACGAGAGATAGCGTTCCCTCAGGCGATCGAGACTCGCCGCCAGATCGCGCCGACCGAATCCTCGTCCGATCAGGCGATCGTACACCTCGTCAGCCGTAAGCGGATAATCGAAGAGATCGGCATAGATGGCGGTCAACAAGACGGCACGGTCGCAGCCCGAAAGCTCTTCGGCGCGTCGCATTTGCCTCGTCGGCACCCCTGCCGTCACGTTGAAATCATGGTGGCCGGAATCCACCGCCCGACCTCTCGATCCGGCAGAGGAGATCTCCAATGGTGCGCCTGTCGCCCTCCGTTCCTTCATCGCGTTCCGTGCAACGTCAGTCGATGAATTCGATACATGGTACAACAATCAACGGAAAATTCAAGAGCCTGACCGGGCAGTTAGAGGTGCCCGTCACCGGCGTCTTGAAGCTCACCTGGTCAGATCCTATCGTACGGGGGGCTCAGAGCATTGTAGAGATCTACTCCACCGGACAACACTATCCGAAGCCATCCGATGCCGATGGAACAGGCCGATATCTCCACTGCGCTGCCCTACAGATTGCATCAGCGTATCGGCTTTGCGGCAGGATTGCTCCTTCTTGCGGCGATGGCCCTGATGCCTGCACCCGAAGGTCTCGAGCCGGCCGCCTGGCGAACGGCGGCGATCGGACTCCTGATGGCCGTCTGGTGGATGACCGAAGCCGCTCCCATCGCCGCGACGGCACTCCTTCCTCTCGTGCTCTTCCCACTGCTCGGTGTCGCGGATATCGGTAGTGCGGCAGCACCGTACGCCAATCCGCTCATCTTTCTGTTTCTGGGCGGATTTCTCATCGCTCTGGGTATGGAGCGATGGAATCTCCACCGACGTCTCGCCCTCACGATCGTCACATCAATCGGTGCCCGACCACTGGCGGTGATTATTGGATTCGCCGTCGCCTCGGCAGTTCTAAGCATGTGGGTGAGCAACACGGCAACAGCTTTGATGATGCTTCCAATTGGATTGTCGGTCATCGAGCTCGTACAGCGCGATGATGCGACCACAGGCAAAAATTTCGCCATCGTCTTGATGCTGACGATCGCATATTCGTGCAGTATCGGCGGGATCGCGACGCTGATTGGAACGCCCCCAAATGCGTTTTTCGCGGGATTCATGCTCGAGACGTATGATCGCACCATCGGATTCGCCGAGTGGATGGCCTTTGGCCTTCCGCTTGTGATTATCGCGCTCCCCTTGATGTTGACCGTTCTGGTTCGCGTCATTTACCCGATCCACATCACGCAGATACCCGGAGGACGTTCATACTTCGCCGGACTGCTTCAGGAAATGGGTCCAATGCACCGGGGGGAGAAGCTGGTGGGAGCGGTCTTTGTCGCAGCAGCGATCCTGTGGATCACGCGGCCGCTCGCCGAAGCGGTCGTCCCGGGTCTTTCCGACGCCGGCATCGCGATCACGATGGCGCTGCTTTTGTTCGTGCTGCCGGTCGATCTGAATACCGCGACATTTGTTCTCGACTGGAAGACCGCGGAACGGCTGCCGTGGGGGGTCCTGATTCTCTTCGGAGGTGGCCTGAGTCTGGCATCCGCGATAAACGATTCCGGGCTTGCCGCGTGGATCGGTTCACAGATGGTGCTCTTCGCGGATTGGCCGATCTTCGCCGTGATTATTGTCGTCGTGACGACGATCGTCGTACTAACCGAACTGACGAGCAACACGGCGACGACGGCCGCTTTTCTCCCGATTGCAGCCTCGGTCGCCGTCGGACTCGGTCACGATCCGATGGTGCTGGGCATCCCCGCTGTCCTTGCGGCCAGCTGTGCTTTCATGCTCCCGGTGGCGACGCCCCCGAATGCCATCATCTTCGGAAGTGATCGCGTCACGATTCCACAGATGGCGCGAGCCGGTGTGGTGTTGAACGCTGTATTCATCCTCTTAATCAGCATTCTATCCTATCTCTTTCTACCGTTGATTACAGGATCGTGAAGGCTTCAGGCGGTCTCGAGCGTCGGGCCGGCCTCGATCATTTCGGACGTCACCTCGGACTTGTACTTCTCGAAGTTGTTCAGAAAGCGATCGGCAAGGCGCCGGGCCGCACGATCGTATTCGGCCGGATCCGCCCACGTCCTCCGTGGAATGAGCATCTCCGAAGGTACGTTGGGGCATTGCGTCGGCACGGCAAACCCGAAAAACTTGTCGGTTTCACTCGGTGCTTCGCTAAGGGACCCATCATGAATCGCGTCGATGACAGCGCGGGTGTACTTCAGCTTTATCCGGCTGCCTACGCCGTACCCTCCGCCTGTGAAACCGGTATTTACAAGCCACGCGTTCGTAGCGTGGGTCCGCATCTTGTCTGCCAGCATCTCGGCATACTTTCCGGGATGCCACACCATAAAGGCTGCTCCAAAACATGCAGAAAACGTTGCTTCAGGCTCGTCGACACCGACCTCCGTGCCGGCAACCTTCGCCGTATATCCGCTGATGAAGTGATACATCGCCTGAGCGGGTGTGAGGCGCGCTACCGGTGGAAGAACACCGAAAGCGTCGTACGTTAGAAAGATGATATTCTGCGGATGGTCCCCCACGCACGGCATTTTGGCAGCCGGCATGTACTCGATTGGGTACGACGCTCGGGTATTTACCGTGATGGACGTGTCACTGTAGTCCACTTCGCGCGAATCCTTGTCGTATACGACGTTCTCGAGCAGCGTACCGAACTTCACGGCGGCATAGATGTCGGGCTCGTTTTCATAGGAAAGATCGACCACCTTCGCATAGCATCCGCCTTCGATATTGAAGATGCCCCGGTCACCCCAGCCGTGCTCATCGTCGCCGATCAATCTCCGATGCGGATCCGCCGAGAGCGTCGTCTTGCCTGTGCCGGATAGCCCGAAGAAAAGCGTGACGTCCGAATCCTGTCCCTCGTTCGCCGAGCAGTGCATGGAGAGCACGCCGTCGCGAGGCAGAAGGTAATTTAGGATGGTGAATACACCCTTCTTCATTTCACCCGCGTACTCGGTCCCGAGAATAACCATCTGTCGATCCTCGAAACTCAAATCGACGCTGGTTTTCGAGGTCATATGGGAGGTGTAATGATTACACGGAAATTCTCCGGCATTGATGATCGTATAATCGGGTTCACCGAAATCATCCAACTCGTCGTCCGGAATGCGAATCAGCATGTTGTGCATGAACAGGGCGTGGTACGCACGCGAACAGATGATTCGCACACGGATCTGGTGATCCGGGTCCCAACCCGCATATCCATCCACAACATAGAGATGTTTTCGAGTATTCAAATAGTCGATAGCCCGCTCTCGATTGACGAGATACGTGTCGTGATCGAGCTCGATGTTGATCTTTCCCCACCAGATGTCCTCGCGGCTGTCGGGATGTTCGACAACGCGCTTATCGGCCGGACTTCGGCCTGTCTTTTCACCTGACTTGATTGCGAGGGCGCCGCTGCTGACGATCGCTGCAGTTGGATCGTCGCGAATGGCATCCTCGTAGAGTCTGGCAGGCGTCAGGTTGCGGTAGATGTCCCTTACTTCGATGCCGAGCCGCTCGAGCGAGTATCCTTCGGGCATGTCAGGAATAGTAGTTTTCATCGATTGATATGACACCCTTAGAGAAATGTCTGGGGGATCGCGCAGTTTCCGCTGCGAACGGCATCTTCACTCCGTAAGCGATTGAAACGTCTCTCGCAGCGCAGGATACAGCGCCCGATAATGCTCATAATGGCTTTCGTATTCTCGAACCAGCTCAGTATTTACCGCTGTCGTCCCCGTGACCGCAATGGTTGAGTCACAGGCGTTCTCCACCGTAGGCCAGTGTTTTGCACCGACTCCCGCCAGCAGCGCGGCGCCGAAGGCAGCACCTTCCGATGTATTTACAGTCACCAGTTCCGTGTCTAGGACGGCGGCGAGGATGTCACGCCACAAGGCACTTTTCGCACCTCCTCCCGCGACGCGCACCTGATCGATCGAACGTAAGCCCGCGCCGCGCATCAACTCGAATCCGTCCCGCAATCCGAAGGCAACGCCCTCGAGAACGGCGCGCGTGAGATGCTCCTGTTGATGCCGGACGGTCAGGCCGACGAACGCACCGCGGGCATTAGGATCGGCGTGCGGCGTGCGCTCACCCGTCAGGTAGGGAAGGAAGAGAAGTCCTTCCGATCCTGCGGGAACGGCCCGTGCGGGTGAGAGGAGATCGTCGAAAGACGTTCCGGGCGAGAGGGTGTCTCGATACCATCGTAGGCTGCCGGCAGCCGAAAGCATTACGCCCATCAAGTGCCACCGATCTGGGAGCGCGTGACAGAACGCATGGAGGCGCCCTTCCGGTTCGATGAACGGCTCGTCGACCGCAGCGAAGACGACTCCGGACGTACCGAGAGTGAGCGCCACTATCCCTTCGCGGACGGCGCCTACGCCCACGGCTCCAGCGCTCTGGTCACCCCCTCCGGCAACAACGGGCGTGCCTGCCGCAAGTCCGGTCGCCTCCGCAGCCTCCCTGGTCACCATTCCGGTCACTTCCGGGCCTTCGTACGTCCGTGGCATCCAGCCGGACGGTATCTCTAGTCGATCCAGAACCTCACTTGACCATTCTCGCTTTCGTACGTCCATCAGCAGCGTGCCGGCGGCGCCCGCCTTATCCGTCGCATACTCGTTCGTCAAGCGAAGCCGAACGAAATCCTTCGGCAGCAGGACGTGCCTCACGCGTTCAAAAATTTCGGGTTCGTTGTTTCGAACCCAGAGGATCTTTGGCGCCGTGAAACCGGTGAGCGCGTCATTTCCAGTGATGGCAATGAGATCGGTTCGACCGACTCGCTCTCTGATCTCGTCGCATTCCCGCGCCGTTCGCTGGTCGTTCCAGAGTATCGACGGCCGAAGAACGGCACCGTCCCCATCAAGCAAAACGAGGCCGTGCATTTGTCCGGTCAGGCCGATCCCAGCGATGTCCGAACCCTGCAGACCGGCCGATTCGAGCGCCTGGCGGATGCTCCGAGAAGCGCCGCTCCACCACAGATCCGGATGCTGTTCACTCCAGAGCGGCCGCGGCGCGTCGAAGGAATACTCCGTTGCCGATACAGCAACAACCGATCCTCCCGCGTCTATGATCAGGACCTTTGTGGCGGTTGTGGAAACGTCTATTCCAAGGAAGTAGGACATGGGCCGGGTGGATATGAAAAAGGGATGGCCCACGGTAGCAGGCCATCCCTCTCGGGTGATAACTAAGTACAGTGACAGAACTATATACAGCAGATCCTTGAAAACAGCGACCCATCAGCCATTCAGCACGCCGTGGTGTACTCTGGAAGCCTCGGATGCTGCAGTTTGGACGCTGCGAGGCGCACGCTACACCGTCTGCGCAACCCAGAGCGTGCAGTAGCCGTCCGGATGGATCGGACCCTGGATAACCTGGCAGCCGCCGCACTGTTCGTCGCCGACGGGCTCCTCGTACAGCTGGCAATTCGCGCAATACTGATCCGGGTTCGGCGTTTCATCCACGTACTCAGCGTTCTCTCGCATCTGGATCTCCTGCTCGGTGAGGCCGGACGTATCCGTGCAGCTGAAATCACCGTTGGCCGCCGCCGTCGTTTCTTCGGTCCCAGTCCCCTCACCTGCACCGTTTCCACCCCCACATGCAGAGATCACGATCGGAGTGACGGCACCAGCGGTGCCGAACAAGGTGAGCTTCTGCAGAAATTCGCGTCGTGACGTGTTTTGTTTTTTTTCAGACATAGCAGTTAGAATCAACCAATTGATCGGCCTTCATTCTCAACCTATCCGACGTTCGCTCATTGCGACGGGGATGGAGATGTTTGGATGACCAGATAATCCGGTTCGCCTCCATACTATCTGATTGGCGACATAATTTCCACCTGAAGTTATCTTTCGATCGCGCCTCACTGAACTTTAGACGCGATCTAAATTGACGTGGCCCTCGACTGTAAATCCGAACTTGAAATACATTTCATGACGCTCCCGCCAGACGTAACTTTTCGGCACCTTCGGTTCGATCCGGATCATCTCGAGTCGTGGGAAGCCCTTTTGTCGACAGAGGAGAGAGTGCGCGCCGATAATTTCTTGCGTGGAAAACGCCGACAGGAATTTATTCTTGGCCGAGCGGCAGCCCGCTTGTTGCTCGCTGATCGAATGGATATCAATCCGGGGAGCGTCCTGCTGGAAGTGGCCGAAAGCGGCGCCATCGACGTAATGGATAGCGACCTCCACATTTCCATCGCTCATACGGGTGACCATGCGGTTGCGGCGGCGGCTCCGCGTTATATCGGCGTAGACATCGAGACGATCGCACCGCGCCACGTCGATCTGCATCGCTATATGCTCCATCCCGATGAATACGGCCTGATCGAGACGCTGCCGCTAAACCGAGAACGGGCGCAGATTTTGTGCTGGACGTTGAAGGAGTCCGTGTTGAAAGGAATGCGCGTGGGGCTCCGCTACTCACCTAGAAAGTTACAATTGAGTATCGACTTCGAGAAGGCGGCGGCTTCCGTGCATACGGAAAATGGACGCTACTGGAGGGCGTTCTTCGAAGAATGGGACACGAATTACGTAGCAGTGGCAGTCGAGCAGGGCTGATTTTACGGGAAAATACACCGGATCGGCCGTGCGTCCGAATCACGCCGACCCCCAGGAGCGGACCCTTCGCAGGTCTTGCATCCCCAGGCGTGTGAGCAGAACCTTTCGAAAGTACGCCGGTTTATTCAATTTCAAACGGTAACCTTTTTAACACGTCACCTAGGGCAGTTAGATTTCTTCTGGAAGGTCTTTTAGCAGTACTCTTCTGGTTGGTTTAGACGAGCACGGGGACAAAAACACAATGGTATTATGCAACGCGGAAGAGTAAAATGGTTCAGTGCAGAAAAAGGCTTCGGTTTCATCGAGCCTCAGGACGGCAGCAAGGACGTATTCGTCCACCGCAACGCCGTTACCGGCCTCGGCTGGGATGAGGGACTCCGTGATGGAGAAGAAGTCGAATATGAAGTCGAGCGCACGCCGAAGGGCTTGAGTGCCCAGAACGTCGAGCGCGTCGAGAGTGGAAGTCTGCTCTAGCAGCAGCGTCATGTATTACAAAAAAGGCCTGGTTGCAGATCGCAGCCGGGCCTTTTTTGTACTATCCAATCAGACAAAGCCGGTAATGCAAACGCCCCCGCAGGCGATGTATATCCCCGCATCATCTTCAAAATTACGCTCACTGGATATCAGCCGGATGAAGGAAATCCTTCCACTGCGGTTTGATCACATATCTCATGGAGTCGAAGCGATACATACCTGAGCAGCACATCCGATTCGTAACTGCCGCATCCCTGTTCGACGGTCATGATGCCGCCATCAACATCATGCGCCGGATTTTACAGTCGAGTGGGGCGGAGGTCATCCATCTCGGTCACAACCGGGCCGTCATGGATATCGTGGACACGGCAATTCAAGAGGACGTTCAGGGAATCGCCGTCTCGTCCTACCAGGGCGGGCACATGGAGTACTTTAAGTACATGCACGACCTGCTCCGCCAGCGCGGCGTGGGGCACATCAAGATTTTCGGCGGCGGCGGCGGCGTCATCGTGCCGGAGGAGATCAACGACCTTGAAGCCTACGGGATCGCGAAGATATTCCATCCCGACGATGGGCTGACGATGGGCTTGCAGGGCATGATCGATTTCATGCTGCGCGAGACGGATTTCCGGACGCCGCGCGACCTCAACGGAGCCTCGCCGCGCGCGCCTTCCATAATCGCGCGAGCGCTGTCGGAGGTGGAGGACCGGCAAATGGCAGGTACCGCCGCAACCCTCGAACTCGTCGGCGGCGACGGCGACCAGATTGAGGAAGCAAGGGAGAGCGGACCGAGCCGCACTGCGCCCATCATCGGTGTAACAGGCACGGGCGGCGCGGGGAAATCTACGCTAACCGACGAGCTCGTCCGGCGCTTCGTGAGCGATTTCGACGACATCGAAATTGCCGTTCTGAGCGTGGATCCTACTCGGAGACGCACGGGTGGGGCACTGCTGGGCGACCGGATTCGAATGAACAGTATATACGGCCGATTCGCAGATCGTGTCTACATGCGGTCGTTTGCCACGCGACAGGCACACCGCTCGACATCTCAGGCGCTTCGAAATGCGATGGATGTGTGTCGCGCCGCAGGATTCGACCTGATAATCCTTGAAACCGCGGGGATCGGCCAGAGCGATACCGAGGTTGTGGATATGGCCGACACGTCCGTGTACGTCATGACGTCTGACTTCGGGGCGCCGACGCAGCTGGAAAAAATCGGCATGCTCGATATGGCCGATTTCGTCGTTCTAAATAAATTTGAGAAGCGCGGCAGCAAGGATGCACTGCGCGACGTCCGTAAGCAGGTCCAGCGGAATCGCGGACTCTTCGAACAGTCACCCGATGCCATGCCGGTGTACCCAACGATGGCATCTCACTTCAATGATCCGGGTGTGTCGTCGCTTTATTTGTCCCTGCTCGAACATTTGGAGGAATCGCACGAATTTGGAAGGTCATCTGGCATATACGCAAGGGCAGATCTTCCGGAAGTCGACCCCGTGGATTTGGCTGTGATTCCGCCGAAGCGCCAGCGATACCTGGGCGAAATCTCTGAGTCCTGCCGTACGTACCGGGACTGGGCTGCAGATCAGGCAGCCATCGCACGCAAGTGGAGCCAGGTCGCAGGTGCTCGTGAGCAGGTGGATGAATGGGAACCGGAGGACCGCGAGCAGCTCGCCGGCCGCCTTGATACCATGGCGCAGTACTGGTGGGATCGGCTCGATCCGCGCTGCAGGCAGATCCTCAAACGATGGGATAAGACGGTCGAGCGATATCAAAGCAACACGTTTGTGTATCAGGTGCGCGGCCGAGAAATTGACGTTGCACTGTATTCGGAGTCGCTTTCGGGTACTCGGATTCCGCGCGTTGCGCTCCCGCGAACGACGGAACCAGGGGAACGCCTGCGATTTGCCCTTCTAGAGAACGCCCCAGGCTACTTTCCCTACACGTCCGGCGTCTTCCCGTTCAAGCGGCGTGGCGAGGACCCAACGCGGATGTTCGCCGGCGAGGGTTCGCCAGAGCGAACGAATCGACGCTTTCACCTCGTCTCGGAGGGAACGCCTGCAAAACGGCTCTCGACCGCGTTCGATTCCGTGACGCTCTACGGCTTCGATCCGGATGAGCGGCCGGACATTTATGGAAAGGTCGGCAACGCAGGCGTCTCGATCTGCACCCTCGACGACATGAAGAAGCTCTATTCCGGCTTCGACCTATGCGATCCGGCGACCAGCGTTTCGATGACGATCAACGGTCCGGCCCCGATGATCCTGGCGATGTTCATGAACACGGCCATCGATCAACAGGTAGAGTTTTTCCTCCGTACAGAGGACCGATGGGACGATGCGGAAGCCGTTATTGCCGAGAAGGTAGGCGGCACCGGCACAACGTACGTACCGTATGGATCGGCTGGCCAGATGGACAAGCTTCCACCGTCCCACGACGGGCGCGGACTCGGACTCCTCGGCACGTCCGGCTCGGATCTCGTCGAATGGGGCGTTCTTACGCCGGACGAATATGAAAGTCTGCGAGCGCATGCCCTCAATGTCGTTCGTGGCACGGTGCAGGCGGACATCCTCAAGGAAGATCAGGCGCAGAACACGTGTATCTTTTCGACGGAGTTCGCGCTCCGCCTGATGGGGGACATCCAGAAGACCTTTATCGACGAGGGCGTCCGGAATTTTTATTCTGTCTCGATATCCGGGTATCACATCGCAGAGGCAGGTGCGAATCCCATCACGCAACTCGCCTTCACGCTAGCCAACGGCTTCACGTACGTCGAGTACTACCTGGGCCGGGGAATGAAGATCGACGACTTCGCGCCTAGTCTGTCATTCTTCTTCTCCAATGGGATGGATCCGGAATATTCCGTGATTGGCCGTGTTGCCCGGCGGATCTGGGCGGTCGCCATGCGCGAACGCTATGGCGCGAACGACCGCAGTCAGAAGCTAAAGTATCATATCCAGACTTCCGGCCGCTCGCTGCATGCAAAGGAAATACAGTTCAACGATATTCGCACGACGCTGCAGGCGCTGATGGCCGTATATGACAACTGCAATTCCCTCCATACGAACGCATACGACGAGGCCATCACGACGCCGACGGAGGAGAGCGTGCGTCGGGCAATGGCCATCCAGCTCATCATCAACCGCGAGCTCGGGCTGGCCAAGAACGAGAATCCGCTGCAGGGCTCCTTCATCATCGAGGACCTGACCGATCTCGTCGAGGAGGCCGTTCTGCTCGAATTCGAGCGCATCAACGACCGCGGCGGCGTGCTCGGTGCGATGGAATCGATGTACCAGCGTGGAAAGATCCAGGAAGAATCGATGGTATACGAGCGTCGGAAGCACTCGGGCGAGCTGCCTATCGTCGGCGTGAATACGTTCACGTCGAAAAACGGCGAGGCGGTAGACGAAGCAAAGGTCGAACTGATGCGCTCTTCGGATGATGAGAAACAGCACCAGCTTCAGCACTTATTGGCTTTTCAGAAGCGGAATGCATCACGATCCGGAGACGCCCTCGAGCGCCTCAAGAACGTCGCGCGTCGCGGCGACAACGTCTTCGATGAGCTGATGGAGACGGTGAAGGTGTGCTCACTCGGCCAGATTACCCAGGCACTGTTCGAGGTGGGCGGAGAGTACCGGCGGAATATGTAGCCGACGCGATCGACCTGCGCAGAACGGACGTGACCGACCATGATCCATCCGGCAATTCGCGCGTTTGATTCCTTAATTATGGCGAAACCAGATTCATATTCACCTGCGTCCGCACGCACGGCGAATCCACGGCCGCAGGACGATTCTTCGCGGGTCGACCCGTGCGGCAGGCCGTGCTGCGACGCGCTCAATGGTTTTCACCCTGCTGTTCGACGGTGGTTTGAGGATACGTTTGATCGGCCGACGCCAGTGCAGGAGCGGGGATGGGATGCGATTCGCTCGGGACAGCACACGCTGATCGCCGCGCCGACCGGGTCCGGCAAGACGCTTACGGCTTTTCTTAATGCGCTCGACGACTTACTGCGTGAGGGTGTCCAGCATGGCGGGGAGCTGCCTGACGAAACATACGTGCTCTATGTGTCCCCCTTGAAGGCATTGAGCGCGGATGTGCACAAGAACCTGGCGGAGCCGCGGCGAGAAATTCGAAGGGTAGCTCGCGAGATGGATCTGGAAGCTCCGACGATTACCGCCGCGATTCGCAGCGGCGACACGCCCTCGAAGGATCGGCAGGCTATGTTGCGGAAGCCGCCGCACATCCTGGTTACGACCCCGGAGTCGCTCTACCTGCTGTTGACCGCGAGGAAAAGCCGTGAGGTGCTTCGGACCGTCCGAACTGTGATCGTTGACGAAATCCACGCAGTCGTGGAGTCCCGCCGCGGCTCGCATCTTGCCCTCTCACTCGAGCGGCTCGAGCACGTCACCAGGCGGCCTATTCAGCGCATCGGTCTCTCGGCGACACAGAAGCCGCTCGATGAGGTCGCGCGGTTTCTGGTCGGTAATGGCACGAAAGCGCCGGGGTGCCGAATTATCGACGAAGGGCACGAACGGGAGCTGGACCTCGCTCTCGAGCTGCCGGACTCGCCGCTCGAGGCGGTGTTGTCAGGCGAAATTCGGGAGGAGATGTACGACCGGATCGCCGCGCTCATCGACGAACATAAGACGACGCTCGTCTTCGTTAATACCCGGCGCGAGGCCGAGCGGACGGTCCA
>CAZKNF010000071.1:0-17848 GCA_964554105.1 uncultured Rhodothermales bacterium | reverse complement strand
TCTTCGAACGAGAAGAGCCGCTGCTCGAATTTCTCTTGCAACGAAAGGAGCTGCTGCTCGAACGTTTCTTCGAACGAAAGGAATCGGCGCTCGAATCTCTCTCCAAAAAACCGAAAGCGTATGTCGACCGTCTCCTCTAGCGCCCGATTTCGTACGTCCACTTTTTCTTCGAGGACCAGAATGTCGCTCTTCGTCACCATTTCAGCGAAGATGCGGGAAAGGGCATCTGCCTGTGCCTCGTCCATCGCCGTGCGGTGTAGATAGTCTCGGATCGTCTCCCGGGCTCCGGTCGGTTCGCGTCTAGCCTGCATACCGTGAATCATATGGCAGGGAGAGATATAGACACTTCCGCACCGTGTTTATAACCTTTAAGCTATCCGTTCTCGCCTCACCGTCTCGGGAATGTCCAATACAAAATCGGATCCAAAGGCCTGGGCTGGAGTGAGCAGGCCTGTTGGATGATCGGTGAGCATGCGTTCGGCGGCACGCACGACAGCGTGGGAGGTGAATGAATACGATCCCGACGTTTGGAGCCACACTTCGGCGTTGGTGCCGCTTTCGTCGGTCGCCCGCACCCAGATGTACGACCGCCCTGCGCGGCGGTCCTCCGCGTTGGGGCCGCGCACGAAACGCCCTGCCAGCGAGCTAAGGAAGGACTGAACAACCGGCAGCGAGAGCAGCTTCTCGGCGGCAGGTCCGAGCGCCCTGGTTAGCGGAATGATCGCCCCCGGCACGGCGACATACGTGGATATGTTGCCGATGCCGGTCGTGCGGTAGGCGGTGATCAAATCAGCCAGCGGGGCTGGAATGACGGGCCGGTCTCGATCGAGAAACGTCACGCGCCGCGCGCCGCGGCCGAGCGGCCGGCGGACGAGCTCGCCATCCGTCCGGACGAAAACCCCAGCCGGCAGCATCTGGAGAATCGTCTTCGCCGTCCCCGGGCTAGTCTTTGCCGATGAGGCGACAGCCACGTCAAGACGGATCGGACGTGAAAGGTGCTCGGCAGCGTAGCGGACGCAGCAGTCGCTAGCCGTGGCAAGGAAGCCGGCGCCAGGAAGCAGTGCGACGCCCCGGTCTTCTGCTTCGCTTCGATACGCCTCCATCGCCCGGAGGACCGACAGCTCACCGGATACGTCCAGATAGCTCGTCGAACCATCGAGACACGCACGAACCATCGGCTCGAAGGTCTGGGCGTGCGGGCCTGCAAGATGAGATACAAGGTCGAAGTCGGCGACGATCTCTTCGAGACGCTTTGAATCCCCAAGATCGCACGCGGCGTAGTCGAGTCCGAATGTGTTTGCCAGCGGGCGGAGCTTCTCGACCGAGCGGCCACCGAGAACCGGACGGTGCCCGCGCTGCACGGCATTTGCGACAACGAGGCGACCCGTATATCCTGTAGCGCCGTAGATCAACCAGCGTGAATCATTCATTCATCGGCCCGTTGGAACGGCGGTCATTGATGCTCATCCAGCCACCGTCGCCTCGAATGCACGTTCGAAAGCATTGAAGACGCGGTCGGCCATGGCACGCTCTTCTGCAAGGATGTTGTCGGCGAGCTGCACCGTCTCAGCATCGCTTGCACGCTGCGCCACGCGCCGGAGCAGCTCGTAACCGGCGATTTCGAGATGCTCGACGGCATAGACGAACGCCGCCAGCTTGGCAGGCGTATCGCCCTGGGCCTGAAAGAAGAAGCTCCAGTTGAGGCCGCCGATGCGGAGTGCGGCATCCTTCACGGCCGACGCACTCTCGCCCATGGCGTCGAGCCGCTGTTCGAGCAGTCGGGCGTGCTCGGTGCTCTCCTTCTGATGTTCCTCGTAGATGCGCGCGAGCGCCGGATCACCGGCAATCTCGCTTCCCCTTTTCAGCAGTTGGATCGACTGCGTTTCGAGGGCATGCGCGTCTGATAGATACGAATCGATGGCTGCCGACGCATCCTTGCCGGTCGCCGCCAGTGAGGCATCCACAGCCTCGTCAAAATCCCCGGCGAGTCGATCTCGCATGGCGCGCTCCTGCTCGCGGATGGTTGCCGCCACGCCCACCGTTTGCTCGTCACCGGCTCTTTTCGCCATCCTAATGAGCATTTCATAGGCAGCCAGTTCTAGGGCTTCGTAGGAGTGCGCATGCGTCGCCAGCTTGCCGGGCGTATCCGGCTGCACGCGGGCGAAGAGCAGGAAGCCCTTCCCGCCGAGCCGCATCACGGCGTCCTTCAACTTCGACGGTGAGCCTCCGATCGCATCCAGCCGATCCTTCACCATCTCGGCCTGGCGCTCGGTTTCGACGAGATGCTCACGAAAATGCTGAGCGAGCCTGGCGCTTCCCGCCATATCCGGCGCCGTGCGCATCTGCGCGAGCGCCTGCTGCTCGATAGAATACGCATCACTGAGAAAGTTCGTGAGGTGCTCCGCTGAACCGTCCGTCATTGTCTACCTCCCTATGGTCAGTGTCCACACAACACAAGAAGACGCATGGCTGAGGATCGTTTCTTGGATGTTGTTACGATGCGAGGACGTAGGTCCCTTGTAACAGTTCGCCAAAGGAGTTTCGTAATGATGGGCGGACCGTGGGCCGTCATCATCACCCATTCCTCAACACATCGAATGGCCCTCATCCTTATCATCAACGATCCCGAATCAGGATGATGTATATGCCACGCGACCGCGATACGACTCCACCTTTACTCCGCGCCAAGGCGTACGATCGCCCCTCAGTGTTCACGCCCGGCAATTTACTGCGAGAGGCTCGTCGGCAGAAATCAGTCGAGGAAGGAACGGTGCCTCACGTCTGCATCCTCGATCCCGACGGCGACATCGTGCGTCACCTTCGTAGGACCGACCGTGCGACGCTGAATTCAAAGTGGGCATGCTATCATACCGAGCTGTACGACTTCGAGCACGGCGGCCTCTCCTTCGGCATCATCGGATGTGCGGTAGGCTCCTCGTTCGCGGTGCTCGTCGCCGAGGAACTGTTCGCCTCGGGTTGCCGCATGCTCATCAGCATGACGTCGGCCGGACAGGTGCTTGCCAGCGGAGATCCACCTTACTTCGTGCTCATCGAGCGGGCGCTGCGCGACGAGGGGACGAGCTACCACTATGTGCCGCCGTCCGATTATGCGCAGCTGGATGATGCACTTCGGCGGCGACTCCGGGATGCCTTCGTGGCGCTGCCGGAGCCGGTTCATTCCGGTGCGACTTGGACGACCGACGCACCCTTCCGCGAAACCGACGACGCGGTTGCCGCGGCGCGTGCGGCCGGGATCCTTGCCGTTGAAATGGAGGCGGCAGCGCTGTACGCGTTCGCTGCTGCACGCGGTCGGCCGGTCGTCTGCTTCGCCCATGTTACGAACCAAATGGCGATGGTGGAGGGAGATTTCGAGAAGGGAGAGGCTGATGGAACGCGGGCCGCGCTGCAGGTCGTCGAAGCCGCGACCCGGGCCACCGAAGACGTGTGGCAGAGTCCGTGAGCGACCAATAATCATAAACGTCGGAGTGCGATTATGTCCTGTCGGCAGTGCGCTGGTATCGAGCAGGAGTTTGATTACAAGACGGCCCGCAGAGACCTCCGCAAGTATCACCGCAGCGGACCTCGAAAAACCACACGGATCCTCATCGACGCCGTCCGAAAGGGCTCTGACGGAAAAACGCTGCTCGACATCGGTGGTGGTGTCGGCGTGATCCAGTTCGAGCTGCTCGACGCAGGCGTGCACCATGCTACCGGCGTCGATGCGGCCTCCGCCTATCTGCAGGTCGCTCGCGAAGAAGCCGAGCGCCGCGGCGTGGCCGACCGTGTGGCACATCACTATGGCGACATCGTCGAGGTCGCTCCTCAAGTCGATCCCGCCGACATCGTGACGCTGGACCGCGTGATCTGCTGCTATCCGGATCTGGACGCGTTGATCGACGCCACTGCCACGCGGGCACGGACGTGGTACGCGCTCGTCTATCCTCGCGACGACAGGTGGATGGAACCGCTCCGGGCGGCGATCAATCTGGTCTTTCGGTTCCGCCGCAGCCCGATGCGGTTCTTCCTTCATCCAGCCGAGCGCGTGGACGCGGCGGTGCGCCGACACGAGCTGACCCTAAAGATGTATCGAAAAACACTGCTGTGGCAGGTCGCCGTCTACGGCCGTGAGGAGGTGCCGATCAGCCGCACGTCGACGGTATCCGCATAGACGATTACTGGATCCCGGATGTGGGCGACGCGCACCCGGACGGCGCGAAACGTTCTCTCGCCCGCGGCATTCACTGGATCCATTCATGAGCATCCTATCTGTCGAATCCATCAGCAAGAGCTACGGCATCAAGCCGCTGCTCACAGACGTGTCCTTCGGACTCGAGTCCGAAGGCAAGATGGGCGTGATCGGCAAGAACGGGTCCGGAAAGACGACCCTCCTGCGCATCATCGCAGGCGACGAAACCCCTGACGGCGGGCGGATCGTGATGCCGTCGGCGATCCGGCTGGCGTATCTGCCGCAGAATCCGGTTTTGAATCCGGAGCACACGGTACTCGACGCCGTTTTCGATCAGGGGGATGACGAGCTGCGGCTGCTCCACGATTACGAAGAAGTGGCGCGTGCGCTGGAGACGTCCGATTCCGCGAACGAGGACCTGCTGGCGCGGATGTCGGATCTGTCGCACCGCCTCGACGTGTCTGGAGGATGGGACCTGGAGGCGAATGCCCGCGCCGTTCTCGACCGCCTCGGACTCACCGATCCGGATGCGCGGGTCGATACCCTCTCCGGCGGGCAGCGCAAGCGGGTGGCAATGGCTGCGGCGCTCGTGCTCCGGCCCGATCTCCTCATTCTCGACGAGCCCACGAACCACCTCGATCCGGACACCATCGTCTGGCTCGAGGGATATTTGTCCGGCTACAGCGGCGCGCTGCTCATCGTCACTCATGACAGGTACTTCCTGGATCGCGTCACGAACCGGATGCTCGAGATCGAAGACGGCACGGTGCAGCGCTTCGAGGGCAACTACACGCGGTATCTGGAGCAGAAGGAGGCGCAGTCCATTCGCGAAGAGGCGGAGGCGCAGAAGCGGGAGAGCCTCGCCCGCCGTGAGTTGGCGTGGCTGCGCCGCGGTGCGAAGGCGCGAACGACCAAGCAAAAGGCCCGCGTCGACCGTGCGGAGACCCTGCTGTCGGAGCCGACAAAGAAGGAGGAGCGCGCGATCGCACTCGACGCACCCGCCGCTCGGCTCGGTAAGAAGGTCATCCACCTCGACGGCATCTCGAAGGGATTCGACGACCAGATTTTGATCGAAGACCTCACCCACTCGTTCACGCGCGACGACCGGATCGGCATCATCGGTCCCAACGGCAGCGGGAAAACGACACTCCTCGAGATGATCGCCGGCCGATTAGAGCCGGACGCCGGGCGGATCGAACGCGGTCCGACCACGGTAGTCGGGTACTACGACCAGGAGAGCCGCGCCCTCGAAGACGACAAGCGGCTGATCGACTACATTAAGGATGTAGCCGAGCACGTGGTGACTGCCGACGGAACGATGATCACGGCGAGCCGCCTCCTCGAGCGATTCCTCTTCCCGCCGGCGCAGCAGTACACGCCGGTCGGACTCCTCTCGGGCGGCGAGCGGCGCAGGCTCTATCTCGCGCGCATCTTGATGGGCGCGCCGAATATTCTCCTGTTGGATGAGCCTACGAACGATCTCGACATCCCCACGCTCGTGGCCCTCGAGGCCTACCTCGACACCTTTCCTGGCTGCCTACTCGCCGTCTCGCACGATCGCTATTTCCTCGATCGTACGGTCGAGCACTTGTTTCGTCTCGAGGGCGACGGCTCGATCCGGAAGATCCCTGGCAACTACAGTGCCTATCTCGAACTGCGTGAGCGGGAGGAAACCGAATCCACTCGCGCACAGACCGCCTCGGCGAAATCCTCAGCCGCGAAAGGCAAATCCACCGGAAGCACGGACGCGCATTCCAGGCGGCCGCAGGCCGCAAACGCATCATCCGGAGATTCGCAATCCAAAACTTCCTCATCCCCCGCTCAGCCACGAAAGCTGACGTACAAAGAGCGGCTGGAGCTGGAGGCGGTGGAGAAGCGCATCACTCAGACCGAGGCGCGGAAGGCGGAAATGGAAGCCGAGCTGGCCGCGGCGCCCGCGGATTTCGAAAAAGTGACTCAACTGTCGGAGAAGCTGGAAGAGACCACTCGCCAACTCGACAGAGACCTGGAACAGTGGGCCGACCTTGCCGAACGGGCGTAGGTGAAGGCGGCGCCGTATTGCTTATTTCAGGCGCTTCTTGCGCTGCGACTCCCTTGTCGAAGGCATGCAGCACGTTGTGACGGTTTAACTTTCTTCCCTAAAAGCCCGGGTGAACAAGCCCGAGTCAAGGCCGACATCAACGGCCTTTCAATCCTCCTCCGGTAGCGCAAATGCCACGAGCGACCCGCCGGCAGGGCGATTCGACTTTGTGCCGCCTGCGGAGATGACGACGTACTGCCTTCCGTCGACCATGTACGTGCTCGGCGTAGCGTTGCCGCCGAAGGGAAGCTCATGGTTCCAGAGGATCTCGCCGGTTTCCGTGTCGAAGGCGCGGAATGTCTCGTCCGCCGTGGCGCCGATGAAGAGGACGCCTCCGGCCGTGACGACAGGGCCGCCGTAGTTTTCCGTGCCGGTCACCGGGACACCCCGCTCCGTTAGCTCGTCGTATTCGCCGAGCGGCACCGTCCACTTGATCTCGCCTGTGTTGAGGTCCACGGCGTTGAGCGTGCCCCACGGGGGCTCGATGGCCGGATACCCGTCGGGATCCAGCCAGCGCTGGAATCCGCGGAAGACGTATGGTGGGACTTCTTCTTCGACGGCATCCTCTGCAGCAGAATCCTCCGCTGCAGCGCCGTCCGCGTCGTCCTCCGCCACCGCGGATTCCTCATCCCCGAAGAGAAAGTCCACGATGGCCTCCCTTCGAGCTTCCGGCAGCTGATCGAAGGACGGCATGCGGCCGCCGCCGTAGACCAGGATCTGCATGACGGCGTCTTTTGAGTAGCGGTCCTCGATGTCGACGAGGGAAGGAAAGCCGCCGCGGAGATTTCCCGTGCGGTCGAGGCCATGGCACGCCGCGCATTCGACGCGGTAGTGCCGCTCACCCAGCGGCAGCGGCGAGCCGTCCGGACGCGTCGTCGGCACCAGCTGGTAGAACCAGGGGATCTCGTTGACATTCGCGTAGAGGATTCCGTCAGGATCGGCCGCGGAGCCGCCCCACTCGAAGCCGCCGTCGAATCCGGGGAAAATGATGCTCTGCTGAACGCTCGGCGGCGGAAACGAGCCGTAGGCGCCGGACTGTGAGAGCACGTCGGTGGTGATCTGCCGGGCTGTGGAGGATATGGTCGACACGTCGTTTTCGCTGTAGATTTGGCGCATCAGCGGCTCCGGCGTGGTGGGAAAGGGCTGCGTCGGCCACGTTCGTATCTCGGGCAGCTGAGACTCCGGGGCCGGGCGCTCCTCGATAGGCCAGAGCGGCTCGCCCGTCACCCGGTCAAAGACGAAGAGGAGGCCCATCTTCGTTCCTTGTGCTACGGCGTCGACGGTTCGGCCCTCATGTCGGACCGTCAGAAGCGTGGGTGGCGCCGGCAGATCCATGTCCCACAAGTCATGATGGACGATCTGATAGTGCCACAGCCGTTCGCCCGTCTCCGCATCGAGCGCGACGAGCGAGTTCGCGAACAGGTTCTCGCCGTAGCGATCCCCGCCCCAGAAGTCCGGCCCGGCCGTCTCGGTCGACGTATAGACGATCCCCCGTTCGGCGTCGATGGAAATGCCGGACCAGTCCGACACACCGCCCGCGTGCTCGAGATAGCCTTCAGGCCACGTGTCCGAGCCGAATTGGCCTGGACGCGGCAGCGTGTGGAAGATCCACTCGCGCTCGCCGGTGCGGACGTCGAAAGCACGGATGGCTCCGGGCACGTCTTCCCCTACGTTCGCTCCCATGATGATCATATCGTTGTAGATGTAGCCGGGCGTATTCAGCAGCACGTTGGGCCGGTCTTCCAGGTCCATCTGATCACCGAGGTGGATCCATCCCCCTTCGCCGAAGGACGAAATGGGCGTTCCGGTCTCGGCATCCAGCGCATAGAACCACGGCCCCTTCGCCGTGAAGACGCGCCGGTCGCTGCCGTCTGCCCAGTACATCACACCACGCTGGCGCCCTCCGCCCAGATACATGTTTCCCTCATACTGGTGCACCGAATCGGGATGGAAGGTCCAGCGATGCTCGCCGGTGGCGGCATCCAGCGCCGTGACGTTCCGCGACGGAGTGGCGGTATAGAGCACGCCGTCAATGACGAGATTGTTGGACTGGTACTCGGCGCTGTCGCCCGTCTCGTACGTCCAGGCAAGCTCGAGGCGGTGGACGTTGTCCCTATCGATTTGAGAGAGGGTCGAATATTGACTGCTGGACGGATCGCCCAGGTAATGAGCCCAGTCTTCGCCGGCGCCTGCGGGAGGCTCCGAAGGATCGACTGCAAGGACGGCCACTGCTGCGACGGCGGCGGTGAAGAAGAAAAGTGGACGGTGATGTGTCACGTAGCTGAAGGATTTGTTGAAACCAAAGCGACCGAAATATACGTTCCATCAAGATGCTTTCGCCTCATTAACGCTCACGGACCAAAACAGGTCATTCAGCTGAAAGCTGCTGTATTAGGCGCGACGAATGCCTTCTTCCTACCCGGTCGAGATCGGTCCGTTCACGTCGGCTTTAATGATGGACTCACGGTCCTACAAGCCGTATTATCAAGGTTGCACCTGAAGATGGGCACATCACTTCGCGATCTGGTCAGCCACCGCGCGGCGCATTGGCCATCGATCAAGCAACATCTGGCATACACCATCTCATCTCTCCGGCACCCACGATACTTTACCGATGAATGAACACCGATTCCATAGAGTTTGGCTCTGCCTCTGTTGCGTGCTTCTTCTCGGGCCGGTTCTAAGCCGGACGGCGTTCGCCCAGCGTGCCACCTCCGAGGAGGCGGCAGTCGATCAGCCCGGCACCTCCGGCGAAGTGGGCCGGCCTTTCATCACCAACTACTCGCCTTCAGAGTACGGAGCGGGCATTCAGAACTGGTCCATCGTTCAGGACGACCGCGGCATCATTTACGTCGGCAATAACAGCGGCGTGCTCGAGTTCGATGGTGCGACGTGGCGGCTGATCGAGGTTCCGAACCGCACGGTCGTCCGCTCTCTGGCAATGGGACCTGATGGAAGGATCTATGTGGGCGCTGTGGGCGATCTCGGCTATCTTGCGCCGGACAGCCTCGGGAAGCTGGAGTTCGTCTCCCTGCTTAGCACCGTTCCGGGGGACTATCGAGATTTCGCTGACGTCTGGAACACGGACATTGTCGGTGACGACGTTTATTTCAACGTCGATCAACAGATCCTTCGCTGGAACGGCGAAGTGATGCGCGTTCATCCTGCAGAGGAGTCATTCCACATCGCCGCGGCCGTCGACGACGCCTATTATGTTCGCCAGTGGGAGGTCGGATTGATGCGGATGGAGGGAGACGAGTTGCGCCTCCTGCCCGGCGGTGAGCGGTTCGCGCAGGAGCGTATCTACGTAATTCTTCCTTTCGGCGACGGCCGCCTTCTCATTGGCACGCGCACGCAGGGCCTGTTCCTTTTCGACGGCGAGGGGTTTTCGCCGTTCGAGACGGAAGCGGACGAACTTCTCAAGCATTCCGGTCTCTATCAACCGGGGACCGTTTTGCCCGGTGGGCGCTTTGCCCTGGGTACGTTTAGCGACGGTCTTCTCGTCATCGACCGGCAGGGCAGGATAATCCAACATATCGATCGGACGAGCGGACTTCGCGACAACGTTGTTCTCTACACCGCCATCGACCACGACGGCGCTCTCTGGCTCGGGCTTGACAACGGCCTGGCACGGGTCGAAATCGATGCGCCGCTGTCGTACTTCGATGCCGCTGATGGCTTGACGAGCAATGTGCTTTCATTGGAACGATACGAAGGCGACCTCTACGCCGGCACGACCTCAGGGGTGTTCCGGCTCGATGGTATCGAGGGACGGTTTCGAGAGATCGACGGAGGCGGCCTCCAGGTCTTCGACCTGCTGCTGGCCGAGGGCGATCTGCTGGCGGCCTCCTTCGACGGTCTGCAGCGAATAGACGGAGATCGCGTCCGAACCATTCGGCCTTCGGGAAGTGGCTCGGGGGTAATGAATCGATTGCATCGCTCAAAACAGGATAGCACGCGCGTTTTCGTGTCAGCCTCAGGCGAAGGCCTGATCTCGTTTCGGCGCTCGGCCGGCGGAACCTGGATCGAAGAGGGCCGGATCCCTGAGACTGATCACGAGATCTGGTCCATCGTTGAGACGGACCCGGGCACGATCTGGCTGGGAACGACGGCAAGCGGTGTATTGCGGGTGATTTTCCCTGAAACGAGCGGGACACCGCCCCTCGAATCTGCCCAGGTCACGATGTTCGGGTCGGATCACGGCCTGCCCTCCAGCACCGTGCAGGTCGCTTCGGTGCGCGACCTCCTCATTCTCTTGACAAAGGACGGCTTGTTTCGCTTCGAGCCGGAGACGGAGCGTTTCATTCCTGACTCCACGACGTTTGGGGGCATAGCAATCGGCGGTGATCCGGAAGAGTGGGACGTTCGGGAAGGGGACGACGGTCGCGTATGGCTGAACTTCGGGCGGGAGACTGCTGTGGCGTACCCGCGTCAGGATGGGACCTATCGGGTGGATACGGCCCCTTTTCGCCGCTTTGCCGGGCTGAGTTTTGCC
This sequence comes from uncultured Rhodothermales bacterium, assembly GCA_964554105.1. Lineage (GTDB taxonomy): Bacteria > Bacteroidota > Rhodothermia > Rhodothermales > VXPQ01 > CAZKNF01. The sequence goes on along the minus strand of CAZKNF010000071.1, from coordinate 7,087 downwards.
GCTATCTATCCGGACGTCGACGACGCTCTTTGGATCGGCGGTACGGATCGGCTCGTCCGATTCGATCTCGGCCGGACTGAGAGAGAGGCGGACACCTATCCCACTCTCATCCGGCGCGTCACTACTTCGGAGGGGCGGCCGCTCTTCGGAGGCGCCGGCGCGGTTCAGCACGCTGATCTGACGCCGGACGAGCGTACGCTCCGCTTCGAGTACGCCGCACCTCGGTATGTCGAGGCCGGACGAACCGAGTATCAGGTGATGCTCGACGGCTTCGACACACATCCGTCAGCCTGGACGCGCGAGACCGCAAAAGAATACACGAATCTGCCACCGGGCGACTACGCGTTTCGTGTCCGCGCTCGAGACATCACGGGCGTCGAGAGCGCGGAGGCAGGGTACGCCTTCCGCATCGCCGCGCCCTGGTACCGGACACCGTGGGCCTACCTGCTCTACGCACTTGGCGCCGCGGGGCTCTTCTTTGGACTCGTTCGCGCACGCACGGGACAGCTCGAGGCGCGCAGCCGCGAATTGGAGGAAACCGTCCGTGCACGCACCGCCGAGCTGGAGCAGCGCGTCGAAGAGCTCGCCGTCATCAATGGCGTGCAGCGCGGCCTGGTCGCCGCGCTGGACATGGACGCGATCTACGGCCTGGTGGGCGACCGCATTCGCGATATTTTCGATGCGCAGAGCGTCCTCATTGCCACGTTTGATGAGTCCGCAAGCGTCGAACATTTCCGATACACGATCGAAAAGGGGGAGAAGACAAACCCACCGCCGCGCCCCATCGATCAGATACGACGGCGACTCATCGAGACGCGGGAGCCGATCCTGATCAATGAAAACTTCGTCGAGGCCCTCGTGGCGATGGGCTGCGAGCGGCCGGAGCCGGTGCCCGGTACGAAAATGCCCAAAACCGTGCTGTTCGTGCCGTTGGTGGTGAGCGAGACCGTGAAGGGGTACGTGAGCCTTCAGAACATCGACCGGGAGCACGCCTATGACAACTCCGATGCACGGCTGTTGACGACGCTCGCCAACAGTATGAGCGTCGCCCTCGAGAATGCGCGGCTTTTCGCCGAAACGACCCGGCGGGCCTCCGAGCTCGACACCGTCAACGAGATCAGCCGTGCACTAGTCGCCCAGCTGGACTTCGACACGCTGGTGTCACTCGTCGGGGAGCAGATCCGGCAGACGTTCGACGCCGACATCGTTTACGTGGCTCTTCTCGATCGAGACTCTGAAATGATCCAATTCCCGTTTGCCCATGGCGACGACCTCAGCCCGCTGAAGCTGGGCGAGGGACTGACCTCCCGGATCATTCTCACAGGCGAGCCGCTTCTCATCAACGAAGACGTCGTCAGCAGCTACGAGCAGCTCGGACTCGAAGAAATCGGGCTGCGTGCCGCCTCCTACCTCGGCGTACCCATCGCCGTGGGCGACACCGCCATCGGAGTCATCAGCGTACAGAGCACCACCCAACGCGGCCGCTTCGGGCCCGACGACCTCCGCCTGCTTACGACGATTGCCGCCAACGTCGGCGTCGCGATCCAGAACGCCGAAGCTTACCGACACCTTGCCGAAGCGTTGGATGAGCTGAAGGCGACACAGCAGCAGCTCGTCCATCAGGAGAAATTGGCCAGCCTCGGCGCGCTGACGGCCGGGATCGCCCACGAGATCAAAAATCCACTGAACTTCGTGAACAACTTCGCGAGCCTGAGTATCGAGATCGCGGACGAGCTCGCGGAGGCCCTGCGCAGCGATCCGTCAGAAGCAGACGCGCTGCTGGCAGATCTTCGGATGAACGCCGGGAAGATCGAGGAGCATGGCAGGCGCGCCGACGCCATCGTGCGAAGCATGCTCGATCACTCCCGCGGTGCGCAGGGAGAGCGGCGCACGGTGGACTTGAATGCTCTGGTGGAGGAGTACGTCGGGCTCGCGTACCACGGCAAGCGTGCACAGGCGAGCGATTTCAACGTGACGATCGACCGGGATTACGACGACTCGGTGGGTGACGTGGAGGTTGTGCCCCAGGAGATCGGTCGTGCGCTCATCAATCTGCTCGGAAACGCCTTCGATGCGCTGCATTCGTATACCGGACCGCCGTCCGAGCGAACCAATGGACACTACAACCCCACCGTTCGTGTGGCTACGCGCCGTTCTGCCGGCGCGGTTACCATCAGCATCGAAGACAACGGGCCGGGCGTCCCCGCCACCGTCAGCGAGCGGATCTTCGAGCCCTTCTTCACAACGAAGCCTTCGGGATCAGGGACGGGCCTTGGGCTCTCGATGACGCACGAGATCGTCACGCAGGGTCATGGGGGAACGCTCACGCTCGAGAGCTCGGAGCACGCCGGTGCCGCATTCATCATCAAGCTTCCGGCGGTTCAGACGCCCGCAACATCTTGACTATTCGGCCAGCTTCCCCTATCCACCCTGAATCAGCCCATGAAGGCGTTTGCCAGTGCAATGGCTGTGCCGAAGATGCCGTTCACCAGGGCGACGACGGCGATCATCCGCCATGTTAGATCGGCTTTAAAAGCTGCCAAATCCTCCTTCGTTGCAAGACGCGCCTCCATTTCCGAAAGGATTCTGGAAAGGGTTTGGGCCTGGGCTGGATCCATTCCGGATTTGCTCAGATAGTCGCTGACAAGTTCATTCATAAAACTCACGTCCTGAAGTGAAGGTTCTCCTTCACATACAGACACACGATGCCGCTTGACATAACCTCGCATCCGGTGGCGCAGCATTATCGGAATGAATATCATGCCTTCAGTGGAATCCGACGCAACAGGGCAGTGGAACGTGCTTTTTCGCGGACTTACAGCCACCGGATATACGTGCGGCCTCGTCGTGCTCGTGATGCTTCAGGGGTTTGGAACGCCCGACGAGCCCGTTCTGCCGAGATCAGAGGATCTGCCGAACATCGTATGGATCACGGCGGAGGATATGAGCGCGGATGTCGGCGCTTATGGTGATGCATACGCCACCACGCCGAACATCGACCGATTGGCCGATCGGGGCGTCCGATATACGAACGCGTTTGCATCCGCGCCTGTCTGCTCGCCCGCCCGATTCACGCTCATCACAGGCATCTACGCTACGAGCGCCGGTACGCAGGGATTGCGCTCCACTGCGCCGATTCCCGACGACGTAACGGGATTCCCCTCTTTCTTTCGACAGCTCGGCTACTACACGACGAACAACGTAAAGACCGATTACAACACTGCCGACGAGCCGCGGCTCATTGCGGAGTCGTGGGATGAGAGCAGCGCGACAGCGCACTGGCGCGGTCGAGAATCCGACCAGCCGTTCTTCGCCGTGTTCAACCACATGCACACCCACCAGAGTCGGATCTCGTTTCTGGATACCGAATTCGAGGAGCTGGAGGGAACGCTTGGCCGGCATGACCCCGCTCGGGCGCCGCTTCCGCCGTACTACCCCGACGAGCCGGAGGTGCGGCAGACTGTTGCCCGCTATTACGACGCCATTTCGGCGATGGATGAGAGCGTGGGCAGCATTCTCGAGCAGCTCGAGGAGGACGGCGAAGCCGACAACACGATCATCTTTTTCTACGGCGATCACGGTGTAGGGCTTCCGCGCGGTAAGCGCGTTCTGTACGATTCCGGACAGCACGTCCCGCTCGTCGTCTACTTTCCCGCGAAATGGCAACATCTGGCGCCGGGAGCGCCCGGTACGATGACGAATCGGCTGGTCAGCTTCGTCGATTTCGCGCCAACCATGCTCGGTCTTGCCGGCGCGCCGATCCCCGACTACATGCAGGGCCGAGTATTCCTCGGAGAAGAGGCGGACGAGCCGCGAGACTATGTATTCGGCGCCCGCGACCGGGTCGATGAAGCCTACGACGTCGCCCGCGCCGTGCGGGACAGCCGTTACCTTTACATCCGAAACTATAACCCCCATCGATCCTGGAATCAGCCGGAGTTTTTCTCCGACCAGGCGCCGATTCGGCAGGCGATTACCCGGCGTGCTGATGAAGGCACGCTGAACGACGCGCAGTGGACGTATGCCGGACCGACGAGACCTGCGGAGGAGCTCTTCGACGTTCTCGCGGATCCGCATCAGCTCCATAATCTCGCGCGGTCCGACGAACACGCCGGCACGCTCGATCGCATGCGGAGCCGGCTGCTCGACTGGCAGCTCGACACACGCGACCTTGGCTTCATGCCGGAGGGCATGGCGCTCCGGCTGACCGAGGAGCTCGATGAGCCTCCCATCGAGTTCGGCAGCAGTGACGATGTGTACCCGCTTCCACGGATCCTCGAAACGGCCGCACTCGTCGGCGATGCAGGCGCCGTGCCGGAGCTCGTGAGTCGGCTCGATGACCCGAGTGGAGTGGTTCGGTACTGGGCAGCAGTCGGGCTGGGAGCGGTGAATGTTCTGGCAGATGCCGATGCTCGCTCAGATGTCGAAGCCGGAGCCGATGCGGATGTCATCTCCGGGGATGCCGTAGATGCACTTCGAGAAGCGCTGGACGATCCAGTGCCGGAAGTGCGCGTAGCAGCTGCCGAAGCGCTCGTAGACGCGAACGGCTCGGAGGAAGGACTCGAAACGCTCGTCCGCGTGCTCGAAAGCGGCGACTCGCATGCCGTCTTGATGGCGGCTCGGTCGCTGCAGCTGCTTGGACCGGGAGCTGAGCCCGCCGAACCTGCGATGATGCGCGTGCTCGAGAGGGCGCAAGACGATTCCGTCTACGGTGTCAACGCGCTATACATCCGATTCGCCCTCAGGCCCGCCCTCTCGCTTTCCGGAGACGGTACCGAGGTGTATTAAACCTCAAGCTAGTAGCGGCGCAGGGTTGATCTCGGATGATCGTCACGATCACCCTACAGGCTCTTCCAGCTCGATCGCTTCCAGACTGCGAATAAACGGCTGGTCGTAATGGCGGCGGCCGGTTGCCTGTGCCAGCGCATTTGCCAGCGCGGCGTGGACCGGCGGAAGTCCGGGTTCGCCCAGCCCGGTGGGATCGATGCCGTTGTCGACGAAGAAGACCTCGATTTCTTCCGGGGCCTCGGACATGCGGATGAGACGGTATCGGTCAAAATTGTTCTGATCGGGACGGCCGTCGGTGAACGACAGCTCGCTGTACATTGCATGGCCGATGCCGTCGATGACGCCGCCCTCCACCTGGTTGCGCGCGGCATCGGGATTCACCACGATCCCGCAATCCACGCCGCACCAGACTTTCTTCACCCGCGGCATGTCGCCTTCGAGAACGACATCCACGATCTCGGCGACGTATGAGTTGTGGCAGAAATAGGCAGAGACTCCGCGGTGCACGTCCGGAATCGGCGTGCCCCAGCCCGCCTTCTCGCGCACGAGGCGGAGGACGCCGGCATACCGTTCGGCGTCGTAGTCATGTGGATCGCCGACGGGCTGCGCGATTGCGCGATCGAATAGCTCGAGTCGAAAGTCGATGGGGTCTTTGCCGGCCGCTTCCGCGACTTCGTCGAGAAACGACTGCTCGGCACCCGCGATAAAGTTCGAACGCGGTGCCCGCCAGGCCGCCGTCGTAATAGTCGAGTCGAGCGTCAGGTTCTCGGCCAGATAGTGATCGACCGCACCCGCCGGAAACCGGTCGGGAAACGCGGGACCACCATGTACGCCGGCGGCACGCACGTGGAATCCGATGAGATTATTGTCCTCGTCCAGCGCGGCGCGATAGAGGGCTTTGTACGCGGGTCGATATGCCCCTTGCGTCATATCGTCTTCCCGGGTGTAGACGAGCTTCACGGGAGCCTTCACAGCCTGAGATATCGCCGCGGCTTCAAGTCCGAAATTACCGTAGAGCCTGCGTCCGAATCCGCCGCCCATGCGGGTAAGCTGGACCGAAACCTGCTCTTCGGGCAATCCGAGCACGTGGGATACTCCTCTTCGCATGCTCTCCGGCGTCTGGACGGGCCCGATCAGCTCCGCCCGGTCCTCCTTCACGTCCGCGAAGAAGTTCATTGGCTCCATCGTATTGTGGGCCAGAAACGGGGCGCTGTACGTGCGCTCGATGACAGTGGCGGCTCCTTCGAACGCCGCCTCCGGATCGCCGTCGCGTCGGCCCGGCTCGGTTCGCCCTTCTCGCAGCAGCCTCTCGAGCTCGTTCGCGTGATCGGCGCTGCTTTCCAGACCGATCTCGGGCTCCCACTCTATGCGCAGCGCCTTCTTGGCCTGCATCACCTCCCACGTCGAGCGGCCAACCACTGCCACGACTTCGGGAAATGCATTGACGGTCGACCAATCTCCGTCGTCCGTAGCGGTGTTGATCGTGATCACGTCACGGATGCCGGGCATCGCCCTCGCTTCGGCGGCGTCGACCGACTTCAGCCGCATTCCGAATGCGGGCGCGTGCTCGATCATCGCGATCAACATGCCGTCGCGACGCACATCCAGACCGAACAGCGGTTCGCCCCTGATGACCTTCGGAGCATCTACGTTTCGTCTCGACGTCCCGATGAGTTTGAACGCACTGGGATCCTTCAGCTCAACTTCTTCGGGAATCGGCACCGACACCGCGTCGGACGCCACGTCCCCGTAGCCGAGGCTCCGGCCGGTGCGCGCATGCGTGATGACGCCGTCCTCGGTCGTAAGCTCATCCGGCGGCACATCCAGCCGCTGTGCTGCGGCCTCGAGGAGCATTCGACGAGCGGTGGCGCCCGCCATCCGGAGCGATTCCCAGCCTTGTCGAATCGACTGGCTGCCGCCCGCCACCTGCCGCGAGAACTTCCCGGTGTCCAGCCCTGCCTGCTCGACGACGACGTCCTCCCAATCCACGTCCAGTTCCTCCGCCACGAGCATCGGCATCGACGTCTTCACGTTCTGACCGATCTCGGGATTCGGCGACATGATCGTCACCGTGCCGTCTTCGGCAATCTTAAGAAACGCGTTGATGTCGTACCAGGCTTCCGGTGCCCCGTTCAGCGCCGCGGATGCCGGCCTGCTGCCGGCCATCCAGTTGAAGCCCAGCACCATTCCACCACCGGCGAGTGCCGACGCTTTCAGAAAGGACCGCCTGTTGATCGTCGTCTTAATCTTTGCCACGGTATTCTCCCTACGTTTAACCCATTTCGCGAGCGGCTGTCTT
>CAZKNF010000070.1:0-18226 GCA_964554105.1 uncultured Rhodothermales bacterium | reverse complement strand
CGCGCTCGGGCGGATGCCGGGCCTGCGCATCACCCGTCGACGCACGGTGGCGGATGTCGAGGACGTTTCGCGGCCGAACGGCCGATCGGCCGGGGCTGCGGCGTCCGGCGGCACACGTATCCGCTCCGGGGGGAGGTCGTATCACGTCACGCATCAGGTCGATGCGCACTTCGAGCTCGGAATCCCGAAGTCCGCCGCATACGCAGATGGCCTCCGAGCGCTGCTCTCCGACGTGGTGGCGGCTGTCCGCTCACCGGATCACCGCCTTCGCGTGACGCTCGAGGACGGCATCGCGAGTCTCGAGACCGCCCTTACGGCTACGAGGGTCGCACGGACCTAAAGCCGGTCCGTGTCTAGTTTGGCGCTTGGCCCCCGTCACAGCTTCTCTGAAACGTTTAAGTAAAAGGACGAGGAGCAATATTCAAGATCCCTCTTGACATCTCGCCTTAAGTTCGATATCGTTGGGTTCGAAACGTTTTAGTAAAAAGCCCGAAAGTCCTGACCTGAAAACCCAGCGTAGCACGATACACGACGTGGCCGCCGAAGCCGACGTGTCCATTTCGACGGTCTCACTCGTGATGAACGACAAGAGCGGCGTCGGAACGGCCACGCGGGATCGCGTGCTTCGCGCCGCCCGGCAGCTCGGCTACGTGCCGACGCACGCCGCACGCCGGCTCGTGCTTCAGCGGACGAACAACATCGGATTCGTTGTCCGAGAGGACCACTTTACGCGCGGCGAGCCCTTCTACACGCGGGTCTTTCTGGGTACGGAATTCGAAGCGCGCGCCCACAACTTCTACGTGCTGATGACCACCATCCCCACGCGATATTCCTCCGGCGACGACACGCCGCGGTTCCTTCGTGAACGCAACGTGGACGGCGTGCTCGTGGCGGGCAAGGTGGACGGCGAATTCATCGACGAAGTGCGCGAGCTCGGCTTGCCCCTCGTCCTGATCGACTATGAGACGGATGCCTGTCCGGCGGTAATGATCGACAACCAGAGCGGCGCCCGTGCGGCCGTCAACCACCTGATTGAACGCGGACACGAACATATTGCGATGCTCGGCGCCGAGATGGATCATCCCGGACTCCGAAGCCGGCTGGAAGGCTATCGCCTAGCGCTCGCCGAGTCGAACATCAGCGGCCTGCCCGAATGGATCATCACGACCGATTCCGCCACCCCCACCTATAAGACCGGCACCGAGCTTGCCGAGCGGCTGCTCGAGCTCGAGCCCCGGCCGACGGCCGTGTTCTGCGTCAATGACGCCATGGCGCTCGGCGTGCTCGAGAAAGCCCGGCAGCGAGGCGTGCGCGTCCCCGACGATCTGGCCGTCGCCGGATTCGACGACGTCCCCGGAGCGGCCAGTGCGCTTCCGACGCTCACGACCGTACGCGTCTTTAAGGAGCAGCTCGGCGAGCTCGCACTACGCACGCTCGCAAACCTGATATCCGGCGAAGACGGCCAGAGCCGCAGCTATGCGCGCAGCAGCCACGCCGTTAACGTGACCACCGAACTCGTCGTCCGTGACTCAACATGATTGACCGCCGGCTTCCGGCGATGCAGCGAAAATACGATGTACTTTCATACACAGCCCCAAGTGGTGACCCCATGAATGCAACGATACGACGGATGCTCAAGCCGGCCTGCGGCTTGCTGCTTCTCGCAGCTTACTTATTCATGCCGGCGACGGCCTCAGCGCAGCAGTCGCTGATCGACCGCCTCATGTCCGATGCGGAATCCAATCTCCTCTCGAACGGCGGCTTCGAGGCGTCGACTCCGGCGTACTGGACGCCGACGGGCGAGGGCGCGGAATGGTCTTCGGAGGCCTCCCGCACACCTGCCTATAGCCTGAAGCTCAGCGGCGAGGGCGAAGCCTCCTGGTCGCAGGAGGAAGCGGTCCTCAACTGGGTGCCGGAGATCATCGGCAACCAGGAGATCATCGTCGGCGGCTACGTGATGACCGAAGGCGTGAACACCGATCCGGCTTCGGACGATGAGAAGTTTCAGCTCGTCTTCGAGTTCTTCGACGACGGGGGAGTGGACCTGCTCGGTGCACCGCTGGTGATCGACGTGCCGCAGGACGAGGCGAGCACGGAGGGCTGGGTGAAGATCGACAACACGTCGATCGGCTCGCTGTCGCTGCCCGAATCGGCGCCGAGCGCGCGGATCACGGTCCGCAAGGGCGAGAACGCGACCGGTACGGTCTACGCCGACGACATCTTCCTCACCAATGCGGACGAGGAGGGCGACTGGCCGGGCGGCTGGTTCAATCCGAATGTCGATGCGAGCGATACGTGGTACTACTGGTGGGATGCCTTCGATCTTGGCGGTGAGGACTGGCCGGACGACCAGCCGTTCTATCACACGGTGACCGAGGAGGATGCGCACACGGGCAGCCGCAGCTTGATGATCGTGCAGAACGATCCGGATGCGAGCGAGGCGGTGGCGATCTCCGACCGCGTGCCGGTGACGACGGGCGAGCCTGTGCTGGTGAGCTTCTGGGTGAAGACCGAGGACGTGCCGAATCCGGATTCCATCGGGACTGCGGACTACAACATCGGCATGACGGCACTGTGGTACAGCAGCCTCGAATCCGGCTCGGCCGGCTTCAACGAGATCGGCGGGGTCGACATTCGCCTGAACGGCGAGTACAATCCGAACGTCATCCCGCTGGTGCCGCAGGAGAGCGACACGGACTGGACGCAGTACGCGTTCGTCGTCTATCCGCCCGACGATGCCGTCGGGATGGAGCTGCGCCTGCGCTACTGGCACCACTTCGAAGGCACGACCTACTGGGATGATGTCTTCATCGCGCAGGTACCGGAGCTCCTGGACGAGATGCCGAACCTCCTCTCGAATCCTGGTTTCGAGGCGTCGACTCCGGCGTACTGGACGCCGACGGGCGAGGGCGCGGAATGGTCTTCGGAGGCCTCCCGCACACCTGCCTATAGCCTGAAGCTCAGCGGCGAGGGCGAAGCCTCCTGGTCGCAGGAGGAAGCGGTCCTCAACTGGGTGCCGGAGATCATCGGCAACCAGGAGATCATCGTCGGCGGCTACGTGATGACCGAAGGCGTGAACACCGATCCGGCTTCGGACGATGAGAAGTTTCAGCTCGTCTTCGAGTTCTTCGACGACGGGGGAGTGGACCTGCTCGGTGCACCGCTGGTGATCGACGTGCCGCAGGACGAGGCGAGCACGGAGGGCTGGGTGAAGATCGACAACACGTCGATCGGCTCGCTGTCGCTGCCCGAATCGGCGCCGAGCGCGCGGATCACGGTCCGCAAGGGCGAGAACGCGACCGGTACGGTCTACGCCGACGACATCTTCCTCACCAATGCGGACGAGGAGGGCGACTGGCCGGGCGGCTGGTTCAATCCGAATGTCGATGCGAGCGATACGTGGTACTACTGGTGGGATGCCTTCGATCTTGGCGGTGAGGACTGGCCGGACGACCAGCCGTTCTATCACACGGTGACCGAGGAGGATGCGCACACGGGCAGCCGCAGCTTGATGATCGTGCAGAACGATCCGGATGCGAGCGAGGCGGTGGCGATCTCCGACCGCGTGCCGGTGACGACGGGCGAGCCTGTGCTGGTGAGCTTCTGGGTGAAGACCGAGGACGTGCCGAATCCGGATTCCATCGGGACTGCGGACTACAACATCGGCATGACGGCACTGTGGTACAGCAGCCTCGAATCCGGCTCGGCCGGCTTCAACGAGATCGGCGGGGTCGACATTCGCCTGAACGGCGAGTACAATCCGAACGTCATCCCGCTGGTGCCGCAGGAGAGCGACACGGACTGGACGCAGTACGCGTTCGTCGTCTATCCGCCCGACGATGCCGTCGGGATGGAGCTGCGCCTGCGCTACTGGCACCACTTCGAAGGCACGACCTACTGGGATGACGTTTCGATCGTCAATCTCGGCGGTGAGTCCCTTTCCGGGACCGCGATCGAAGACGAGGACGACGTTGCGCAGGAGCTTCCGGCAGAGTTCAGTCTCCGCCAGAACTATCCGAATCCGTTCAATCCCTCGACCACGATCGCGTTCGACCTGCCGCAGTCAGGCAACGTCACGCTCGAAGTCTTCGACGTCGTCGGCCGGCACGTATCGACCCTCGTCGACGGCCGCGACATGACGGCAGGACGCCATGAGTTCCGTTTCGACGCCTCCGGGATGTCAAGCGGAATGTACCTGTACGTGCTGCGGACCGAGAATCGGACGCAAACGCGTGCCATGATGTTGATGAAATAAGTGCATTTCGTAAGATTCATCGCGATCGCACTGCTGGTCGTGGGCGCGGGCATGGTTGAACCTGCTCGCGCCCAGACCGGCAAAATCGCCGGCCGCGTCATCGATGCGGCGACGGGCGAACCACTGCCCGGCGTCAACGTGGTCATCGTAGGGACGACCCACGGCAGTACGACCGATCTCGATGGCTACTACGCCATTCTGCGGTTGAGGCCGGACGTGTACGCCGTCCGCGCGTCGTTCATCGGGTTCGCCCCGACGACGATCGAGGACGTGCGCGTGCGCATCGATCAGACCAGCACGGTGGATTTCGATATGCGCGAGGAGGTGATCGAGGGTGAGGAGGTGGTCGTGACGGCCGAGCGCCCGCTCGTGCAGCGCGACCTGACGTCGAGCTCCACTTCGGTGTCGTCGGAAGAGCTCGAAGCACTGCCCGTCCTCAACTTCACGGAAGTCATCAATCTCGAGGCCGGGGTGGTCGACGGGCACTTTCGCGGCGGCCGCACGGGCGAGGTAGCCTACATGGTCGACGGGATATCCGTCAACGACGTCTACGACCAGACATTCGCATACCAGGTCGAGAACAACGCAATACAGGAAGTGCAGATCATCAGCGGGACGTTCAATGCCGAGTACGGGCAGGCGCAGTCCGGCGTGGTGAATATCGTCACCAAAGATGGAGGCAGGCGCTATGAAGGAACCCTGAACGCATTTGCAGGAGATTACGTCACCACCAATACGGACCTTTTCGCGAATCTCGGCGACCTGTCGCCCGCCGGCACGTACGACGTGCAGGGCACGCTGGGCGGCCCATTCCCCGGACTGGGCGAGCGGCTCACGTTTTTTGCCTCCGGCCGGTATACGGACAGCGAAGGCTACCTGTACGGTCGCCGCGTCGTGCAGCCGACCAGCGCGAGCGAGGACGAAGGCACGTTCGTCGATGTAGACGGCCGCAGCGTCTTCGTACCGGCACTGGCGGACAGCGCGTTCGTGCCGATGAACTGGGGCCGGCAGGCCACCGGACAGCTCAAGATGACTACCCGCCTTTTCGGCGGCAACCGCCTGACGGTCAGCGGACTCATCCAGCAGGATGAAGGCCAGAATTACGACCACCTGTTTCGCATCAATCCGGATGGAATCCCGACGACCCACGGCGACTCGTGGTCCGTCACCTCCACCTACAGTCATCTGTTCGGCGAAAGCAGCTTCGTCGACATCAAGGGATCGTACTTCTCGAACGAAGTCGATTCGTACGTCTTCGAGAATCCGCTGGATGCGCGCTACCCCGAAGACGACGCGCTGCGCCGCCTTGGCGGAAATTTCTCCTTCTACAGAGGTGGTGCGCGGATGCAGTATTTCGAGCGGCGAACCCGCACGATGTCCGGCCGCATCGACTTCACGAGCCAGCTCACGCGGCGCCATCAGATCAAGACCGGGATCGACTTCAAGCAGCACGAGCTCTTCCTCAATGATTTCGAGGTCAAAAATAATGCGGGGACCGATTTTAAGCCCTTCATCCCGCAGATCGGCACGCCGGATCACGTCCAGTACACGCGCAAGCCCGTCGAGGGCAGTGCGTACCTGCAGGATAAGATGGAATTCGACTACCTGGTCGTGAATGCCGGGCTGCGCCTCGACTATTTCGATGCCGCCGGCGAAGTGCTCGACGAGTTCGGGCGGCCGCGAACCTCGGCAAGGCGCGCATCCGAACCCAAATGGCAGCTTTCGCCGCGCGTCGGACTCGCCTATCCGCTGTCCGAGCAGGGCGTCGTCCACGTCGCCTACGGCCACTTTTTCCAGGTGCCGCCCTTCGAATACCTCTACACGAACGCCGACTACATCTACGATCCGGAAGAGGGACTGAACCGCGCCTTCGGTTTCGCGGATCTGGAACCGCAGCAGACGGTGTCGTACGAGATCGGGCTGCAGCAGGCGCTCTCCGACGTCATCGCCGTCGACGTCACCGCCTACTATAAGGACATCAGGAATCTTCTAGGCACGCGCATCGAGGTCATCCAGCCTGGATTCGACGAGCCCTTTCCGCTGCAGAAATACGGCCGTTTCATCAACCGCGACTACGGCCAGGTGAAGGGTATGATCGTCGCCTTCGAGAAGCGGATGTCCGGCGGCATGGCGCTCAACATCGACTACACCTTCCAGGTCGCACGCGGCAACGCCTCCGATCCCCGATCCGTGCTGCTCGACGAGCAGAGCGGAAACGAATCCGAGAAGCAGCTCGTGCCGCTCGACTGGGACCGCAGGCATCAGCTCAACACGAGCCTCACGATCGGCGATCCGAATAACTGGCTCGCCACCGTCGTAGGCAGGCTCGGTTCCGGGCTGCCGTACACGCCGTCGCAATCCGACGAGCGCATCGGCCTCGAAAATTCCGCTCGGCGCCCCGGCACGGCGACATTCGACCTCTTCGCGAAAAAGAACCTCCGGTTTGCCGGACTCGACGTCGGCGTCTTCACCCGCGTCTTCAACATCTTCGACCGGCGCAACGAGGTCAACGTCTACACCGATACTGGCCGGGCCTTCCCGAACCTCCGATACTACACGGGCGAACCCCAGGGGCTGAACTCCAAAGACGAGTTCCTCGAGCGGCCCGACTTCTACTCGCCTCCGCGCCAGGTCACCTTCGGTGCATCGATCAGTTTTTGAGTGCGGTTACGGTTGACAGCAGCTATGCGGACATACATCCAGATCATTCCCGCCCTTTCGGTGGCGGCGGCCATTGCCCTGCTGCTGACAGCGGGGCCGGCGTACGGCCAGCGTGAGCCGGATCCGAATCAGGGCGACAACCGCTGGACGCAGTGGGGCGTTCTGGACGGCAACCGCGCCCGCACGCTCTTCGCGAATCACGGCGAAATCGCGCGCTGGCCCGATCAGCCCTCCGGCGAATGGCCGAGCGGCAGCGGGCATTCGTATGTGGATGGGGTGGCCCTCATCGTCTCGACGCGGACACAGGATGCGCAGGGCTCGACCATCTATCCGGCCAGCAACAACTACCGCGAATTCATCGACCTCGACCCGATCACGAAAATTCCGTGGGGATGGGCGCCCGTGCCGGGGTATTCGAATCCGCGCCAGGAATCGCCCGCCCGCAGCGACGATCCGCAGACCTGGCCCTCGGAGTGGCCCGACCGGCCGATCGACTGGGCCGGGCAGTGGAACGGGTTCTTCGGGCGCGGTGTGGAGAATGCGGATGTCGAGACGTATTTCGTCTTCGACGACAGTCCCGATCGCGAATGGATGCAGCCGCCGCACGAATTTTATCCATGTCCCGGCGACACCTCTCGCGGCGGCCTCGGACTCGAAGTCGCGGCGCGAGGATTTCAGTGGAATCATCCGCTCGCGCAGGATGTGATCTTTTGGCTCTACGAAATCACGAACGAGTGCGAGGTCGACTACGACGACGTCTACTTCGCGCAGTACATCGACTGGGGCGTCGGCGGCACCGATGATTCGGGCGACGACGAAGGCGCCTACAGCACGCGGCTCGATCTGGCGTTTGCATGGGACTACGACGGCGTCGGGTCGCCCGGTCAGTGGGGACCGGTCGGCACGGTCGGATACGCCTTTCTCGAATCGCCCGGGATCTCCACCGACGGGGAGGACAACGACGAGGACGGCATCACGGACGAGAGCCGCGAGAGCGGACCCGGTCAGCTCATCGAAGGGCAGGACGAGATCCTCGACTACGTCGAATCCGTCTACGACCGGGCGCTCTTCGACGAGTTCTACCTGGGTCTCGAAACGCGTCCCGCCGTCATGGCCGGCCGGTGGTGGACCGGCGACGAGGACATGGACTGGGTCGGATTTCGGGATGACAACGAGAACGGCGAATGGGATGAGGATGAGCTGCTGAACGACGATGTCGGCGAAGACGGCCTTGGGCCGGCGGATCCGAACTATCCCGGCCGCGACCTCGGTGAGGGGGACGGGCGACCGACCGACGGTGAGCCCAACTTCGATGCGCTCGACAAGGACGAGTCCGACCAGATCGGCCTGACCGGCTTCTCCGTCTTCGACGTCCACCGCTACGAGCTCATCAACGAGGAAGAAAACTACCGCGTTTTCTCGAGCGCGCTGCCGCCGATCGAGGACATCGTCCTCGAGGGCGGCCGCAATCTGGGCATGTTCTTCGCCTCCGGGCCCTTCCCGCTCAGAGCCGGCCAGACCGAGCGGTTCTCGATGGCGCTGATTTTCGCGGAAAAAGACTTCAACGATCCGCGCGAGGTCGAAAATTCGGCCCTGGCGCGCAAGAAAGAGACCGTCCAGCAGATCTACAATGCCGATTATCGCTTCGCCCGGCCGCCGAACCGGCCGACCGTCAATGCCGTCCCGGGCGACGGCATGGTCACGCTCGTGTGGGACGACATCGCCGAGCAGTCCTTCGATCCGTTCCTTCGCGAGTTCGACTTCGAAGGCTATATGATCTACCGGTCGACGGAGCCCAACTTCGAGGAGAATCTCCTGATCACAGATGCATTCGGCAACACCATCTTTCAGAAACCGATCGCGCAGTTCGATCTGAACAACGGCATCCGGGGGACCCACCCCGTGACGGTGAATGGCGTCGCGTTCAACCTGGGCACGGATTCCGGGCTCCGCCACACCTATATCGACCGCGACGTGCGCAACGGCGAGACGTACTACTACGCCATCGTAGCCTACGACCGCGGCCTCGTGGCGCGCGATGCGTTCGGCGGCATCCAGGTAGATCCCGACGGCACCGTGCGCGGCCTCTCGCCGAGCCTCACCTCCGCCGTCATCAAGAACGACGTCGCCGGCAACGTGGTGACGGACATCAACACGGCGGTCGCCGTCCCGCGCGCACCGGCCGCCGGATACGTGCCGCCGGACGTGGCGGCGTTCAGCCGAGCCACCGCCGGAACCGGAATGGTAGACGTGCAGATCGTCGTTCCGGGGCTCATCCCCGAATCGGCTGATTACGAGCTGGTGTTCGACAACCCGTCGCCGTGGCAGGATTCGTCACGCGTCACCTACACCCTCACGAACACGACGAGCGGCACGCTGGTGGAGGAGGGCGAGATCGAGGAAGGACACCGCGAGGTGCCGCCGGTGGAAGGATTCGCCGTCGGCATCGACATGCCCACTGAGGTCTCGATCGTCGATTCGTCCATCCGCTTCGAAGGCGACGGCGGGACCGTGATTCCGATGGTGCAGCCGGCCTCCGCGAGCAGCGTCGTAGGCGAGCAGCGATTCGTGCCGCTGCCGGACGATTTCGCCATCCACTTCACCGAATCCGTCGCCGATACGTCGCTGCGCCTCACGTTCGGATCCCGCGAGATCCCCACGAATTTCTACGTCGAACGACTCTCCAGCGGAGAGCGGATCGATTTTATGATCGTCGAGGACGTCGATTCGCTGCGCAACGAACAGTATGACGACGGTGACCTCATCGTGCTGGTGATGGGAGAGACGCCCGACACCGATCCGGAATTCACCGGAGGTCTCTGGCGCGGGAGCTGGTCGATTCGCCTCGCTCCCCCCGACCCCGAAATCGACGTGGACACGCCGTACCGGGCGCCTGCAGCCGGATCCAGCCTGCATTTCGCTACCGAGAAGCCGTTCCAGACGGGCGATCGCGTCTCGTTTTCCCTGAGTGCGCCTGGATACGACAACGAGGAGGCGAAGAACGACCTCGACGACATCTTCGTCGTCCCGAATCCGTACGTCGCCTCGAGCACGTTCGAGCCGCCGAACACGTACCGCGCCGGCCGCGGCGAACGCCGCATCTACTTTACGAACCTGCCCTCCGAGTGCACGATCCGCATCTACACGATCACGGGGCAGCTCGTCCAGACGCTGCATCACGACTCGTCGATCGACGACGGCCAGGAGCCGTGGGATCTCGTCACGAAGGACGGCATGAACGCCGCGTACGGCGTTTACATCTTTCATGTGGATGCCCCAGGCGTTGGCGAGCACGTCGGCCGTTTCGCGGTGATAAAGTGAGGAAGGCATGAGCAGACTCTCCATCCTATCGAACCGCCTCGCCGTAACAGCGGCGGCACTGCTGACGGGCCTCGCCTTCGCACTGACGGTGCCAGGCATCGCCAGCGCGCAGAAGGTGTCCAAAGCCGGAACCACGTCCGCCGAGTTCCTGCAGATCGGCGTCGGGGCACGGGCGACGGCGCTCGGCGGTGCGTTCGTCGCGGCGGCCAACGATGCCGGCGCGCTCTACTGGAATCCGGCCGGCCTCTCGCACATCGGGCGCGGAGAAGCCATCGCGACCCACAGCGAATGGCTGGCCGACGTCAACTTCGACTACCTGGGCGTGAGCATTCCGGGCGGAACGCTCGGAACGTTCGGCGTCTCGCTGACGATGCTGAATGTCCCCGAGATGCTCGTCCGCACGGAAGATCGGCAGGAGGGGACGGGCGAGACGTTCGATGCGGCCGACATGGCGATCGGACTGTCCCTTGGCCGCGCCGTCACGGATCGCTTCTCGGTCGGACTCACCGCCAAGTTCATCCAGCAGCGGATCTGGCACTCGACGGCAACGGGATTCGCGGTCGATCTCGGAACGCAGTTCAGGACGGATTTCTTCGGCGGACTCACGATCGGCGCCGTACTCTACAATTTCGGCACCGACATGCGCCTGAACGGCCGCGACCTGCGTACGTTTGTGGATCCCGATCCGCGGCAGCTCGGCAACAACGACCGCGTGCCGGTTAATTACGAGCTCGATTCGTGGAGCCTTCCGCTGAATTTCCAGATCGGCGTCAGCACGCACGCGATCAACACGCGGATGCACCGGCTGCTTGTCGCCGTCGACGCGCTGCACCCGAGCTCCGACTACGAAAGCGTAAACGCCGGCATTGAATACGGCTATCAGGATCGGTTCTTCCTGCGCGGCGGGTACCGCTCCCTCTTCCTCGAAGACGCCGAAGGCGGCCTCTCCGGGGGCGTCGGCGTGCATCAGCCGATGTTCTACGGAGGCGAAATCCGCCTCGATTACGCGTATCGAACCGCAGGTCGCCTCAATGGTGTTCACATTGTCGGACTCGGCGTCACATTTTGACGCAGCCGGCACTGCTCGATACGATACGTAGATGTCTCATGTCCTTCTCCCGCTCACGTCGCCTTGCTTCGGTCACCGCGCTCGCCTGCCTGCTGCTGTGCGCAGGCTGCGATCGAAGCAATGACACCGACGAGGCCGGCGGAATCGTCCGGCTGACCTATTGGCCCGCGCAGAACGAGCAGGAACGCCGCCTCGCCATCGAGCTCACCGACGAATGGAACCGCACGCATCCGGGCGTGCAGGTCACGGTGCAGCCGCTGCCGGCCGGACAGTCGAGCGAAGAAGTCCTCCTGGCGGCCATCGTCGCCGGCACGACGCCCGATGTCTGCTCCAACATCTGGCCGGGCATCGTCAACGGCTTCGTGCGCGCGGGCGGCGTGCTCGCACTCGACCAGTTCCCCGATTTCGACTCGCTCCTGACAAGCCGCGTACCCGACCGGCTCCGCACACATTTCCGATCCGAGGACGGGCATTTCTATCAGATCCCCTGGAAGACGAATCCGATTATGATGCTCTACAACCGTGGGCTTCTCGAGGCTGCGGGCGTTCCGGATCCTCCAGGGACTTACAGCGAATACCTCGCGGCGGCCGCGAAGATCACGACCGACCTCGACGGAGACGGGCAGTTCGACCGGTGGATGGGCTACCGCGACATCCGCCCGATCTGGTGGCAGCGCTATTTCGACTACTACGCATTCTACGTCGGAGCCTCCGGCGGCCAGACGCTCTTCCACGACGGCGAGATCGCCATCGACACGGCCGCATCCGCCGAGGTGCTCGGCTTCTTCCGCGACCTCTATGCAAACCAGTTTTTCCCGCTCACGACGTACCAGGGCAGCGCCTTTCTCGCGGAGACGATCGCGACCGAATTTACCGGCCCTTACAATATCTCGTGGATGGAGGAGAACGCACCGCCGGACATGGACTTCGACTACGCGCCGCTTCCCGCGCCGGACGATCACGAAGGACCTCTCTTCGCCTACGGGGACTTCAAGAACATCGCGATCTTTTCGAACACGGAGCATCCCGACGAATCCTGGGCCTTCACCAAATTCCTCGTCACGCGCCAGGCCGATCTCCGCCTGCTCGAACTGACCCGGCAGATCCCGATCCGCGACGACCTCTTGAGCGATACCCTGTATGCGGATTTCTTCCGGCAGAACCCCCGCGTCGTGCCGTTCGCCGAGCAGGCCCCGTACACCCGCGGCGTCGACGCCGTGCCGTCCTTCCAGGAAATCCTCGACGCGCTGGCGCAGGAATACGAAGCGGCGGCCGTCTACGGCGTGCGCTCGCCTTCCGAGGCCACTGAAGAAGCCATCGAGCGGATTCGGCTCATCCACGAGTGGAGCCTCTGATGACCGGAGCCTCCAGTATGGATACCGCCGTAATCGACGACAGTCCGGCCGTCCAGGCGCCGTCTCGCCGTCGCGGCAACCGCGATGCCGCAGGCCGCAGCGCCCTCCGCGAGCGCCTGCCGAAGATCCCGTGGAACAGCGGCTACGCCCTCGCTGCCCCCTACGTCATCCATCTGCTCATCTTCTTCGGCTATCCGCTGCTCTTCTCGATCGTGCTGGTGTTCCACCGCTGGGACATCGTCACGCCGATGGAGTTCGTCGCGTTCAAGAACTTCGTGCGCCTGTTTCAGGACGACCTCTTCTTCCGGGCCATCCTCAATACCGGCGTCTTCCTCGCCGTGCACATCCCCCTCCAGATCGCCGCCGCGCTGTTCTTCGCCGAGCTGCTGAACAAGAAGCTCTTCGGCCGCGGCGTCTTTCGAACCATCTATTTCCTTCCGGTGGTCGTCTCGGGCGTCGTCGTGACCATCCTCTTCCAGCAGATGTTCGCATTCGACACCGGATTGCTCAACAACCTGATCACCTCGCTCGGCGGGCAGCGCGTTCCATGGCTCACCTCGCCCGATCTGGCCATGCCCTCCATCGCCGTCCTCGCCACGTGGAAGAACGTCGGACTCTACGTCATCCTCTTCCTCGCCGGACTCCAGAACATCCCGGAGTCCCTCTACGAAGTGTCGGATTTGGATGGCGCGAACGGATGGCAGACGTGGTGGCACGTGACGCTCCCGATGCTCAACCCGACGGTCGTGACGGTCGTCGTCCTCTCCACGATCGGCGGCTTTTCCCTGTTCATCGAGCCGTACGTCCTGACCGGCGGCGGACCGCTGAACAGCACGCTCTCGGCGCTCCTTTACATCTACAATCAGGCCTTCTATTTCAATCACATGGGATACGCGGCGGCCCTCGGCCTCTGCTTCGCCATGATGATCCTGGTGGTCGTCGTGCTGCAGCGCCGGTTCGTCGAACGAGACTTCTACCAGACGTGAAAAAGGCCCTCATTTACATAGCGCTCGTGGCCGGCACGCTCGTGTTCGGATATCCGTTCGTCTGGATGGCGGCGGCGACGTTCAAGCCCGAGCTGGAAATCGGCGAGCTGTCGCTCATCCCGTCCGAGTGGACGACGGAGAGCTACCGCCTCGTATTCGAATCGATCCCCATCGGGCGCGCCTTCCTGAACAGCGTCGTGGTGGTGACGGCCGTCACGGCATCCGTTCTCGTGTTCGGGTCGATGGCCGGATACGCGCTAGCGAAGCTCAACTGGAAGGGGCGTGACGCGGTGTTCACGCTGATCCTCTTCACGCTGATGGTGCCGTTCCTGGTACTGCTCATTCCTCTTTACACGCTCATCGTCGGCTTCGGCTGGACGGATTCGCTCGTCGGGTTGATCGTACCGTTCATGATGAACGCGACCGCGGTGCTCATTCTGCGCCAGAGCTTCCTCACGATCCCGTCATCGATGCTCGACGCCGCGCGCGTCGACGGCTGCAGCGAGTGGCGGATCCTGTTCACGCTGGTCTGGCCGCTGTCGATACCGGCGCTGGTCACGGCCGGCATTATCGTTTTCGTAGGTACGTGGAACGAGGTTCTCTGGCCGCTGGTCGTCATCCGTCAGGAGGAATGGATGACGATGCCGCAGATGGTCGCCCTCTTCGCCGTAGGCGGCGGCGCGTCGTCCCGCCTCGGCCCCCAGCTCGCCGCCGCGCTGCTGCTGGCCCTCCCCGTGATCGGCGCGTACCTCTTCTTTCAGCGGCATTTCATAAGCAGTCTGGCATCGACCGGGGTGAAGGGATGATGGGAAGAAAATCGAGCATGGCGAGCATGGCGAAATGGTCGCCGGGCGTGTTGCTGCTGCTGTGCCTGCTTGCGGCAGGATCGGGATGCGATTCGGCGTCCGTGGATTCGGATGATCGGGAGGAGCCGGCGGCCATGCTGAATCTCGCCCACCTCGACCATCTCCTCGAGATCGTGGAGGTGAACGGCGTCGAGTATGGCATCGTGCACATCTACGCCGAGGCGCCGGATTACGAGTACGTGCACGACGACGATGAGGGCGCAGCGTGCGTCGATGACGCCGCCCGTGCGGCGGTCGTGTACCTGCGGCACTACGAGCTGACCGGCTCGGACGCGTCGCGCCGAAAGGCGGAGGCGCTCCTCCGATTCGTCATGTACATGCAGACGGACGACGGCCGGTTCTTCAATTTCGTCTGGAATACCGATCTCGAGATCAACCGGACCCATCCGAACAGCACCGCGAATGATTTCGGCTGGTGGGCCGCACGAGGCGTCTGGGCGCTGGGCGAGTGTGCCCGCACGCTGGGGCAGGCGGATCCGGCGTTTGCCGATGCCTGCGAGCGCCGGGTTCGGCGGACGTATCCTCATCTCGAGGAGCGCCTCGAAGCCTACGGCCGAACAACCTCGCGCGGCGGCCGCACCTATCCGCTGTGGCTCCTCGGCGAATACGCCTCGGATGCGACCAGCGAGCTGCTGCTCGGACTCGCCGCGATGCGTGAAGCATCTCCCGACGACTCCCTGGATCGTTATGTGGATCGATTCGCAGAAGGCATCTCGATGATGCAGTTCGGCGACGTCGACACCTATCCCTACGGCGCCCACGCCTCGTGGCTCGAGACCTGGCACGGCTGGGGAAACTCGCAGACGCAGGCGCTGGCCGCGGCGGGCGCGGCGGCGAGCGCAATCGATGAAGCGGAATCGTTCTATCCGCGACTGTTGATCGACGGATGGCTGCACTCGATGCCGCTGGATGATCCCCAGAGCGTGCGCGAATTCGAGCAGATTGCCTATGCCGTGCGCGGTGTAGCGGTCGGACTCATCAGGCTGTACGAGGCGACCGGCGATCGGCGGTTCGCCGTCATGGCCGGTCTGGCGGCGTCGTGGTTCACCGGCAACAACGTCGCGGACGCCGTCATGTACGATCCCGAGACCGGCCGCGGCTACGACGGGATCTCCGGGCCCGATCAGGTGAATCGCAACGCCGGCGCCGAATCCACGATCGAAGCGAATTTTACGATCCTCGAAGTCGAGCAGCACCCGGAAGCGCACGCGTGGCTCCACGCCGAAGCCGGACCGCGCACCGAATCCGCCCACGACGGAAACGAATATATCTACCGCATTTTCAGCGCCGGCGGCGAGGATGTCGCCGTCATCCTCAATCTTACCGACAAGAACGTACAGCTGCTCGAGGGCGATGCTCTCGCAGCGTTTATAGAAGGGTAATCGATGAAACTATTTACCAAGAGCGCCGCGCCCCTCCTCGGGCCGGACGGGTCCATTCCGTGGGCCAGCGGGGCCGTGTTCAATCCGGCCGCATGGTTCGACGGCGAAACCGTCCACCTGCTCTTCCGAGCCGTGCCCGACGGATACCGGCGCGTTCATCTCGAGCACGCTGCAGAGGGCGAGCCGGACGTCGGGTTCGACAACTACGTCTCCTACATCGGATACGCCGCCAGCCGCGACGGCCTTCACTTCGACGTACGTGCTGAGCCGTTCATCTCGCCCGACACCGAGTTCGACCGTTTCGGTGCCGAAGATCCCCGCATCTCATCGGTGAACGGTCGCTATCTCATCACGTACAGCGCCCTCCAGAGCGAGGCGTTCGGACCTGACACGCACGTCCGCATCGGACTCGCGAGCACCACGGACTTCCGACGCGTCGAGAAGCACGGCGTGATCGGTCCGGACGAGCGCGACAAGGACGCCGTCATTTTCCCCGGCCTGATCGGCGGTCGGATCGCCATGCTCCACCGCATCGTGCCGAACATCCAGCTCGCCTATTTCGATGACGTCGAGCAGCTCTGCCGGCCGCCGCAGCGATTCTGGACGGATCACATGAACGGCATCGGTGACCACGTCGTGATGCGGCCCGAAGCTGCGTGGGAATCAAAAAAAATCGGCGCCGGTCCGACCCCGATCGAGACGTCGGAGGGATGGCTCCTCATCTATCACGGCGTAGACGACGATCACGTTTATCGCGCCGGACTGGCGCTGCTGGATCGCGACGATCCGTCTCGCGTGATTGCACGGACGAAGTATCCCGTCCTCGAACCCGAAACGGATTTCGAGCTCATCGGTGACGTCGACAACGTCGTCTTCCCGGAAGGCGCGGTCGTCCTCGGCGACACGCTGCACGTATATTATGGAGCCGCCGACCGCTTCGTCGGACACGCCGCCGCACCGCTCGCCGACGTCCTCGCGCTGCTCGACGAGAACCGCACATGATGATAGAAGCGCACCGGAAGGGAGAAGATCACACGAGAGAAGAAGCGCATCTTAGAGAGGTACCGCACATGAACAGGATGTCTGAAGAACGATCGATCGAGGCGCCGCCTCCGGTGTCGCCGCACCGGATGCACGGTGGACGTCCCGTCCTCGAGCCGCATGCGTCCCACGCATGGGAATCCGGGGTGGTGTTGAATCCTGCCGCCGTACTGCTCGAGGACGGCCGTATGCTGCGGCGGCTCGCCCGCCTGTGGGGACTTTCGGATGCGGAGATCGCACGTCTCGAAGACGCCGGCGGAGCGTGCGTTATGCTCTACCGCGCGCAGGGCGAGGTCGACCGCTCGCTCAGACACGCCCCCTCGTCGATCGGACTCGCCATCCTTACGCCCGATCTCGAGCTGGTGAAGCGGCATCCGGCCCCCGTCCTTCGACCCGACGCACGGTTCCAGAACCTGGGCGTCGAGGACCCGCGCTGTACCAGGGTCGGCGACGCGTTCTACCTGTATTACACCGGATACGGCCGGCGCCACGCCGGTAGCGGCCGCCCCGCGATCTGCCTGGCCACCACGAAGGATTTTCTCGGCTGGACGCTGGCCGGACCGATGAATGGCGACGTCAACAGATTTCCGAGTAAGAACGCGGCACTCCTGCCCGAGCCCGTCGACGGAAAGTGGCTCCTGCTTCACCGCCCGATGGAGGGTCCGGATGCGATGACCATCCATTTCGCCGAGTCCGACGCACCCGACGGCCCGTGGCATTCACGGGGCCGGCTGATGGAGAGCCATCCGTATCGGGAGTTCGCCACGTCGTGGATCGGCGCCGGCGGCCCGCCGATCGCCCTCGGCGGCGGCCGCTTCCTGATGATCTATCATCAGGGCCATTTTACGCAGGATCGCCGGCGGGAGTACGATCTGGCCGCTGCGCTGCTCGATTTCTCGTTCGAGGATCCCGTGCGCGCCCGCATCGAACCGCTCATGCGTCCGGAGATCGATCAGGAGCTAGCCGGCGACCCGAATCTCGGTGTCGACAACGTGCTGTTCACTTGCGCCAACTATGTCAAATCATCAGCGACGACGGAACACGACGACATCATCATTCCATACGGGGGCGCCGACAGCCGCATCTTCGGCGCAAGCATTTCGAAAACCGGTCTGCTCGAATCGCTCGAAGCGCTGGCCGCACCTTGAGTCCGGCGGAGCTGGTTACGGCTTTCGTACGCCGCAGCGAGCCGCGCGAAGTGCAACGCACAGATGCGCACTTTATCAATGGCCCTTTGGGAGCCTGTTGAAGAATTTAAAGACAGGGCCGGAAGAAGACAGGGCCGGAAGA
>CAZKNF010000069.1:14094-18345 GCA_964554105.1 uncultured Rhodothermales bacterium | reverse complement strand
GGCGGCAAACGCTTCATCCAGCGGATCGTCGAGGCGAGCCATCATCCGAAGCTCAACGGACGCGTCATCTTCCTCGAGAATTACGACATGGAGATCGGACGGATGCTGGTCTCGGGCTGCGACGTCTGGCTGAACAATCCGCGGCGGCCCATGGAAGCCAGCGGAACGAGCGGGCAGAAGATCGCCGTTCACGGCGGATTGAATCTGTCCATTCTGGACGGGTGGTGGCCCGAGGGCTACAACGGATCCAACGGATGGGCGATCGGCTCGGAGGACGACGACCATCTGGAGCCGTTCGAGCAGGACGCGGCGGACGCCGAGTACCTGTATCAGACGCTCGAGCGGAGCGTCATACCGTCCTTCTATGACAGAGACGACCGCGGGCTGCCCGTCCAGTGGCTGGAGCGCATGCGGTCGGCCATGACCGGTCTGCCCGGCGAATTCGACGCGGAGCGCATGCTCGTCGATTACATCCGGTCGTACTATACCCCTGCGGAGGAGCGCCCGATGCGGGCAGCGACCGGAAGCTGAGCAGCGGATGCCGGGGAGATCAGGAGTAACGCACGGTGAAGCCGGCGAACTCTCCCGATGCCGTCGTCCACGTCGGGCGCACGAATTCGACGCGGGAGCCCGCCGGTCCGTCTTGCAATCGTTCGACCAGTTGCTCGAGATCGGCGCGAGGTCCTTCCGCCACGACCCGCACATTGCCGTCGGACTCGTTGCGCACCCAGCCATCGAGTCCGAGCCGGCGAGCCTGCTGCGTCGTGAAATACCGGAATCCGACTCCCTGAACCCGTCCGCCGACGTGCGCTTCCAGTCGTTCTATCGCATCGGACATTTTTCGATCGTTACCGTAGTTCAGACGGCGTTCGTCGGGCTGAGGAGGTTCTTTTTGCGCGTCCAGCTTCGAAATCCATCGACGAGCTGTTCGAACGAGTCGAGCACGAAGAGGGTGTCTTGAAGATGCCATACGTCGTAGTCCTGTTCCACGATGCGGTCGGGATCGAAAGGGAGCCTGGTGACCTTGTCGGACAGCGCGTGCGTCACCTCGTCTTTTGACGATAGGATTCCGGCGCCGAAGATCCGAATGCCGTCGTCCTGCCGGATCAGGCCGAACTCGACGGTGAACCAGTGGAAGCGCTCGAGGCGCGGGCGATCCGCACCCTCGGCATTCAACGCCGCGCGGCCGAACATCTGGTAGAAATCGGCGAACGCGGGCTGGGTCAGCATCGGCATGTGGCCGAAGATGTCGTGGAAAAGATCGGGTGCCGGGGTGTAGTCGAGCTCGTCTCGGCCCCGGATGTAGTCCGTGGACGGAAACGTACGGTTCGCCAAAAGACGGAAGAAATCCTTTTCGTGGAGCAGTCCGGGAATCCGGGCGACCCGCCAGCCGGTCGCTTTTTCGATGACGCGGCTTAGATCGCGAAGCGCTGGAATCCGCTCGCTCTGCAATCCGAACATCTCGACACCGCGGAGAAAATCACGTCCGGCGTATCCGGGAAGCACGTCCATCTGCCGGTTCACGAGAAGTCGCCACGTTTCGTGGTCCTGATCGGAATAGCCCGGATATTCGATCTCATCGCCCACCGGCGGCGGGCCGTCGAGACTCTGCGGTACGCACCGAGGATCGACGTCTTGCGCGTCCGCCTTCTCGTATGCCGATCGGGCGTCGTCGTTATCCGCTGCACTTCGAGATGTCGCGCTCGCTTCGTCGTATGCCATATGGGCCTCTATCGTTTACTGGAACCGCTTCCGGCTCCTGTTGGACACGTAAGCTCGAAAGTACGGTGAGGGAGTGTGCAAGGGATTGGAGACAGCCGCAGGATCAGAAACGGCGTCACGTCCTGACGTCTCGCCGCAGGAGCGCGCCGACGCCCACGTATCCGATAAACGCGCCGACGCCGAGGCCGACGGATACGCGCGAGGCCTGGATGCGGCCTTCGAAGAACGCTTCGCCCATCGCCGCCATGAGGGCGAACATCAACGCGAACACGCACGCTCCAAGGAGAATGTCTGACCAGGAGTGAAAACCGCGGCTGTCGAACATGGTAGATGGTACGGAAGGCCGAGACTGCCCGTTCCGGATTCGGCCCCGCTGCACGGTCCTCCCGCGGGACCGTTACACGAGCAGGCCGGCGATGAGAAAGCAGACGAACGCCCCGGCCGCGAGCACCGCTGTGTACGGGAGCTGCGTGTTGACGTGATCGACGTGGTCGCATGCCGCGGACATCGACGAGATGATCGACGTGTCGGAGAGCGGAGAGGCATGGTCGCCGTAGACGCCGCCCGAGAGCACGGCGCCCAGTGCGAGCGCCATGGGTATGTCGAGTCCCTGCGCGAGCGGGAGCGCAATCGGAACGAGGATGGCGAAGGCCGTCCACGACGATCCGAGCGTGAACGACACGAAGCAGCCGATGATGAAGACGGCGCCCGGAATCCACCAGACGGGCCCTCCGGTGCCTATCATTCCGACCACGTACGTGCCCATGTCGAGCTCGCGCGACACCTGGCCGAGCGCGAAGGCGAGGACGATCAGCAGCGTCACGCCGACGAGCCCTGCCGATCCCTTCAACACCCAGTCCATCGTATCGGACGGCGTAAGAAGGGCCCTTCCACCGAGTCCGCGGCGGGGCACCGCGTAGAGCACCATGGCGACGAGCACCGCCGTTCCTACCGACCAGAGCACCGAGGTCGAGCCGCTGCCGGCCATGATGTTTCCGTCGCCGGTGACGTACAGTCCCACGAAAATCATGAGCACCATCACGATAATGGGGATGAGCAGATCGCGGACCTGGTGTTTCGAGTGCTCGACGGGGCGGATGTCAGCCACTTCTTCCGCGATCATCGGCCGCGAGTCCGGGCGAATCACCTGACCCTTCTCAGCCGCACGACGCTCTGCTTTCCGCATCGGACCGAATCCCCAGCCGGTCACGGCGAGAAAAAACGAGAAGATGATGGCGGCGATCGAGAAGAAATTGAACAGAAGCGACGTCGCCAGCAGCGAGACGGCCCCTTCCGTGATTCCCTGGGCTGCAATCAACCCGAGAAGATATGCGCCCCATCCGTTGAGCGGGATAGACATGCAGACCGGGGCGCTCGTCGCGTCGCAGTAGTATGCGAGCTTTTCTCGCGGCAGCTTCAATGTGTCGAAGAACGGGCGGCTGACCGCACCTACGGTCAGGGACGTGATGCTCGACTCGACGAATATGGCCATTCCCACGCCCCAGGCGAGAAGCTCGGCCCCTCTCCGCGTCGTACCCCATCCCATCCGCTGCGCCAGGCTGATGAATCCCTGAACGCCGCCGGAAACCTGAACCAGCGCGATCAGGCCCCCGACGAGGAGACAGAAGAAGATCACGCGTGTGTTTCCCGGATCCGCGAACACGCCCACCATCTGATCCCCAAGCTCGCGAAGGCCCAGAACGGGGTTGCCGCCGGCGAGAATCGTCGTTCCGATCAGAAGACCGGCGATCAGCGAGAGGTAGACCTGCCTCGTCCAGAGTGCCAGGACGATGGCAACGATTGGTGGGAGAAGAACGATCCAGCCCAAGTGCGAGGCGGCGGTTGCGGGTGCGTAGACGAGAGATTAATACGGTTGCGTGCCCGGCTTCCATTTTATATTGCAACCCATCGACGGGCGCTGTTCGATCGTAACCTCGCCCTTTTCGAGCAGCTGGTCAATCGCGGTGGTGAGATCGCTTCCCGTAGCCGTTCCCCGGCTTGGATTGGTGTCGTCAAAACGACCACGATAGGCAAGCTTTCTGTCGGCGTCGAAGACGAAGAAATCCGGAGTGCACACGGCGCCGTACGCACGAGCCGTCTCCTGCGTCTCGTCGAACAGGTACGGGAAGGAATAATCTTTTTCGCGAGCGCGCCGTCGCATCGAATCGAACGAATCGTCAGGATATTGACTCGGATCGTTCGAGCTGATGGCGACGAAGGCCACCCCCTTTTCGGCGTAATTCGACGCGATGCGGATGAGCGGATCCTCGACGTGCTTTGCGTAAGGGCAGTGATTGCAGGTGAAGACGACGACCAGAACATCTGCGCCGGCGAAGTCGTCGAGACTCCGTTGCGTTCCGCCGTGGCCGTCCACGTCCGGATTCACCGCCGGGAGGTCGAACGAGGGGGCATCCACCCCCAGATCCATCATACTCGAGTAGACTACTGACATATCGTATTCCGAAGTCGATCGAATTTCATGCTCGGCGCCGCAGGGATCACGATGTCCCGGCGATCTCTACCGCGATC
>CAZKNF010000069.1:2017-13994 GCA_964554105.1 uncultured Rhodothermales bacterium | reverse complement strand
GCGATCTCTACCGCGATCGGTGCGGCTATCATCCGCTCACGCGTCTGCGAGGCGCTCCACGACCGCACGCTGACTCGCCTCTACGTCGCTGAAGGTACAGATACGTGCACCTGCACCCTCGAACTCGTCGAGAATATACGGGCTGCCGAGAGATATCACGACAGGCTCGTAGCGCTCGACGGTCTCTTCGACGAATGCGGATTGTTCGGTGCGGAGGCCGAAAGCATGCCAGGCAGCCGGCTTCACGACGATCGCGAGGACAATATAATCAGTTAGCGCCGCAAGTTCGCGCAGCTCCTCGTACACGCTTTCGTCCGCCTCCGGTCCGACTTCGCGAAAGATCGATCCCGGAAACACCGTGGCGAGCTCGGCCGCGAACGGCTCTTCGTCGGGATCAAATCGTGATCGATGCGGCTTGATCAGGACACCCAGCAGACGGTCTCCCGCGTCCCGGGGAATCGGCAGGGCATCCGGAGCCGTGTCGATGAGCCGCACGGCGGCCCCGGCCACGTCACGGGCGAGCTTCCGGTAGGCCGGCGAACCCACCTCCTCGAACGGTACGGCACCGCCGGGCTCGGTGAACACGCCCGCACCGAATCGATCCACCACCTTCCGTTTAAGGGCGAGTACTCGTTCAGCTGCCTCGTCTACGAGCCGTTCCTCGAGCGACCCGTCGTCCACCGCCGCTTCGATTCCGTCTACCGCCGCCAGCGGATCGGGGACATCCAGAAGCACGTCGACGCCCGCGCGAACCAGCGCGGCAGCCTGGAGTCCGACCCTGTCGTCCGGTGCACGGATGGCGCCCATTAGCAGGCTGTCGCTAACCACGACACCGTCGAAGCCGAGCTCTCCGCGAAGCAGATCCCGGAGAATCGTGGCGGAGAGCGTCGCCGGATCGTCGGGATCCAGTGCCGGATACAGCACGTGCGCGGTCATTACCAGATCGACGCCCGCATCGACGGCTGCCTTGAAGGGCTGCAGGTCGTTCGCATCGAGTTCGCCGCGCTCGTATCGGACCACGGGAATCTCTTCGTGGGAGTCCTGGTGGGTGTTCCCATGGCCGGGAAAATGCTTGGCCGTGGTGAGCAGACCCTCGGTGCGGCAGCCCGCGACATAGGCTCGCACAAGTTCGGAGGCTTTTTCCGGATCACCGGAGAAGGCGCGGGTCGCGATGATGGGATTGCGCGGATCGAGATTGACGTCGGCGACGGGTGCAAAGGTGATGTGGACTCCGCAGGCGAGCGCCTCGCGAGCTTGAATGCGGGCCGCGCGCTCCAGGTACGTCGTACCCGCGACGGAAAACGCCATGGCGTGCGGGAATATCGTCGCGCCTCGGATTTGCTGCCCGACTCCCCGCTCCATATCCGTTGATACGAGTAACGGGATGGGGCTGTGCCGCTGCAGTTCCGCCAGAGTGCTCGGCGTTTGGTCGACGTCGCCGTTAAAGAGCACCAGACCACCGACGGGACAGCGATCGAGGATCTCCGCTCTGAACCGATCGAGATCTTCGGCTGCCGTGACGGGCGGTGGCATATTGGACCCGAGCCGCGGAAAGACGAGCTGCGCCGCCTTTTCTCGTAAGGTCATTTCTGCGAGATCCACCATACGTGCCCTCCTCCTGCGATAACGCGATGAACGCCCGCACCCTTGTCGTTCGAAACCTGCAGCCGCGGTGTCTTACCGGGTCGTTCTAGCGTCCGCACCGCCGGAGATGCTCATCCGGTCGATCTGTACAGGTCGTGCTCGTCAACGTACGAACGAACGGGATCGGGCACCATGTAGCGAATCGATTTTCCCGTATGGATTCTATCGCGGATGACCGTTCCGGATAATTCGAGCAGTGGCGCGTCGGCAAAATCGGTACGGTCTTCCGCCCCCGCAAACGGGGTCGTCCGCTCGGTGCCCGGACGCCGGAAAACGATGAGGCGAACGCGCTCCAGAATCTCCTGCGGCTCGCGCCATTCGTCGAAGTCGGCCAGGCTGTCGCTGCCCACGATAAGCCGAAAGTCAACCTGAGGATGCGCATCCTGCAGTGTTCGAATCGTATCGATCGTGTACGACACTCCACCCCTGTCGATTTCGATGTTGGAGAGGCGAAATCGTTCGTTCCCGTCGATGGCGAGGCGCGTCATCGCCACCCGGTGGTGTGCCGGCGCAACATCTTCGACCGGCTTCAGAGGAGACTGGAAATTGGCGATCCAGAGGACGCGATCGAGATCGAACTGCTCGCGGACGAACTCCGCAACCAGTAGGTGCGCGATGTGGGGAGGATTGAATGATCCGCCGAACAGACCGATCCTCCGATCGCTTGGAGAGACTGTGAGCACGCGGCGGTGTGAATCAGGCTGCGATTACGAGGCGCTTCGAATCTCATCCAGGCGGTTCGCCGCGGCGTCGGAAAGATTCCGGGCGGACGGCAGCAGCGGACTGTCCTGGAAAAGCTGCTCCAATCGCTCGTAATGATCGACGGCCGCCTGAAACCGCTCTTCCTGCCGTGACGCCACGCTCTGCTCGGCATAGTCGATGTAGGTACGGATCGCCCCGAGAAGCGCATCGTCCGCCCAGCGTGTATCGGGATAGAGATCGAACACCCGCTCGTACGTGATGGCCGCCGCTTCGTAGATTTCTCGACGTTCGTACAGCTCGGCCGCTGCAAACTCCTTGTGGGCCAACTTTTCGCGCAGCACCCTTATGTGCGATTCGGCCTCGTCTGCCAGCTCGCTGTTCGGATAGCGATCCAGAAACAGCTGGAAGTAGTTAATCGCCTGCTCCGTAGGCGTTTGGTCGAGCTCGTAATCGGGCGACTGCTCGTAGTACGACATTGCCCGCTCGAACTCCGCCTCTTCGGATCGAGGATCATTGCGATAGATCTCGATGAAGCGCGTGTATTCGTTGGCCGCGAGGATATAACGTTTGGACTGATAATAGGACCGGGCAAGGTAGAGCTGTGCGTCGGCGGCCACTTCGCTCGTGCGGCCGTAGTCGAAAACGCCCTGGAAGTATTCGCCGGCGCGGTCGTACCGACCGTCCTCGTACAGCTGCATTCCCGTTTCGAAGGCCTCCTGCGGCGAATCGTATCGCAGTCTGCCGGTGCCTGAGCAGCCCGCCGCAAATACGGCTACGCAGAGGATGAGGACGTGAAGACGTGATCGAACGCGCATGTCGAAGAGAAATGAGGTAGAAGAAGCCGGGACCCGAGTCGGGGTGACGGCGCGTTAGGTACGAAGGGTCGATTCGGCTGTTCCGTCCATCGGCCGGGGCTAGCGAAGAAGCCTCGCACTTCCGCTCTGATACCGGAGATAGTACAGCGCCTCGTTGACGTTGCTGTTCCGGAAATCGATTCGAATTCCGAGCCCCTGGTATGCCGGTGCGGATCGCAGCCGATCGCGGAGCGAACTCGATGAGGACGTTGTCATCTGTGCGAGCAGGAATCGCGTCACGTCGTAGGCGGTGAATCCAAGTCGGGCGATGGTGGACGAGGGTTCGGGCGCCCGACCAGTGATCTCGGCGAATCGGCTCGAGAATGAGATGACGCTCTCGTCGTTTTCGTCGACATAGAAATCATTGGTGTAGGTCGTGCGGAAGCGCGCCGCGCGATTCGGATTCGGAAGGTCGTGCCATTCCGAATTCCCGAGAACACGAACCCGTGTCGCTCCTGCCTGGTCGAGACTCGTGAACGCTGATTCAATACGGGGCACGGTCTCGCCGCCGGCCATGGGAAAATAGATCCCTTCGACGGTTTGCAGCGTATCCTCTCCGATGCCGTCGCTCAGCAGGTCCCAGTCACCGCGAGATTCGAGCAGCTCGTAGAATGTGACGTCGGCTCCCTGCAGCAGCGCTTCCTCCTGGAACCCCTCCGCCATCCGTTCGCTGATCGCATCCCGACCGCGTTCGGCGACTATGCCGAACTCGTCCATCATCAGACTGCGCATGGCGAATCGCGCCATGAGCCGGCCGTGCGTGGAGATGGTCGGATTCGCCTGAAACACGTACGATCGCCCATCAGAGACGGCTTCATCGTTTGCCAGCGGAGGAATCAGCACTATTTGGGATCGCTCGGCCGCCTCCGCCGCCGCCTCCGCCTCGTCGCTATAGAGCGGACCGACCACGGCATCTATGCCCAGATCCGCGAGTTCGGAGACCGCCG
This sequence comes from uncultured Rhodothermales bacterium, assembly GCA_964554105.1. GTDB lineage: Bacteria > Bacteroidota > Rhodothermia > Rhodothermales > VXPQ01 > CAZKNF01. The sequence goes on along the minus strand of CAZKNF010000069.1, from coordinate 9,847 downwards.
CAGCCGCGCGCCGCGTATCGCCGCGTGAATCCCGAAAGTGCATTCTTACGGGTCGGTCGTTGAGAGCGTTATGCTCTTCGATAGCGATCCGAACGCCGGTAAAAAGCGCCTGCGTCAGCGACGCGTCATCTCCATCGAGCGGAAGCACGATGCCCAGACGAAGCGAGGCTTCGCGCTCTTCTTCACTACGCAAAAGCTGCTGTGCATACTCGATGACATTCTGCGCCTCGTCGCGATATCCGCTCGTCGGATAGCGGTCGATCAGCGTCTCGAGCACATCGACAGCATCCTCATACTGCCCGTCTCGATAGAGCGATTTGCCGGCCATCAGCATGGCGGCCGTCGTTTTTCGATTCAGGTCGTACGTCGAGTACACCATCCTGAACCGGCGATATGCCATGCCGTAGTCGCCTTCTTCAAAGGCCTCGATCGCCTGCACGAAAATGACTTCCGCGTCGTCGATCCTAGGGACCGGTTCCTGTGCCCGGACCTGCAATGCCGTGAGCAGCATGAGAACGGCGACAGCCGACGCCGCCCTGAATAGTCTCGGACGCGAAATCACTCCCATTCTATTGTTGCCGGTGGCTTTGAGCTGATGTCGTATACGGTTCTGTTTATGCCGCGAATCTCATTCACGATGCGGTTCGATACCCGCCCGAGGAACTCGTACGGCAGCTGGGCCCAATCGGCGGTCATCCCGTCGACGCTGGTAACGGCGCGCAGGGCGCATACGTTCTCGTACGTACGCTCGTCCCCCATTACGCCCACGGTTTGCACCGGCAGCAGCACGGCAAAGGCCTGCCACACCTTGTCGTAAAGTCCGGTCATCTGCAACTCCTCGATAAAAATCGCGTCGGCCTCGCGGAGCGTGTCGAGATCCTCCGAGCGTACGGGTCCCAGGAGGCGAATCGCGAGCCCTGGTCCGGGAAACGGATGCCGATCTATGATCGCTGCCGGAACTCCCAGAATCTTACCGATCTCCCGCACTTCGTCTTTGAAGAGCTCGCGGAACGGCTCCAGCACGTCGAGATCCATCTCGTCCGGCAATCCGCCGACGTTGTGGTGCGTCTTGATCGTCGCGGACGGCCCCTTGAACGAGATACTTTCTATGACGTCCGGGTAGAGCGTCCCCTGCGCCAGGAACGACGGCTTGCGGCCCAGTTCTGCGGTAATTTCGTGCGTAGCGTCATCAAAAACTTCGACGAATGTGTTGCCGATTACTTTGCGCTTTCGCTCCGGGTCGCTGATGCCGCTCAGCCGATCGAGAAAGAGGTCGCTTGCATCGACGGCTTTCAAGCGGATCTGGTAGTGATCCCGGAACGTCTTCTGAACCTGCTCCCATTCCCCTTTCCGCAGAAGTCCGTTGTTGACGAATATGCAGGTGAGCCGCTCACCGATAGCTTCGTTGAGCAGGACGGCGGCTACGGAGGAATCGACCCCTCCGGAGAGTCCCAGAACGACGTGCTCCTCGCCGACTAGCGCGCGTATCTCGTCGATCTTCTCGTCGACGAACGATGCCGGAGTCCAGTCTCCGACGCATCCGCAGATCTCGTGCGCAAAATTCTGAAGGATGAGCCGCCCGGAATCGGTGTGGACGACCTCCGGATGAAACTGTACGCCGTAGTGCGGCCATTTCTCGGACCGAACGGCGGCGATCGGCGCGTTGTCGGTTCGAGCAATTACGGAAAACCCGTCGGGAATCGTAGAGAGATGATCGCCGTGACTCATCCACACGGTAGAGCCGGTGGGGACGCCGTCGAACAGGTCGCTGTCGCCCTCCACGATGAGTTTTGCCCGGCCGAATTCCCGACGTGCTGCGCGTTCGACCGTCCCTCCAAGCAGCTGCGCCATGGTCTGCAGCCCGTAGCAGATGCCCAGCAGGGGAATCGGCGTGCCGTCGCTGCGGGTCATGCGCAGAAAACCGGAGTCAAGCTGCGGGGCGTCTGCATCGTAAACGGAGCACGGTCCGCCGGAGAGGATGAGTCCCTTCGGATTCATCTCCCGAATGCGATCCGGTGAGATGGTGCACGGGTGAATTTCGGAGTACACACCGGCCTCACGTATCCGCCGCGCGATGAGCTGCGTGTACTGACTCCCGAAATCCAGGATGATGATGCGTTCGTGCATGGACCGGTCGTTAATCTACCATGTCCTGATAATCCTTCGCGCTTAGAAGGCCATCGAAATCCGAGGGATCGTTCACTTCGATCTTCACCATCCACCCTTTGCCGTAGGGATCGTCATTCACGTGTTCGGGGTGCCCGTCGAGGTCCTCGTTCACTTCTACGAGGCGCCCGGATATCGGCGTGAACAGCTCGGAAACGGTCTTTACGGCTTCCACAGTACCGAAGACGTCGTCTCGATTCAATTCCGAATCGACGGGCTCGAACTCGATGAACACGATGTCGCCGAGCTCATCCTGAGCGAAGTCGGTAATCCCGACCGTCGCCGTAGTGCCGTCGAGCCTGACCCACTCGTGTTCCTTGGTGTAGCGAAGTTCGCCGGGAAAATTCATGGCTGTGTCGGATCTATAATTAGAAAAGTCACACTTCCTCCTCTTCCTCCAGCATCAGATCGTTGGATTCGAGGAAACGCGTGTTGAAGTTGCCTGACCGGAAATCCGGATTCATCATCAGACGGCGGTGGAACGGTATGGTCGTCTTCACTCCTTCGATTACGAATTCATCGAGAGCGCGTGCCATCTTTCGTATCGCAAGCTCGCGGGTACGGCCTCGAACGATGAGCTTTGCGATCATCGAGTCGTAGAATTGCGGAATCGTATAGCCGGCGAAGGCATGCGTGTCGACCCGCACCCCATGTCCCCCGGGTGGATGGAATGTCGTGATCACTCCGGGTGAAGGGCTGAACTTTCGGTACGGGTCTTCCGCGTTTATCCGACACTCGATCGCATGGCCTTCCATGGTAACGTTGCGGCGGCGCACGCTCTCGCCCATCGCCACGCGAATCTGATATTCGATCAGGTCGGCGTCGGTGACTTCCTCCGTGACCGGATGCTCGACCTGGATGCGGGTATTCATCTCGATGAAGTAAAAATTCCGGTCGGCGTCGACGAGGAACTCGACCGTTCCTGCACCCTCGTAATTGACGGCCTCACATCCGAGGATTGCCGCTTCGCCCATACTACGGCGCAGGCTCTCGTCTACGATCGGAGAAGGTGCTTCTTCGAGCAGCTTCTGGTGCCGGCGCTGGATGGAACACTCCCGTTCTCCGAAATGGATGACGTTGCCTTTGCCGTCACCGAGCACCTGGATCTCGATGTGCCTCGGATCGACGACGAATTTCTCGAGGTACACGTCGGAATTGCCAAACGCCGATTCCGCCTCGGTGCGCGCCGCAGCAAACATCTGGACGAACTCCGATTCCTTCCGCGCAAGCCGCATTCCACGGCCCCCTCCTCCCGCCACGGCCTTGATCATGACCGGATAGCCGACATCCGCTGCCAGGCGCTGCCCTTCCTGGACGTTGTTGATGATGCCGTCGGACCCGGGCACGAGCGGTACGCCGGCTTTTCGCATCGTGTCTTTGGCGGACGACTTATCGCCCATCAGGCGGATCGTATCGGGCCTCGGCCCTATGAACTTGACGCCGTGATCGGCGCAGATAGCGCTAAAGTCGGCGTTTTCAGACAGGAATCCGTAGCCCGGGTGGACCGCATCGGCGCCCGTCACCTCGACCGCGGAGATAATTCGGTCAGGCCGCAGATAGCTTTCTCGAGAGGGCGGCGGGCCGATGCAGACCGCCTCGCCTGCGAATCGGACGTGAAGCGAGTCCCGGTCGGCCGTCGAGAAGACCGCCACCGTCTTCAAGCCCATTTCGTGACAGGTGCGGATGATGCGGAGCGCGATCTCTCCGCGGTTGGCAATGAGAACCTTCTTGATCACTGTGTAGAGCTACTGAACCGTCGCGACGGTGAGGATTATCTCCGGGAAGGGCGAGGCGAGACCGTTCCGACGTCCGAATGCGGATCTCAGATGCCGGCAGGGGCGTGGTCTCACCGTTAGCTGGCCTCGAGAATGAAAAGCGGCTGGTCGTACTCGACCGGCTGCGCATTCTCGACAAGGATCTTCTTGATGACGCCGGTCACTTCGCTCTCGATTTCGTTCATGAGCTTCATAGCCTCGATAATGCAGAGGACGTCGCCGGGGCCGACGGCATCTCCTTCTTCGACGAATTGATCATCTTCCGGTGACGGTGAGCGGTAGAACGTGCCCACGATCGGCGCCTTTACGACGATCTCGTTATCGAGCGGCTCATCGTTCGCTGCGGCCGGCACGCTCGCGCCGCCAGCACCTTCCTCGGCCGCAGGTGCGGAAGGATTCAACGCCGACGACATCGCGCCGTGCGGAGGCTGGGGCTGCGTCGGCTGAGGCGGCGCATTTCCAGCCGGTCCGGGGGGGTACCCGGGCATCGGATAACCCATGCTGTATGATGGAACCATGGGCGGCTGCATCATCACGGTCGGAGCATTCTTGCGGACGACCAATTTGAACTCGTCCTCTTCGATTTCGACTTCGGCGACGCCGCTGTCGGCAACGATTTTAAGTAGCTCCCTTATCTGAGCTAAATCCATGAGCGATGTACTTGATTCTCCTGGAAGGCGCTGGTTGAGCTGCGGGTGCTCTGTCGGTTGGACATCAAATCTTGTCCGACAACGAGACGCGCGTGACGTACTCACCCGACTCCGTGTTTACCGAGATGATGTCGCCTTCGTCGATAAACAGCGGTACGTTGACGACGGCTCCGCTTTCGAGCGCGGCCGGCTTGCTTCCGCCGGTTGCCGTGTCACCCTTCAATCCCGGATCCGTCTCTACTACCTCTAGATCAACCCTTGCAGGCAGCTCCGTCGTAATCGGTTCTTCCGTTTCCGCGTGGTAGAGGATGTCGATAACCTGTCCTTCCTTGATGAATTCGCGCCCTCTTACCGCATTCTCCGGAAGCGAGAACTGCTCGTACGTGTCCGTGTTCATGAAATGAAGGCCGAGATCGTCTCGATATAGAAACTGATGCGGGCGCCGTTCTATGCGCGCCGTCTCGACCTTTTCTCCTGCTCGAAATGTATTGTCGAGGACCTTGCCGCTTCGGGCGTTCCTCAGTTTCGTACGAACGAAAGCGCCTCCCTTTCCGGGTTTAACATGTTGGAACTCGACGATCGTCCAGAGATCACTGTTCCAGAGCAATGTCAAGCCGTTTCGAAAATCACTTGTATCGGCCATACTGTCGTCTAACGTGTGAATTCCGCGCATCCGGATGAACGGCGGAAGAAGATCAATATACCCCGGCCGGCGACCGGGTGTCAATTTCGAGCGGTCCCTAATACTTCTGAATGTGTTGAATGATCGCTTCGCGCGGTCGTTCGACTTTTTCTTTCCTAAGCTGCGCCGATCACGGGAACTGCGGATCGGGTTAATATCTGTGCAGTCGACGCGGGTGTCAACTTTTCGTTGATGAGGTAGAGGGAGAGAAAAGGATGGGAACGGCTTTCCGTCTCTCCCGGCCGGGCGAACGGATGCCGGGTGGCATCAGCTCGTTAAGTGTTCGCTTATGAATCTCATTTAGCGATTGCTTAAATCTCAAAAAGGGAATCTGCCGTACGCTGAACGGACTGGAAGGCTTCTCGATCTGGAAAAATCGTCGATTTTGATGCGTAAGATCAGTTGTCTGACGTACGTATCGGAATGGATTGCAGGGCGGCACAGCGTTTGCGGAGGAAGATTTACCGGTGAGATGAACCTCCCTATCGACGGCCGCAATGGAAACAACCGTGACGTACGCTCCAAAGACTTTATCAGGCGTAGATGTGATCGACGAGGGCTGGGGCGGCCTGTATCGAGGCGGATCGTACATCGTTTATGGGCGCGCTGCGACGGGGCGCGGGCTGCTGACGATTATGTTCGCGCAGATGGGTGCAGTGCATGAAGAGCGATGCCTGTTTATTTCGCCTGATCGTCCGAAAGACCTGATGATTCAGGCGGCGTCGATCGGTTTCGACCTCCGGCAGGCGCACGAGTCCGGATTCGTCAAGCTCATGCGGATTCCGCCGATGCTGAATCTCCAGGAGGTCGGTGATGAAGGCGTCGCCGAGGCCCTTCGCGACCTGGTATCTATCATCCGGCAGAATCGGCCCGATCGCCTCGTGATCAACGACTTCATGCCCTTCGTCCAGTTCCGTTCCTTTGACCGATTCCGCAAGGCGTTCGTCGAGATGCTCGAGCAGATCGACTCCCTGGATACCACGCTGGAGCTCGTGATGGCCGAACCAGCCAATCAGCAGTCGCGCAGAGTCGTCGATTTCATGCGCAGTCAGATGACGGGCGCTATTCACATTGAACTCATTGGAAACGACGCGCATTCGACAAAGCGCCGGCTGACGCTCATTCCAAATATCGGACACATTCAGAGACACGTTGTCGAGTTCTGGGATTTACGGGACGTCGTCGATGACAACGTCGAGGGTGGCGTATCGACTTCGCCGCGCATGCTTCCGTTCTCTCCCGAGCGCCGGTCCGAGCGGCCGTTCGCCGCCATCGCGGCGGAAACGCAGACGCGCACGGCGCCGCAACCTGTAATGCCGGCCAGTCCGCGATTCGGGTCACGCGAGGAAACGGACGACTCGAAGGTGCGAGCGATTCCGCTGGGAGGCCCAGGCACGCACCAGCCGGCACCGCCCCGGGGAGGCACGCCGTCCGTCGAGAAGGATTTCACAGAACCCGAACGGCACGAGGAACTTCCGTCGCTCGAGGCTTCCCATGCAACGACGTCTACGCCGGCGTACGACCAATCCAGCCACACCGACCGTGAAGCATTCCGCATGCGACTTCAGCAGCAGTATCTTCGACGTGACGTGACCGAGACGCCGTTCTTGCTGATTGCGATGCGGATGGATCGAACAGAGGAGCGTACCGCCCGTCCGTTCGATTTCGAGTTTATACTCGATCTGGTCAGCGAGCTGCTTCGCGAGGAGGACGACATGTTCGCTGCCCTCGATGACGAGCGCCTGATCGTTTTACTTGCAGAGAGCGGTCCTGACGCAGCCCAGCAATTCTTCACGCGGCTAAAGGATCGGTTACGTGAGGAAGCACCGCATCAAGCCGACCACCTTCTGCACTCCGTATCAGCGATCGTCGTGCCTGGCGGCCGGCCGTTCCAGAACGCCGAGGAGTTTCTCACGTACGCGATGGACGAGGCATAGACCCCTCGAACACCTACTTTCATCCTCACCCTGTCATGGAGCTTGTTCCAATTCTTACGACCATCATCCTTGTAGGCACGGTTGCGACATTGATGCTGGTCGTCTTCACCTATACCCTGTACAATGTGCGCGGGCGGAGTGCGGTCGAGCCTGACAACCGGCGCCGCCGCTACGTAACGTCCCGCCGACGAACTCGTCGGACGCGGGATGACAGGGTTCGGGAGGCGGGCGGACACGAGGGGCCGCAAGACAAGACACCGGCGTATATCGCGCCAACCTCGCCGCATCCACCAGGCCCACATCCCGCTGCCGACGAAGAAGAGACTACGTCGGCGATATCGACGACCCGTTCATCCGAGCCACCGCGTTTCGAGGCTACAGAGGCCGCATCGCCTGCGTGGGTGGCGCGCGATGTCTATCCTCAGGGCGATGATCAACGCAAAGCGCCGAGGCGTCCATCGCATCGTCCATCGCATCACGCTGAAGCCGCCGCGCTCTATCGCGCCGAGAGCGGCGACGGCGGGAGTCGCGAGCCTGGTTCTCTCTTCCTGGAGTATACGGATGAGGGATTCGTGCCCGTTGATCCGACACAGCCCTCCGCGTCCGCAGACGAGCCGGCC
>CAZKNF010000069.1:0-1917 GCA_964554105.1 uncultured Rhodothermales bacterium | reverse complement strand
GTGCAACTCACCTATTCAAAGCGATGAATATATACGTAGGCAATCTGCCCCACGCGACAACGGATCAGCAACTCCGTGAAGCCTTCGAGGCTTTCGGAGAGGTGACCTCGGCCTCTGTTATCAGGGACAAGTATTCCGGAGACTCTCGAGGCTTCGGCTTTGTCGAAATGCCGGATGACGGCGCGGCAAAGGAGGCGATCGAGAGTCTCAACGATGAGGATTTCGGCGGACGAACATTAACTGTCAACGAAGCCAGGCCGCGGGAGAAACGTTCCGGTGGTTCAGAGGGGCGTCGTTCCGATTCTTCGAAGGGAGGCGGACGTGGAGGTCGCGGCGGCGGCAGGGGCGGTGACGGCGACCGTAATTTTGGACGCGGCAGTGGCGACAGCGGCCGGTCGGGCGGCGGCAACCGTTCCTACTGAACGGCTGAAGCAGCGTAGCCCGGCGGTCTCACAAATCGCCTGTAAACAGCGACGTAAAGCTCGTTGATGGGAGTGTGAACCGTGCCTCACCATCGGAGACGCGGATCGCCTCGCCTTCGTCCATTGTGCGCTCGCTGTCTGTGACGTAGATGCGCAGAGAGCCTACCTCGCTCGGAAGGCCCGTCAGCGTAACCTCGCGCGTCGTGCCGTTGTTCACCAGGTGGACGGCAAATGCAGCACGATCCGTATCACCAAGGGCCGCGCTGGTGACGTCGGTACGGTTGGAGGCAATCGGCATGTGGCGAAGTCCCTCCGGCGTCGAGGCGAGCTGCTTCAGCTGCCAGAATCTCTGCGTCGGATGCAGCGGTTCGTCGTCATTCCCGAACACGCCTCCACCCGCTAGCAGCGAATAATCGGCGGTCAACTGCCACTGAAGAATCGTCAACGGTTCCGCGACCGCAAGAATCCGGGTGTAAAGATTGATTTCTTCTCGTGCGTAAGTCGGCTCCAGGAAAATCTGGGGATAACGCCAGGCCGCGGCATCGATGCTGCCCTCACCCACAACCAGCGGAACGCCCATTCGCTCGGCGGCAGCATCCCACTTCTGCAGATTTTCCGTAGACCATCCTCGCCACGAGTGGAATGAAACGGCACCGATGTACGGATGCGTGTCGGGATCGTCCATGGCCGGGTCGATGAATTCGTATCCCCTGATGTCCGCAGTGTCGCCAAGGAGCAGCTTCGTATCCAGTCCTTTCGACGCCATGTACCCGCCCAACCCTTTGATGAGCTGCCTGTGCTCGTCGGCCGTCTGACGGATGTCTATGCCGAGATCGGATTCGTTGAACGAGAACATCTCGACTTCGACACCATAGTGCTCTCGTAGAAAAAGGATGTAGCTGGTGATGGACTCGTAGATTTCCTGCGTCTTGTCGGCTCGAAGGGCATTGCCCCACAGACCGTCCTCCCCGCGCCCAAAGCTGCGTTCACCCACTATCGCCCAATCCGGACCGAACCAGATGGCCAGCATCACCGGAATGCCCATATCATGGACTCGCTTCGCCATCTCCATCGACGCCGCGACTCCCGGATGCAGATTGCCGGCCGCCGCTGATTCGAACGGATCCTCATCCTCATCTGGATGCCAGTGCATCCACGGCATGTCGACACGAGCCCAGGCGACACGGAGATTCTCGAGATTGTAATCGATCACGGGCGGATCCGTATCCGGATTTTGGAGCCGGAAATTGCCCCCCAGACCATCGAACCGGCGGCCCGGCCGCGAGGTATCGAGCGAAAGCTCAACCGGGCGCGTATCTATATCACCAGTCGCCTTCAGTGAAAACGACCTGTGCACGGTCTCGCCGTCGGCGAACGGACCTGTTGCAATCGCCGCGTATATCTGAACGACGTCTTCTCCGTCGTCGTGTTCTTTTCGGACTATAATCTCCGTCGAGTCGTCCGTCCGCACCTCGAGCTGTCGCGTGGGGGAATC
>CAZKNF010000068.1:0-18388 GCA_964554105.1 uncultured Rhodothermales bacterium | reverse complement strand
AGCCAAGCATGACGGGCAGCGAACCCGCGGATGTGGTGCAGTATGGGACGCGCAATACCCTGTTTCCGCACGAATCAACAACGGACCAGTTCTACGACGAAGCACAGTGGGAAGCGTACCGGCGCCTGGGCGAACATCAGGCGCACGCGGCATTTCGGCACGTCTCTACGGATCTCGATGTGGATTTCGACGACTTCGTGGAGCAAATTTTCCTCCGCGCCCGCAGAGAAGGCCAGGCGGTACCGGAAGGTTTCGGCGAACGCCTCTCGCACTTCGCCGACAGAGTAGGGGAAATTGACGCACTTTTGCGGCTGCCCGAATGCGCCACGCTTCTTCGGGAGGTCTATAAGGAACTCGAGGAACTAGGAATGGACGGCCGGCCGGTGGTTGGCACTGCTGACGCCGCTGACAGGGACACCGATGCCGACACGGAAACCGATGCCGACGCCGCCGCGGCCAGTACGCCCGATGCAGACGGCGACCATCCGAAAGAGAACGCTCGCGCCGCCCCGGCGTCCCGCCTCCCCGATCCGGATGATCTCGCCCCGTCGCTACATCTGATCCGGCGCGCCGTGCTCCTGCTCCAAGAGGCGTACGTAAACGAGAACCTCGAGGAGAACTACAATCATCCTCTCTATCTCGGACTCATCAACTACTTCGCGCGGTGGACCTCTGCTCCGCTTTTTCGTCTCTGGTGGCCCCTGCTCAAAACCATGTACCCGCAGCCGTTCACGCGCTTCGTCGAGCGGCAGTACGGCATCAGATCCGGCGCGCACCGCGGCGACCCAGTGACGGGAGAGATAGGAGATCTCAGCACGCATGTCGATGGTTTCGCCATGCGCTGTTGGGAGCAGACACGTCCGGAGCCCCTGAAGCCGGCGCAGTCGATTGTACCCTTTATGCTGACCTTGACGTACCGGGAATTTGAATATGCCGTTCAGGCAGCGCAGGTCGTCCTGATGCGCACCGGCACGGATCTCGTCTGGGATGCCGAAGACTTTTTCGTTCCGCCGGGCCTCTGGGGAATCGGCATCGGCGGATTTTTCCTGCGTCGACTGCGCCACCAACAGCAGCCCCCGGCAGGGCACGCTCCGGGGCGTTTCGAAAGACTTTACGTACGCATCCGAATCGATCCTGCAGGCGGCACCGCCGCAAAAAAGTCTGCCGCGAACGAGATTCAACTCTACCGCAGCGCGGGATTTCAAGCGATCGGAGGGGACAGAGTCCCGGTAGAGGTGGCGGAGAGCATGCGGGTGCTTGATCAGAGCTCACGAGATGGTTCGCCCGGGACCACCCCGCAGACGGTGAAGTGGATGATGTCTCCGCCGCACCAAGTTTAGCCGAACCCCACCTGGATGCGCGTCTCAAATCCGAGATGCGATTACAGATTAGAACCCGGAGTCAGCCGCTCGAGATAACACGCAGGTTTGATCTCGAACGCTTACCTTGCGATCGCCTCGCACTGGTTCGATGGCGCACCGGCCCGAGAATGCTTAAAAAGATTTGATTTGACCGGCCGGTCCGCAATACATTATCCATGGTCTAACGGACCCCTCACGTTGATGGCACACGAAGTCTCGACCGGGCAGCGGCATTCCGCAGGTTTGGCAGGGGTGAAGCCATTCCGTTCAAGCGGCACATCTGAAAGACTCAGCGATGCCTATAAAGTTGTTAGTGACACGCACGAAGGATGCATCAACGCCCGATGAATACGTCTTCGATCAAGAAGCCATCACGATCGGCCGAGATGCGTCCAGCCACCTTACGCTGCCGGATCTCAAGCGCGTGGTCAGCAAACAACATGCGGAGCTGCGCACGGATAAAGGCATTTTCCAGATTATAGATCTCGGCAGCAAGAACTTCACCTACCTGAATGACGAACGCCTGAAGTCAAGCCGGCCGTACGAGCTGAAGTACGGGGACGTTATTAGGATTGGTGATTTCGAGATCAGGCTCGAACTTGATCTCGCGTCGCAGCCGGATCTCGATGGGACCGTGTTCGACGTGAATTTTGTCAATCCGTTTGCGGATGACGTTGCCCGGCTGACGGAGGCACTGCGAAGCATTCGCGAAGCCTACGAACGCGAGGCGCCCAGCCGGCGGCAGGATGCCCTTCGCGAGGCGCTGCAGGACAAATTCGCGGCGGAGATCACCGGGGTTGCCGATCTCACGGAAGTCAACGAGGCGCATATGGCTTATGTGATGATCGGGCGCCTGCTGACGCCGCCCGACATGCCCGGTAAGTCGATCTCACCATCACCGTATGAAGCGCCCGCAGATGCGAAGGCACCGCGTCATCGCGACCGGCCGTCGGTGCCGGCTCAACCGCCGACGCCATCCGCAAGCCCGATCGGTTCGCCGTCTGCAAGCCGCCTGGAAGCTCTTGTCGATGTGCTCATAGGAGCCGCAGCCAGACTGGTCAATATTCCCTGGCAGTTCCGGCACGAATTCATCGGCCAAACGATCATGCAATCGGAAGAATCCACAACGGTCTACAGCGGCGATACGGATGCGCTCAGAGAGTACCTGCTTGATTCAGGGATCCCCGAAGAGGAAGCGAAAAGGCGTCGCACGCTGCTTTCGGATGCCGCGGACGACGTCGTGCGTCACCAGATGGCCATGATGGACGGGTACAAGGCCGGTGCAGAGCAGGGCACGAAGCGGCTGCTCGACGAATTCGACCCGGCGGCGGTCGAAGCCGCAGTTCGGAAGGAGGGCGGACTCAGCCGCTACGTGGCACCCCTCGCCAAAATACTGTCCTTCGACCGGTTGAAGCAAAAACTGCAGGAGTTGCGGGGCCAGGACTGGTCCGTCGCCGAGCGCCGCATTTTCCGACCCGCATTCATAAAGGCCTACCTGGCGAGAATGACATCGCTGCGGAAGTGAGCGGGGCCCCCGCCCACCGCTCTCGCGCTATCCGAACAGACATCCAGACATCCACACACCCAATCATACGAGCCATTGGATAATGACACGACCTCTTGTAGCACGTGCCGCACTGCTTGCGATGTGCTCGCTTACGCTGATCGGCTGCGGTGGATCGATGCCTCTGACCGAAATGACGATGCAAGGTGGCACCGACATGAACAATGGCGGCAACGCGGCCGTGGTTCGAGTATATCAACTCACCGGAGACAGCAACTTCATGCGTTCCTCGCTCGAATCGTTCTGGCGCGACGACGAGCAGGCACTGGGCTCCGAACTGGTGGGCGCGAAGCAAGAGATTTTGCTCTATCCCCAACAAGAGCGGGCCGTGGAGCTCACGATCGGCGAAGCGACCCGCTTTGTCGGGATCGCGGCCGACCTCCGAGAGCCCGATCCTGTCGGATGGAGGCATATTTTTGATGCGGAAGAGCTGCGCGGCAAGGAAGTAAACGTTACCGTCGGCTCCGACAGGTTGAGCGTTTCTTACTAATGTGGTGTGCGAATCAATCTGACTTCTATCTGAACGAGTAATTAACCGGGCGACGAGAAGCGGCGCCCATGGGCGCACGTTGGTGTCATTCATTCTAGACGACGTATGGCGCAAGACCGAAAAAGAGTAGTGTGGTTCGAGGGGATGACGCTCGATCCTCATCACCTGCAGCAATGGGATCGCTATCAGCAGAGTGCTGTAAGTGCACGCATGCGGGCGTTCACGCCGTACGACTGGGGGTTCTCACGGATCGAATTCGATCGAGAAGCCCTCGGGAACGGCGAGTTCGTTCTCCTTCGTGCTTCCGGAGTCATGCCGGATGGACTCATTTTCAGCATTCCGGATAACGATCCGAAACCCGCAGCGCGAAACTTCCGTGCCTCCTTCCCCGCGACCGAAGAGCAGCTGTCCGTGTATCTTTGCCTCCCCTCGGAGCGCCCGTCGGGCAGCAATGTCTCGCTCCAGGGAGCGACGAACGGGCGGGAGATGCGGTACATCGCAGAGACCATACAGGTGCCGGACGAAAACACCGGTACCAATGAACGCTCCATCGAAGTGGCGCGAACAAACTTCCAGATTCGTGTGGGGGGTGAGCCTCTCGGGGACTACTCCTCACTACAGGTGGCCGCGATCGCACGCGCCGCGAGCGGGACATTCATTCCGAGCGAAACGTTCGTGCCGCCATGTCTGAACATCGGAGCCTCAGAACGCCTGATGACGCTCACGCGCCGGCTCCTCGAACTGCTCGTCGCGAAGAGCACCTCTCTGGCCGACCGCCAACGCAGCATTCTCTCGCAGCGCGAACTCTCACCCGCCGATGTGGCGGCACTGAATCTCTATAGCACGGTGAACACATATATCCCGCTGCTGAATCATCATCATGCCGGCGGGGCCGGTCATCCGGAAAGCCTCTACACGGCGATGCTCCAGCTGGCCGGCCGGCTGTCCGCAGGCGTCACGGAAGCCTCGGTCTCGGCGCGCGATTTTCCTGTCTATGACCATGGCGATCTGACGTCGTGCTTTGATCGCCTGGACGGCATTATTCGCGGCTTGCTCGGTGGCGTGTCACCACGGGCGAACTACGTACAGGTCGAGCTCGAACGCCAGCGCGAGAATTTGCTGGTCGCGAGTCTCGATGCAGATCTCCTCGAGAACGCGAACCTGTACCTGGTCGCGCGAAGCGAAAAGTTCCAGGAGGACGTGCTCGTCCCGGAGTTGCCTCGAATGCTCCGCATTGCCTCGCCGCAGACCATTGATGCGGTCCTGCGCAGTTACACGAGAGCCCTCGCCATCGAGCACACGACCCGACTGCCGAGCGGAATGCCGGTCGATGCCCAGGCGAACTACTTCCAACTTCAAAAGCGAGGGCCGTTCTGGGAGGCCATCCAGGAGAGCCAGGCTATCGCCCTGTTCATTCCCTCCGAATTTAGCGATGTCGACATGAAATTGATCGCTGTCAATAACCCCTGACGGCGCGAATGAGTGCCGGAAAGAGTCATGGAATTAGCTGAAGCACCGTCCGAAGTTCTTTTTGACGAGGCGAAAACCCACCGCCTCTCAGAGATCTATTCACCCTGCTTTGCGCTCGTGCTGCAATTGCGCTCCACCGATGCCTTCGGTGAAGCGGATCTGCTCCGTGAGCGCATCAAGCGTCTGTTGGATAAGTCAGGGCAAGAGGCCGCCAGGTCCGGTGTAGCCCAGGAGGACGTGCAGTTGGCGAAGTTCGCGATGGTCGCCTTTATCGACGAGACGATTCTCTCATCAAATTGGACGCAGAAAGATCGGTGGCTCGCCCGCCCCCTGCAGCTCGAGATCTATGATCGCTACGATGCCGGAGAAGAGTTTTTCGAGAGACTCGAAGGCCTTCGGAGTCGGCGAGCACAGCAGGCCGAGATTCTGGAAGTCTATTATTTGTGCATGGCGCTTGGATTCAAGGGCCGATATCAGTTGCACGATCAGGAACGACTGCGGCTTATCATAGAGGAGACATATTCCGAGCTCAAGCGCACACCCGGCATGGGTGTCGGCGTGCTCTCCGCCCACGGTAAGCCGCGCGACCAGGTGGCAGCGGAAGTCAAAAGTAAGCTGCCGGCCTGGATGGTGGTGATCGCAGCGATCGTCATGGGGTTGATCGTATATCTCGCCATGAGCTTCTACATTTCGAGCGCCGCGCAGGACGCCGCTCGTACGATCGAAGAAGTACCGCGCACCGAGGTGGTACGATGATTCACTTTTGTTCGAGAGAGGATCTCTAATGAGTTTCAAGAAGGTCGCTACGAATCAGTACGTCATCCTCGGTGTGGGGATGGCGATGGTGGTCGCGCTGATCCTCGTGCTCGGCGCATGGCTGGAGTGGTCCCTGATCGTGCAGCTCCTCGCCGTAATCGGTGTGCTCGTCGCGTTCATTCTCTTCCTCGTCATCGGTGTCGTCCGGGCGAACAGCAGCGCATCGCAAATCGAGCAATCGATTAAGATGCAGGCATCTCAGCAGATGCTGAATACACGGCCGGACAAGCGATCCGAGATAGAAGAGCTGCAGAAGCAGCTCGAGACGGCCATCGATCGTCTGAAGCAATCGAAGCTCGGCCAGGGACGCCGAGGCAGCGCGGCTCTGTATGCGCTTCCCTGGTATATGTTCATCGGTCCGCCTGGTGCAGGGAAGACGACCGCCATCGCCAATTCAGGCCTGAATTTTCCGCTCGGCACGGATCGCATACGCGGCGTGGGCGGTACCCGGAACTGCGACTGGTTCTTCACCGATTCCGCCATCCTGCTCGACACCGCCGGTCGGTACGTCACCGAGCCCGAGGACGAAGAGGAGTGGCACGCCTTTCTCGACACGCTTAAGAAGCACCGCAGCGACCGGCCCATCAACGGCGTCATCGCCGGAATCAGCATTGAGGAACTGGCCGGCGCCTCGCCCGAGGAGATCGAGCGGCACGCCCGCAGCATCCGCGGCCGCGTCGATGAACTCGTTACACGGCTCGGCGTCCGCTTTCCCGTCTACCTGCTCTTCACCAAGTGCGATCTGATGCAGGGATTCGTTGAAATCTTCGGCGATATGGCGCGAAGCGAGCGGGAACAGATCTGGGGTTGCACGCTGGATCGCGAGCAGCAGGCGACCGCCGACGTACGCTCCGTCTTCGAGCAGGAATTCCGCCGCCTCTATGACGCTCTGCTTGGGATGCGCTCCATGAAGCTGAGCCAATCGATGAAACGGGAAGACCGACAGAAAGTGCATGTCTTCCCGCTCGAATTCGCGGCCGTCAAGGACAATCTCGGATACTTCATCGAGCGGCTCTTTCAGCCCAATCCGTACCAGGAGAGCCCAGCATTCCGCGGGTTCTATTTTACGAGTGGTACGCAGGAAGGTACACCGATCGACCGCGTCATCCAGGCGATCGCACAGCAATTCGATCTGCCGCCGGACGTGTCCGGAGGCCTGAAGCCGGAGGTGGAGGCGAAGAGTTACTTCATCAAAGAGCTGTTTACGGACGTCATTATTCCGGATCAATACATGGTTCGGCAGACCTCGAAGGTCGCCACGAGAGGACGTTTCGTGCAGGCAGGCGCGGCGGTCGCCGCCCTCGTGGTCCTCGTGCTGTTTATCCTCCTGGTCGCCCCGGCGCTCGTGCGCAGCAAGCAAAATCTGGGTGGCATTCAGGAAGCTGCGCTCGCGGTGTCGCCGGTGCTCTGGGAGAATACAGGCACCACCGTGACGGATTTTGCCCGCATGGATGGCCTCCGTGAACGGCTGGATCAACTCGAGGCGGGACCCGGCTTTATGAGTTGGGGGCTCGACAGAAGCGGCTCCGTGCTCGACCCGGCTCGTCGCCTCTACGCGGACAGGGCGCGCACCTTCGTATCGTCCTATCCGCTCAGGTCTATTATGGACCGGATGCGTGGCGGAGCGCGTCTGAGCGGCGCCGACGGCGCCGAGCGCGATTCGCTCTATAACGATCTCCGCGCCTACCTCCTTATGACGAGCGAGGTGGAGCGGCTTAACGAGAGTGAGGGCAACGTCTTCTTCCTCGAACAACACCTGACAGCGTATGCCGAGGCCGCCGTGCTGCCGCATGCTGCCGAGACCGATCGCGATGAGCTGCGCGGGCAGATCGAGCGACAAACAGCCGCTTTTGCGG
Organism: uncultured Rhodothermales bacterium; assembly: GCA_964554105.1. Taxonomy (GTDB): domain Bacteria; phylum Bacteroidota; class Rhodothermia; order Rhodothermales; family VXPQ01; genus CAZKNF01. The sequence continues at coordinate 10,831 of CAZKNF010000068.1, read as the reverse complement.
CCGGGCTTATGGGCGGTATCATCGAACCTTTTGAAGACGACGCAACCCTGACAGCACAGATGCGCAGGCTGATCTACGAACCCCCCAGCGTGGCGCGTATCTATACCCGCCTGAAAGAACAGGGGATGGCGACGCTGCAGCCGCTCACGCTGGCCGATGCGCTCGAAGGGCGGTCCGTCGAGATGTTCGCCGGAAGCCCCGAGGTTCCCGGCTTCTTTACGAAGCGAGGATGGGATACCTTCGTCGAGGAGGCTCTCGCCGATGAAACGAAGTCTCCGGATCGGGTGGACTGGGTGATGGGCTATTCCGAACAGGATCTTCCCGAGTCGATGCAAGATGAAGATCAGTTGGCCGAGCAACTTCAAGAGATGTACTTCAACGAGTATGCGGCTAACTGGAATCGCTTCTTGCGCAGCATCCGATTTACACGAATGGGAGATATCCGGACGGCTGCCCGAAGAATGATCGATCTCGGAAATCCATATGACTCCCCGATCCTGTATCTGCTTGCGCAGGTCACGCACCAGACGAAGTTCGGCGGCGGCCTCGTCGATGGTCTGTCGGACCGCCTAGGGGAAGTCGCTGAACGTCGCGCGGATCGCGCGGCTCGGGCGCGGCTTGGCGAGGATGCAAGTATCGATCTCGAGGATGAGGATGCAGAGATCCATCCCGTGGATAGGCGCTTCCGAAGGCTGCACGAAATGAATGCCGACAAGGCTCAGAGTGGCGGTGCCTCCCCGGCACTCACTCGCTCCCTCGACGCCCTCACGCAAATTGGCAGTACGCTGGATGGTCTCGCAGCCGATCCCGCTATGGCCGCCGAATATTCTGCGCGCGTATTGAGCGAGAACGGCGGCGAACTCGCCTCTCAGGTTCAGTCCATCCAGAGCGCACTCACACCGCTCGATCCTGAGACACGAACGGCACTGTTCGTCGAGCCGGTATATTACGCATTCGAGACAGTCCTCGCCATGACGCAGCGACGCCTCAATGACCGCTGGCGCGCCGAGGTGTACGAGCCCTACGCTGCCAGTCTGTCCGGCAGATATCCACTCGATCCGACCGCCGGCCCCGAGGTACCTCTTGGAGATTTCGAGGAGTTTTTCATGCCGCAGTCCGGCGCCGTATCGGCCTTCTTTCAGGATGTACTTGCTCCATATCTCACACGAGACGGGTCCAGCGTGCAAACCTGGGAAGGTCGCGGCATTCGAATTGCGCCGCAGGTCTTGACGTCCCTCGAACAGGCAGAGAGGATCGGAGAGGGGCTATTTAGCGGCGGCGTGGCGCGGCTGGATTTCGAGCTCCAACCGGAGCAGCCGATTCGAAGCCCGGAAGCGCCGCCCGTGAGCCAGGTCGAAATCGCCGTCCATGGACAAAGCGAGGCCTATACGATGGGCAGCTACCGCCCCTGGACGCAAGTCACCTGGCCCGGCCGCTCCGGCGCCGGCCTCCGCATATCCACGCAGGATGGCCCCGATGCAATGGACTTTAGCGGAGATTGGGCGTGGTTCCGGCTACTGCAGGAAGCCACCGTCCAGCGCCAGTCGTCTACGGAGTACCTGCTGCATTGGCCGTTCGAAAACGGCGTCACCGTGCAGTATAATCTCCGCACGCGTAGTGGTACGAACCCGTTCAATAACCTCAACAGCTTCTTCAATTTCACCTGTCCGGAGTCGCTAAACTGATCGATCAGTTTGAAAAGGTGCTTCGCAGGAGCTGGAATTCCTGAATGCAGACGAGCACGACGTCCGTAATTGGTTATGGGAAGCTCCCGGTTCACGGGGACTTCGTGCGTCATAATGCGTCCGGATCCGCCCTTCGTGCACTCGACGAGTGGCTCCAGCGTGGATTGTACGCGGCGAAGACCCGGATGGGAGGAGCGTTCGAAACGGCATACGATGAGTTGCCTGCCTATCGGTTCGTTTTCGCACCGGACGAAGCAGATCCACCGCTCATAGGGGTCCTCCGACCGAGTAGAGACCGCAGCTCACGTACGTACCCGTTCTTAATCGCGTTCGAAAACGAGCAGGCGAACCTGGATCCGCAGAACATCATTGACGCTCCGGTTCGATTCGCAAACTTCCTCGACCAGGCCGCCGAGCTGGCACGCGAGGTCGTAGACGGCCAGGTGGGGCACCGGGATATCGGCGAGCGACTCGACACGTCCGGGTTGTCAGCCGCCGCCGAGAACGGCTCGCCGGATGGATACGAGCGCTATCTCGGTGAAACGTCCCTCGGTACCTGGTGCAGCCGGTACTGGGGACACTTCGATGATTCACGAAAGTACCTGCTGTTCCGAAACCTGTTCGAGCTCGTCGCACCATTGAAGGGCGATGTACCCCGCGGCTTCACACTCGGGCTCAAGTTTCCCGTCGGTCCCGTGGGGGCGTCTGAACTGGCAGTCGCGTTCTGGATCGACATGTGCATGCGCTTGCTTGGCCATACGGCCGTCACGCCGGTTTTCTTCTGGTCTGCTGCCGAGTCGGATGGCGGACGCGGCTCGCTGTCGCTCTTTTTCCGACTCCCACCTCCGCGGGTGTTGATCCACCTGCTCGGCGATGACGCTGCCGGCGATCACCTGTGCGATCTCGAAACGATGGGTGGCGGAAATGCGGCAGAGGCGGCGCTCGCGATTCCGCCGCACCTCGGTGCATTACTGGAATCCGAGGAGATCAGTTTACGCGATTTCCTGGCGCGCATCTGAGTCGAAGGCGGTGGCAGCACGCAACGACGATAGCGAGCCGCAGTCCGTGCATAGCACGATACGCGAGCCGTCGGTCGGGTAAAGTTGCCTGCCTCTCGCGTCTGGTGTAGATTGATTTTTACGGCACCCGGTTCAGGCTGGTTCAAGGCTGAAGTACGTTACGGATGGGTGTCGACGACGATCGATCCGCTCACGAAGCTCTCAATCTTCAACAGTTTCGGTATGGAGGATAAAGTATACAATTCAGCGAATTACGGCAGTGTCCGAATTCGAGCGAGACGCGATGTGCATACCAATCTGAAACCAGCCACCGTCGAGAAGCTGGCAGCTATGGCCCGCGGGGTCGGCGAAAGGGGAGATCTGCCCACCGCGGGGCAGGGAGACCCTGGCGATGGTGCTGAGACATTCGTTGATAGCGACGACGGCACCCAGATTGCATCTGTCAAGGATGTAGGGGTCCCACCGGGATGCATCACCGTACTTAATACCGGACATGCCGGTAGAGGCGGCCACGTCTGGGACTGATGCCGACTCTATCCCCATTGCTTGAGGAGGTATTGGGCTCGATCACGGATGCCAATCCGGTGGGCGAGGACATCTCCTATGACGACGATTTTCTCGCCCTGAAGGACGAGGTCGATCAGCTGAGTTCGGTAAGTCCGGAAGGCGTCGACTTCAACCGAATTGTCGAGAGCTGTCGGATGATTCTGAGTCGGAAGGCGAAAGATCTTCGGGTCGCGACGTACTTGGCCATGGCTCTCTCGCGAGTGGATGGCTACAACGGAGTCCTGGAAGGCCTTTTGGCGCAGAAGCTGCTGGTTGAACGCTTCTGGGAGCCGATGTATCCACCTGTCAGGCGGATGCGCGCTCGTCAGAACGCGTTACAATTCGCCGCCGAGCGATTGAGCGACTTGATGCCGTCTCTGACACCGAGGGCCGACGACCGCGAGTCCATCGAGCGCTCCCTGGAGGCAGTTAAGGAGCTGCAGGCGTTTACGACGGAGAAGATGGAGGATCAGGCGCCGATCTTGAGTGGACTCAAGAGGGCTCTGGAGGATGCACAGCGGAAACTGCCGGGGAAATCGGCCGAAAAGGCCCCGAAGCCCCAACAGGTCGGCCAGGACGGTGCGCCGGAACGTACGGCCTCTCCAGTCTCGGAGTCTGCCGCGTCGCCGCACGCTTCGTCGGTCGCTCCGGCTGCTGCAGCCGTGCAGACCGAGAGCGAAGCACTCGAACAGGTACTTGGCCTCGCCGGATTTTTGCGCGAGCAATCGCCCTTTGATCCGGTGTCCTATCGGTTAGCGCGGATCGTCCGCTGGGATCCCGTCGTTACCGAGCCAACTAATCAGTCGGGAAAGACGCTATTTCACGACCCTCCGCCACACCGGCTCACGTATCTCAATACGCTGCTCGACGACCAGGACTGGAAAACACTGCTCGAAGTAGCTGAGAGCGCGTTCCGGGAGGCGCCGTATCACTTCTGGCTCGATCTCCAACGTTTCGTCGTCTCGGCACTGGAAGCGCTCGGGGAAGAGTATGAACAGGCCAAAGAATCGGTCCTCCTTGAAACGGCGTTGTTCATCAGACGCGCGGGCTCTCTGCCTCGTCTGACGTTCGCGGGCGGAACTCCCTTTGCCGACTCGAAGACGAAGTTTTGGCTCGATGATGTCGTGGCGCAAGTGCTTGCATCCGGGCAAGGCAGCAGCCGATCCGCAGTCGATGACAAAAAACTGGAAGAGCAGTTCGAAGCCGCCAGCCGGCTTGCGGCGGGAGGAAAACTGGGTGAAGCGATGGGTGTCCTGCAAAATGGAATTCAGCAGGACGGCGCCAGGCGAGGCCGTTTTCTACGGCGATTCAACATGGCTCAAATCTGCATGCAGGCCGACAAGCCGTCTATCGCTTGTCCCATTCTCGAGAATCTGGAAACCGAGATCGAATCCTTCAACCTGGATGAATGGGAGCCGGAGTTGGCGCTCGAGGTCTGGAGCCGATTGCATCAGTGCTACGATTTGCTGCGCTCCGACGAGTCCGTTGCCCAGGATCGTGTGCAGGAAAACGCCGAACGCGTGTTTGCCCGAATATGCCAGGTAGACCCTGCCCGCGCACTGGAAACGTGATGCATTGAGCAACCGAAGGGAACGACGCCTCACGTCAGAATCCACATTCCGAAACGTGGACTCGATCACTCATAAACATGCTCGAAGTCTTACCAGATATAATGGCTTCCGGAGCATGATGACGGTTGACTAAGCTTCCATGTCCTAGTACTTTACAGATCCGTCACCATCTACCCACCCCCCTGTTGGTTTTTGGTTGATGTTTGTTTTTGGTTGACCCACTAACCGATAAACAATCTCGGCGGCTCTCGTCCTGGAACGTAACGTCAGATTGTGTAGGATTCTGGAACATCGTCTGCGCATCGTGCAACGTACCACGTGCAGACAAGCATAAATAAGCGGATTGTAAGTATATATAAAGTAAGTATATAGGTCACGTAAAGGAGGCAGCGTAATGGCACAGAGCTTTCAGAAAGAGAAACCACCTGCTCGCATCAATCTCTATCTCGACCTCGTCAAGGGCGATGCACAGAAGAAAGTGGAGTTGCCACTGCGTTCCCTCGTTGCGGGTGATTTCTCCGGAAGAGAATCGGGAGTGCCGTTGGAGGATCGAGAGAAAATCAATATTAACAAGGACAACTTCGAGGATGTGCTCAGATCTCAGAACATCGAAATGGATCTGAACGTGGCGGATAAGCTTCGTGGTGGTGACGAGGAGATGAAAGTTGACTTGAAGATCAATGAAATGGCGGATTTCGATCCCGACCGGGTTGCCAAGCAGGTGCCGCAGTTGCAGAAGCTGCTGGCCACGCGCAATCTTCTGCAGGATCTTCGCAATCGCCTCATCAGCGTAGCCGATTTCCGGAAAGGGCTGGAGAAAATCGTCAAAGACCCCGAGGCGCTCAAGCAGTTCAACGAAGAGCTGAAAAAGATTGTGCCCGCAGACGAACAGGATGGCGAATCAGCTTCTTGAGAAGACGGCACATGTCTGTGAAATCCAATTAGCGAGTGTGAAGAAATGGCGGATCCGAAATTAGAAAGCCAGCAAGCAGCGGCGGAAGTCGAAGAGAAGAACCTGCTCGACAGCATTTTCGATAAGGTATCCCTGGCGCCGCCCGACGAAGCGGTCGACGTCAACAGCTTTAAGGATACCGAGGCGGCCGTGGCCTCTCCGAACGGCATGATGGCGGCGGCATTAAGCGTCTTCATCGATGCCATCGGAAGGCGCGATCAGCCGGTGGAGCGGCTCGATAAACACCTGCTCGATGCGATGATCGCCGACCTGGACCAGACGATTAGTGCGCAACTCGATGAGGTGATGCACCATCCGCAGTTCCAGAAACTTGAGTCGTCCTGGAGAGGTCTGAAATTTCTGGTCGACCGAACCGACTTTCGTAAGAATAACCGCATCGAAATCCTCGATGTCTCCAAAGACACCCTGCGCGAGTCGTTCGAAGATGCGCCCGAAATGATTCAGTCGGCGCTGTACGGCCACGTATACAGCAGTGCCTACGACCAGGCAGGCGCCGATCCGTACAGCGTGATGATCGGCAATTACGAGTTCGACTCGTCGGCACAGGATGTCTCCCTCCTGACGGATATCTCGAAGGTGGCCTCCGCATCGCACTGCCCCTTCATCAGCTCCGTAGGCGCGAAATTCTTTAAGAAAGATTCCATCGAGGATTGGAAGAAGATACCGGATCTCTCAGCCTACATGGAGACGACGGATTTCGTCAAGTGGAACGCATTCCGGGAATCGGAAGACGCTCGCTACGTCGGCCTGACGTTCCCGCGTTTTCTACTGCGCGTTCCGTACGGCCCGGACACGGCTCCGACCAAAGGTTTCAACTACGCGGAAAACGTACAGGGCGAAGACCAGGAGAAGTATCTCTGGGGCAACACGGCCTTTTCTTTCGCGGCGAACATGACGCGCGCATTCGCACAGGACGGCTGGTGCGTTCAGATCCGTGGACCGCAGTCCGGCGGCAAGGTCGACGGCATGCCGGTCCACCTCTATGACGCGGGTCGTGGCAAGGAAATGAAGATTCCGACCGAGATCGCCATCGACGAGACGCGCGAGTTCGAAACCGCCAATCTAGGGTTCATCCCGCTCGTGCACTATCAAGGGAAGGACTTCGCGTCCTTTTTCTCGGCGAATTCGGCCCAAAAACCGGTCGTCTTCGACGATCCTGCCGCTACAGCGAACAGCCGAGTGAATTCTCGTCTGCCGTACATCCTTCTGGCCTCCCGCCTGGCCCACTACCTGAAGGTGCTCCAACGCGAGAACATCGGCTCGACCAAGGACAAAACAAGAATCGAGGGCGAGCTGAATAGATGGCTGAAAGGCCTCGTAACCGAGACGCCGAATCCGTCGGAGAGCATCATCGCACGCTATCCGCTCCGAGCGGGTCAGGTGACCGTCGACGAAATCGAAGAAAACCCCGGCTTCTATAAAGTGGCGATGATGTTCCAACCGCATTTCCAGGTGGAGGGAATGGACATCTCGCTTCAGATGGTCGGGAAGATGCCGAAAGGCAAATGACAAGTGTCCGATTCGTTCGGGAAGTGCACAATAATGAACCGTTCATCCATCCTTCACCTGTAATCGAGGTATCGCATTATGGCACTTAACGGGTATCTAACACTCACCGGAGAGACGCAAGGGGAGATCAAAGGATCGGTCACCCAGGCTGGGCGCGAAGACAGCATGGAAATCTACGGGTGGAGTCACGATATCAGCAGTCCGCGCGACGCAGCGTCCGGCTTACCTACCGGAAAGCGTCGGCACAAACCGATCATACTGACAAAGCCGATCGACAAGGCGTCGCCGCTCCTCATGAATCTCCTCACGAACAATGAGAATATTACGGATTGGGCGCTGAGGTGCTGGAAGCCGTCGAGGTCGGGACGAGAGGAGCAGTATTATACGATAGAACTGGTGAACGCCAGTGTCGCCGAGATACGTGTCGAAATGTTGAACAATAAGTACCCCGAAAACATGCCGCACGAAATTCGGGAGCATATCTCGTTCACGTATCAGAAAATTGTGTGGACCTGGGAAGACGGCGGCATCACGGCGGAGGATGACTGGGAAACGCCTGTCGTATAGGCTGTGATTCCGTGACCTGACACATGCAAACCGGACTCTTCGAGGTGCTCCGTGGTTGCTTCTCCGACGGGACGCCGGTCGAGGATGTGCAGGAGCACGAACATCGAATCAGAAGCGTAATCGACAACCTCAATCGACTCTTCAACAGTCGACAGGGGACGATCCCGCACCTTCCTGACTACGGCTTGCCGAATCTCAGCGAGATTTACAGAGATGCCCCGGAAACCATCGAGATCTTTCGAGGCGCGATCAGGGAGACGGTCGAGAAATACGAACCCCGCATGCGGAGGACACGGGTAATACACCAACCATCTGATCCGCATGGGGGTAGACTCGTCTTTCTCCTCACGGGCGAGCTGGTTGGAGGGGAGCGCGTGCAGTTTGAGACAACCTTCGCAGAACAGGTCCGCGTCAACCCGGCCAGCCGGCATCGGTAGATCACGAGTGCATCAAATTGCACTCGCGTCGCCTACCGACTCTGATGCCCAATCTCCGTCCACTTTAGTCTGTAACGAATCTACGGAGGCTGCATGAGCAGGCGCTACTTCGAAGAAGAAATGCGCTACCTGCATGAGGCCGGGAAAGAGTTCGCTCAGGCTCATCCGGGACAGGCGCGCTATCTGAATATCGATAGCGTCGCCGATAGAGACCCGTACGTCGAAAGGCTGTTCGAAGGATTCGCCTTTCTGACCGGTCGCATTCGAGAGCGACTCGATGACGAGCTGCCTCAGTACACGGAGGGGCTGTTCCAGCTTCTCTATCCGCACTTTCTCAAGCCGTTCCCCTCGTGCTCGATCCTCGAGATCAAGCCGCGCACCGGCATGCTTCAAGAGACACTGGTTGTGGAGAAGGGTGCCGAAGTGCGCTCGAAGGCCGTCGGAGAAGAAGGAGCAGCGTGCCGGTTCACCACCACACAGGCGGTTCGCCTGCAGCCGCTGCAACTGAAAGAGATCGATCTGCAGTGGGACCGGGACGGCGCGTCCAGTGTCAGCCTGCGTTTTGTGCTGGAGAAAGGCGTCGATTTTCAAAAGCTCGAGATAAACCCGCTGCGCCTCTTCTTCCATGCCGAGCCGCCGGTGGCGTCGATGATGCATCTCTTCTTTACGCGGCACGTGCGCCGTGTCACGTACCGGGCGGGCGAAAGCTCCGTCGATCTCACCGGCCAGGAGTGGGTCCGGCCGGCCGGGCTCGGGATGGACGCAGGACTCGTCCCATATTCAAAGTACGCGTTCCCCGGCTTTCGTCTGCTGCAGGAGTACTTCCTCTTTCGGCCCAAATTCTGGTTCGCCGACCTTTACGGTCTGGATCGAGTGAAGCCGGCGTCGGGGACGGACACCTTCGACGTACAGATCGATTTCGACAGGCCGTACCCCGAAAACAAGCGTTTTAGGAAGGACAATATTCGTCTCTTCTGTACACCCATCGTCAATCTCTTCCAGCATGATGCGGAGCCGATCCGGATGGAGCATCTCGTCTCCGAGTATGTCGTGGTCCCAAGCGCCAGATATCGTCGGAGCACGCATGTGTACAATGTCGATTCGGTCCTGGGCATGGAAGAGCGGACGGGAAAGCGATGGGAATATGAACCGTTTTTCTCCTTCAGCAGGGACGGCGCCGAAAGCCGCTCCTATACGACCTCGACGCGCATGGCCGCGAGCGACCGCTACGAGACCTACGTTGCGGTCAGCGGCAACATCGACGAGGATCTCCAACTGCCGGTCGAGACGCTCTCTCTGGACCTCACGTGCACGAACGGCAGTCTGCCTCGTGAGCGTTTGAAGGAAGGGATGATTACAGAGCCGTCGCCGGCTATCCCAAACGTGGTCGAGCCGTCAAACATCACGCAACCGACGCTCGATGTACCGCCGCCGGTGCATGAGCATCCGAATTCTCTGTGGCAGTTTCTTTCGCATCTCTCCTTCAACCGCATGTCGGTGGCGAATGCGGATGCCCTGCGCGGCGTGCTCAGCCTCTACGAGTGGACGGGGTCGGAAGCAAACAAACGACGCCTTGAGGGTCTGAGAGATGTCGAATGGAAACCCCGAGAGACCTTCCACCGAGGCGCTATATTGCGAGGTGCCGAGGTAGTCCTCGAATTGGAAGAGGGCCACTTTGAGGATGAAGGCGACGTCTGTCTTTTCGGCCTCGTGCTGAATGAATTTTTCTCTCTATACGCGACGATCAACTCGTTCGTCGCCGTCACGATCGTACTTATGCCTTCAGGAAAGCGATACGAATGGCACTCGAAGAAAGGCCAGTTGCCGCCGGTGTGAGCGCGGCGTCGACGGCCATGAAGCACGTCCGCGGGGGTGGAGTTCGGCAGGATGTAATGAGCCGACTACTCCAGGAGGGGTATCTATTCGATTTCTTCCAGTCGGTGTGGCTCCTGGAACACGCGCTGTCAGACGATCCACAATCGGGGCGGCCTCCCGCAGAAATTGGGGATCGGATCTGGATCCGGCCCCACAGCGGCCTCAGATTTCCGCCTTCGGACATCCGCAGAATCGAGTGGCTGGATGAGGAGGAAACGCGAGTACGGCTGACTGTGACGTTCATGGGGCTTTACGGTGTCGCGTCGCCGTTGCCCGTCTATTTTTACGACGCAATCGGCACCGAGCTCGCAGACGCGGAGCCGCTGAGAGATTTCCTGGATATTTTTAATCGCCGTATTTACAGTTATTTTTACAGGGCGTGGAAGAAGTATCGTCCGCTCTTGAATAACGGGCCGGGTATGCAGGACGAGGATTCCCGGGTGCTATTGTGCCTCGCAGGAATCGGAACACCAGGCTTCAAGCCATCGGCCGAGGTGAAGCCGCGCCGGCTCGCGGCTCTGGCCGGAGTACTCGCGGGCGGTGTACGCAATGCACTGGGACTGCAGACGCTGCTCAGTGTGGTGCTTGGCGGGGTTCAGGCGCGCGTCGAGGAGAATCTGATGCGTTGGGTACACGTGAAGGAACGCCC
>CAZKNF010000067.1:0-18391 GCA_964554105.1 uncultured Rhodothermales bacterium | reverse complement strand
TGCCCTGCTAGGATTCGAACCTAGAACCTCCTGATCCAGAGTCAGGCGCTCTGCCAATTGAGCTACAGGGCACTGCAGTGTGAGATGCGTTTGCATGACAAGAACGGTGGCATGCAACGTCGCTGCCCGCAAATTCCGACACGCCTTAATCCGCGCACGAAGATCCAGGCGTAATGACCACGCCGCAGAGGAAGCGAAGACCCACCGCCGCCTGTTATGAAAATCGTAACGGGTGAGTTCCCCGAGTCGCGTTTCGCGAGTGCCATCATTCCTGGAGCCTGAGACGGGCGGTCACCGGTCGATGATCGGAGAACCCATCTGGTCCGACATCGGTGCTCGCGACGAACCATTCCGGACTCGCCAGGATGAAATCGATACGTACGAGCGGCCGAGAAGATGGGAATGTAGCGCCCCAGAGGCCTCCCGAAGCGCGATAGGCGTCGGTGAGGCCGGCGGCTAGCTTCGCGTAGGTCCACTCGTGCGGGGTCGCATTGAAATCACCGCACAAGAGAAACGGCAGATCCTCTCGATCAATAATATCCCGAATCTCCTCGGCTTCATCCGCCCGCTGGATGAAGGCCGCACTCGTACTTTGAAGAAATCGAAACCAGGCGCGCGGGCGAAATGTCTGCCCGTCCTCCCACGGTCGATTCGTCGTAAAGCTCTTCAGATGTACATTGTAGACGGCGAACGACCGGCCATTGTGCGAAATCGGGACGCGAACGAGCGTGCCGCCAGGGTTCGAACCATCGCGGCTCGACAGACCGATCACGGATGGCCGTCCGTGATCCAACGTGCTCAGTACGGAGGGAGGCCGACGTTGACCGCCGTGTACCGCGGGCTCAATTACGGAATAGCCAAGCGAGTTTAGAATCTCTTCGGCGGGCGCGAATCTGCGGGGCTCTGAAGATACCTCCCAGTTTCCGGTCCAGAATTCCTGAAGGCACATAACGTCAGGCTCTTCCACAGAGATCAGGTCGCGTAGATCGTCATCTCTATGCTCTCCCTGGTTTTGCGCACTGGCCGTATTGAATGTCGCTATCGTGAGAAGCGCGTCATCGGATGCGGTATTATCCCCAGGCTCAGGATCAGACCCATGCCCAGGCGCATATCGCACACCGAACAGCAGCAGTGCCAGAACGCCGGCGGTAAACGTCATCCAGAACCGAAAAATGGCGGAGATCAGCGTGAGAATGAGCAACAGCAAGGCCGACGCCGGCAAGATGATGGCGAAAGGCTGAAGCCACCATGCGGTGCGCGGATCTATGAAGTATCCGAGATACCCTGCGGCGAAGAGGATCAATGCGGATAGGTGAATGACGATAAAGATCGTCCGAGCTACAAGATGCATAGACGGCTGAAATGAAGCACGACGGCAGCGCACTTGTCTGAAAAACGCGGACACGGCGTGAAGCTTGGACACCTGCCCAACCATAGCGCCTATGCACGATTTCAAAGGCGAAATTGATTCACCGGCGCCGGTCGTTGATCAGCGAAGTCCGGGAATCATGCGGGCGACGATCTTCCGAATGACGGCTGGAAGCCGATAGTAGCCTGATTCGATGTGCTGCATTAGCTGGCCCGCCCGGTTCTCCTGGAGGTCGGGCGTCCTGTCCAGCGCCTTGCGTGCGAAGTCCATATCCGGACCTGTCGCATGCATCGCATAGGTCTCGCGGGCGCCCTTCGAGATTTCCAGGCGGTCCGATTTTTCCTCCTGCGATTCGAGTTCGGCCTCGTCCTCGCGATGCGTGCGGTCGCCGGAGGAGCCGTATCTTTCCCGCGAATTTGGATCGGGAGTAATTGGGGTGATATGTACTTTTGACACGGCCATCCAGTTTATTCTCTTCATCAGGAGTATCGGCGTACACGCCTAAAACGTTAAACCCGTAGAGATGCGGAAATTATCAACGGCCCTTCAATCGGACTGCGAACAGCGAGCCCACATGACGGAAAATGAACACGACGAAACGGTCCACGACAGGTGGATGAGGCTCTGCCTGGATCTGGCGCAACGCGGGGCAGGGCGCGTCAGTCCGAATCCGATGGTGGGGGCGGTGCTCGTCGGCACCGACGGGACGCTGCTCGGTCAGGGCTGGCATCGTGAATTTGGCGGACCGCACGCGGAGGTGCACGCCATCCGGGATGCCGACCGTCGATACGGCGCCGATGCTCTCGAACACGCCACGCTGTACGTGAATCTCGAGCCGTGTGTGCATCACGGGAAGACGCCGCCGTGCACGGACCTCATACTCGAGAAGAACATACCGCGCGTGGTTGTCGGCACGATCGATCCGTTTTCCGCTGTTGCGGGGCGGGGCATGGAGCGGCTCCGAGAGGCCGGAGTGGAGGTGAAGGAGGGGGTTCTGGAACGCGAGTGCCGGCGCTTCAACGAGGCGTTCATCCGTCACGTGAATACGGGGCGGCCGCTCGTAGTCCTGAAGATGGCGCAGACACTCGATGGACGGATCGCGAGATCAGGGCCTGCATCCGGGTGGATCTCGGGCGAAGCTTCGCGAGGTCTCGTGCATCATTGGAGGGCGACGATGGACGGCGTGATGGTCGGGACGGGAACGGCGCAGGCGGACGACCCGTCGCTGACGGTGCGCCACGTGGAGGGTCGATCACCCGTGCGGATCGTGCTGGATCGGCAGGGAAAGCTCAGCCGTAAGTTGAAGTTGTTCACGGACGACCGAACGGAATACACGATCGTATTTACGTCGGAAGGGGCCGAGCCGCCGTACGAAAAGAATCTCGTCAAAGGCGGCGGACGCATCTATCGGATCGCAGAATCCGACGGCCGCCTCGATCTCGCGACCATCCTCACAAAACTTGGTGAGGATGGCGGAACTGAAAATCGCCCAATTCAATCGATTCTCGTCGAGGGCGGCGCACATATCGCACGTTCCCTGTGGCAAGCCGATCTCGTGGACCGATACTACCTTTTTATCGCACCGAAAGTCTTCGGCAGCGGCCCGCTCGCACTCGATAGAGCCGACCTCGTCGCGGACGAGAATCCGTTCGTCGAGCGCGAATGGGAGCTCGTGGGGGAAGATGTTCTGTTCAAGGGGTACATGCGGGACGTATGAATCGCAGGAGATCTTCAGGCCGCCGGACGCGAAATCTACCTATTAAATACGGGAATCATGTTTACGGGAATTATTGAAGACGTCGGACAGATCACGCGCATCGAGCCGGAGGGCGGCGGAATGAGGATTCGCATTTCGAGCGCATTCGCGGAAGCGCTGCGGCCGGATCTGAGCGTCTCCGTAAACGGCTGCTGCCAGACGGTTGTGGACGTGACGGACGGTTCGTTTAGCACCATCGCGGTGGAAGAGACGCTTGCCAAAACGACCCTCGGCGGCCTCAAAGACGGTGATCCCGTGAATTTAGAGCGTCCGCTGCGGCTCGATGCCGGGCTGGACGGACATATCGTCCAGGGCCACGTCGATGCGACCGGTGAGATCGTGGACGTCGAATCCCTGGAGACGAGCACGCTTTATGGCGTAGCTTTCGACCAGGCATTCGCCCCATTCGTCATTCCGGCAGGGTCCATCGCGATCGACGGCATCAGCCTGACGGTCGCACGGCTCGGAGGAGTGATCGCCGGTGGGCGGCACAAGCTGACCATTTCGATTATCCCGCACACGCAGGAACGCACTTCGGTGCGGATGTGGGATGCCGGGACGAGGGTCAATTTGGAATTCGATATGATCGGGAAATATGTCGCACGATGGATGGAGATGAGGGGGAATTGAGATGAACCATCTCCGAAATCTTGCGTTTACGACCGTCCTGCCAAATTGGCGGTTCAATACAATTAATGTGTGCTTTTCCGCGCCGTTGCCGCTCGAATCCGATGCGTGCACGTCGCTGTCTGCCCGCTTTCAGTACCACTTCTTATGGAGCTCATCCCGGACCTGAATCTACTGGATGATGTGGACACTCCCCGGCTCACGAGCGAGGAAGCTCACGGCCGGCGTACCGTCTACATCGAGACGTACGGATGCCAGATGAACGTCTCCGATTCGGAGATTGTGGCGTCTGTGCTTCGGGAGAGCGGGTTCGGACTCACCCGGCATGAGGCGGACGCCGATGTGGTGCTGCTGAACACCTGTGCGATACGGGAGAATGCCGAACAGAAGATTCGCCGGAGGCTCGATGATCTTCGAGCCCGAAAGCGCAACGGCAACGGCCGATTGAAACTCGGCGTGCTCGGCTGCATGGCCGAACGACTCCGAGAGAAACTCCTGGAGCAGGAAAAATTGGTCGATGTCGTGGTCGGTCCGGACGCCTACCGAGACTTGCCCCGACTCCTGCATGACACCGATGAAACCGGGCAGGCGGCCGTCAACGTCCAGCTTTCGCGCGAGGAGACGTACGCCGACATCGCTCCGGTTCGCTACGACACCAACGGCGTGGCGGCGTTCGTATCGATCATGCGGGGGTGTGATAATATGTGTGCGTTCTGCGTCGTACCGTTCACGCGCGGCAGAGAACGCAGCCGTCCGGTGACGAGCATCCTGTCAGAGTGTGCGCAGCTGGTCGAGATGGGCTATCGCGAGGTGACCGTCCTCGGGCAGAATGTCAATTCGTACCGCTACTCGTCCGGCGGTGCGAATGTCGACTTCACCGAGCTGCTCTACCGCATCAGCCTGATCTCGCCTGAGCTGCGTATCCGCTATTCCACGAGCCATCCAAAGGACTGTTCGGATGAGCTCCTGCACCTGCATCGAGAGCGGCCGAACGTGTGCAATTACATCCACCTCCCGGTGCAGCACGGGAATTCCGAGATTTTACAGCGGATGCGGCGCACCTACACGCGCGATGAATACCTGGATTTAATCGACCGCGCCCGGCGAATTGCTCCCGGCGTGTCTCTGTCCACCGACATCATCGCGGGGTTTTGCGGCGAGACGGAAGTGCAGCACCGCGACACACTATCGTTGATGGAGCAGGTCCGATACGACCACGCCTACATGTTCATGTATTCGGAACGGCCCGGAACCTATGCCGCCCGGAAGCACGCGGACGACGTGCCCGAGGAGGTGAAAAAGCGGCGGCTCTCGGAAATCATCGAGTTGCAGAACGGCATCTCTCTAGAGAATAACAAAGCCGAGATCGGAGGGATTCACACCGTACTGGTCGAGGGACCGAGCAAACGCAGCGACGAGCAGCTCTGTGGGCGCACGGATACGAATAAGATGGTCGTTTTCGATCGCCGGAATTTTCAGCACGGTGAGTACGTGCGCGTGAGGATCACGGACTGCACGTCGGCGACGCTGCTCGGAGAGCCGATCGAGCAAATGCCGTCGGCGGAAGCATCCGAATTATTAGCAGCAGCCGAAGCACCGGTAGAATCCGCCGCCCATGGATAGAGAAGCAATTCAGGAACGATACGGGATCATCGGCCCGTCGGCCGCGCTCCGGAACGTGATCGATCGCATGCGGCAGATCGCGCAGACCGACATCACAGTCCTCATCGAGGGAGAGAGCGGCGTCGGCAAGGAGCTCATCGCGCACGCGATCCACGAGCTGAGCGCGCGCCGGCATGAATCGATGATAATCGTCAACTGCGGCGCGATTCCCGAAGGTCTCATCGAGTCCGAGCTTTTCGGCGCCGAAAAGGGCGCATACACCGGAGCCGTCGAACGTCGAAGCGGCTATTTCGAAGAGGCGGACGCGGGCAGCATATTTCTGGACGAGATCGGCGAGATGCCGCCTGCTGCACAGGTTCGCCTGCTGCGCGTGCTGGAGAACGGTCAGTTCACGCGTGTGGGATCCTCGCAAATTCGAACGTCGGATGCACGCATCATTGCCGCAACGAATAAGGACCTCGCCGCGGAAGTTCGTGGGGGTCGGTTCCGGGAGGATCTTTACTACCGGCTCAGCACCGTCGTCATCACGATCCCGCCGCTTCGCGAGCGAAGGGAGGACATCCTCCCGATCTTCGAGACCTTCCTGCACCGACTGGCGCAGAAGTACAACTCGCCCTCCAAGAAGCTGGACGACAGCGCGAAGCAGCTCCTCCGTCAGTATCGCTGGCCGGGCAATGTTCGCGAGCTCCGCAACGTGGCCGAACAGGCCGTGGTGCTGCTGCGCGGCGAGGCCGTCACAGCCGAGGACATTAAGCCCTACCTGCGCGGGGTGACCGCCCGCGACGGCGCGAACGATTTGCTTCCCGTCATGCGGGGCAGTACGGGCGACGCTACCGAGGCGCGCGAGCGAGAGCTTATCTACCGTGCACTGCTCGAGCTGCGCCTCGAAGTCCGTGAGATGAAGGAGCAAATGAAGAAGCTGGCGTCGGCCGGCAGCGGAAGCATCGCCGTTCCGCGTGAGATGTTCGAAGGCGCGCACTTCCCGCGCGAGCGCAGCGATTATGTGATCGTTCGTGAAGCGGACAAGTCCGACTATGCCTCGCTGATCGAGGACGTGGCCTACGAAATTGAGACGGACGACAACGGGCGACGTCCGCAGGCAGATCGTTCCGACTTCCGATCGGCACCGGTAGTCGAGAGCGATGAGCGTAGGGACGAGCAGCACGAATCCGGGAGAGAGGACGACGCAGCCGACGACGAGGTGCGAGAATTGGACGATGGCGACACCGAGGAGACGCTGCCGACGCTCGAGGACGCAGAGCAAAGGCTCATCGCACGCGCGCTAAAGAAGTTCGACGGCAACCGCCGCCGGACGGCCCGAGCGCTGGGCATCTCCGAGCGTACGCTGTATCGAAAGCTGAAGGAATTGGAGGAAGAGCTTTGAGGCATCTCCGGCGCGTTTCCGTGCTGCTGGCTGCCGTGATCATCCCGGTGTACTTCGGTGCCTGCGCGTACTACAGTTTTACCGGCGCGACGATACCCTCCCACCTGGATACGGTCGCTATTCCGCTCGCGGACGACGTCAGTACGAGCTCGCTCACCAATCTCGGCGACGAGCTCACGCGGCTTTTCGTTGATCGATTCGTCGGTCAGACCCGACTCTCACTCGAGACGGAGAATGCGGATGCCGACGCGGTACTTACTGCCGAAATAAGGCGCTACATGAACGAACCGGCGGCGGTCGGCGGCGAGGCGCAGGCGACGCTGAACCGCATCACCATCACCGTGTTCGCGACCTATTACGATCAGGTGAACGACGTGGAGATCTTCGAGCGAACGTTCTCAGCATCCGACGAATACGACCCGGCCGTGGAGGGCCTTGCCGGCGAGGAAACCGCAGCGGCCGCGGCGCTCGAGAATATTGCGGACGACGTTTTCACGGCGGCCACTTCAGACTGGTGAACATGCTCGCTTCCCTCTACGCGATATCGATTGCGGTGCTCACGTTGTATGGGGGAAATCTGCTCTGGATGTCGATCTCCCATGCGCGGCGCGACACACTTCGGGCAGGGCGGGTTCCGGATCCTGATGAACTTCCGGAGCCGCCTGATTCCTGGCCCGACGTGACAGTCCAACTCCCGCTCTACAACGAGCCGCTGGTGGCGCAGCGCCTGATCGACACGTGCGCCCGGCTCGAGTATCCACGGGCGCGCTTCGAAATCCAGGTGCTCGACGATTCGACCGATGTGACGAGCGAGCGCGCCGCGGAACGGGTGGCGCTCTGGCAGCGACGCGGAGTGGATATTATACACGTCCGACGTCCGCACCGAGAAGGCTACAAGGCTGGAGCGCTGCAGAACGGACTTCGCCTGTCACATGGGCGGTTTATCGCGATCTTCGATGCGGATTTCTTGCCGCCGCGAGATTTCCTGCTGCGCACGATTCCCCACTTCGACGGCTCCCGTATCGGCGTGGTGCAGGCGCGCTGGGGACATCTCAATCAGGAGGCATCGCTCCTTACCCGCCTTCAGTCGATCGGACTCGACGCGCACTTCGCGGTCGAGCAGCGTGTGCGCGGTGACGAGGGGTGGTTCTTGAATTTCAACGGCACCGCGGGCGTGTGGCGGCGATCGTGCATCGAGGATGCCGGCGGATGGCAGGGCGATACGATTGCCGAGGACTTCGATCTCAGCTATCGAGCGCAGCTCCGGGGTTGGAAGATCCGCTATCTCGACGATGTTGAGGTGCCGGCGGAGCTTCCCGCGACGATGAGTGCGCTGCGCTCCCAGCAGTTTCGATGGGCGAAGGGGTCGGTCGAGACGGCACGAAAGCTTCTGCACCCCTTGATGACTTCCGATTCGCCGTGGCAGGTCAGGCTTCAAGGGGGGATCCATCTGACCGCCCATTTCGTTTTCCCGTTCATCCTGCTCGCGGCGCTGCTACATCCGCTCCTGCTTTTGTCGAAGTACGCGGGCAACGGGCCGGGCACGCTGTTTTTCGGTGTGATGTCGCTCGGTCTGATCGGATTCACAGGCTTCGCCCTCGCGCAGGTATTCGCTCAGCGGAATCTGTATCCGCGTTGGGCCCGGCGCTTGCTGATGTTTCCTGTTTTTATGGCGGGCACGATTGGATTGTCCCTCCACGAATCGGTGGCCGTGGTCGAAGCCGTTGCAGGCAAGCGATCCGCATTTATCCGGACCCCGAAATACAATGCAGCACCGTGCAGCGGCTCGAACCCCGGCGCTCACTCAACGCTCGACGCGTCGCCGGTCTCGAACCGCGAAGGGGCGGGCAGCGCCGCGGCAAGTGTGATCCACCCCGTACCCGTGATTGCCTGGTTCGAGTTGCTGCTTTTCGTGTACTCGGCATTCGGACTCGTCGTTTTGCTTGCTATCGGAGAATGGGCGGCCCTCCCGTTTCAGGCGATTTTCGCAGGAGGCTTCGGACTCGTGGCCCTCGCCACGTTCGGCAGGAGAGGCATCTAGCGCCTGCAATCATTACTTTGCGCTCCCCTTGTCAGAGTTCACATGTAGAATGCCGTTTCACGACCTTCAGGATGCAATCACCTTTCTCGAAAAACGAGAACCCGGGGAAGCGGCCGTTCTTCTGGAGCCGATGGTGGATGAGATGCCCGCCTATGCAGCGGCGCGGGTCCTGCTGGCCCGTGCATATGAGGCCCAGAATCGATGGCCCGCTGCACTTTCGGTGTGGCGCGAGGCGCTTCATCTCGTCCCGAACAGTTCGGTTGTACGTCAGGGCGTGGAGCGCGCCGTATCGCGCATCACACCCGAGGGCGCCGACGAAGAAGGGGCGCAGCACTCCACAGATTCCCACGGAACTGCAGAGACACGCGACTCCCCAGAAAATCGCGGCTCTTCCGATACGCTCGGGCCGGCAGACATCAGCGCCTCCGTGGACACCGCCGAGTCCACGGGCGCAAGGGAACGCCCGGATCACGACGATTCCACTTCGAAATACGACGACCTCGACCGCCTGATCAGCGAGCTCGAAGCGGCGCGGATCGTGCCGCGCCCGGATCTGGACAACATCCCGACACCGGAACTCGAAGACGATATTGAAGATGTCGTGAGCGAGACGCTGGCGCGGATCTACGCATCACAAGGGCAGTACGATGAAGCCGCGCGTGTCTATGAGCTTCTTGCAGGACAGCACCCCGGCGCTGCTTCCGATTACATGCAGAAAGCCTCCAGGATGCGCTCCAGGGCATCCGACGGAGACTAGCGTGTAATGCAGAGACTGCAAAGGCTGTTTGAAAAGCGCTCTCGAATCGTAGTCGGATTGATGAGCGGCACGTCGCTGGACGGCGTCGACGTGGCCGTCGCACGGCTAGAGGGAAGCGGACCTAATCTGGACGCAGAGCTCATCGGGCATGCCGCATTTCCCTATCCGCCCGATCTTCGTGCACTCCTGCTCGATAACTCCGCTCCCGAATCGTCGACGGTTCTCGATCTGTCGCAGCTCAACTTCCGGCTCGCGTCCGAGTACGAACGTGCCGTTCGCGCCGCCGTCAACGAGGCGGGACTCTCGTTGGCGGATGTGGATCTCGTCGGATCCCACGGACAGACGGTGCATCACGTGCCCGATCGGATCGACTGTGCCGGCGACGGCATCATCTCGACAATGCAGATTGGAGACGCTTCGGTGCTCGCGAACCTCCTCGACGTACCGGTCGTCGGAGACTTTAGAGTTGCAGATATGGCGCTGGGCGGCCAGGGTGCGCCACTCGTTCCGTATCTCGATTACGTCTACTTTGTCGATCCCGAAGAGACGCGCGGACTTCTGAATCTCGGCGGCATCGCGAATATTACCGTCATCCCGCCTGGTGCGGATTTCGATGACGTATTCGCCTTCGACACCGGACCGGGCAACATGGTGATCGACTCGCTCGCACGCATCCTCTACGACGAGCCGTTCGATGAATCCGGCCACCACGCGGCCGGCGGAGAGTTCGATGACGCCATGATGGCAGAGCTGCTCCGCGATCCGTATTTCGAGCAGGATCCGCCGAAATCGACCGGCCGCGAGTATTTCGGGATGGACTACGCGGAGAAGCTGGTCACGCGGTGCCACGAAGTCATGAGGAATCCGGGGCCGAACGACGTCATGTCCACTGCGTCGATGCTGACCGTATTTTCGGTGTACCAGGCGTACGCGCGGTATATCCGGGATCAGCACGAATTGGATGTGCTGATCGTGTCGGGGGGAGGCATGCACAATGACTATTTGATGGAGCGCTTCGTCAACACGTTCGCACCGATTCCGGTACGATCCGTGGAGGATTACGGTCTGAACTCCGACGCCAAGGAAGCGCTCTGCTTCGCCGTGCTCGCCCACGAAACGCTCAACGGCGTTCCAACGAACATGCCCTCCGTCACGGGAGCATCTCGTAAGACGATCCTCGGTAAGATTTGCGTCCCTCTTTAATCATGCGGGGGCACGGCGAAATTATCTCGCCAGAGTCAGTATCCATTTAATTCGCTATGGCTGAAGACGGCAGCGTAACGGCAATTCGAGAAATCGGTGAGTTCGGACTCATCGAGCGCATGAAATCCGCGCTCGGCCGCGGAAAGAGCGAAGACGTAATCGTCGGAATCGACGACGATGCGGCGGTGTATCGGATCGACGAGGAACGAGTGCACGTCGTCACGACCGACGCGCTCGCCGAGGGGGTACATTTCGATCGGCTCATGATGCCGATGCCCTATCTGGGCTCGAAGGCCATCGCCGTAAACGTGAGCGACGTGCTGGCCATGAATGCCGTCCCCCGTTACGCCACGGTCTCGCTCGGCATCCCGAAAAACCTTTCCGTCGAGGATGTCGAGGCGTTATACAATGGCATGCGGATGGCATGCGATGTGTACGATCTGGAGGTGATCGGCGGTGATACCACAGCGTCGCACGGCCTGACGCTCTCGGTCACCGTGATCGGCGAGGCGCCGATCGACCGCATCGTATTTCGCCGAGGGGCGAAGCCGGGCGATCTCCTCTGCGTGACCGGCGAGGTGGGCGCATCGTATGCAGGCTTGAAGGTGCTGGTCGATCAGCGGCGCCAGCTGCAGGAGAAGGGCGAGGATTTCGCTCCCAACGTCGAGCCGTTCCAGCACGTCATTCAGCGGCACCTGGTCCCGAAGGCTCGCCTGGATATCGTGCGAAGCTGGGCGGAGCTGGACGTGAAGCCCAACGCGCTCATCGACATATCCGACGGAGTCGCTTCGGAAATCCATCACATCTGCCATAACAGCGGCGTCGGGGCCGACGTGTTCGTCGCAGCCGTTCCGGTGAGCCTCGAGACGCGCAGCGTGGCCGATGAATTCGGCGAAGACGTCGACACGTATGCGCTCTTCGGCGGAGAGGACTACGAGCTTCTCTTTACCGCACCGCGTGACGTTACCGAGATGATGGAGGAGAAATCGTTTAGCGTCATCGGCCAGATCACGGCAGAGACAGAGGTGACGGCCATGCTGGCGAACGGCGAATCCTATCCGCTGAAAATGGGTGGTTTTCAGCACTTCGAGGATGATGCCGGCGAGTGACGCTGGACGGTGTACGGCTGCCATTACTTTTGCGGACGTCGGCAGCAATGATGTTGCACCGGACCGTGCTGGGGCATATTGTGCGCGATTGGCGGAACGATCGTCGGCGCAGAGTCGTGCATCTGCATAGATTCCCTCGGTTACGCACCACACTTGAAACCACACCGACACTGGTAGACTCACCCTCTTCAATCAAATCAAAATCAGGCAACCAAATGGCTGACAAGAAGACCATCCTCGTTACGGGCGCCACGGGATCGCAGGGAGGCAGCGTCGCCCGGAAACTGTTCGACACCGATTTCCAGGTCCGCGCGTTGACACGCAATCCGGACAAGCAGGCCGCACGGGCGCTGGCCGACCGCGGCGCCGAGGTTGTGCAGGGCGATTTCGACGACCGCACCTCCCTGGAGCGCGCGATGGACGGCGTTTACGGCGTTTTTTCGGTTCAGAATTTCTGGGAGACGGGCTTCGATAAAGAAGTGGAGCAGGGAATTCGCACGGCGGATATCGCCGCGAAGCTCGGCGTGAAGCACTTCGTCTACTCATCCGTCGGAAGTGCGGATCAGAATACCGGCATCGTTCATTTCGAAAGCAAGTACCAGATCGAGCAGCATATCCATTCGCTGGACCTCCCCTGCACCATCATCAGGCCCGTCTTCTTCATGAACAACTGGGAAGCGGACATGCTCAAGAATATGGTGCTCGGCGGCACGCTCGCCCAGCCACTCAGCCCCGACACCCGACTGCAGCAGATCGACGTCAAAGATGTCGGCGAGTTTGCGCACCTAGCTTTCCGGAATCCCGACAAGTGGATCGGCCGCGAGGTCGATATTGCCGGGGACGAGCCGACGATGCTCGAGCTGGCGGATGCCTTCTCGAGGGCGCTGGGACAGGACGTGAACTATTTCCAGGTGCCGTGGGACGACTTCCGTGCCCAGGCCGGCGACGAGTATGCGGATATGTACCGGTGGTTCGAGGACGTCGGCTATCATGCGGATATCGAGGCCCTCCGGCAGGAGCATCCCGGACTCACCCGATTCGACGAATACCTGGCGGCGCACGGCTGGTCCGAAAAGAAGCGCGCAGAATCCTGAGCTGCGTCCGGCAGTTCGCCCAGAGTGATGTTCCTCGGTTCGCGCGTCTCCGATCGAGCGGGCCGGCACCAGGCACCGGGTTGTCATCCTCAGCCGGAAATTCCCACATTCTTTGCGATCCCACCTGCACCATGTGAGTAGGAGGGATGCATCTGCCATGGAGGCTGTTTATTTTCGCGGGCTCCGACATCGCACGTGCAGATCAAAAATAATCCTCCCGGCGAGTTTCACATAGCAAGCAGCAGGCGTTAGATGGAAGCAACGAAGACGCAAACGGCTTCGGGCAAGGTGGTGCAGATTATCGGTCCAGTGGTCGACGCCGAATTTCCCGCCGACTCGGTTCCCGAGATACTCGACGCGCTGACGATTTCTCGTAATGGTGCCGACGATCTTGTGCTCGAAGTGCAGCAGCATCTGGGCGAGAATCGGGTACGAACCATTTCGATGGACTCCACTGACGGCCTGACACGGGGCACTGAAGTCTTCAGTTCTGGACGGCCCATTTCAATGCCGGTGGGTGAAGAGGTGCGGGGCCGGCTTCTAAATGTCGTCGGCAAGGCAATCGACGGGCTCCCGCAGCCGAAAGTCGAGCAGTATCGCGCGATCCACCAGGAAGCCCCCCGCTTCGATGAACTCGCCACGTCCATCGAGATGCTCGAAACGGGAATCAAAGTCGTCGACCTGGTTCAACCCGTAGCTCGGGGCGGCAAGGTCGGGCTCTTCGGCGGTGCCGGTGTCGGCAAGACCGTCCTGATTATGGAGCTCATCAACAACATCGCAAAAGCTCACGAGGGCCTTTCGGTGTTTGCCGGAGTGGGTGAACGTACGCGTGAGGGGAACGACCTCATGCGAGAGATGCTCGAATCCGGCGTGATCGAATACGGCGAGGAGTTCCTTCACTCCATGGAGGAGGGAGGATGGGACCTCTCGAAAGTAGATCAGGACCGGCTTAAGGAGAGCAATATCAGTCTCGTGTTCGGTCAGATGAATGAGCCGCCGGGTGCTCGCGCCCGCGTTGCGCTTTCCGGACTCGCCGTCGCCGAATACTTTCGCGATCTCGGAGGTCGTGACGTCCTTCTGTTCGTCGACAACATCTTCCGCTTTACGCAGGCCGGTTCCGAAGTATCCGCGCTCCTCGGACGCATGCCCAGTGCCGTGGGTTATCAGCCGACGCTCGCCACCGAGATGGGCGAACTTCAGGAGCGTATCACGTCCACCAAGAATGGTGCTATCACGTCCTTCCAGGCTATTTACGTGCCGGCGGACGACCTGACGGACCCCGCTCCGGCGACCACGTTCGCCCACCTCGATGCCACGACGGTGCTCTCGCGACAGATTTCTTCGCTGGGCATCTATCCGGCCATCGATCCGCTGGATTCCACGAGCCGAATTCTGGATGCGAACGTCATCGGCGAGGAGCACTACAGGACGGCGCAGGACATCAAGCAGCTGCTTCAGCGCTACAAGGAGCTGCAGGACATCATCGCCATCCTCGGCATGGATGAGCTCTCGGACGAGGATAAGCTGGTAGTGAATCGAGCGCGCCGGGCACAGCGGTATATGAGTCAGCCGTTCTTCGTCGCCCAACAGTTCACGGGTTTCGAGGGCAAGTATGTCAAGATTGCGGACACTATCCGCGGATTCCGGATGATCCTCGACGGCGAGCTGGACCACCTTCCTGAAGGCGCCTTTGCTTATAAAGGGGTCATCGAGGAGGTCATCGAGGCCGGAGAGAAGATGCTCGAGGAAGAGTAGGTCGAATTCTCGAGATGAGAGTGCAGCTTGAAATCGATGTCTCAGAGTTTCCGGATGGTGAATTGACGCTTCAGAACTCAGGCTTCAGAGAATAGCATTTAGCGTTTAGAGGATAGAGTGCGCGATGGCCAATCTTTACGTCGAGATCGTTTCTCCGGATGAGCGCGTGTTCAAGGGTGACGCCATCGGCGTGAAAGTACCGGGCGTCAACGGATCGTTCGAAGTGCTTTTCAACCATGCGCCGATGGTCGCCGCTTTCGGTGTGGGATCCATTCGCGTCACGACAGCCGCGGGCGACGAGATTTATTATGCGACGAGCGGCGGATTTCTGGAAATCCTCGACAACGACGTGACCGTACTCGCCGAAACGGCTGAGCCGGCGTCCGGCATCGATGTCGAACGTGCCCAGGCCGCGGAGCAACGCGCCCTCGAGCGGCTCGAATCCGCTGCGGACGAGGAGGAACGTGCCGAGGCTGAGAAAGCGCTCGAACGTGCGCGCAACCGTGCGCGCGTTTCGATGGGGCAGGTCGGTCGTCGTACTTCCGCGTAAGCGAGCAGGTGAATAGCTGTAGCAACGTGCGCGTTCCTCCGCAATTATCCAAAAACCGTTCGTTCTTTCATCCCGTTCGATGAAACTCATTGACGATTTGCCGACGCCATGCCTCCTCGTCGAGCAGTCGAGACTCCGCGCAAACCTGCAGCATATGCAGCAGAAGGCGGATGCCAGCGGGGCGGCGCTGCGTCCGCACATCAAGACGCACAAGTCCGTCCAACTCGCCAAAATGCAGATCGCAGTCGGCGCGCGAGGGATCGCCGTGGCTAAAGTCGGCGAGGCGGAGACATTCGTGGATGCGGGGATCGACGACGTCCGCGTCGCCTATACGGTGATCGGCGACGATAAGTACGAGCGGCTGCTGCGGCTCATGGATGAGGCGGCCATTTCGTTCTGCGTCGATACGATCGACGGCGCCCGGCGCGCGTCCGCATTCTTCGCGAACGAGGGCCGGACGGTCGACATTCTCCTCGAGGTAAACTCGGGCCTCAACCGGTGCGGGGTGGATCCGACTGATGCCCGAAGCGTCGAGCTCGCGCGCGAGATTGCGTCTCTTCCCGGACTTCGACTGAGGGGAATACTCACCCACGCAGGCCAATCCTATACCGGTCCGCGCGAAAGCGAGACGCCTGAAGAGGCGCTCGTACGCGTTTCCCGCCATGAACGCAACGTCATGCTCGCCTTCGCCGTGCGTCTTCGGGATGCTCGAATCGCGGGCGTCGAGCCGGGACGATTCGAGATCAGCATCGGCTCGACTCCCACGATGAGCCGCTTTGAGAATAGCGAGCTGGATGAATTCCGAATCACCGAGATCCGGCCAGGCAATTATATATTCAACGATGCCATGCAGGTCGGTCTCGCGTCAGCCACACTCAAGGAATGTGCCCTCACGGTCCTCACGACCGTGATCAGCCGCCATCGAGATCGGAACGGCCACGAACGAATATTTGTGGATGCCGGCAAGAAGGTGATGACGTCCGACACCGGATTCCGCACTGATGGTTTCGGCACGCTTCTTTACAACGCTCGTGTGATGGAGAGACTGCCGCACGCGCACGTGATCGGTCTATCCGAGGAGCACGGCTGGATCGATGTGGCGGGCGGTTCGACGCTGGCGGTCGGCGACCGCATTCGTCTCGTTCCGAATCACGCGTGCACGACCATGAACACCCAGGACGTATTCCACGTCGTCGACGGCGAGGAAGTGCTCGAAACGCTTACGGTGGATGCTCGCGGCCGCGTTGTTTAGGCACGCAGTGACGGTTACTTCACGAATAAAATCTCCTGGTACGTCGGCAGCGGCCAGACGTCCTGCGGAGCGGCTCGTTCGATCCTGTCGGCCGCCTCGCGGGCAGCCATCATCGCGGGGATCACCTCGTCACGCATGTGAGCGGCCTTGTCGTGAACCTCGTCGCCGCCGAGTGCAATGTTCTCCTTGATCAGGGTATCCACCGCACGCCGGAGATCGTCGATCATCTCGCTGACCTCGACAGCCGTCTTCTTCACTCCATCGAACTCCAGCCCGATGTCCTCGCCCGCTTCGACCGTTTCCGCCAGGTTGCGCAGATACTTGATCGCCGCCGGCAGCACCATCGTTCGGGTAATGGTTTCGGTCATCTCTGCTTCGATGTTGATCGTCGTAAAGTACTGCTCGACCCACGTCTCATAGCGGCTGTGCAATTCCCGCTCTTTCAGCACGCCTTCCCGCTCGAACAGCTGGACGTTCTTTTCGTCCATCAGGTGATCGAGTGCATCCAGCGTCGTGGGCAGATTAAGAAGTCCGCGCTTTTCGGCCTCGGCGTGCCATTCCTCCGAGTAATTGTCGCCCTCGAACAGGATCGCCCGCGAATCCCTTATCGCATTCTGGACGACCTTGCCCACGGCGGTCTCAAAGTTGGTTTTGCTCTTCTTCTTACCCTTCAGCTCGGCGTCGAGCTCGTCGGCTAGCTCACCCAGCGCGTCGGCTACCGCCACATTGAGCACGGTATTCGCGAACGAGATCGTCTGATTCGATCCAACCGCCCTGAATTCGAACTTATTGCCGGTGAAGGCGAACGGGGACGTCCGGTTGCGGTCGCCGGCGTGGCGCGGCAGGTCGGGGAGGACCGGACTGCCGAGTCCGAGGAGTCCGCCTTGCTTGCTTGACTTCGCCGGACCGGCCTCGATCTGCTCGAAGATATCGTGGAGCTGCTCTCCGAGAAAGACGCTCAGGATGGCGGGCGGGGCCTCGTTCGCGCCAAGGCGATGGTCGTTTCCGGCCGACGCGACCGCAATGCGAAGCAAGTCCTGATGCTTGTAGACGGCCCGAATGACGGCCGTGCAGAAGAAAAGGAACTGCAGATTATCGTGCGGATTGTCACCCGGGTCGAGCAGGTTCATGCCCGAGTCGGTGGATATCGACCAGTTGTTGTGCTTGCCCGAGCCGTTCACACCCGCGAACGGCTTTTCGTGCAGCAGACACACGAGCCCGTACTTTCGGGCGATTCGCTGGAGGACGATCATCATGAGCTGCTGATGATCGGCGGCGAGGTTCGAATTCTCGAAAATCGGCGCGATTTCGTACTGGCTGGGCGCAACCTCATTGTGCCGCGTCTTCACCGGAACGCCCAGGCGATAGAGCTCGCGCTCGGTGTCGAGCATGCACGAGAGGATGCGATCATTGATCGATCCGAAATAGTGATCGTCGAGCTCCTGTCCCTTCGGCGGCTTGGTACCGATGAGCGTGCGTCCGGTCGTGACGAGGTCAGGCCGGCGATAGAAGTATTCCTCATCGATTAAGAAATACTCCTGCTCCGCACCGACGGTCGAATAGACGTGATGGACGTCCTTCACGTCGAACAGGTCGAGCACGCGCCTGGCCGCCCTGTCGATCGCCGCCATCGAGCGTAGGAGTGGAATCTTGTAGTCGAGTGCCTCGCCGGTCCACGAGGCGAACGCCGTCGGGATGGCAAGATAGGAACCCTTCTCGTTCTCGATGATGAATGCGGGTGACGTCGGATCCCAGGCCGTGTACCCGCGCGCCTCGAACGTCGCACGAAGACCGCCGCTCGGGAAACTCGATGCGTCCGGCTCGCCCTGAATGAGGTCCTTTCCCGAAAATTCCGCGACGGCGCCGCCGCC
>CAZKNF010000066.1:0-18431 GCA_964554105.1 uncultured Rhodothermales bacterium | reverse complement strand
ACCCTAACGCTCGTTCAGCTCGCCTCGGCGCACGTATTCATAGATATATTTGCTAAGGTATTTCTAGAGTGATGGCGCCATCGGCCCCGAGTCAGCCGAACTCTGATGGGCCGCCGCATCCCCTTGCCGATCATCCTGCGAAACCCTGTTTCCGCCGGAAGCGCTTTTACTTTTGGAATCCTATTGAAGTCTAGTAAAGATATTGTGTAACTTAGTATTGTTATCGGGACGGTATGCCTTATTTTCTTAGGCCAGTGATCAGGCAAGGCCTACGCCCGCGGAAAGCGATTATCATACTGCACTCAATCACCAATCATCTACTGCAATGTCCGACAGATTTAAATCCACCGTCGTGGCAGCCTCCACTCTGCTGCTATTTGCAGCCCCGGCTGGGGCGCAATCCTTCGATGTCGGAGCCGACGTCGTCAGCCGATATGTGTGGCGCGGCGCCGACTATGGCGAATCGGCCAGCGTGCAGCCGGCGCTGTCCTTCTCGGCAGGCGGCTTCGAAATCGGCACATGGGCATCCTACGCCATGCATCCGGAAGGTGCGGCGGCGAATGAGCACGACATCTGGATAAGCTATTCGACCGGTTCGGTGTCGTTCGGTGTGACCGATTACTACTTCCCGAATGCAGGGTTTGATTTTTTCGACTTCGGCGATGACGGGCAGGGAGCTCACATGATCGAACCCTTCGTCGCAGTAAGCGGCCCCTCGACGTTTCCGATTGCCGTCTATGCCGGGTACTTCGCCTACAACGACCCCGACAAGTCCATCTATCTGAATGCGACGTATCCGTTTGCCATTGACGGCGTCGACCTCTCGTTCGGCATCGGCGCATCCGTTGCTGAGAGCGCAGTCTACGGCACGGATGGATTCGGCATCATCGACATGACCCTCGCGGCCTCGAAAAGCATCCCTGTGACCGAAGGATTCTCGCTACCACTCTCAGTGGCGTATGTGTTGAATCCCTATGCTGAAAGGAGCTTTCTCGTGCTTGGCCTCAGCTTCTAGCGGCGCACACGCGCCGGGTTCTCAATCCGACGCTCGAGACGACGAGCTCGACCGACCTAGACGATCCGCTCGCCTCGGAGAAATGCTTCGACCTGCAGCACGGTCTCCTTGCTTCCGATATACAGCGGAGTCCGCTGGTGCAGGGCCGTTGGATTCTTCTGCAGGATGCGAACCTTACCGTCCGAGGCGCGCCCGCCTGCCTGCTCAACGATCATCGCCATCGGATTCGCCTCATACATGAGTCGAAGTTTGCCCTCGGACGCGCCCTTCGTAGCGGGATAGATATAGATACCGCCCTTGATCAGATTTCGGTGGAAATCAGACACGAAAGAGCCGATATAACGCGTCTTGTACGGCCGTCCCGTCGCCTCGTCCTCCTCCTGCACCCACTTAATCCATTCCTTCAAACCGGCCTCCCAGGAATTGTAGAATCCCTCATTGATGGAATAGATGGTTGCAGTGCGAGGCGTCTTAATATTTGGATGCGACAGGAGAAATTCTCCAATAGAAGGGTCGAGCGTGAATCCGTTCACCCCATCCCCCGTCGTGTAAACCAGCATGGTCGACGACCCGTAGACGACGTAACCGGCGGCGACTTGCTGGATGCCCGGCTGCAGGGCCGCCTCGACCGTCGGTTCGGTGAAGCCCTCGGGGAGTCGATAGACGCTGAAGACGGTACCCACCGAGACGTTGACGTCGATATTCGTCGAGCCGTCCAGCGGATCGAGCAGCACGATGTATGTGCCGTCCTCGCCGTGATTCATGCGCAGGGGGATCGCCTCAGCATGTTCTTCCGACCCGATCAGGCAGCACTCACCCCCTCGGCGCAGCGCACGGACGAGCTCGGTGTGGGCGAGCGCATCCATTTTCTGCTGCGTCTCACCCTGCACGTTGATCTCGCCCGTATCGCCGTAGATGTCGGCCAGGCCGGCTCGACGCATGTCGCGGTTGATGATCTTCGCGGCCACGGAAATATCGCGAAGCAGCCGTGAAAATCCGCCCGTTGAGTGCGGGAATCGCAACTGCTGTTCGATGATGAACTGCTCGATCGTCTTGAACTCTCCGAGCTCGGAGACGGGTGATCCGTTTGACGTACTGGTCATCACTTCATTGGAAGACGTTTGAATCGCAGGCGAATGTAGTGATGAGAGGATGTGGTGCGTGGAATTCCTGTTGACGCTTTAAGTCGGCATGTCAGGTCGGAGGATTGCGCTGGGTCATGGGACCGCGAGCGACCGGACCCTTCGAATCCACGGATGACACTCCGACAAATACGTCAGGACTCGCCGAGTGTGGGGGATCTGATCAGGCTTCATTGTCGGCTCTGCCGCTAGGCGGGCGATGTCGTCCGGCGTATCGACATCATACCACATCGGCAGGATCGTAATGTCGATGCCCGTCGGGGGAAGCGTCTCGAGCGTCTGCCGGAACACGTCGGCATGGCTATACTCCATATCCCGGAAAATATCGGGAATGAAGTCGTTCATCCCGAGGAGATAATAGCCACCATCTTCGGCAGGTCCGATGACAAAGGATCTGAAATCATTAAGCGAGTCGAATGCATGCTGGAGGAATGCCCTGGGGAGCGTGGGATGATCGGACCCGATGATCGTGACGCGCTCGTATCCGGCTGCAAACGTCTCCAGAAAGGCTTGCGCCATCCGTTTACCGAGGTCATCGCCCGCCTGCTCATGAAGTGAAACGCCGTCCGGAACGATCGAGGTGTCGAGGGCGGCTTCAGAAGGGGCCAGATACAGTCGGACGTCCGCCTTCAGCCCGGCGCACTGCGTCAAGGTGTCTCGAAGAAATGCGGTGTACAGGTCCGCCGCCTCGTCGTCGGCGAGCTCAGGCAGTAGGCGCGTTTTCACGCGTCCCGCGACCGGCACCTTTGCGAACACAATTACTGCAGCACTCATGCGTCGACCTTCGTTCGGACCATGCGCTTCATTACCCTTTCGACGGCATCGACGGTGTAGTCGACGTCCTCCTCGGTCGTGCCCTCCCCTACTGAAAATCGGACACCGGCCGATGCGGTGGCGCGGTCCAGTCCGATCGCCGTTAGCACGTGGCTCGGCTCAAGGGCGCCGCTCGTACACGCCGAGCCGGCGGACGCCAGAACGCCCTCCACGTCCAGATTCAGCAGAAGCATCTCACCGTCCACCGGATCTCCATCGGCCGGCGGAAAGGCCACGTTGAGGACGTGCGGCATGAGCTGCGCTTCACCGAAGGGGGTGTTCACGACCATGCGTGATCCCATCAGATCGACGAGACCTCGGTGCAATCGATCGCGCATTGCGGCCGCATGTTCGAGCCGTGCCCGCATGGTTCTGATCGCTCGCTTGAAAGCCGCCGCCATCCCGACGATTGCGGCGACGTTCTCCGTTCCTCCCCGGCGTCCGCGCTCCTGTGCTCCACCTTCGAGCAGAGGTTCGAAATCGACGCCGCCGCGCACGAAAAGTGCACCCACGCCTTTCGGACCGTGCATCTTGTGCGCCGAGAACGAAGCCAGATCTACATCTATTTTATCGACGCGCAGCAGTCCGTATCCGGCCGTTTGCACGGCGTCGGTATGAAAAACGGCGCCGTATTCGTGACACACGGCCGCAATCGATCGAATGTCGGTCAGGGTACCGAGCTCGTTGTTGCCGTGCATGAGAGAGACCAGACGCGTATCGGCGTCTATTCGTTCAGCCACGGCAGCGGGCGTCAGTGCGCCGGTTGCACCAGGTTCCACTACATCGACACGCATGTCCTCGATCTGCAGCCGCTCGACCGGCCGAAGTACGGCTTCATGCTCGGCCGAACAGGTCACGACTGCACCGCGCACCCGACACGCGACGCCCTTTATTGCGGCATTGTTCGATTCGGTCCCGCCGCTCGTAAACAC
Organism: uncultured Rhodothermales bacterium; assembly: GCA_964554105.1. Lineage (GTDB taxonomy): Bacteria > Bacteroidota > Rhodothermia > Rhodothermales > VXPQ01 > CAZKNF01. The sequence goes on along the minus strand of CAZKNF010000066.1, from coordinate 14,529 downwards.
GATCTCTCCCGGTTCGGCGCCCAGCAATCCGGCGATCGTCTCGCGGCTCTCCTCCACGGCGAAGCGCGCCCTGCGACCCATGGCGTGCACCGAGGAAGCGTTTCCGAAATGATCTTTCAAATAGGGAACCATGGCATCGAACACCTCTGCATCGAGAGGCGTTGTAGCAGCATGATCGAGGTACACGCGGCGCATCGCGGGTTGGTCAAAATGATCGATGAAGGACATCGATAAATGAATGTCTCGTGCATCGTTGCAAACGCCGCATCCTACGTGCAGATTCCATCCCGCTTTCTCGATAAAATGTGAGTAGTCGAGTAGAGGCAGCCGCGCATGCGCCGATACCTGTAAAAATCACGTCGCGACCCGGTCTCGGAAGATCCGGCACTCTGATCGTTCGTAACGATGTGTTCATGTACTGCTTAGCGTCGACCGCGTACTACACCTCGCGGTGGCGACCAACGAGAATGATGCTGAATGGATAAGCTAATAATAGAAGGAGGGCACACGCTCCGCGGGACCCTTCCCGTGAGCGGCTCTAAGAACACCGCACTTCCGCTCATGGCCGGTGCGATCTTGGCAGAGGGAAAGACGACGATTACGAACGTTCCCAATCTTCGGGACGTGACGACGTTTGCCCACGTTCTGCGCATCAGCGGCTCTTCCGTTCATTTCGATTCGGAATCTCACTTGTTGACCGTCGATGCCTCCAGGGTCGATTTCCCCGAGGCCCCGTATGATCTGGTCAAAAAGATGCGGGCTTCCTTTTACATGCTCGGTGCGCTGCTCGGCCGCTGCGGACGTGCCCGCGTTTCTCTTCCGGGCGGCTGCGCCTGGGGGCCCCGGCCGGTTGATCTGCACCTGAAGGGCATGGAGGCGCTCGGTGCCGAGATTTCCCTGGATCAGGGCTACGTCGTCGCCAAAGCGAGAGGCGATCGGCTCGACGGAGGGATTTTCGAGATGGATCCTTCCAGCGTGGGTACTACGATCAATTTGATGCTCGCGGCCGTGACGGCTAGGGGCGGCTCACGCATCGAGAATGCTGCTCGCGAACCCGACGTCGTCGTCTTCGGAGAGATGCTGCAAGCAATGGGGGCGCACATCGAGGGACTCGGTTCGACGACCCTTGAGATCGAGGGCGTCCCGACCCTGCGCCCAATAGAATTCCGAAACGCTCCGGACCGCATCGAGCTCGGAACGTTTATGATCGCCGCAGCGATCGCGGGTGATCCCGGCGGCGAGCCGGTCCACATTTCAAATGCCGATCCCAACTATCTCGGTGACGCATTCATCGATGCATTCGCGCAGACCGGAACGCGCTTTACGCTCGGCAAAGATTATGTGGATGTGATTGCGCCTGAAAAGATACACCCGGTTTCGATCGAAACCGGCGTATATCCGGGATTCCCGACTGATCTGCAGGCCCAATGGACGGTGCTGCTGTCACAGGCGGAGGGCAACGCGCGCGTGCTCGATTCGATCTACTACGACCGGTTCAAGCACATTCCGGAACTGCGCCGGATGGCTGCCAACGCGATCGTAGTGGGTAATGAAGTAGTCGTCGAAGGCTCGAACGACCTTCAGGCGGCGACCGTCATGAGCACAGATCTCCGTGCAAGCGTCTCGCTGGTGCTGGCCGGAATGGTCGCGCGCGGAGACACCCACGTCCTGCGCGTCTACCACCTGGACCGTGGGTATGAAAACCTCGATGGGAAGTTATCCGCAGCGGGGATTCACATTCGCCGCGCAGAGTATGACGAATTCGCCGAACCCGCGGTAGACGAGCCCATGGTCGAAGCAGGGTAACCGTTCACACCAGTCCCTACGACTCAACCCAGCTCCGCTACGTAGTTGCGGCTCAGCTTTGTCGCTCCCGGACGAGGTACGGACACGTTCGGAAGCTCGGTGAAGGCGAACTCTTTCGGTACCAGATCCATCTGTGCGCTCAGGATCTCCTCCCAGGTGACTTCCTGTCCGGTGTATGCGCTCTCGCGCCCGAGAATTCCGGTAAGCGTACTATCTGCAATTTGCTTCGATTCGTTGATCGGATCGTTAGTGCGGATCGCCGCGATGAGATCTGCGTGCTCCTGCACATATCCGTTTCCGCCGCGCTCGGGGTGCCGGAAAACAACCTCGCCGTCGTGGGAACGAATCATCGATCGATTCGGATCGAGTGTCGCGATTCCCGTGGATCCGATAATCTGGTTCGTGACACGGGTCGTCGTGTTCTCCATCTGCCGGCACTTCGCTTCGACCCGTACGTCACCAGGATAGACGTATTCCACGCTGAAGTGATCGTAGATATGGCCGTACGACGGGTCGACTCGCACGAGACGACCGCCCATCGCGAGCGCGCTTTCGGGATGCCCCTCGAAGACCCAGTTGAGTACGTCGAGGTTATGGACGAATTGCTCGACGATGTGATCGCCGGAGAGCCAGTTGAAGTAGTACCAGTTTCGGCACTGCCACTCCATATCCGACATACCCGGCTCCCTGTCGCGCAGCCAGATGGGTCCCGTCAGATAGTAGGCCTGCGCACCGACGATCTCGCCGATCGCGCCGTTGTGAATCTCGTCTATCGCCTCAACGAAACTGGGCTGCCGGCGGTACAGGGTTCCGGCTACGACGGATAGTCCCTTCTGCCGCGCCAGCTCACCCGACTCGACGATCGAGGCGTAGCCCGCGACGTCAACGTTGGTCGGCTTCTCCATGAAGACATGCTTTCCGGCGTCTACGGCGTATCGAAAATGGATCGGCCTGAAACCGGGAGGTGTGGCCAGAATGATCATATCTACGTCGGCGTCGATGACATGCTTGTAGTTGTCGAAGCCGGTGAACGTGCGGTCATCTGTCACTTGCATCGCCTCGCCGAGATTTTCTTCGAGGCGGCGGCGAGAATCCTCGAGACGATCCTCGAACAGATCTCCCATCGCGTAGATCTCGACGCCCTCGGCGGCGGCTACAGCGTCTGCGGCAGCACCGGTACCTCGGCCGCCGCATCCGATAAGTCCGACGCGCAATCGGTCTGACCCCGCCGCGTAGGCGAACCTGTTTGCACCGAGCATGAACGAGGCGCCGGCCGCTGCGGCGGCGGTAGACTTGACAAATTCCCGGCGTGAAACGCCTTCCTTCGATGGAGCAGTCACGTGAACCTCCTGGTCTTGGCTCTATTTGAATACTTTTTGGCGCAGTTGCCTGAGCGTCACACCTGTTATATATACGCCAACTCGGGTGCATGCGCAGAACTTTGGGTCCCTCGGGCTCTTATTTACGCCGAACTCAACAACCTCGGAACCAGAGCCCGCGAAATCGCGGGGGTTGAAACGATGCTGTGGACAATCATCATTATCTTACTAATCCTCTGGCTGCTCGGACTTGTCAGCGGATATACACTCGGCGGTGTGCTGCACATTTTACTGGTCGTCGCCGTCATCGTGCTCATCCTTAATCTCGTACGCGGGCGGAGAGTAGTTTAGCCCGGGGTCGGAACGCCGACCCTCCGCCTCCGAGTCACTACCTATACACCGGCGCCGGCGTCTGGAGATCCCGAGAAGGGATAGGCCGCCGGCGCCGGCGTCGCATGCATGTCTTCGCCCGAATCCAAACAGATTCCCACATACTCGGGTGCACTGCGGCGCAAAGTGCCGTCATTCGAACCGTTTGATGACGGCAACGGTGATGTCGTCGTGGGGATCCGCAGTTCCGACGTGCGCGCTGACGGAATCGATCACCTTTTCGACGATCTGGGCACTCGGCAAATCGTGGGAGTCGTGCAGGGCAGAGATCAGACGGTCCTCTCCGAACTCCTCGCGTTCGCGATTCACGGCCTCAGTAACGCCGTCGGAGTAAAGGACGAGGACGTCACCGAGACCGAGCGGTACGGAAACGCCGGGCAGCGTGATCTCCTCCACCGCACCGGCCAGCATTCCGGCCGTGTCGATTCGCTCGACGTGCCCTCCGGCGCGCCAGACGATGGGGCGATTGTGTCCGGCGTTCGCCAGATCCACCAGATGCGCGTCGGCATCCAGCATACCATAGACGATCGTGACGAATGAGCCACGGCGCATGCTCTGATACAGCAGGCGATTGAGCGCCATCAGGCAGGCGGCCGCGGACGTGTGGGCGCCCGCCTGTGCTCGAAACGCCGCCTGTACGTTCGCCATCATCAAAGCAGCCGGCAGGCCCTTTCCGGACACGTCCGCCACGCATGCCGCGATGCGCCGAGGAGCGAGCACGACGTAGTCGAAATAATCCCCTCCGACACTTTGCGCGGGGATGCTCCGGCCGGCGAAATCGTAGCCGGCAACATCCGGCGCCTCGTCTGGAAGCAGCTTTTGCTGGATCTCGGCGGCCAGGCGCAATTCCTCACGAACGCGGATGAGGGCGCGTTCTTCCTCGTACAGCCGCGCATTCTCTACGATCTGGGCCGACTGGGCGCCGATAATGGCCAGGAGGCGCCGATCATCCTCCGAAAATCCCTGCGGCGATCGACTGTTGTAGAGCGTGACGGCGCCGATCAGGCGCGATCGAATCAGAAGCGGCGCACTCACCGTGCTGCGTATTTCCTCGTGCCATTTTACTCCGCTGAATCGGTCGTCGTCGCCGGGGGCGTTGATGACGATAGGCGTGCGGTTCAGCAGCATCCATCCGAGAATGGCCTGGTCGAGATGGAAGGCGGAATGGTCGGCCGATTTCGACCGCGTGCGAACGAGCGTTTTGAGGGGCTGCTTCAGATCTTCGTCGACGAGGGTGATAACGCCCTGCTCCGCCCGCACCGCCTCGAGTGATCGCCTGATGATCACTCCCATGATCTCGTCTGAATCGAGTGAGGCGCCGATCTCACGACTGAGATCGTTCAGCACCGAGAGCTCTTCGACAGCCCGCTTTAGCCGGCGATTCTCTGATTCGAGCTTCTGCAGACGCGAGGCCATCTCCGATGCTGAGAGTTCTGATGACATCATCCAATCCAGCCCAGCGACTCCACGATCCAGACCCCCAGCCAGCATGCTGCTGCCGTCAGGATGCCATGGAAGACGGCCTTCGTGAATGTCCATCGAGTCAGGCCTGCGGAGCCGTGGGTGACGTTGATCTCGATGACCTCGGCCAGGAGGACGGCCGATCCGAATGCGAGCGGAATATTTCCGGGGAATCCGACCAGGCGATAAAATAAAAACGAGAGTGCAGCCGCGCCGAGCAAGACCCCAGCGACGCCGATGACGGATAAGGTACCGCTTCGTGTTCTCTCCATGCCGGATGTATTGCTAAAAAAGCGCACTGAGTTGAATTTGCATCGTGTGGATGACAGGTGCCGCGGATGGGGCGCGCCCATCGTACGAAAATGTAGCCCTCAGATATTCATTCAGCGTGTACTGGCCTCGTAACGACCAAAGATACGACGTACCGGGTCCTCGACCGTCAGTCAACTCAAACTGGGCGAGGCCGACGGCAGAACCGTCAACCGCGACGTGGGCCGTCTCGCCGCGCGCAGTCATTTGCAGCTTCCGCGGTACCGTATAGCGGAGCTCGATCGGCAACTTGACGACCCGGGCGCTCGGTTCGCCGAGCCGATCGTTTTTTCCGGCAAACGAGGGTGATCCAACGATCTGGAAACGAGATGATATGCGGAAGGATGCCTCCGGTTCGAACCGTATTGCGCGGATGTCGTAGTTTCGCGATGCGAAGGTGGCACTCTGCAGCCGATTCTGTTCATAGGCCGTCATCATGCGTACGCTCCAGCTTTCACCGAACTGCCGGCGTCCGTCGATCCGCCACGCATTCACGAAGCGCGCTTCGGTGCCTGCGGTCAGCTCGCTGAAGCTGCGCACCTGATTGAACGACACGTCGAGGCCGTAATCGGGCCTGCCGCGAAAGAAGAAAAAGTCCTGAGACAGGCGCAGGCGGCCGTTCAACGTCTGCTGCGGACGGCGAAAGCGGCTCAGATCCAGGAGATAGACGGCGGTGATGTTCGGGTCGCGCGTTTTTTCGCGGATCTCGACGATGGTTCGGCTCGTGACGAGTGCGAGTCGCCTGCGCCAGGTAGACTCCGCGTCGCGCCAGAGTTTCGCCGGATCCAGCTCGAGCCGCAGCCGGGTTTGTACGTTCACGACGGGAATGAGCTCGTCGGATGGCACAAACGTCTTGACGTAGTTCCCCTCGTTCGGCAGGCTTTCCGGCACGAATTCGTCGATCTCGACGACGCCGTCGCCGTCCGTATCCACCCAGACGTATTGGCCGATTTCGGGTCCGGTGCGCACATAGATTTCCTGCAGCGTCGGCGTTCGCTCCGACAGGCCTTCGTACATCCAGTTGATCTGAACGGCCTCCTGGAGCGGCTGATACTTCGTATTCCATCGAAGGATCAGTGATTCCACGTCTTCGCGCTGCTGGTCGATGCGAAATCTTTCGGTGAACCGGCGGTTACGGTATCCGACGCTGCCCTGCACGTCGAACGTCGACGAGGGCGCATAGCCGAACGCCGTCTGGGCCGTCCACGATCGTGCGGCATCGTCGATGGTCCCGTCGATCCAGTCGCTCTCGTTCCGGTACTCCACGAATCCGTCGAGCTCGACATCCCCGGTCTCCCATGCTACGCCGGGACGCACCTCTACGAAATGGAACGAGCCCTCCGACAGGCTGTCCGTTCCGATGACCCGTTGACGTCGTCGTTCGTGTTCGATCTGCAGGCGCGGCGACAGGCGGCCTTCTAGGGTTGGATACCGGACGGTGCCGAGCTGGCGCAGCCAGCGTCCATCTTCCTCCGCGATGCCGTCGCGGCTGTCGACCTGCTCGATCCGATAGTCCAGAAGCGGCAGACCGTCTTCGCCCATTTCGAAGAATCCTGCGCGACGAACGCCCTCGAACGTCGAACCGAGTTCGAGGCGGCCGATTTCGGCTCTGAGATTCGTTGCAGCCGTCACGTCGAGGCGCAGATTCCCTTCGTCGATACGTTCATCTCCCGCATCGAGCACCCCACCTGTTGCCGTGATGGATCGATCGAGCAGATTCCAGCGCCGATCGAACTCGATGGGTCGAATCCGATCAAACGACTCGAACGTGGCGGCCGTGAATCGCCGTCGGATTTCGCCCGTGACGCGCATCGGCCCGACCGGCATCTCCGTCAGACGCACGCCCATCAGGTACGCATTTCCCTGATCGTCATCAGCGTCGAGGGGTGAAAGCCGATTTGCATCCAACATTGAACGGGCCCATTCGCCGAATATTTCGACGCCCCGCAACGGTTCGAGGCCGCCGTGAAAATCGAGCAGCTGCTGCTGCTTCGGACTAGGCAGGATTCGGATCGGGAGGTATTCCCCCTGGCCTTCTCCCCTGAATTCGTAGAGGATGCCGTTGACCGCGCGGCCCACACGCTCGTAGCTTCCGAGACCTTCACCGACGCGGCTGAACTGGACGCGGTAGACGGCGACGGTATCGGGCGGCCGCTGATCGACGGCGGCATAAATCGTATCGACGCTGCCGTCGGGTTGAACGATCGCCTCCCTCAGATACTGAACGAATGACGCTTCCGGATCGAATTCCACCTGCTCGGCGCCGCCGGTTGCAGCGAGATCGTCGCCGGCATTTACCAGCGCGAGCGAATCTTCGCGGCCGAAGCCGAACTCCTGACCGAATTCGCGGCTGTCGGCCTCGCGCAGAAACGAGGCGCCGAACCGGGCGCGAGAGGTCCCTTCGTCCGACGTCCAGAAACGAGTTTCGGCCTCCGAGGCGATGAGTGATCGGGTGAACTGATTGGTCGTATACTGGAATTCGACGCGAATGCGCAAGTCGTCCGTTACGATTATGGACGGCGTGAATTGGATCTCCGCAGTAGCGTAATCGATCGTGTAATCGTTCGTTTCGCCGCGCACCAGCTGTTGTCCATCCACATAGACCGTCTCCGACCCCGGAACGACCAGGATGAACCGTTCGGCCTGGTTCCCTTCGAGACGATACGGACCCTGCACGCCGTCGATCGGCTCGAGACGCTGCGAGCGATAGACACCGCGGGACGTCGCACCCGCGACCGTGACGACGCCCTGTGCCAGATTCGGGACGTTCGCCGCCTGCGGATCGACGGTGAACGACGCCCCCTGCAGCTTGCGTGAGAAGCGGGCGAATTCGGTCGCTGCGAACTGAAGATCGAAATCGCCGAGCTGCGCGGTGCCGTAGGGCGCCTCGATTCCGATGAAGACGCGGTCGAATTCCTCGATGCGCTGCGTCGTGCCTTCCGGAAGGATCGGCGTATTTTCGTCCGTCAGTGCGGCCTGCACGTGGACGTTGTCGGCGATCTCGCCGGAGAGCTCCAGCCGCAGGCCCGATTCGACCGTGACGTCGCGATTGTTGCCTGCGAGTATTCCCCGCGTAATCGATCCGCTATGGGTCAGACCCGATACGGCGAACGGATCGTCGGCGGTCTCCGGCAGCGCGTCCGTGCGTACGTCCGACGGCTCTGCCCACGCCGTATCCGTGATCGTACGCATCCGGTACACATCCTCCAGCTCGAACGGAAACGTACGGTACTCTGCGACGACGTCTGATGTATCGGCAAGCTCATCGATCCAGAGCCTTCCGTAACGGTACTGGATGCGATATCGGGACGTGTCGACGCGGACGCTGTCGACGAGAATGCGCTCTGAACCCGGAACGATTAGCGCACGCAGCGAAAACGGTTGCGGCTGCGCCCCGGACAGCGTATCGCGATGAACGATGTCGCCGCGCTCCTGCGCGTCTGCGCTAAGCGCACCGCACGAGAGCGTACCAAAAATGATGAGCGAAAAGACGAGCCGTGAGATCATCAGCCGGATCGGTGGACTCCGGACCCGATGTGGACAGGATCATTGAATCTGCTGCGAAAAGCTCGTAGCGAAAGGCAGGTTGGCTGACCGATAGGCTCGGGATGGATTCGAGTATCGAAGGTACTGGAAACGCAGGAGCGTGTTTCACAGGCTCGATACAGCTGCGCGTCGCCGAGGCTGCAGCCGGGCCTCGAGGTCGTGGTACTCAGCGCTCGAAGTGGAAGGGCACCGAGGTGCGATAGAGATGCGTCGGCGTCAGCACGAACAGCGTTCGCCGGTTTGCGAGCGTCAGATCGACGACGGGCTCATCCAACAGGACCTCGACCACGCCAAGGAAGGTGCCGTTGCGACTGTACACGACGACATCGCTCGAGCGGCCGACGAAGACGGCTTCGTCGCCGACGGCCACCGCGCGCAAGTCGGTGAGTCGCCCTTCACCCAGCGTGCGGACGTGACTTCCGTACTGGTCGAACACGACGATGCCGCGCCGTCCGCGGTCGGCGACATACACCTGGGAATCCGGTCCGAGCGCCAGATCGATCGGCTCGGCAATTGAGCCACGACCCGCACCGACATCCCCGATTACGTCGACGAGCCGGAGGTCCGCATCCCACTTAAGCACTACATTTCGGTCGGAATCGATGGCATAGATCTCCTTCGAATCTGATGAGGCGACCGATATCGGCCGCCCGGTGTTAAAGCCGTTCACATCACCGTCGTCGCGTCGATACGTGACGCGGGAATTCGGAGTTGCCCGACCGTCCTCGACCAGCGGGATGGCTCCGAGGTACGCATTCGACCTCGAGAATCGCTGGATTCGGCGATTGTTGGCGTCGGCGACGAAGAGCACGAGTCCGTTCGTGGCCTCTACGCCGGTCGGCTCGTCAAATTCGCCCTCGCGCGAGCCGGGTCCGCCGAGCCGCGCCTCGAACGCTCCGGTCGAGCTGAGCTTCACCACGACGTGATCGCCCGCATCTGCGACGTAGATCACGCCGAACGGATCGACGGCTGCAGCTCGTGCCTCATTGAAGGTAGTACCGGTGACGAGCTCGAGCTGCAGGGTGTCTGTTGGATGGAATGCCGTCTCCGCGGTGGCGAGCGACGCATCCTGCTGGTCCCGTGCGACGCCCCCGAACGGACTGCAGGCCGCCATCGTCACGGCGACGAAGAGAAGGGTGACAGAACCGGCAACGCTGACCGGATCAAAATCGCCGGAGGAGATCAGACGGGAGGAGGACGCCATCGAATGCGGTTGATCCATCGGCTGGTGGCGGCGATCTCACGTGGAGGGGCAATCTAATGTGGAGCAGGAGATCTTATGTGGAGCGGGCGATGCCCTTCCGGCCGATATCCCGGCGAAACTGAACGCCCTCGAACTGAATCCGATCCGCAGCGGCGTAGGCCCGGTCGAGCGCCTCGCCGAGCGTATCGCCGGTGGCGGTAATCCCCAGCACGCGTCCGCCGGCGGTCACGATCGATCCATCCTCGTCGCGTTTCGTTCCGGCATGAAAGACGATGACGCCGTCGACCGTCGAGGCCTCGTCGAGACCATCGATCCGTCGTCCGGTTTCGTACGTACCGGGATAGCCGCCGGACGCCGACACGATGCATGCGGCTGCGCCCGTGCGGTACTCGAGCTTCACCGGACCGAGGCGCCGCCTGGCGACGGCTTCGAATAGTTCGACCGGATCGTTCGCGATCAGAGGCAGCACGACCTGCGCCTCGGGGTCGCCGAGCCTGCAATTATACTCAACGACCATCGGGCCCTCCGCGGTGATCATCAATCCGCAGTAGAGCACGCCGCGATACGGTTGTCCATCCTGCTCCATTCCCGCGAGCGTGGGTTCGATGATCTCCGCGCGCACACGCTCCAGCAGGTCGTTCGTCATCAGCGGCGCCGGCGCATAGGCTCCCATCCCGCCGGTGTTCGGTCCGGTGTCGCCTTCGCCGATCCGCTTATGATCCTGTGCGGAAGGCAGGAGCACGTAATTGCGGCCGTCGGTGAAGGCGAAGACGCTGACCTCCTCGCCTTCCATGAACGACTCGATCACGACCTCTTTGCCCGCTGCGCCGAACTCCCGATTACGCAGGATACGTGTGACCGCGTCGCGGGCGTCTTGCTTGGTGTCGCACACGATCGCGCCTTTGCCCGCCGCCAGGCCGCTTGCCTTCACGACGACCGGCGCTCCCACTTCGTCGACGTGCGCCAGGGCCTCGTCGACCTGATCCTCCTCGAACGTCCGGTGGGCCGCCGTCGGAATCCCGTGGCGCGCCATGAACGTCTTCGAAAACGCCTTGCTGCCTTCGAGGCGGGCGGCAGCAGCCGATGGGCCGACGATCGGGACTCCGTGCTTCTCGAACCGGTCGACGATGCCGCGAACGAGCGGCTTCTCGGGTCCGACGATGGTCAGGTCGATTTCGTTGCTGCGGGCGAAATCGAGCAAGGCGTCGATGTCCCCCGCGTCGATGTCGACATTGGTACCGAGTTCGGCCGTGCCGGCGTTGCCTGGTGCGATGAAGATCTCGACTGCTTCGGCGCTTCGAGTTAAAAACCACGAGATGGCGTGTTCACGCCCTCCGCTACCGATGACAAGTATTCTCATGGACATCAATTTTGTCTAACTTGTGCCGCACAGGAGCGTAACGGGACGGACGATCATCGCGCATCCCTTTCTATTAAGCTACGTTGCATACATCCTTGAAACTACTCTGCCGGACAGTCCTCTTCTTGTGCGCCGTGCTGCCTGTGGGGCTATCCTCCTCCTTCGGGCAGTCTGCGGCTGTGCTGGAGCGTGAGACACGGCCTGTCGGCGAGGCGGCAATGGTCGCCGGGGCCGACGCGAGATTCGCCGACGCGGAGACCAGGTTTGCAGGCGCGGACACGACGTTGCCCCGCCCCGGAATACGCACGTCCTTCAAGGTATACCCCAGTCCGCTCTGGTCGCGCAGCTCCGGATTCGCGGCCGGCGTCGGCTATGAGATCCGCAATCTGTTCATGACGCGGGGACGTCTTCTCCTGACGGCGGTGCCCGGGCAGCACCGCGGCCGGTATACGGCGACGTACTTTGCGAAAGATGCATTCACGGATCCGCTCTTCGGACTAGCCAATATCTATTACGAGACGGCGGGGCGCCAGTGGTTTTCCGGACTTGGTCCGGCCTCGCGCTCCGGAAACAAGGTCGCAGTCGAAAAGGTGCGGCTCGAGGGCGAGCTTCGCCTTGGCTTCCAGCCGCTGAATCGTACGCTGCTGTTCCAGCCGTTCGTGAAGTACATCCGTCACGAATCGAAGCAATTCCGGGATTGGGATGACGGGGCAATCGGCAGGCTCGATTCTGAGTCGCTGCAAAATCTGGAGTTCGCTACGGTCGGTCCGTCGGACGGGGTTCAGGAAGGCGCTTCGTACGGACTCGTTGCGGGCATCGACATGCTCGACCGTCCGGTGCGGCCACGGAGCGGTCTGCTTTTCCAGGGCTCTCTGCAGCGTTTCACCTTCGGCTCGCCGAATGGTCTCGAGTTCGACCAGCACGAGATCCACCTGTACGGATTCATACCCGTGCTCTCCGGTATCATAGCGCTGCGAGGTGTGACGGTATTGACGGACCAGCGAGGCACAACTCCGATCCCATTTTACCTTCTCCCCTCTCTGCACGGTCGGGTGCTTCCCGGCTATTCGTGGGATCGCTTCTTCGGCCCTGACCTTTTGGCGCTAAACGTAGAATACATCTATCCGCTCGTCGACGCTTATGGCCTTCTGCGTCTCGACGGGCTCCTTGCCGTCGGTGCCGGCAGTGTCTACGAGGACCTCTTCGATCAATTTGCGGCGGAGATCACGTTTACGGGCGACCTCGAACGCGGCCGCGAGAGCTATCCGCTTCGTCCCAGCATCACGGCAGGATTTGATCTCTACAGAGAAAATCGCACCGGTTTCGACCTCCGTGTTCTGGTCGGCCTTGGGACGGAGGGCATCAGCCTGGTCCGATTTGCGTTCATGCGTGACCTGCGTGACGTGCAACTGCGGTCGCGGTGATCGGGCCACCAATCGCCGTCCGGTCGGCCCGTCAGCCCTCAGGCCATCAATCCATCAGCCCATCAATCCACAAGCCCATTAAGCCATCAGCCCGTCGACCCGGTTTCGAACGTCGCTACGGCTCAATTTCGGGATGGTATTTCGCTCCGACGACGACGTTCAATGCGGCCTCACGGACGGAGATCGTAACTGGCTCGTTCGTGATCACCTCACCGTCCACGCTCAGCGACATCCCCGGACGTGAGTCTATGCGAAGAGAGCGAACCGTTCGATGGGTTACGATTGGACTGCCGAGCAGATTGCCGGCAACCAGGCGTGCGGCGACATCGCCGAGTTCAACGACGGTTCCTTTTTTCACGATCACCGCATTTAGCAGGCCGTCTTCAGGATTCGACAGCGGAGAGACTCTCTTACCGCCGGCCACCGTCCGGCCGTTGGCTACGATAATGTTCAGGGCGTGGACCATCTCGGGCTCGGCACCATCGTAGGATACATAGGTTTCGTACTCCGGGATGTCGGGCACGAACGACGCCGCACCGATAAGGTAGGCGAGCGGGCCCCAGTCCTCCTTTAACTCCGACGTGACGACCTCGCCCACCTCGCCCGATAATCCGCCGGTCGCAGCGTTGATGCCGTACACCGTTCCGTCGGGATATTCCACCAGGAACAGATCCAGCCGGCGCCGCTCGCCGCCGCGAAGCAGCGCAATTGCGTCGTGCGGATCGATGGGTATGTCCAGTGTGCGTGCGAGATCGTTTCCGGTTCCAAGCGGGACGATGCCGAGCGCAACGTCTGTCGCCGCGGCCATCAAGCCGTTCGCGACTTCGTTGATCGTTCCGTCTCCGCCCGCGGCGGCCACGACGTCGAATCCTTCCTTCGCTGCCTTCGTGGCAAGATCGGTTCCATCGCCCTTTTGCGTCGACTTCCAGCACGTGACGTCGGAACTCGCTTCGACCGCCTCGCTCAGACTTTCCTTCCGATTTGCCGAGCCGGCGTTCTCATTAACGATTAGACATATCCTCATGTACTTCTTCCGATGACATGTCCTCAGTCATCTTCTAATAGGGACTTCATGTCCGTTAAGTGAAGTAGCGCCTGAATAGGCGTCATCCGATTCGTGTCGAGTGCGCGGAGCTTCTCTTTCAATTCTTCGGCTATGGGATCGGGCTGCGAGGTGAACAGCGACATCTGGAAGCGCTCCGGACCGCCGGCATCCGGCACGTGCGCAGGATCGGCTGTCGGCGCGACGACACCGTCACCACCGGCATCTCCAGCATCGCTGCGCTCATCGACGACGAGCTGCTGACTCTCCAGATGGTGAAGGATCTCGCGGGCCCGATCGATCACCGGTTCCGGCAGCCCGGCCATGCGCGCCACCTCAATGCCAAACGAGTGGTCGGCGCCGCCCGGAATCATTTTTCGGAGGAAGATGACTTTACCGTCGTGCTCTTCCACCTGTATGCGGGCATTGCGGACACGCGGATAGCGGGCGGCAAGCTCGTTGAGCTCGTGGTAATGCGTAGCGAAGAGCGTCCTGGCTGCCACGTCCGGCTGCTCGTGCAGGTATTCGACCAACGCCCAGGCGATCGACAGTCCGTCGAAGGTGCTCGTGCCGCGGCCCACTTCATCCAGCAAGATGAGCGACTGCGGCGACGCATTGTTCAGGATGTTTGCCGCCTCGTTCATCTCCACGAGGAACGTGCTTTCACC
>CAZKNF010000065.1:0-18507 GCA_964554105.1 uncultured Rhodothermales bacterium | reverse complement strand
CTCGTCAACCTCCGATTCACCGCCCCCACCAAGAGTGTCCCCGTCGAGCGCCTCGTCATCCATCTCATCCGGCGAGTCAACCGAGAACTGCCATGAAGTATCCTCGCGAGACAGCAAGAGAGAATCTCCCTCCTCCTCGAGCGAATCGAGGTAGGCAGCGTATCTAGCGAAGTCGTCTTCCATCGAACCCGACATCGTATCGACGGGCTGGGGTTCGACCCAGCCAGGGGGCGGATTGAATTCGGCCTCGCTCGCAAGGATGTCGGGTGTGATATCCTTTGCGGCATCATAGAATTTCCCTACGATCGGAAGCGCAGTGTGGGCGCCTTGAGCGTAGTAGTCCGAACGGAAATAAAGTGCCGGGGTGGCAAATCCTACCCATGAGCCCATCACCATATTCGGGTGCATGAGCATAAACCATCCATCGGCACCGTTCTGACTCGTCCCGGTTTTCGCCGCAATGTCGTCCCGGACACCGTACTGATTTCGAATGCGGACGCCCGTTCCGTACTCAGCGACACCGCGCATCATATCCAGTACGCTATACGCGACCGTTGCCGGAATGGCCTGCCTGCTGTCTGCGGAAAACCGAGCTATCACATTACCGGCCTGGTCCTCGATGCGTGTAATGAAGAGCGGTTCGGAATACCGACCATAATTCGCAATCGTCCCGTAAGCGGCCGTCAACTCGAGCAGTGATACGGCGCTCGTTCCGAGACCGATCGAGGGTACGGCATCGAGTTCGCTCTGAATACCCATTCGACGGGCGTAGTCCGCCACCTCGCGCGGTCCCAGACGTATCGTCAGGTGAGCCGTAATCGTATTCTTTGAGTAGGCGAGTGCATCCTTTAACGGTATGCGCTCGCCTGACGTGGTGCCCACGTTCTGCGGATTCCAGCGCCGCCTTGTATCCGGATCGACGTATTCCACTTCTTCGTCCAGAATGAGCGAATTGGGCGAGTACCCGTTCGCGATCGCGGTCGCATATACGAAAGGCTTAAACGTAGAGCCGGGCTGTCGTTTCGAAACCGCGACGTGATCATACTGGATCTCCCCAAAATCCCGGCCCCCTACCCACGCAAGAACGTGGCCGTCCTGGGGGTCTATGGCGACGAATCCGGCCTGCACACGCTCCGCCTGCTGCCTCAACGAATCCGTGAACGCTTCGTCCCTGCGCAGCGAGTCGAGGGCGGCGCGCGCATCAAGCCCACCGCTCACCAGCGTGCGGTAGCGATTTGATCGCTGAATGAAGGAAGTGGTCAATTCCGGATTCTGCTGCCAGACATAGCTGAAATCACTCTGATTCGCGACCGCCTGGAGGTCGTTCCCCACCGCGTCGACGGCCGACTGGGCCACGCTCTGAAGACGCGAGTCGATCGTCGTATGCACGCGGAGTCCATCGGTGTAGAGATTCGCACCGTAGCGTTCCGCCCAATCGTCGAGCCACTGGCGAAGATACTCGGCGAAATGAGGAGCGGGCTCGTCCGATCGCGTCGGGCGCTCGAAGTCGAGTCGCGTCGGTTCGTCTTTGATTTCGTCGTACTCCGATTGATCGATGTAACCGTGCTCCACCATTTGAGCGAGCACCGTGTTGCGACGCTCGTGAGACCGATCGGGATGCCGCACTGGATTGTAGTACACGGTCCCTTTGAGCATCCCGACAAGCGTAGCAGCACCTTTCAGGTTCAATTCCGATGCAGAGACCTGGAAATACGTGCGTGACGCAGCTTCCACTCCGAATGCATTGTACATAAATGGAACCGTGTTCAAATACATCTCGAGGATCCGATCCTTTTCGTACGTCCTCTCGATTCGCACGGCCGTCACCCATTCTTTGATCTTCCGCGTAAAGATCATATCGTCGTAGATATCGGGGAACGCGTTGCGTGCGAACTGCATGGTGATGGTCGAGCCTCCCTGCGCTTCGCCCCCGATCGTGCGAATCGCCGAGCCGATCGTACGCACGATGTCGATGCCTCGGTGCTCGTAAAAACGATGGTCCTCGGTGGCGATGAGCGCATCAATCAGGTACGGCGACATCTCGTCAAGCGAGATCCATCTGCGATTCTTGTCGTGATATGTTGTCAGCTCCGTCCCGTCTGCCGCGTAAACGATGGACGCCCGTTCAAAGCCGGATTTCTGAACCTCCTCCGCCGAGGGCAGCTCTGCCAGGATTACAATCCAGTAGACCAGTACGCCGATGAGTATGCAGCACGCGGCCAACAGCGCGAGCGTGACCAGCCGCGTCTCGGGGTTCCGAAGATTTTCGCGAATGCCGTCGATGCGTCCACCGCCCCGACGACGGCGCCCCGTCGCTTCTGTAGAATGTTGATCACTATTGCTATCGCCGACTGCCATTGCGCAAACTCCAGATTAAATTAAACGCGGGATTTCAACTTGCGCCGGATTCGCAAGGTTTGTCGGCGCCGGGCCCCTGTGAGTGACGATATTGGAATACTGCCTGGTCATTGAAAAGGCCGTGAAGGATAAACGGTATTCTCATGCCCCGGCGATAGCGCTGAGGCCGAGTTATCACTATTCAGCCACTCATCAATCATATCAGAGGTGCCGTATATGATCTGTCTCGTCCACGGCTATGGCCTGACGGGCTCGGGGAGCAATCAATGGACGCGTTCGATCGCCGAGGGAATGGTCGAAAACGGGGAAGCCATCCATCTCATCTGCCAGGAGAATATGCCGTCGAATTTCGATTTCGTGTCGGACGCATATACCTACGGGCCCGAAGGCAACTCGACGCAGCTGTTTCAGAGGAATATCGATCGACCCGGACGGTGCACCATCCATCGTCCACAACTCGACGTCCTTCCCACCTACGTGCGACCGAAGACGACGAATGCGTCGATGGCCTGCATTCTGGATATGCGGGAATCGGATATAGACGAGTATATCCGGCGTAATGTAGCTGCCGTTCGGCGGATTTTCAGCGAGCACGACATTACGAGCGTCCATGTCAATCACGTGGTCTTGATGGCGATCGTGATCCACAGAGTTTGCACCGAACTCCGCGTTCCTTACGGTGTGATGCCGCACGGCAGCGCCATTGAATATGTCGTTCGCAAGAGTGAACGCATGAAGGACCTCGCCGGCACGGCGCTCGATGCCGCCAATCGCATCTTTACGCTGAGCGATGAAATGGCCGATCGGATTCGAAGTGTCTTTCCCGATCTCCAAAATCCGGAACGCAAAATGGTGAGGGCGAGTGCAGGGGTGGATACGAAGCAGTTCCGCGTGATCGGCCGCAAGGATCGTCCCGCGAGCATTGCACGACTCAAAGACGAGATGGCCGACATGCCGCGGGGTAAGTCTCCGGCCGAGCATCAATCGCTCACCGCGAAGCTCCACAATGACATTACCTCGGACGACCTCGTCAACGCGGTTCGCTCGTCAGGTGAATACGCGGCAAAGCGGCCTGACGTCGATCTCGGACGGAAGCTCGATGCCGTAGACTGGGAGCATGATGAAACAGTGACGTTCGTCGGTAAGGTGGCTGGGTACAAAGGAGTTGCATCCATCATCGCGGCATTTCCGGCGATCGCTGCCCGGCGCCCGCGCGCGCGCCTTCTCATCATCGGCCGCGGCAATCTGCGCGAAGGACTCGAGGCGCTCGTCTGGGCCCTGGGTCACGGAAATAGGCGGCTGGTGGATCGCATCGTAGCTTCGGGCGGCCTGCTCGAAGGCGAAACGTCACCGTCCTTCGATCGGGTCGGCCGCTATCTCGACGGGCTGAGGACGTCCGGGCACCTCGATTCGTACTTCGATCAAGCGCGGAGATACGCGAATCCAGAACGAATCCTCTTCACGGGATACATGGAGCATCATCTGCTCCGACATCTCTTCCCCTGCTGTGATGTCGCGGTCTTCCCCTCCATCGTGAAGGAGGCGGCACCACTCGTCGTGCCGGAAGCGTTGGCCTCGGGTTGTTTTCCTATAGGCACCGATTTCGCAGGCATGAGGGCGAGTCTTGATGTCGCATCCCGGGCGGTTCCTGACGACGTCGGCCGGCTGATGCGCGTCCGTCCAGACCCGGAATACACGGTTTCAGACATTGTCGATTGCGTCTCGGGTGCACTGGACGTCGCCGACGAGCATCGAAATGCGTTCCGCGAACTCGCCGTGGGCACGTTTGACTGGCGGAGCGTCGCCGGTAACGTAGCGCGCGAATTAAACGATATGGTTACTTCGGATTCAAGCCCTCAAGCTTGACTTCTCCACTCACGCGTTGAAGATGAAGTCGCAAGATTTCGAATCCAAGCTTGTCGCGTGCCTCGCCCCATGGGATCCACTCGAGGTCCTCGATGTCTTCGTTGCGCTGAGGCGTAAATGAGGTCTCAGGCGTAGACATTAAGAACCAGTGCGTCGTTTTCACGGCGTAACGCCTGCCGTCAGCATAGCCGTGCACGGTCTGACCGAGAGGACGCAACACCTCGACAGCGTCGATCCCCACCTCTTCGCACACCTCACGGCGAGCACAGGACTCGATCGACTCGCCTGGATCACGCTTTCCCTTCGGCAAATCCCACACACCGCGTCTGTAAATCAACAGCACGTCAGGCCCCGCGGCACCCCGTCGGACAAGGATTCCACCTGCCGCATCGACCGGCACGGGCTCTCTGAATGGATCGGCATTCATGAGTGCTTCCGGTGGTATCGGCGGGGAGAACGTACACTCAGTCGAGCAGTTCGTCGGGATGTCGACAGCCAGCGCGTCGACGGCAATTATGCATTCGGAGCATGAGCGCCGCGCATGCTCCAGCCGTGGATAGAGGAGTATCCCCTCGCCAAATCCCGTCTCGATCAGCGTGGACAAATGTGAGCGGTACACGCAGCTGAAGAGCAGACCGGACGTAATCATGTTGCTCGGGTGTTTCATATTCTACAAGCAGCCTCAGAGGGCTGCACACCGATCATGACGACTCGCGCCGAACGGGATATTCGTGCAACAGATGCCCGTGTGGCGCCGCTGCTATGAAATCGACGGCACAGTTGCCGCCGTCTCTTGTTTTATCTTAACCAGACGTACGCAGTGCGCTCGCCGTGCAATGCACGTACTCGATACTATATTTTTAACCTTAGAAAGCGGTTATTATAGTAACTAATAGGTCGTGACGTTAGTTAGCGTACGGCCGCAGTCGACGCTCGATTCGGCGCGTCACATGCTGATTAGTGCGTCATCATTGCGGTTCATCGCCGCCGCAAAACGCACAAGCCCGGTCGGCGGCTCATATTTTGCGTTCGAAACCCAAACAAGAGGTCCAGCCATGCACAGTGAAGGTCAAATGACGTTGACGTTGCTGCACGATCTCGCCCTGCTATATCTAGGCCTGGCACACGGGGCCGACGAAAACCTGCATCCCGCCGAAACGAAGCAGATTGCGGCAAGTCTTCGGCGCTGGCAACCGCATAAGGATCCTGCCCTGATCGATCACGTGATTCGCGAAGCTACTCTCACGTACCTGAATGGCGCAAACTCCGAACGAATGACCGAAGCCGTTCACGTGCTTCGCGACGCGCTTCCCGAGAATCTGCGCTTAACCATTCTCCACGACCTTTCCGATATTGCGCGTGCCGACGGGAAAATTCTTTCGGAAGAGCGGGATTTTATCGGGAAGCTTGCCGACGAATGGCAGCTCGACCTCGAAGACGACGCATCTTCATGACGCGGATCCACCTGAACCGTCATTTCTCAGCCGGCGAGCCCCTGCCTGGTAATCCCGTTCGCCAATGATCCGCATCGACTACAGCAATGCGTCTTCCGCACTGCCCGAGCACGAGCTGACGCCTCTCAGAAAACAAGCCGTGGAAGCTCACGGAATTCTGATCGACGGATCTGGTGCCGGCAGCGAATTCCTCGGCTGGCGACATTTGCTTGCCGGCCGGGACACCGAGGTAATCCGGGATCTCACCGCGACGGCCGAGGATATTCGGCGCAGTGCAGATGTTTTCCTCTGCATCGGCATCGGTGGTTCGTACCTCGGCGCGAAGGCTGTCATTCAGGCACTCACGCCGTATCTCCGAGATCGCTCGACAAATTCGTCAGGAGACGGTGAAGCCGCGACGTCATCAGAGCGCGGCGTCGCCGACACACCGGAGATTTTATTCGCGGGCCATCACATGAGCGGCGCCTATACGCGCGAGCTGCTCGCCCATCTGGAGGGCAAGTCGGTTTATGTGAACGTCATTTCCAAGAGCGGAACCACGCTCGAGCCTGCGCTCGCGTTTCGTTTTGTGCGAGAGTGGCTCGAGTCCCGTTTCGATGACGCAGATCGCCGGATCATCGTCACGACAGATCCATCTGAGGGCGCCCTGAATCAGCTGCAGGGTGATCGCGGATATAAGAAGTTCACTATTCCTGCGAGCATCGGCGGGCGATTCTCCGTTCTCACTCCGGTCGGACTCTTGCCCATTGCGGTCGCCGGGATCGACATCCGTTCGCTATTTGATGGGGCCGTTTCCGCATTCGCCGAATACGGGACAGGTACGCACGACGACGCGAGCGTGAATGATGCGCTCACCTATTCCGCGGTACGGTACGGCCTACTCCAGCAGGGATATGCCATCGAGCTTTTGTCCGTCTTCGAACCGAAACTCATCGGGATCGCGCAGTGGTGGCAGCAGCTCTTCGGAGAGAGCGAGGGTAAACAGGGAACGGGACTTTTCCCCTCCATTGCACAATATTCCACCGACCTGCATTCGTTTGGGCAGTACGTGCAGGAGGGCCAACGCTCGCTGGTCGAGACGTTCCTTATGCTCGATGAGGACGAGGGCAACCTGGCGGTACCGGCTACCGATGCCAATCTCGACGGACTCGATTATCTTGCCGGAAGGTCGATGAGCGAGATCAATCTCGCCGCCTATGAAGGCACCGCCAGGGCGCACGCCGAGGGGGGCGTTCCCAACATGGCGATCTGGCTGGATCGTC
The DNA here is from genome assembly GCA_964554105.1 of uncultured Rhodothermales bacterium. Lineage (GTDB taxonomy): Bacteria > Bacteroidota > Rhodothermia > Rhodothermales > VXPQ01 > CAZKNF01. The sequence goes on along the minus strand of CAZKNF010000065.1, from coordinate 11,567 downwards.
TTTCTCCGAACACCGTCGGTGAACTCATCTACTTCTTTGAACACGCCGTGAGCGTAGGCGGATACATGCTCGGCCTCAACCCCTTCGATCAACCCGGCGTCGAAGCGTACAAGACGGAGATGTTCAGGAGGCTGGGGAAGCCGTCGTGACTTTCGGGCTGGCTGACGCACTATAGAGCTAGCTGAACGGCACGATAGAGCTCACGACGTGGGATTCCACACCTTGGACATGGCGTTGTTGAATGTGGAATACCCGTTGAGAAGTGAGTAACTCTGTCGGAAAGCGTTCTTGCAACCAGCAGCCTGTTAGTAAGGTCGATTTTATCCCCGGGCTTCCAACATCATCTAAGACGAACTCCACTGCGTGGATAGACGTGCACAAGAAGTGCCTCGGTACATGATCCGCAATAACAACGAAATGTGGAATCGTGGAAAAGAAAACTTGCAGAAGCGATCACTTCGAGAGAGCACCGGCTGACTTGCGCTCCGGCACCACTGTGCATACGTCACGCGATCCCTGTGCATTGAGGTGGAAACTTCACAGCGTGATGTGAGCAATTCCTTTGCCCACATTTCCACAGCCTCTACTAACTCTTCTACAATCTTTTAATAAAATTACTCTTTTATAAAGAGGAGCGTGGATATGTGAGTATCTCCGTCCCAATTTCTTTCCCGCCGTTTTTCAAGATGCAGACCACCGATGATCAAGCGAATTCTCGTCGCCCTCGATACCGATTCCGACACCCCCGTAGCCACGCGATATGCTGCGAGCATCGCGAAAAGATATGATGCAGAAATAGTCGGACTCGCCGTAATAGATACCGGACATATCGAGGCGGCCGGTCGGGGCGGCGGCGTGGGCAGCATGTACTACGCCGAAAAGCTGAAGGAAAACCTCACAGAAGAGACCCGCCAGATCGCTAACGATCTTATTTCAGCTTTTCATGCTGATCTGAAGGGCACAGGGCTGACCCACATCGACTCGGTAGAAGAGGGCGTGCCGTTTCACAGGATTATCGAAGATATGAAGTTCCACGACCTTCTCGTGGTCGGGCGGACTCCACGTTTCTTTTACGGACATCCGGAAGAGAAAGCGAAATCACTTGAAAAGATCGTTCATGAGACGACGGCACCGACATTCATTGTCGGCGAAAAGCACGAAGCCATTCAGCGTGTGCTGATTGCCTATGATGGCAGTCCGGCTGCCACGCGTACGATGAAGTATTTCACGCACCTTAAACCGTTTGGGCCGGATATCGAAATTGAAGCGCTGCACGTCCACGAAGGTGACGAGAAGGAGTCGCAGCTCATCCTGACGCTTCTCTCAAATTACATGGCCGTACACGGTTTCAGGGTACGGCAGACGAGCATCCGCGGTACGGGTGCAGCCGAGCAAATTTCGGACTATGCTCTCGAGACAGGGGCTGATGCCGTCGTGGCCGGTGCGCATTCGGTGTCAATGATCAAGAAGCTGGCTTTTGGCTCGACGACAGAAAAGCTGCTAACTGACTGCCCGAAGCCACTGTTTATATACCATTGACGGCGCTGCGATACCCCGGTATTTCTCTAGATCAGCTCGCCTTTTAGATCATTTCCATCTGCGTTCGGTGACGTGCAGGCCGTCGCTCTCGAGCCAGACAGCGCCGCTGCGATCGGTTCGTCGTAGACGTGTGGCGCCAGCGGTGAGTCTGCCTACGACAGAGGAGTCAGGCAGTCCGTATCGATTACGTGCGCCCACGCTGAGCACAGCGATCGGATCGCGGGGTGAGACGCGCGACAACAGCAGATGCGAAGTACTCGTCTGGGATCCGTGGTGCCCGACCTTGAGCACATCGACTTCCAGCATATCGGAATACCGATGCACGATCCTTCGCTCAGCAGCCGCATCGGCATCACCCATCATCAGAAACGACGTTGCCCCGAACTGAAGCCGCATCACAATCGAGGATGCATTGGGTATATCATCCGGCAGCGGACGATCGGGAAATAGAACGTGTATGCGACTGGACGGATCTATTTTAATCGTATCGCCGGTGGCAGCGGCTGTGTACGGGATTTGTAAACTGTCGATGAGCCCTCGGACTTCGGAATAAAGATTCGAATCATGGGAAAGTCCGCAATGAATGACGCGGCCGACATCCACATTTCGCAAAAGTGCAGGTAGGCCTCCGAGATGGTCACTATCTGGATGTGTAATCACGATTGCGTCGAGCCGCCCGATCCGGTTTCTCTGTAGCAAGGGTAAAATCGTGTACTGTCCCGCGTCCGTGTAGGCCGAGCGCGGACCCGCATCTACGAGCAGCGTCTTGCCGTTTGGGAATTGGAAAAGTGCTGCATCCCCCTGGCCCACGTCCATGAAAACAGCCGATAGCCGCGGCGTTAACTCGCCACGAGCGACTTCCAGAACGGTCGTAGAACACAGCAGCAACAGCGTCAAGGCGAGGAGCCTCCACCGCGTACGCGGCCGCGGCCATTGAGCTATCGCGAAAAGCATCGACACGATCGCGAGGATGAGAAAGAAGCTGTCCACCGGCCACTCTACGTAAGCCCACCGAAAGTATGGCTCTCCTCGCTCGACTACGTAGAGGAGGAACTGAGCGAAATACTGTGACGTCCGGCCAAAAGTGATTCCCAGATCGGCCGATAACCCGGCCGCGCCGGCTGTCGTAACCGATGACGCGAGTGTTGCCGAAGTGAGTGGAACGGCTAACGTATTCAAAACAACTCCGGCAAAGGATACGCTGCCGAAGTGGAACAGGAGAACAGGAAGTGTACCAGCGGATGCCGCAAGTGACACCGACGTGCTGGAGCGAATCGATTGTAGGAAAAAGCCTTCGTCGGACTCCCTCTGAAAGATGGATGCAAAACGCGCCTGGAGCGAGATAATTGCCGCAACGGCCGCTACCGACAGCTGAAATCCAGGCTCGAAGAGCTGCGGTGGACGGACCATCAGGAGGACGGTCACAGCCACGCCGAGCGTATTCAGCGAATGAGCCGAGCGCTGGAAGACTGCACCGATCATGAAGAGAGCTGCCATCAGGACGGCACGCACGACGGAAGCAGGCAATCCTGTAACCAGCGCGTAAAGCGCGAGAATTAGAATCGTCGTAATTGTTCTCATCCACTCGGCAGCTGCCCAGGACAAACCACACCGCAATAACATCGGCCGGAGGAGGCGATAGAGAATCATTCCCACTATGAGCACATGAAGGCCCGAAACGGCCAGTAGATGCAGGAGTCCCGTACGCCGGAAGCGAGCCTCTGTATCGGCGTCGATTCCGGATCTGTCTCCGACGACCAGTGCAAGGACGACGGCACGGGCTGCAGGATCATCCACAGACCGCTCGATGTGTCGCTCTATGCGGGTCTTCAGCGTATGAGCAGCACAGAATACACGAGCGCGTGCACCGGAGGAGACACCGCTAACGACGCCCTCATCGGCGAACAAGCGGACGAATACTCTGCGACCTCGAAGATAGGAGCCGTAATCAAACTCACCAGGATTACGAGCCGCCGGCAACTCGCCCAACCGTCCACGCACTCGAAGGCGGGTGCACGGACTTATGGCATCTTTTGAATGATCCCGAAGGTATACCTGCACTCGTCCGCTCAAGGGGCGGCGAACCGCCGTGCCTTCCACCGAGTCGATATCCAGAAAAAATCGAAGTCCAGACGAGGTAGTGGCAGGAGCGCTCGGACGTCCAACGAGTTCAACTTCGGTGCCGACCGGCAGCGTAGAGAGGTCTGCATCCCCGGGATCGACGTAGTCCAAAAACCGAATGGCACCAAGGGCGAATACGGATCCGAAAGCGAAAATCACCAACCAGCCGCGCTTTGTGCCGATAAGACCCGCTGGCTGAAGCGCCCACCACGATGCCGCCGCGAGGAATCCACCCGCGGCCATCCACCCTACGATGGGTACATGCAGGTAGTCTGCGAATGCGATTCCGGCCGACAAACAGATCGCCGCAATGGAAGCTGGATACGCATTCCAATGGATGGATGAGTTCGGAAGCATCCTGCAGAGAGGGTCGTGAGTCAATCGACGGCGTCGGAGAACTAAGACACACGACTTGGCCGAGATGTAACCTTTGCTGAGAAACAGATGCGTCCGATGACCCTATTCAGATACCACGCGAGTTCGCACGACATCGGGAGCGGGACGCTGATCTCTGTTGCAAAGCTGCGAACTAGGAGTGAATGCGGAGAAGATGTAGAACCTCGAAGCCATTCGTGAATATCTAGGGTCGCGTTCGTATATACGCCTGGTGAGAGGGGGATCGACAACAGAGGCGGACGACCTGAATCCGCACCATCGATTCCGTGGTGGAGTCGTGCCGGAATGAAGAGAGACGTACTATGAGTAACCGACGGGAAGCCAGAGAGCGGGTGATGCAGGCGCTCTATGCGCGTGAGTTAGCAGGAGGGGACGTACGTCATTTCATGGATACCATCCTGAAGCCGAAGTTGAAGGATGACCGAGAGAATCTTCGGTTCTCCGAAAACCTCTTTCTTCGGACAATCGACCTATCGGACGATCTCGACGAGATCATCAATCGCCACACTGAGAACTGGGATCTGTCACGCATAGCCTTGATCGACCACATCGTTCTCCGAATGGCGATCAGCGAACTCATTACGTTCGAAGACATCCCGCCGAAAGTCTCCATCAATGAGGCGATCGATATCGTGAAGCGATACAGTACACCGAAAAGCGGGCAGTTCATCAACGGTATCCTCGATGCAGTTCTTGTCGATCTGCAGGCTCTCGGCCGGCTTCATAAGACTGGTCGAGGACTCGTGGGGATGCAGTCAATCACCGATCGCTCCCTCTCCTAGCCGCCCATTCACTTAGAGCAAGATATCGGCGAATGGGTCTCATCGCGATTGGAGATGTACATGGCTGTGCAAAGTCACTCGACGCACTTCTGGGTAAACTTGCGTTCGAGGCTGACGACCACCTCGTTTTCGTCGGAGACTATATCGACCGTGGCCCGGATTCCAAGGGCGTGATCGATCTGCTGCTCGACCTCCGTGAGCGGATTCCATGCACGTTTCTTCGAGGTAATCACGAAGCTCTCATGCTGGACTACCTTGACGAGGGTGAATTCGAAGTCTGGCGAATGAACGGCGGACTCAATACCCTGGGTAGTTATCGCTCCCAGGACGGTAAAATCAATATCCCGGAGAGCCACGTTCAGTTCATCAAGGATACCGAGCTATACTACGACACCCAGGACTTCTTCTTCGTTCATGCCGGGCTGCGTCCGGAGCGCACGGTCGCTGAGAACATTCTCGAAAATGACGAACAAGTCCTCCTCTGGGAGCGTGGGCATCTCGACGCCAGGATGGTCAAATGGGAGAAAACCGTGGTCTGCGGGCACACGCCGCAAAGCCAACCGATCAATCACAAAATGCTAATTGTGATCGACACCGGATGTGTTTACAACAGTCATCCCGGGATGGGTACACTCACGGCCGTGCGCCTGCCGGAACGAGAATTCGTTTCCGTCCCTTATCAGGAATAGGCCTCCGTCGCGGCGGCAAGCTACAACGTAAACCAGATCCCAGCTCTTAGAATTGGCCGCTGAATTCCGAGCTCTGCGAAGAAGATGTGATCACCTCCGAATGTCGATGTTGCTCGGAGGAACGGCTCCAGGAAGAGGCTGAACGGGTTTTCATCTCGGCTGGATTCACCGACTGTGAAGAACAGGCTCGGTCCGAAGCGGAGTCCAATGTCGAAATCTCGGCCGTCATAGGCAGGGCTGCCGACCGCGCGCACGATCCCGAGAATCCGAATCGCCCCGCCAAGCCCACCAGACAGCTGGATGCTTCCCTGTCCGCCGGCGAAAGGAGGCGACCCATCCACATAGAGAATGCCCTCCACCGTGTAAAAGCTTGCCGGTGCGACATATCCTCCCTGAATGCCTATCCCGGGTATGGCGCCGATTCCGGCCTGAAGATACCGCTGCCCTACGTCCTGACCACGAGCAACGCCGGCGGAGAGCGCAAGCGTCGCGATCAGGACCATCAGAAGTATGCCGAGGCGGCGTTGAGAGACATCCAGGAATTCAGGTGGAGATTGCCTGCGCTTCCACGTTGAACGTCGATCCACCTCGACTGGCGACGTGGAACAATTAAGATGGCCTCCGATTAGCGGGCTGATCGTCTTCAAGGATGGGAGGAAGGCGGTCCTGTGATCAAGTAAATGAAGACTGAAGATAGATAAGATGGCACTACGTTGCGGCATCGTCGGACTTCCGAATGTCGGAAAGTCGACCCTCTTCAATGCCCTGTGTAGCGCAGGTGCGGACTCGGCGAACTATCCATTCTGCACGATTGACCCCAATGTCGGGGTCGTCCCCGTCCCCGATGAGCGTCTGCCGAACCTCGGCGAGCTGGCCGGTTCAGCGGAGATCGTGGCTACGACCATCGAGTTCGTCGATATCGCCGGCCTGGTCGCGGGTGCGTCGAAGGGCGAGGGTCTTGGCAATCAATTTTTAGGCCACATTCGAGAGGTCGATGCGATCGTCCACGTCGTACGGTGTTTCGATGACCCGAACGTCGTGCATGTCTCCGGCTCCGTCGATCCCGCTCGAGACATCGAGATCATCGACACCGAACTTCTGTTGAAAGATCTCGATACGATCGAGCGTCGAATCGACAAGACGACCCGACTTGCCAAAGGAGGAGACAAAAAGCTGCGAGACGAACTCGCCTTCTACGAACGTCTCCAGTCACATCTCTCGGACGGTCGGCCTGCGCGCGCTTTCGTGATTCGAGAGGGGGAGCAGCCGTGGATGAATTCCCTGTTTCTCCTCACGTCGAAGCCCGTACTCTACGCCGCCAACGTCTCCGAGGATGATTTGCCCGATGGAAACGAATATGTGGATGTGGTCCGCGAGCTCTCGGCGGACCAGGAGGCACGCGTCGTCGTCGTATGCGCAGAGCTCGAAGCGCAGCTCGCAGAGCTAGATGACGACGAACGACAGGCTTTTCTGGAGGAGGCGGGCCTCAAACGGTCAGGCCTCGAGCGCCTCGTTCGTGCAGCCTACGAACTGCTGGGGCTCATCACGTTCTTCACGGCGGGTCCGAAGGAAGCCCGGGCGTGGACGGTGACCCGTGGTACAAAAGCACCCGGGGCGGCCGGAACCATCCACACGGATTTCCAGAAAGGGTTTATTCGTGCGGAGACGATTAAGTATCGCGATTACGTAAAACAGGGCTCAGAGGCGGCTGCGCGCGAGGCCGGCGTCATGCGCTCTGAAGGCAAGGAGTACGAGGTGGCCGACGGTGACGTAATCCTTTTCAGATTTAACGTCTAGGACCCGCACTCGAGCAGATCCGGTGTGCCCTGCTACAGTACCTTTCCGAAGGTCAGGGTGATCGTCGGTGTGCCGAAGAACTTTTGTGCCTCCTGGATTTGAGGCTCCAGCAGCTGGACTCCCTGTACGAAGTGCGTGAAGGTGTAGCCGATGCGGACGCCCTGCGTCACCTTGCGGCTGAGACCGAAGTGCGCGCCGATCGCGAGCGTGCCGCCGAAGCCGTATCGAAAGTCTCCCTTCGGAAATGCGGCGATGGCATCGTATGATGTCTCGTCCGCGGAATCGAATTCGCCGTTACCGTTTGCGTCGTCGAAGTATGGCGACTCCCAGCCGAGGGTGGGTCCGGCCGTCACCTGGACGTAAGGCCGGAAATTATCTTCAATTATGTTGCTGAAGAGCCGGTGAATGATGCCGGCCTGGAGAGGCATCATCAACAGATAATTCGCCTTATTCGGGATGTAGCTGCTGCCAAAGCGGAAGAACTTGAGCTCACGTTCGTCCTTTCCGGCGCCAAGACTCAGGTCCGCCATGATGGAGGTGACGTCGCTGAGCGCGTGGTGGTAGTATCCACCGAGACCAAAACCGCTGTTTGTGAGCAGGATCTGCAGCCCGACGCCCGAGCCATAGGGATTCTGGCCGGCCTCTGATTGTGCGGACGGCTGCTGCTGATCTTGCGCAAACAGTGCCGTCGGATGCACCGACGAGAAGATGACCGCACAGGAAAGCGCGGCAGTGACCGGGATAAGGCTGCGAAATAGGAACCGCATGATAGCCTTCGACGATTGATCTATATATCTATCCGGGGAGGTGCGTTCGCGAGTCGCCTCGTCTGCCAAAAACCGGATCAACAGCCGTTTGTTCTTGAGGTTGCCTATTTTGACCCTGCTTGCAAGCCTTTCAATTTAATCTACATCGAGCCATGGATACGTTCCGGCCGTTCCACGCTGCTCCGTTCTGCGTCGTGCTCCTTATTCTCCTTACTGGATGCGTCGACAGCACGGGAGACCAGGCCGGCATCGCGCCGGCTGACACCATCCACCTCGAATCACGTGCCGACAGTGCGGCGATGAGGGCGTACGACGCGCTCGGCGGTCCCAACGCCTGGGCGTCCGTACCCTACCTGCGCTTCGACTTCGCCTCGGGGGACGAGACCTCGCGAACCGTGCATGCCAGCCACCTGTGGGACCGCACGACGGGCGACTATCGTGTGGAAATGCAGGCAGGTGAGGATACGACCTACGTAGCCCTTTTCAACGTCAATACGAGAGACGGAGATGTGTATCTGGATGGGCAAGCGGTTGATGAATCCACCGAGCAAGAAATGCTCGAGCGGGCGTATCGCCGGTTCATCAATGATTCGTACTGGCTGCTGATGCCCGTCAAGATGATGGATCCCGGTGTCACCCGAACCTATCTCCCCGACTCATCGACCGCGGAGATGGACGTTCTGAGATTGTCGTTCGACGATGTTGGACTGACTCCCGGTGATCAGTACTGGGTCTACATCGACAACAACACGGGTCGGGTCGACAAATGGGCGTTCCATCTCCAAAACCATCCACCTGATCACGTGCCGGCGCCCATTCAGTGGAGGGGCTATAAGTCCATAGAGACGCCGACCGGATCGATTGAGGTCTCAGAGCGGAAGATCCGCAACGGGTCAATTACCTACACCGACAATGTCGATGTCCCGGAAAGTCCACCAGAAGGGGCGTTCTCCGATCCAAATCCGATTCTTCAGGGATCCTGACGGGTGGATTTCCGCTTCATGATCGCCCGGCGGTATCTGGTAAGCCGTCGGCAGGTCTCTCTCATATCGCTGATCACCGGGATTTCCGTCGCGGGCGTCGGGCTCGGCGTGGCGGCATTGATCGTCGTGCTGTCGGTGATGAACGGGTTTTATGACTTCGTTCGAGATCTGCTCGTTTCGCTGGATCCGCACGTGCGCATCGTAAGCGCGGAGGAGCGCGGCGTTCAGAACGCCGACTCGCTAATGGAAGTCGCGCTCGACATCGAACACGTGCAATTCGCCTCCGCTTACGTCGAGGGAAAGGCACTACTCGTTCCGCGCGACGGTGGTGACGTAAACAAGGTCGTAATTGTACGCGGCGTTCAGCCCGAAGCGTATTCGGAGGTCAGCGACGTCGTCCGTCAGACCGGCCTCGGGAGCTTCAACCTCGAGCGGCAGGACGAGCGGCCCGGCCTGGTGGCCGGCATGGCGCTAAGCCGCCGATTCGCGCTTCTGCCCGGCACGCGTGGTACGGATCCGAGCCGCGTCGCACTGCTCTCCGCACCGGCCATCGAGAGTATGCTCGTGAATGTGTTCGGCGGCATGCCGTTGATGTGGTTCGAGGTCCGCGGCCTCTTCGAGCTCGAAGAAGTCTATGACGAAAGCCACGTGTTCATCAATCTGGATGAAGCGCAGCGCCTCTTCAGAATGGACGAAAGCGTCTCGGGCGTCGAATTACGACTCGACGATCTAAACCGCGCAGATGAGGTGAAAGCATCACTTCAGTCTCAACTGTCCGACGATCAATACCAGGTGTTGACCTGGTATGACCTCCAGAAATCGCTCTATGACGTGATGCGACTGGAAAAATGGGGCGCGTCCATCATCCTCGCTCTTATCATCATCGTCGCCGCATTCAATATAGTGGGATCGCTGACGATGATCGTGATCGAAAAGCGGCGCGATGTCGGCGTGCTGCAGGCGATGGGCGCGTCGCGGCGGGATATCCGCCGGATTTTCTTGACGGAGGGCCTGCTCGTTGGTGTGCTGGGTACCGTCGCCGGGCTCGTTCTGGGTCTCGGACTCGCCCTGCTGCAGCAACACTTCGCCCTCGTGCCGCTCGCCGGAGCGGAGTCGTTCATGATCGACGCCTACCCGATTTCGATTCGCATGCTCGATCTCGTGATTATCTGCACAGTGGCAATCGGCCTGTGCATCCTCGCAGCCGCCTATCCGGCCGCGCGCGCGTCAGCGATCGAGCCTGCGACCGCCGTGAGCGTGGAAGGATGAGGTCCGGAGCAGGGAAATGGCATGCGATCGTTCGGATGAGGAAGCCGCACGAGCTGTTTTTGATATAATGCCGGCCGGATGCTTAGATTCTCCTCGCCATGCACAGCAGCCGTGAGGGCGGCGTCTTGAGCATCATCCAACCAGGAGCGAGCAAATGATTCACAAGCAGTTCGACATGATCGGGATTCCCCAGCGGCCGGCCAAGCCGCGGGAAGCCGGACTAACGCTTATGCTTGACAAAGGCCTCGCCGTCCGTCAGGTGGAAGACGTGCTCGACGTCGCTTCCGACTACGTCGATCTGGTGAAATTAGGATGGGGCACGGCCGTCATTACACCCGGACTGGAGAAAAAGCTCGAGATCTACAGGAGCGCCGGCGTACCCGTCTATTTCGGCGGAACGTTATTCGAAGCATTCTTTCTCCGCGACCAACTCGACACCTACAAGCGGCTGCTCTCCTCCCTTGCGATCGAGCACGTCGAGATTTCGGACGGGACGCTGCACATCTCACACGAGGAAAAGCTGCGATGCATTCGCTCGTTCGGAGAAGATTTCGCGGTGCTGAGCGAGGTAGGGTCGAAGGACAAAGAGCGCATAATGCCCCCCTATAAATGGGTACAGCTCATAAAAGCCGAGCTTGCATCAGGAAGCTGGAAGGTCATCTGCGAGGCACGAGAGAGTGGTACGGCGGGGCTGTACCGTCCAAACGGGGAAGTGAGGACCGGGCTGGTCGAAGAAATCGCAGATCTGATCGAACCCGACCGACTTATCTTCGAAGCCCCTAAAAAATCGCAGCAGGTGTGGTTCATTCAGCATTTAGGCACGAACGCGAACCTCGGTAATATCAGCTCCGAAGAACTTATCCCGCTCGAGACCCTGCGCCTCGGCCTTCGCGCCGATACGCTTCTCGAATTCTTCAGCAATCCTGATCTGCCCGACTTCCGCTACGGCGGTTCGTCTACAAATGGAGAGCTCGCCGGCGAGGCCGACCCAGATTAGTCCATGACGGATGCGCAGACTTCTCTATTGCGCTATTCTTTGAGAAACATTTGATTCGGTGCTAACTTTAAGACGCGGCGTGTCCGCAGAAGTCTGGATTCATCCTTCGCCGGCAGTGAAGGGTCGTGAATCGGACGTGGAGCGTCGATGATCTCGGGGCCGAGCCGCATTTGCGGCTTTTTCTGTCTGAAGCGGGGGCCCCGACCTGTAGAAGCGCTGATTTTGAT
>CAZKNF010000064.1:0-19226 GCA_964554105.1 uncultured Rhodothermales bacterium | reverse complement strand
CGTTGATCCCGCCATCGTCTACCCGCATGAGGCGGAAATATCCAGCGATCAGTGGGATGCCATTGTTGCGTTCTATCTCAATGAGGCCGGTGATGCTGCGGCCGCCGAACCGCGAAGCCCTCCTCTCGAAGTGGGTCTGGCCGGCTTCACCGTTCGCGAACCTGACATCACGTCGAGGAGGCCCATGACCGTACTCGCACAGATCGAAAAGCACCCGCGCGTATCCTTTGTTGGCAATTATGCGCAGAACAGCCAAATCATAGTACTCGATCGCGCCGGTCAGCTGCTCCATCATTTCGACCTAGACGGCGCACCCGTTACGGCCCGCTGGGATGATGGGCGGCTGTTCATCTTGTTAATCGGTCCGGATCCCGGACCATCCGAAGCGACGATGGGTGCAATCCACGTGGTAGACGGCGCGGATTCTCCCGTGATGCCGTTGATTACAGGGCTCAAGCGCCCTGTACATATGGAAGTTGCCGATCTGAACGGGGACGGGCTAAAGGATTTCGTCGTATGTGAGTACGGCAATCAGACCGGATCGCTCTCCTGGTACGAGGCGACGCTGGACGGCACCTATGTACGCCACGTGCTCAATGATCAGCCGGGCGCCGATGACGTGGTCCTGCATGACTTCGACGGCGACGGACTCGACGATATCGGCGTCCTTATGGCGCAGGGAGATGAAGGCTTTGACATCTATCTTAATCAGGGAGGCGGGCAGTTTGAAGCCCGCCGCGACCTGACATTCGAGGCCTTTACATTCGAAGACTCGTATCGGGGTCGATGGCTCGTCATGGATGTTGGAGATTTTGACGGTGACGACGACCCGGATATACTCCTAGGATCCAACATCGGGTTTGCGCCGGAGGGCGATCGAACGGGACTCTTCGACCGCTGGATGCGCGAACCTATCTCCTACATCGTTCTAGAAAATACGTACTAACAATTCGGCGCAACTCAATCGAATGCTTGCTTTTCGTAGATTGAAACGGTGATTTGCTCCACTCCCGCCCCACACAACGTCGCGTCAACGAATACGTCTTTCATGCTTCAACGATTGCATAGGCCCGCGCTCATACTGGGTACGCTGGCTCTTTTCATTGTCGGATTTACCGCCTACGTGACGCGAAATCTACCCTCTCTCTCAGTCAGTGTGTCCCAGAACGAGCTCTGGCCCGGTACCGAGGACTGGGCGCGTGAGCAGCTATCGCAGCTAACGCTCGAACAGAAGGTTTCGCAGCTCTTCGCAGCCCGGGCGTTCAGTTACTACACGAGCGAAGATGATGAAGAGTATCAAGAGCTCGTGGATCTTGTGGAGCGGTTCGAGCTCGGCGGCATTACGTTCTTCCAGGGTGAACCGCTCGAGCAGGCTACGCTTGCGAACGAGCTTCAACAGCGTGCCTCCCTCCCACTTCTGATTTCCCAAGACATGGAATGGGGCGCCGGAATGCGGATTGAGCATACGACCACGTTTCCTCGCACTATGGCGCTCGGAGCCACGCGAGATCCGGAACTTGCCTATATGGCGGGATACGTCACGGCCATCGAAGCAAGAGCTATGGGAACCCACCAGGTCTTCGCGCCGGTGGCAGACGTAAACAATAATCCCTTCAACCCCATCATTAATGTCCGGTCCTTCAGTGAGGATCCGGCGCTCATTTCGCAACTTGCAACGGCGTTCACTCGAGGTGTTCAGGACGGCGGCGCGCTTTCGACGGCTAAGCATTTCCCTGGCCACGGCGATACGGAGACTGATTCTCACGCCGCGCTGCCGATTCTGCCGTTCGGGATGGACCGGCTCGAAGCGCTCGAACTCATACCGTTCCAGCGCCTGGTGGATGAGGGCGTTATGAGCGTCATGACCGGCCATCTTGCGCTTCCGCAAATTGAGCCAGACTCTACTGTTCCTGCCAGTCTGTCTCGGAGAATCACAACGGACATACTGCGGAATGATCTCGGCTTTGAGGGACTGATTGTCACGGATGCGCTCGAAATGGCTGGTGTTACAGCCAACTTTTCTACCGGCGATATCGCGGTGCGTGCGGTCAAAGCCGGCGCCGACATGCTGCTTCTTTCCGAGGATCCGTATGCCGCTCGAGAGGCGATTCTTCGAGCCCTGGCTGACGGAGATATTTCGGAGCGCCGAATCGACGATTCCGTTATGCGCATTCTACGCGCGAAGGCATGGGCCGGGCTGGATGAGAATCGTCTCGTCGATTTGAATGACGTTCGGCGCCGGGTTGCCACGAACGAGCATCGTGCGGTCGGCGAGACCATTGCGCGACGCTCTCTCACGCTGCTTCGAAACGATCGTCAGCTGCTGCCACTAACGGACCAGGCGCGCATTCTTGTCGTGACGCTGAGCGACGGCGACGACCCATCTGTGGGTGACTATTTCATGTCGCAGATGCGACAGAACCTCTCCAACGTTACCGTCGACAACTTTCTGCTTGACGATCGATCGCATCAGGAGGAGTATGACACCGTGCTCGAATCGGCCGCTTCGTATGATGCTGTGATCGTGCCGGCGTTCGTCTATGTCCGCTCCTGGAGCGGGCGCATAAACCTGGCCGAAAAGAACCACGAGTTCTTAAATAGGTTGGTCGGGAGGGGACCGCCCGTGGCGCTCATCTCATTTGGTAACCCATACATCGTCATGGATCTCGAGCAGCCCGCGACTTACGTCGCTGCATACAGCGCGTCCGAATCGTCGCAGCGCGCGGTCGCGGAAGCGATCGTCGGCCGTTCCGGATTTGAGGGCCGCCTGCCCATCACGATTCCGGACGTTTTCGCTTACGGGGACGGCATTCCGGTGCCGCAGATGACGATTCGGGACGGCTTGCCCGCTGAGGTGGGGATGGACGGAAGCCGACTGCGACGCGTCGATTCATTGGTCAATGCCTCGATCTTGGACGAAGCCTTCCCCGGCGCGGCCGTTGCGATCGGTCGCAACGGTGTACTCCCCAAACTGAACGCCTACGGATACTACACCTACAATAATCGTGTGCCCGTCACCACTGGATCGCAGTTCGACCTTGCGTCGCTGACGAAGGTCATCGCCACAACCACGGCCGCGATGAAGCTCTATGAGGATGATCAGCTCGATCTGAATGCGAGGGTCGTCGACTACCTGCCGCAGTTCGGTGAAGGTGGCAAGTCCGATATCAGAATTCGACAGCTACTTACTCATTCCGCCGGCCTGATCCCATACCGTGCCTACCACCGGCTCGGGATCACGACACGCGAAGCGCTGATCGATACGATTATGGCAGAGAAGCTGCGATACGAACCCGACACCGAGTCGCAATACTCCGATCTCGGCTTAATTACGCTCGCACTCGTGGTCGAGGAGATCACGGGCCGTCCGTTTGACGTGTGGATGAATGATAATGTATTTGAACCTCTGGGCATGGTCGACACGGGTTATCGCGGCCATATTTCCGATACGTCCATCGTTCCTACCGAACTCGACGAGAGCTTTCGCCGACGGCTTATACAGGGGGAGGTACATGACGAAACCGCCTGGATTCTCGGTGGCGTCTCTGGAAATGCGGGCATTTTCTCGACCGTTGAGGATCTCTCAAAATTTGCATTCATGCTCGTCAATGACGGCTTCATCAACGGAAGTCAATTTCTAGAGCCCGAGACAATTCGCACGTTTACGACGGCTCAAAATCCGGAATTGCATACCCGTGCGCTCGGATGGGATACCATCGAGATTAATCCGGAAGAGGACGAATACTCGTCTGCCGGCCAGCATTTTGGACCGAATAGTTTCGGGCACACCGGATTCACCGGTACCTCCCTCTGGGTCGATCCCGATCAGGATCTGTTCGTTATCCTGCTCACGAACCGCGTTTATCCGACGCGAGACAACAGCAAGATTGTTCAGGTGCGCCCCCAACTCGCGGACTTCGCCCAGGAGGCGATCGTCGGTCCGCCGCAGCTCATCCTCCGGAAACGTGCGCCTTAAAAACGGAACATTTCTTGCGCAATTTGTTTGTGCATGGGTTCGCCGATCTACCGACTGCGAAGATGGCAGTGTCGCATGAAAGCGCAACCTATTTATTGACCGGACTATCAAAATAAATCATGCCTACGTACGTATACCGACGCGAAGACGGCTCCACTTTTGAAGTTCAGCAGAGGATCACGGAAGAGCCCCTTAAAATAGATCCTGAGACGGGTCAGAAAGTGGAACGCGTGATATCAGGGGCCGGTCTGATTTTTAAGGGAAGCGGCTTCTACCTGACTGATTACGCCCGTAGTGGAAGCAATGGGGATACCAGCGCCGACGCGTCCAGTGGCAAATCGAAGGAGTCGTCGAGCGAAACAGCAACGGCAGAGAAAAGCGACACGTCCACCGACACGAAGTCGAAGCCCAAGCCATCGACGGACTAGTTCGAGTGCTGGACAAATAACGCGGTGGTTCGAGCAGGTCCAGTCCGGTCTACATCGATACCCCGTCTCTCCACTTGGCTATCTTGAGTCTCCACTCATGCTCGTACTCGGGAGCGCGCTGTAAAATGTAGTTCTCGAAAAGACCCCCGAGGCCGTAGGCCGTTGACCTCTTGAAGATGAACGGTGGGAGGCGCCTGCTTAACGGGAATCCATCTTCGAAATAGTACCAGTCCCTTCGCTGATAATGAGATTCGGTATAGGGCGGCGGTCCGAAGATGACGTAAATCATCCCGCGATCCGTCTTCCATCCCTCTTTGTGATTCGAGAAAAGGACATTCGCCTCCTCGACCCGACTGTAGTAGCTTTCTAATAGCGACGCTGCAGCCTCTTTATTCGGTACGATCCCGGCCCAGAACGCATCAAACCGATTCTTCTTTTCCGCCAGAGAATCAGCATTCATCATCTTCGACCAATCGCCTTCACCGGAGATATATCGGACCGCCTCCACCATCTCATCCAATGCTTCTATCATCGGAAATCCCTCGCGCATGACGACGAAGTGTCTCCTGCTCTCGTGTGCGAGATCCTCGCCTGTCACATTCAGCTCTGCCAGGTAGTTGCCCCGCTCCAGCATTGGGAGTGAGAACTCGATGGATATGTGGCCGCTCGGCTCTGAGAGGACCCGACGTGATACCTGAATTGTGTCCCCTTCATCGTATTCTACGCCAATGTAGGGCAAGCTAAACGGACCGGGCGTGAACATGAAAGGGGGTGCTGCTACACTCGTGTCGCTGCTGAATCGGACGAGCGTCATCGTAGCCTCGGCGCGTTCCGGCAGATTATAGAGCTCCGTCAGAGCACGCAGTGAGTCGTATCCGGAGGCGAGGTGCAATGAAAGCGCCGGCTCGAACGATCCGCCGTGCCGGCTCACCTCCAATCGGATGTCGCTGAGCAGTACCTCGCCGGTGGATGCATCGGTAACCTCGATTTCCTGCCTCCGCGAAGCGCGCACTTCGGATTCCGCATCTTCCAACGTTGCCTCGACCACATATGAGCCGGGCGGCAATGGAATGTGGGCACGCCGGTGGTGGCGTTCGATGCTTTGCGTTGAATCGTACGACGCCGTCACCAGGGTATCGGTGAGAACGCGTTCGAATGTGGCGGAGCGATCTCCGCGGGGAATTATACGGATGAGAAGCTCATACCTTGCCTCGAATCCATCTCCACGTTTTAAATAGACCAAAGATGCGCTCGGAATCGCCGCGTAGACGTCGAGTCCGGTGCTGCCGTTTTCCAGAACAGCTATCGCCTCCATATCGAAGTTCGGGGCGCCCGGCTCGAAAACGGCGGTACGATTCTCAGTCGGAACGGGTGCATTTACAGCGCCCGAGCATGCCGCAAGTGCCACCAGAAGGAAAAGCAACGCTATGGAAATGTACGTATTCATTCAATCTAGATACCGCCGCACAGAGGTGGTGTTGCACAGGCGGGCGCGCGTTAAAGCACCTCTCCCCTTCTCCAGAGATCAATCGCGCGCGTCCATGCCTGGTGGTAGTAGGGACGGCGCTGTAAAATGTAGTTCTCGAAGGGCTGATGGAGATACGACTGCACCTTCTGAAAGACGAACGTGTTGGCAGGATCCCGATCTCCATAACTGTAATACCACGTCTCGGATTCGACGTGCTGGTCAACGAGCAGCGGCGGGCCCATCACTACGTAGACCATGCCGCGATCCGTCTTCCATCCTTCCTTATAGCCCGTGAAGTAAAGCGTCGCCTCTTCGATGCGGCCGTAATAAAGCTTGATGAGCGTGGCGGCCAGGTTTCGATTCGGGACGCGTGACCCCCAGAATGCATCGAATCGCCTTTTGGCCTCCGCACTCGTTTCCGACGATTCGATGTACTCGATCTCATCATCAAAGGCGATATATGAGAGCGCATCGATGAGATCGTGCAGATCCGCAATTTGCGGGTACGTGGTATTCTTCACGGAAAGCGTGCGATCGCGTTCGATTAGAACTTCCCCGTCGGAATCTGTGCCCGTGATCTCGAGATGGTAGATTCCGGCAGAAAGCTTCGGAAGCGAAAAGACGACAACTGCATCATCGGCCGGAGAGGCGATCGAACGTTGCGTAACCTGGATTGTGTCGGCCTCGTGGTAAAACACGCCCCGTGATTTAATCGACGCCCGCGATGGTACGAGCCAGTAGGGCGGTTCTGCTATGCTCGTGTCGCTTTCGAAGCGTATCAGGCGCATCGCCATCGTCAGATCGTCGCCGGTACGCAGGTTGAGCAGCTGGATTGAAGCCCGAAGCGAGTCCATCATCGCCGGCATGTGCAGCGAGAGGATTGGTTCGAAGCCGCCCCGGTTTCGCTGTCCTTCGAGATGTATTCGGCTGAAGAAGGGTTCGTCTTCCTGAAGCGACGGCACGGTTAATGCTTGTCGTCGCACCGCATCAGCACCCGTCTGCTGGTCGGTCAGGGTGACCTCGACCACGTATGATCCGGCAGGAATCTCGAGCTGAATCATGCGGAGGTGAGGCGCCGGCATGATGGTGGAATCGTAATCGGCGAGTCGAATGGTCTCCGTTTCCAAATGATCGAGGACGTGGTTTTCCGATTCACGTTCGATTACTTCTACGACCACATCATACTCAGCTTCGAATGCTTGTCCAGACCGGACAAACACAAGCGAAGAGTAGGGAATGCTGAGATGGGCCACGACGACTGGTCCGTCACTTTGTGAACGGACAACCGTTTCCATATCGAAATTCGGCACACCGGGCTCGAATGTTCGCGTTCTGCCGGCATCGTCCGAATCAATCGTACTCGGACCCGAGCACGAGACGAGAAAAACCGCTGCCGCGGCCACTAATATGACGCCAATCCGCCTCATTCCGATCTACAAACTGCGCTCGTGAAATGACCTGAGCTTCCTTGCGGCCGGATGCGCCGATCTATTGCGCGGCGTTCACGATGGCGGCAAAATCGCCTGCCTTCAGGCTTGCGCCGCCGATCAGTCCGCCGGTAACATCCTCTCCATCAAACAGCTCTTTCGCATTGTTGGGCTTCACGCTGCCGCCATATAAAATCTCGATGTTACCTCCCACTTCTTCTCCGTATCGATCCATCAGGAGCCGGCGGATGAAAGCGTGCATTGCCTGCGCCTGCTTCGGCGTCGCGGTTTCGCCCGTGCCAATCGCCCACACCGGCTCATAGGCGATCACCAGCAGGTCAGGATCGTCCAGCGCGACACCGTCGAGTGCGCGTTCGACCTGTATTCGGACCACTTCCTCAGCATTTCCGGCATTACGCTGGTCGAGCGTCTCGCCGACGCAAACGATCGGAACAAGCTCGTGATCGTACGCGCTTGTGATCTTTCTTTTCACACCCTCGTCCGTTTCCCCGAAAAGCTGACGTCGTTCGGAGTGACCCAGAATGACGTACTGACATCCGACCGATCGCAGCATCGGAGCCGAGACTTCGCCTGTAAAGGCGCCGTATTCTTCGTCGTGCATGTTCTGCGCACCGAGTCCGAGCGGAGTTGTCCGTATGATTTCCGAAATCGCGTGCAGGCTGATTGCCGGGGGGCACACGACGACTTTTACGTCACCGGGATTTCCGACCGCCTCGACCACATCCTTCGCCAGTGTGCGGGCGGTGATGAGGTCCGTGTACATCTTCCAGTTGCCTGCAACGAGCATCGATCTTCTATTTGATTCTGGATGTCGAGTGGATGGTCGGTACGTAACGAAACTGCGTAAATCCTTCTACGGCCTCTGCTCTTCGAGCTCTTCCGCAAGCAGACGGCGGACCGTTTTCGGATCCGGTGACCCTTCAAAACTACGCATGACTTGGCCGATAAAATACCCGATCAAACCTTCTTTTCCATTCAGATACGCGTTGACCTGTCCGGGATTATCCTGAATGACTTTTTCGACGACCGGGCGAAGTGCGCCCTCATCGGATACCTGGCGGAGATTTCGGGCTTTCGCAATCTCCGAAGGCGTCTGCAGCTCCTTAACCATTACATCGAAAATCTCCTGCGCCGCAGAGGAGCTAACTTCATCGTCGATACGCATCTGGACCAGTTCTGCTAGCCGCTCCGGTTCGACGGGGAATTCCTCGATCGTGAGTGACTCTTCATTCAGCACGCGCATGACATCCGTCATAATGACGTTCGAAACAGCTTTCGACTGGGCATGCGTATTGCCGCCGCCTGTCCGTTTGAACAGCGCGGACAGCGTCTCCTCAAAGTAGTCCGCCGTTGCGCGCTCGTCGGTGAGGAGCCGTGCATCGTATTCGGGCAAGCCCCACTCCGACACGAAGCGCGATACGCGCACCTCGGGCATCTCGGGCAACGCAGCCCGAATTTCTTCCAGAAGATCCTCGGTTACGACCATGGGTACGAGATCCGGATCCGGGAAATACCGATAGTCGTGTGCTTCTTCCTTTCCGCGCATCGCGCGAGTCTCATTTCTGTCCGCATCCCATAGCAGGGTCTGCTGAATGACGTCCTCCCCGGCTTCCACGAGCCGTATCTGCCGCGCGATTTCGTACTCGAGCGCACGCTCTACATTTCGGAATGAGTTCATGTTCTTTACCTCGGTTTTCGTCCCGAGTTCAGTCTGACCTCGGAGACGAATTGACACGTTAGCGTCGCAGCGAAGCGATCCCTCCTCCATATTCCCATCGCAGATTCCGAGATATCTGACAAGCTGCCGGATTTTTTGCATGAATAGGTAGGCCTCCCGCGATGATCGGATGTCGGGTTCGGACACGATTTCGATCAGCGGAACGCTACAACGGTTGTAGTCCAGCAGAGTATCTTGCGGATCCTGGTCGTGAAGAGACTTTCCAGCATCCTCTTCGATGTGGATGCGTGTAAGACCGATTCGCTTCGTCTTCGGAGCACCGTCGCCCTTGATGTCATCGAGCATGATATCCACGAATCCGCCATCACAGATCGGCGTCTCGTACTGCGAGATTTGATAGCCTTTCGGAAGGTCTGGGTAGAAGTAATGCTTCCGCGCAAAAATCGAACGCTCTGCAATGTGACAATGCGTAGCCAGCCCGACGCGAATGCTGTATTCGACGACGCGTTCATTCAGCACCGGCAGCGTGCCGGGATGTCCGAGACTGACCGGATCGACATGCGTGTTGGGTTCCGCACCGAACGCTGCCGACTCGGGGCTGAACGCTTTAGATTCCGTTAAGAGCTGGCAGTGAACCTCGAGTCCGATAACGGGCTCGTACTTTTCGTGAAGCATAGGAATCGTAGATGAAAGCAAAGTCGTCGTTAAGATACGACGTGGTGGTCCGTCGCGACGTGGCTCGATGCTGTCGCGTCACGGCATCTTCTTACGAGGTGCTGCCCGGGCAGTTCTTACCTAAGGCATCATCTCAAATGCCACCGCCATATCATAGATTGTATCCAAAATTAGTGATCGTAACTTGATGTCATACTTGCATACCGTTCCGGCTCGATGGCCGATTATCCTCACCGCCGTATTTCTCGTCGGATCGGCTCTAGGCTGCAGCGACGGTCGGTCACCGGAAGAATCAGAGCGCGTTGAGACAGACCGCAGTGTTTTCGGAGATCCGTATCAGATTGTGACGAATGAAGTACCGGCATTGCCGGATGAGCCGCCGTCGCTCGAATCCGATACGCTGACGCTGCAGGTGTCGTACGCGGGCGGTTGCGAAGATCATCGATTCGATCTTGACTACATATCTGAATCGGATACTACCAAGCTATGGGTCGAGCACGGGAACGGCGGCGATTCGTGCGAGGAAGAAGTTTTCGAGCGGCTTGAGTTCACACTTCCCGAGGACGCACTGGAGAACCGCACGATCGTGCTCCTCAATCCTCACGACAACGAACCATTCATGGTGCGATGGGGATTGCCGGCGTCAGGGCAACCGTGAAGCCGCCGCCGGAAGGCGATCCGAAATTGTAATCACGCGCCAATCCCGAACTTGGACGTGATCTCCTCCGCATGCTCCTTGACGCGGGGACGCTTGATCACATGCTGGATGACGCCCTCCTCATCGATAAGAAACGTCGTGCGGCTCGTGCCAAGATACGTGCGTCCATACGATTTCTTCTCGCCCCAGACGCCGTACGATTCCAGGATCGCACGGTCCGGATCCGCGACTAGCGGGAACGGAAGTTCATATTTTTCCGCAAACTCCTTGTGTGATTCGACATCATCTCCCGAAACGCCGATTACAGCGATGTCCTCCTTACCAAGATGCTCATATTCATCGCGGAGATTGCAAGCCTGTTTGGTGCATCCGGGCGTGCCGTCTTTCGGGTAAAAATAGAGTGCGACCTTCTTTCCTTGAAAATCGCTGAGCCGAATTGTCTCGCCGGTCTGCGTTACACCTTCGAAATCCGGTGCTAGATCGCCCGGCTCGGGCATCGAGTTTTTTCCTTCTGTTGCCACTATCAGATCCGTGGTTGGTTCTTGTGCGTGTACGCGTGCGCAAAAGCTTGCAGGGATTCCTGCAGGGGCAGATCGCTAGTACGAAACTAGGCGCTCCACAGCTTCTTGCAGCTTCGATTGGGCTGAATAAACATCTTTTTCAATTCGGGTTGAAAACGGTACGGGCAGGTCCTCAGCGCCTACGCGAAGGGGAGGTGCATCAAGCCACTCAAATCCCCTTTCGGTGATCTGCGAGGCGATCTCCCCCCCGAAGCCGCCCGTGCGTGACGCCTCATGCAAGACGAGGAGTCCCCCAGTTTTTTTCACTGAAGCGAGAACCGTTTCTTCATCCCAGGGCACGAGCGTCCGGAGATCGATTACTTCTATGGAGATTTCGTTACGACGCCACCGTTCGGCTTCTTCTAAGGCCCAGTGGACACCGAGACCCCAGGTCACGATCGTTAGATCGCTCCCCTCTCGAGTCACGCGCGCGCGCCCAATTTCGGTCTCGTATGGATCATCCGGCACGGTGCCTTTCAGTGCGCGGTACAAATACTTATGCTCGAAAAAGAGAACCGGATTCGGGTCACGAATCGCTGCCATCAAAAGTCCTTTCGCATCGGCTGGATCCGCTGGTACGACGACCTTCAATCCGGGCACGTGACAAAACCAGGCCTCGATAGACTGTGAATGAAACGGACCTGCCCCAATGTTTCCTCCAAACGGCGCGCGTATCGTGACGTTTACAGGACTGCCCCACCGATAGTGGGTCGTCGCAAGATTGTTGACGATCTGATTGTAGCCGCAGGTGATGAAATCTGCATACTGGATCTCAACCACGGGCCTGAACCCCTCGATGGATAGGCCGAGCGCGGCTCCAAGAACGCCACTCTCCATTATCGGCGTATTTCGGACGCGCTCCCTGCCGAACTGCTCGACGAATCCCTTCGTGACCTTGAACACGCCGCCGTATTCGGCGATATCCTGGCCCATGATCAATACGCGGTCGTCGTTCTCCATGGCCTGACGCAGCCCGTCCGTGACCGCATCGATGAACCGCTTCTCGGACGTGTCCGTACCGGGCATTGACTGCTTAAAAGACGACGGAGACCAGCGGTCTGCGCGCTCCTGCATCTGCGTACTTCGCTGTTCGGACTGCGCCATCGCGTATTCAGCCGCCTCGTCCACATCTGCCCTGAGTTCCTTGCGCGCGCTTGCGAGCTCATCCTCGGTCAAGCGTCCGTCAGATACCGAGCGCTCCTCGAACAGCCGAACCGGATCCTTCGCCGCCCATTCCTCGAAGCGTTCATCCGGTACATACCACGTCCCCGACGCTTCCTCGTGTCCCCGCATCCGAAACGTCTTCATTTCCAGCAGCGTCGGGCCGTGGCCGGCTCGCGCCCTTCCCGCGGCGCGCCGTACCGAATCCAGCACCACATCGACGTCATTGCCGTCGACGATCTCACCTGCTATCCCGTAGCCGGGAGCAGCCGCCGCGATGTCTTGAACCGGTACGGCTTCACTTGAGGGCGTAGAGAGGCCGTAGCCGTTGTTCTCGACTACGAAGATGACCGGGAGCTTCCATATCGCAGCGAGACTGAGTGCCTCGTGAAAGTCACCTTCGCGCGTGCCGCCTTCTCCTACGAACGCGAGGGAGACGAAATCCTCGTTCTTAAGGCGAGCCGATAGACCCAGTCCACATGCCACAGGCAACATTGCGGCCATGTGCGAAATCATGCCGATGATCCGTTTTTCAGGGAGACCGAAATGGTAGGTGCGGTCGCGGCCCTTGGTGTAGCCACCCTCCTTCCCCATAAGCTGGCAGAACAGTTCTTTGAGCGGGAGACCACGCGTCGTCCAGACGCCGGTATTGCGATGCATCGGGAGGATATAGTCGCGCTCTTCGAGGGCCCACGCACACCCGACTGCGATCGCCTCCTGTCCATATCCGCTGAACCATTTCGAAATTCGACCGTGCCGGATCAACCGCAGCATCTTCTCCTCGATCGCACGCGGGAGAAAAAGTGCACGGTACAGGGCGAGGGTGCCTGCTTCAGCAGTCGTGATGTTATCCATCTATGGCCGGTCGTGAACTGTGCAGGATCGGAAGCGAAACTACTGGATGGATAGTAGTCCTACTATTGCCCCTTTCCCAATAGAGTTGTCCTTATCGTCCTGAACAGGATTTTAAAATCCATGCGCAGATTGACGTTCTCAATATAGAAGAGATCGTACTTCACCTTCTGACGGACATCCTCCAGACTCGTGTCATATTTCCACTTCACCTGAGCCCATCCGGTAATGCCGGGTTTCAGCCGGTGCCTACGGCTGTAGAGAGGGATCTCCTCCGACAGCTTTTCGACGAAGAATGGCCGTTCCGGTCGCGGCCCGACGAGGCTCATGTCACCTTTGAGCACGTTCCAGAATTGCGGAATCTCGTCGAGGCGGGTGGTGCGGAGCCACCGGCCGATCGGCGTGTAGCGCGGATCGTTTTCCTGCGCCCAGACGGGCCCGGAATCCGCCTCGGCGTTCTGGCCCATCGTTCGGAATTTGTACATGGTAAATGATTTGCCCTGCTGCCCGACACGCTGCTGCCGGTATATCGCCGGACCCTGAGACGTTATTCGAATGAGGGCAGCGATGGCGATCCACGCCGGCAGCCCTATGACCAGTACGATCGACGAAACCGCTATGTCGATCAATCGCTTCGTGCTCTTCTCCCACGCAGGCATCGGCTCGGGGAGCACTTCGATCAGAGGCAGTCCGTACATGTGCTCCGTTCGCGCCATCCCGCCGATAATCGTATAGAAATCGGGAATGAGCTTCAACGAGACCGATTTGCCGTCACATAAGCGAAGGACCTCCATCAGTGGTCCGTGCTCTTCAGATCCGATCGCGATGAGCACGTCCTGTACATTCAACTCGTCGATCAGACGCGGTAAAGATTCGATCGAGTGCAGCTCTCGATCTTCCGAATCGCGGGGCAATGCATCGGCGCCGTTTCCGCTCGGGTACGATGCCTGTGAACCGGCAACCACCGCCTGAGCAGGTTCGCACTCATGCCTCATACGGATGGCACCGACGATCTGCAGTCCGGCTTCGGGATAGCTGCCGATTTCTTCGTACACTTGTTCGACACGGTCGCTCCACCCGACGATCAGAGCGCGATGCAGCCCTTGACCGCGCAAAATGAGGGATTTCTGAATCGATCTCACGATAATGCGTCCGGCGGCGACGAAACTAAAGACCGCAATCCAGAAGAAGAATACGGTGCTTCGACCTGCGCTCGGCCGAAGGGATTCGATGAAGATCGCGAATACGAGAACCAACACGCCGACAGTGACCACTTTGGCGAGCGAGACGAGCTCATCGAAGCGGCTGTCCGCATACCGTTCGCGATACATCCCGAAGAAGAAGAACAGGCACAACCAGAAAGCCGTGAAGACTACGACGGGTGCGACGATGGTCGCGGGCCAACTCTCAGGCTCGTCGAACCACTGCCATTCGAACCGCGCCACATAGTATAGCACCGTGGCTGCGGCGAACGCGAGCGTGTCGGCCAGAAGCAGTGCTATAAGTTCGGTTCTCCGTGACACGAAAAGACCGTCTCTCTACCAGAGGAATCGCGAGATGAAGTACGTTGAGCGGTAGCGGAGAATCTGGCTGCTTTACATCGAATTTGTTCGGGAAGGTTTCGATTCGCTGAACATATTTACTACTACATCGCGAAGCAAGGGCAATGTACAGCGCAGCGGTGCATGGCATCTTCACCGTGCGCCGACTAACTTCTGGCGCGATCCAATTTGAAGTGCTCGATGATCCGATTATCACTCCATCTCCTCCTCATCGTACTAATCGGTGCAGTGATGCATCCGGCGGCGGCGCAGGAGCATGCGTTCGTTCCGGTGAATGACTGGACGTACACGTACGTCGAGCGGCTTCAGCACCGCGGATACCTCCTTGAGCTGAATCCATCGGCCCTACCCTACACGCGAGGTGCGGTGAAGGCGGCACTGCGACAGGTGGATGGCGACCGACTCTCTGCGATCGAGCGGCGGTGGCTCGATCTTCTGAATTCGGAACTCGGAGTCAGGAGTCCGCGGATGCGCAAAACCGCGCACGGCAGTGCACGTCGGGAGGTGGACGAGAAAGCGCGGTATCGCTCGACCGACCGTCGGCGGGGAGGAGCGCGTGACGACAAAAGCGAGGGCGGACGGACGCGTGGGGCCGATCGCCACCGGCAGTATGCAAGGGACAATGTACTTGTGGGAGTATCGTTCGACGTCGGGATGCGAAGCGCAGCGGGTGAGCGGCTGGATGTCCTCCGGCCAACCGGTGATTCGGACCCAAGACTCGAGGCCGGACTCATCCACTTTCCCAATGCCGGACTGCATGGGTACGTCGAGCGTGGACATGTTATCGCGCGCGGCGGCGTCAGGTTTGATATGTACTATCAGGACGATCCCGACGGTCTCGACGCAGCAAACAGGCTGTCGTCGAGGAATAACGAGAGCTATCTCGGCTATAACGGCCGCTTTGCGTCAATTTATCTCGGCCGGATCGGGCGCCACTGGGCGCCCAATTCGGAGGTGTCGACCATGTTGAGCCGGAATCCGGTGAGCGTCGATCAGATTGCTTTTCGAATCGGTGGTGACAAACTCTCGTGGCGTGGCTTGCTCGGAGAACTGGACAGCGCCACACTGGACGGCCGCTTCACCGGCGCGGCCGGTGCCGACAGCCTGGGCGGAAGCATCCGACGCCACCTCGCGGTGCATCGGGTCGACTGGCGACCGTCAAAGCATTTTGGAGCGAGCATCATGGAAGCGTCGCTGTATTCTAGTTCCAATGGCGGCATCTCCCTTAAATTTCTAAATCCGCTGCTGATCCATTTGCTTGCTGTCGATGGAAGGCCGAAGAACGATGAAAACAATGGACTCGTGGCTGGATCGTTGTGGGCACAGTTCCAATTCTGGACGCTCTTCGGACAACTCATGCTCGATGATTTCGACATTCTGGGGGAAACCGGGGAGCCTGCCTCAGCAGCCCTCAGCGGCTCGCTTACCTACGCAGGGCTATCCAGCGCTGATCTGGCTCTATCCGCCACGGCGGTGACGGCTCGCGCTTACAACACACATCAAGCAGAAGGGCGGTACATGTATCTCAATCGCGGCCTCGCGACGCAGTGGAATGATTTCATTCACCTGAAGGCCCACGCAGCCCTCTATCTAGACCGCCTGATCCCAGGTCTCACCGCCTCTCCGAAGATCGACGTCCTGCTGCAGGGAGAATCCGACTTCCGCATGCCGTATCCGGACGGCGATACCGGTCTCATTCTAGTTGGGACGACGGAGCGCACCATTCGGCCGGGAATCGAAATGCGACTCCAGAATCAAGAGCATTGGTGGATTCGGATGGATGTCGGGCCGAACCTGGTGACGGACGCTGAACATCAGGATGGCATTGAGCGGACGAGGTGGACGTTCCTTGCCGAATTCGGAGCTCGTATCCGGCTGAATCGCGGCATTCGATTATCGCTTTGACCCATGCTCGCACTGGGCAAGACATTCTGTTCCGACAGACTGAGACGGCTGGGGGCCGACTGCATGCTCCTTCAGAGAACCGCGTGGTTCTTCGCCGTCTTCCTGGTTCTTTTTACCGTCGCTCCACCTGGCGCTCACGGCCAGGAGCCGTTCTCCCGAATCGACCTCGCTGTCGGGGGCGCCCAGAACATTCAAGAGGGTAACCTCAACGAGGCGAGGATTCACGACTATTGGAAGCCCGGTTATGGAGCCGAATTGTCGATGTCAACGCCGTTCTATCTGGGAGACGTCGAAGCAGGCGTCGCTGTGCACCGGTACAAGCCTTTATCCACCGCAGTCCCCCGATTCGACGCCTTTCTCGTTCACGTTGGATGGGGGTTAAATTGGGAGCTCGTCCCCGGATTCTTCTGGTACAGCGGAATACGGATGGGAAACAGCCGCATGACATTCGACGAGGACACCTTTCCGGGAGTCAAGAACGAAAGCGAGTTCCTGCTCGCGGCGCATTCACGTGCGACGGTCCACATTACCAGAAGCACCGGCGTGTATGCATCAGCACATCTTACACAGACGTATACGTTCGTCCGCTTCCGAACCCTCTACATATCAGCCGGCCTCGCGACATCCTTTCAAACGCCTCGTTGGCTGCGAAATTTTCTCCGATGAGCCCCGTGCGATGATCAGATTACGATTCCTCGCAGTCCTGTCGCTCCTGGGAGTCGTTTGCCTCGGGTACTATCCGGCCGTCGCGGACACGACCCCGGTCGCTGGTTTTCTGGCGACGGATGCCACTCCCTCCACGTCCAAACCCATCTCTGTAGTCGGCGTCGCGACCGTTGCGGCGTTCAAATACACGCTTCCGGCGGCATCCGGCGACCGCTGCATTCCGTCGCCAGGGCGGGAAGTCATAACGCGCGAAGAAATCGCTCACGCCGGCATCGCGCGCCTGAGTGACGTATTTCGTTTGTCGGATCGATGGTACGCCTACACGGTCGACGGCTATACGTGGCACGCACAGGCCTCCGGACTCGCTCCGGCGTCGAATCCGAGGTGGGCACTGATAATCGACGACATCCCGGTGGAGCTCGGACTTTTCGGCATCAAGAATCTGGACTCCGCGCCTATCCACGTGAATGAGATCGCCTGCATCGTGATGACGGCACGTCCGAGTGTCGTGGCCGGCGCCCTTCGGCAATCAGGAACCATCCACATCAAAACCAGCCACCCGGATACAGGTGCCGCGGTCGACGTTGGCGTGTCTGCCGGCAACGAAATCAATGATCCCGGCCCCTTCGCATACACGCCGCTGGCATCGCCAAACGTGGATCGAGTGGGACCGATAGGAACCGGCACAATCGAGATGCGCTCTCGTCCCCTCAGTGCCCGATTGTCGGGCAAACTCGACGAATATCACACGACCGATAATCAGATGAACCGGAGAGTACGGCGCCTTTTCGAGCCGGAATCCAACCCCCATATTGAGGCCCGGGGCGTTGCCCTGTCGGCCACCGTTGAGTCTCGCACGGCGACGCACCGTGTTCTGCTCGGCAGTACGAATACGGAGGATCTCATCTTTTTTGATGCGTACGGTTTCGAAATTCCTGCAGACCGCCACGTAGATTTTTTCGGCGGAGCGGGAACGGCGGGGATTGGTGGTTTTGAGATACGTTACCGCGGCAGCTATCTGGCCCAAAAGCTCGGGCCCCGGCCAAACACCGAGGGTGTCGATTTAGATTTTCGAAAACGTCTGGTTTCGGGAGGGATCGAAACGCGAGCCCGATCGGGTCCTATCAGCATGACTGGCGGTGGATCGATCGATATCACAGATGCTTCTACAACGTACACGCTAGACGATACGCGTATACTAGTAACGCAGATTTTCGGTGAGGTCGTGGGGATGATCGGCAATCGGCTGGAAGTCGCCGTCTACGGTTCGTGGATTCAGGCGGATGGGCGACCGGCCTTCGCACTGCACCATAGTTCGGACGTGACGATTGCCGGCGCGCATTGGGCGCAGTTGACGGCGACTCTCGCACGCCGCACGATTTCGATGGATGAAACGTTGTGGCAGTGGACTCAGCGTGGGTATGCACTGCCTCGGCCGCCGCTTTCGAAAGAGCCTGCGGCATCGAACATCGAAGAACTCTCGAGCGATCCGGCGCCTCGGCTGGGCACCTTGGATCTCGAGTTCGGCGGCCGGCTAACCGACGAACTCGATTACCGCGTCAGTGGGTATTTTCGAAGGTCGCTCTCGGACTATCATTCACAGCACGAAATAGCGTTCGACGAGGCGTCGACCGGGTTTCATGCGAACACGCGTCTGCTGGGAGGCGTTTCAGGATCATTCATGGGGGTCTCGGGCAGCATAGACCTTCGCCTCAACCGGCAACTCTCGCAGCGACTGACCTACGTGACTGAAGGTTTTACTTCAGGCGACGAGGCACTCAGACATATCCATGCTCGCATCCCGTCCCATCGCTTTGCCTATTCCCTCACGTATTCGCCCGTCGATCGGTTCAGCCTTTACGCCCGGGCTCGGCATCACACTCATTCAAGGTGGCGGGACTACGATGAGGTGGCCGCAGCGTCAGACGGTTTTTACCCTTCGGATCTGCCGAGTGCGACCCTTATCGACTTCGCTGCGACGAAACGTTTGTGGAAGGACCATCTTATCGCGAATATTGCGCTCCGCAACGTACTGAATGATACGTACCGCGGGCATCCAGCCGGAGCGGTCTTCGACATGACATTCCATTTCTCGGTGCGCGCATCATTCAGCTCGCAAGCCGGGATATGATGAACGGAAGGCTGACTGGTCTCAAAGTTGATGTACATGCTCACCGAGGCACAACACG
>CAZKNF010000063.1:0-19536 GCA_964554105.1 uncultured Rhodothermales bacterium | reverse complement strand
GTTGGGTCAGGTAGATCCCCGACTCCACGGCACGCCGAAGAAGCCTGTTCCACCGGTAGCGAACGACTAAACCGGTTGGCCTCGTATACGTACTAAGCCAGAGCGCTCTCACGTCCCGAACCACGGACGAACAGGAAGGAGCTGCCGGTGCGTCGAACGAGGGTTGTCAGATAGGCATGGTGGACGTCCTGTGACAGAGCCATCACGTGCAGGTCCGCATGCGGCGCGCTACCGACCTGCTCCAGTAGATTGCCGGACTCGATCCACACGTCAGTGTCGACTGGCAGGCGTGCGTCTCGAATCAAACGATCGAGGAATTCGCGTGCGTTTGATGTGTCCCTCGCATCTCTGGAAAATGTGGAGAGCCGCAGCTGCCCTCCCATGTTGTGGTTGATTCGGTAGGCGAGGAGAAGTGCGAGATCGAGGTTTTCCACGCGAAGAGCGGATCTCCACTCCTCCCGCTTATCGCTGACCCATACGTTGACGACGCGCTCGTGGCCGAGCCCCGCATCCGGATGAAGATGGAGGAGAGCAGCACTCATCTGGAAGTCCTCAGCGACATCCACCAACCCCTGCATTGTTTCCTGGCTATACAGATGAGCGAGGCCGAGCAGAAGGTTGGGTCGGGAGTGGCTATCATCAAGAACCGATGCCGCCGTCCTGAATCCCTTAACGAGGGTCGGCGCCTCGATCACCGCCGCCGTCGCCGCTTTCAGTGAGCCGGCTCGGATGATTTCGATCGCGGCCGATAACGTGTCGAGATCCGCTGAGCCTTTCGTGGCTTTCCCCGAAACATCCCCCTCAGCACTGTCGGAATCGGCTCCGCCAGACGGGGCCTGCGGACCAAAGAGATCTCTGTCCGCCATCCCCAAAACTGCCCCGCGCGAGCCTGCGCCGCTGGGTCCGGGCGGCTTGACTCCCAGGATTGACAGGGATCCGTTCGGCTCTGCCACGAGCCGAAGGAAGCGGTATGTGCCGTCCAGATGTGCTCGCGACTTCACGGGGACGATCAGCTTCGGCTTCCAGGATCGCATCCCCTCATCAGGTGCGCGCGCTATCTCGTCTGTGATCCATTCTGCAGCCGCAACGAGTAGACCGCTCCGGGCCGTTGTCGCGGGTGAGCTCAACGGCCTGCGCATCAGGTAGATGAAGATTGCCGCGATGAGCGCCGGTGCGGCTAGGGCGAAGAACGGATTTATGATAAACATCGCCGCGAAGCAAGCTGCCGCACCGATCACCGGGATCCCGAGGGGTAGATGAAGCAGTGGTCGAAAAGAAAAGACTCCGAGCCCCAGCTCGAGAATGCTCACGAGATGAATCGTCAGATACGTGAGTAAGTAGACCAGCGTCACCAGCACCGCCACACGGTCCAGGCTTCCTGGGAGCAGCGCGAAAAGGACGAGTACGGACGTGGCTGCAAGAGCCGCCCGCGATTTTATCGGTGATGTCGATATTCCAAAGCCGGTACGGTCAGGCAGCACTCCATTCGCACTCAGCGTTTGCAGCATCTGCGGCGCGGCGATCAGCGTGATGAGTGCGGCCGCGAAGGTCGCGGCGAGTATCGCCGCCAAAACGATCGGACCCCACGCCGCACGATCGACTACGATCAATGCATTGGTCTGCAGGTCGAAAGGGGATGCGGCACGGCTGTACCAAAGCGCCATCAAGAGGTAAACGGCGATCGAAATCCCTACGGCCATCAACATGCCGCGGGGAATACTTCTGCGCGGATCCTCAAGAACGGCAGGCGTACGCACTTCCATTCTGAGGCCGGTACCGGCTGCGAAGAAAACCGCGAAGAGGACCCAAAATCCCGCGCCGTTGAACGATCCCCACAACTGAGGCGGATACAGGCCGGCATTTTGGTTCAAGCCCGTCAATCCCAGGAAGATCGAGCCGAGTGATAAGACGATGAGAAGCAGAACGACGTCCTGCAGCCGATGAACGATCCTCCTAGACAGGAGCGTCCCCGCGAGAATTGCGCCGAACGCCAGACAGGCGACGAGCATCTGCGGATGGTTCGGAAAAATGTGCTGCCACACCTCGCTGAAGCCGTAGAGGTATAGTGCGATGGATAAGACGTGGCCGAGATAAAAGGGCAGACCGATGCTTCCGCCCGACTCGAAGCCTAGCGAACGGCTGATTACGCTCAGGACACCGCCTCCTCCGCTCCGTGCGTTGGTGGATATGGAGGAGAGGACCAGTGCAGACGTTCCCGTGATCAGAAACGTCAACAGGATTATGAGCGCTGCGCCGAGAATACCCGCGTTTCCGACAACCCAGCCCTCACGAAGATACATCATCACGCACACGGTCGCGATGATCGTAGGCCGCACGATCACCTGAAATGGGCCGCGTTCCCTAACTTCCTGGCCCGTCTCGTCGTCCTGCGATCGCCCGGACTCGAAATGTGACTCAGATTCGTCCGCAACCGTATCGCGCGTGAGGACCTTTGCAACGTCGTTCATAATCTACTCCTCCAGGCAAATCTTCACGCAAACGGTGGCGCATGCAGACGGAACTACTCACGTTAGATAACGAACATTCTCGCCGCAGGCGCGACAAAAATACGAGTCGTCCGGCAACCGTTCCAACTGACTGAGAACTACCGCATGCGGACTACATTTTCGAGACCGCCCCCACGTTCACTCCGGATTTTCCACCTCGCATCCTTGCCTTCTCCGTTGCTCTTCGCATCCAATACTACGTTTTAGATCGGAACCGTAATTGGTGCGATTGATATTCACGACCTCCGTGAATCTCGCGTTCGCTCAGGATCCAGACGAAATGAATTTGATACGTTGTTTGGCTGACGCAAAGGTGGCCCGCAGCGAAGTGCTGTGCACGATCAGACGATTGCCCGCCGCCCTCTTTACGCTGATCTCTCCAGGTGTCCTTATCCTGATTTTTGTTCTGGCGGGTTGTGGTGATGGAGGTGAAGACACTCCATCGACTTCGACGCCATCGATTCCAGAGGCCACGCAGGAGGTCGCTGTCTACCTGTCCTGTGAAGGAGCCGATCCCGGCACACTCCAGCCTATGCCGCGTATGGCGCCTGCTGAATTGGATCCTGCCGAGGCTTCGATCCGAATGCTGCTTCGTGGCGCGACCGAAAATGAGCGTTCGCAAGGGTGTCGCTCCTTTTTTTCGCCTGAAACAGCCGGAGCGCTCCTCAGTTTTCGGCGGAGCGGCGGTCGGGACACCGTATCTTTCAACTTCGCCGACTTTTCCGATGCGATCCCGAACACCGCGGCAGCGAAGAGCTTTTTGCCACCGGGAGTAATGGCCGAACTGACATGGACGCTGTTCTATCAGTTCGATGAAATCGAAGCGGCCAATTTCGCTTTTGATGGCAGCCAGGATGCCTTCTGGTCGTGGATAGCCGGGGAGCCTTCGTCGGCGCAGACGTTCACGCGGCAGGACTGGGAGCAACTTTAGTCCGGATCAGGCGACGCCGGAGATCGCACCGTATCGGCCGGCACAGTACGTAGACTTTTTTACGATGGCGTGGAGCAGCTGCAGGACGGCACCACCAACGCTCATGTTAATCAACGGCAGCATATAGCGGGAGAACATGGCATCCGGAAAACGCGCGGTCTACGCGGCGATTGTCGGAAATTTTGCGATCGCAGTCCTGAAGTTCATTGCGGCTGGGATTAGCGGCAGCTCGGCAATGCTTTCTGAAGGCATTCACTCGCTGGTCGACACTGGAAACGGCGGACTGCTCCTTCTTGGAATGAAGCGCAGCCGGAGACCTCCTACGCCGGAGCATCCGTTCGGATATGGCAAGGCTGTCTATTTCTACACGCTGATCGTTGCAGTACTCATCTTTGGCGTCGGCGGTGGCATTTCGATTTATGAGGGCATTCTCCACGTCCTGCATCCCGTAGAAATGGGGGATCCGACGTTGAGTTACATCGTCCTCGGCATCGCCATCATTTTTGAGGGTTCGGTTTTTCTCGTCGCGCTCCACGAGTTCAGACGCATCAAGGGACGCAAACCCTTCTGGGAGGAGGTCCGGTCGAGCAAGGATCCTGTAACATTCACCGTGTTGTTCGAAGATTCGGCTGCTCTCGCGGGTCTTGTGGTCGCGTTGGTCGGAATTTTCGTCGGGCATACGCTCGAAATGCCGGTGTTCGACGGAATCGCCTCTATCTGCATCGGAGCCATCTTGTGCGGCGTTGCTTCGGTTCTCATCGTCGAAAGCAAAGGGCTGCTGCTGGGCGAGAGCGTCGACCCGGTACTGAGGGAGAGCGTGCTCGCGGTGGTTTCGGAAGATCCGGACGTGCTGCAAATCGTGCGTATGATGTCGATGCACGTTGGACCAGACGAAGTGCTTCTGAATCTGGACCTTCATTTCCGCCGCGACATGCCGAGCGCGGATATCGTACAGGTCATAGAACGGATCGAGAAAGACGTCAGTGATCAGCATCCGGAAATTAAGTACCTGACCATCGAAGCAGGCCGCGCGGGAGGCGAGCCAATCTAACTCAATCCCGAAATTCAGGCTGACCCACTACAGCTCCAGTGTCTCCCTCATCAGGCGCACGATTTCCGATTTGCTTACGGCTCCACCCAGGGCACGAAGTCGATGGAGTGTTTTTCCCGCGGCGCTCACAATTCGGTCCTTGTGTCGATCGTTTTGGCTCCGCACCGCGTCATCATGCAGAGAACTGTCGATCTCGAAAAAGTAGCATGGGCGATACCCTTCATGTTGATCGAATATCACGCAGTCGATCACGCCCGTAAAGAAAAAACGCCGCTCCGCGCTCGACAACTCCTCGTGGATCGAGTCGAAATCGATAACGGTGCTGAGGGCTACATTCGGATACACGAGGTAGGTTGGGAAGACCGCACGAGCTGCCATGAAGAACGTTTCCTCCTGTCGCGATTTGAACAGCGACACGGTTCGGTCGACATTCTGTACCGTATTCGTCCGATCGAGCGTCACCCGATCCAATCGACTATGCTCCACACGCATTCGCAGGTCGTATCGTGCGATTGCCTGTGCGCAAGCCTCGTTCGAAGGATAGTGACGTGCATAGCCGGCCGCTGCCTCCGGCCGATCCGCATGCAAGTCAACCAGGTGGACTACAACCCGCTCGAAGCGATCGCCGTCGAGTCGGTGATGACCTCCGGCATGGAGAAGAAAGAGCTTCTCAATCTCAGACCGGTACTGCGCCGGTCCTTCCATCGCCAGTCGCTCGAAAAACATCTCCGAGAAGGTCTCGACCGCCTTGTGCAGGAGCGGGTCGTCTTCGACTGCTTTGGGATTCACGTGAATCAGGTCGAGGAGCTCCGTCCACTGCTCCCGAATCAACAGGTCGTAGACCGTTTCCTGATCGACACGACGAAGGTCCTGCACCTTGATTGAGATCTACAGAGATTCGACTGAACTACATTCTCAATGTACGGATTCAGCGGACCGAATCGCGTTCGTTCCTCCGATCAAGCGTGCAGCCGCAGAATAGAGCAGCACCCCAGTCAAATACTCGAGAGCTGAAAGCGGACCGGGATGGCCATGTATGCCGCGACCGCGCGGCCGCGCTGCCGACCCGGCGTAAACTCCTGCTTCATCACTGCCTCGATGGCGGCACTTTCGAGCGCCCTACCGGGTGATTTCAGGATGACCGGATCAGAAGGCGTGCCGTCCGAATTCACCACGATCTTAACGACGACGAGTCCCTGCAGTCCGGCCTGGCGGGCGATTGGCGGATACGTCACGGACGCCGCAAGGCTCGCCGCACCTCCGATCATCTCCGGCATATCTTCGACGACGACGAAAATCTCGGGTTCATCAAACACCTCTTCTTCATTCTCCTGTGCCGGTGGCGGCGTCAGTTCGACGTCCGCAGCCAGATCGAGCGACGCGTCGAAATCCAGATCGGAATCGTCCGGCAACTCATCATCCGGAACGACGATCGGGACGGACGGACGTGGTGGTGGCGGCGGTAGGGTCTGCTGCACAGTCTGGGCGATATCCTGCAGCGTCACGACCTCCTGGTCGACCTCGGAATAGAGATTCGTAGTACCCCGCTGAAAATCGATCTGTGTCGCCGCGAGCGGCAAAGCAATAGCGAGGATCGCAGCGAACTGCAGCGTGATCGCGTACTGCTGCTTTCTGAAGCGGCTGCGTACGGAACGCTCCTGAAAGCGTGCCTCAAGCCATTCGGCTTCCAATTGTGGTGATGTATCGCCGTTCTTCGGCGCATAATGAAAGGAGCCCGAATAGGCTCGCATGAAGTTTCCAACCAGAAAGTTCTTTCGCATAATGGTGCGTCGCTGGGGTAAGTGGTTCCTCCGCGGCCGCCGAAACTCATCGCGTCCGTTTCATCCAGCACTACGGGACTTTACACCGCGTGTTACATCTTCGACTTCAACTCCCCTATACGATGGTATCTCATAGCTGCATTCCGCCGGCCGTTCGACGTCGTGAATTGGATGAGTCCTTTCGTTTTTGCGATCATCGGTCTTGCCGGACTCTCCACCGCCGCCCTCGCGCAGAACCTACCGACGAAAGGGACGGATGCTACGTTCGACGTGGGGATCTGGAACATCCGGAACTTTGGAAATGACGGCGTGCCGCCGGATGACGACCTGCAGATCGCGAATGCGTCAGAAGTCATTCGTCAGTCGGGAGTCGACCTGTGGGCCATCCAGGAAATCGAAGACGCCGAGGACTTCGACCGGCTCGTCCATTCATTGGGAGACGGATGGGCGGGCGAGCTCGATCGAGCGAGCAGCAATCTGCGCGTGGCGTTTGTCTATGACGCCGACGTTGTGCAGGTCCGTCGCATTGCGAGCGTTCTGACTCCGTACTCTTCCGAATTCGCGGGTCGTCCACCACTTCAGATGGAAGCGGATATCACGCTTTCAGACGTGTCATTCACTGCGCTGTTCATCGTAGTTCACATGAAATGCTGCAACGACGACGCCTCATGGGACCGACGTCAGAATGCGTCGGAATTACTCAAGACACATATCAATAGCCTCGTATCCACTATGCCCGTCTTCGTCCTTGGCGACTTCAACGACGAACTGACAACGTCTATTACCTCCGGCAAGGGTTCGCCGTACGAAAATTTTCTCGATGATGCAGAGCATTTTCGGTTTCTGACGATCGATCTTGAAGCTAGCGAGACGCACACATACTGTTTATCGAGCTCCTGCACGTCCGGATCGACTATCGACCACATCCTGATAACCAACCAGCTTTTCGAGTCGTACATCCCGGGCTCTGTCGCGACATACGTCGAGGTGCTCGATACCATGAATGGAATCCCTTCGTACACAGCAACGACTTCCGATCATCTACCGGTCGTCGCGAGTTTTCGGTTTGCGACGGACACAGGGACTGAATCGCTCGTGGATCGCAGCATTCACGTCCGTACTCTTTATCCGAACCCTATCGGAAGCGCCGCAACGCTGGTATATTCGACGAGTGCGCCCGGACAGGTGTCGATTCGTGTCGTCGATCTACTCGGAAGACAGGTCTTCACG
Source organism: uncultured Rhodothermales bacterium (assembly GCA_964554105.1). Lineage (GTDB taxonomy): Bacteria > Bacteroidota > Rhodothermia > Rhodothermales > VXPQ01 > CAZKNF01. The sequence goes on along the minus strand of CAZKNF010000063.1, from coordinate 12,036 downwards.
GTCACTGATGGCTTTAGGACGGCAGGCAACCACAGGGCGGCCATTCATGCCGCCGGCCTGCCCGTTGGCGCCTACCTTATCCGCCTTCAGGCCGATGACTCAGTCATCGTGAAGCCGTTTGTCGTGCTGCGCTGAGCTCGCTTACGACGAGCATGGCGGGCAATGACGACGGTTCGGGTGGGCTACGGCTGCACCCGCACGCGGCTAGTCTGTGCATCCAGCTGTTCGATCACTGCTTCGCCGTCGCTGAGCATGCGCGTCTCCACGCCGAGCGCTCCGCCGAGTACGATTTCCAGCGATCCGTTCGGTCCGGCGACGAGAATAGTGATGGTTTCAACCGTCGACTCGCCTTCTTCATCCAGGGTGCGATCTTCGACCGCCCTGAATGCGAATTGTGTGATGCCGGGACCTCGCTGGACGTGGTCGTACGTAAGCCCTCCGATGAACGCCGTGTCGTCGAGGCGAACGTTCGTGTTTCCGACAGCTTTTACCTTCGTCCCTTCAACCTTGACGCTGACCTGTGTGCCTCCGGTAAGTGGATTACCATTCTGGTCGTGGACGGTAAGCTCATACGTCTGATTCAACGCCGCTGTCGATGGTGATACGGTAACAACGGGTACACCGCTGAAAACCACAGCCGTTTGACTACTCACCATCTGCTGATTCTTGTCCGCCGTCGAGGCGGTGATAGTCGCGATTCCGTCGCTTGGCAGCGGATTAGCCGAAATGAGTGTCGATGACCCACGTCCCTGGGCATCGGTGAGAACCGATCCTTCGATAACGCCGCCGTCGGTCGTGAAGTACACCGCAGTGCCCTCCTTTACGGGGTTCCCGTACTCGTCACCTACGACGATAGAAAGTGCATTCTCGAGACCGTATTGTCGAAGACCGGGGAAGTTAAACTGTGCCGGGCCGATCGAGAAGTGCTCCTGATCGGGATGGCCGCCATGGATGGCAACCGAAACGGGCAGAGAGCGAATTTCCTCACCATCGACCGTGGTCGAGGCCACAACCTGGACGACGCCGGCGCGACTCCCACTCGAGAGGTTCACCGTCACGGCCCCGTTGTTGTCTGTCCGCGCGGACGTCGGATGGATGAATTCACCACCGTTCGGCTGTACGCCCAGTGAAAAGTTCACGTCGGCCGCATTGCTGAGAACGACCGAGCGCCCGAGGGAGTCGGCAAGCTGAAACGTGAGTTCCGCAACCTCATTCGACCCACTTTCTTTCACGCCGATACTCTGAGCGGATTGTTCCAGCAGCAGAATGTTCGAGGCATCCCCTGATATGAGCTCCTCGCCGCTTGCCTTATTGATCCGCAATGTGGGCACGTTCACCTGGCGCCCTGCGAGGGCCAGCACGTCCGTTGATGCGTTACCGTAGCCGTCTCTGGACGCGATCAGCTGCAGCTCCATCGTGCTGTCCACCTCGACGTCGAAAGCATACCGGCCTTCGACATCAACCTCAAAAATTAGGTCATAAGGAAGTACCCGAACGAACGATTCCGGGACGGGATTGTTAGTGTCGACATCCAGTACCTGGCCGCTGAGAGAGACGACGCCGCTCGAGTCTTCGTCCTCATCTCCGAGGTCGCAACCGGCCGTGATTGCGCCTAGAATGCCGATCAAGAGAGCAATTAGTAAATTCCGCATTCCGTCCTCTGTGATGTGTATTAATTCCAATCGCTCCGTGTATCGGCCGCACGCAAGCGAATTAAAGCGGAAGTAATGCACCTAGAGCTAAATTTTATCGTAACGGCGGAGACGTGAGCACGAATGCGGCATATAAGACCATATCTATACAGGACCGGAGCGGCGCCTTGCGCCTGCTTGAACACGCGGCAACGGCTGCTGCGCCTAACCACAGACGGATGAAAACGACATATGCATAAACGATTCTTGCTCCCCTTAATCGCCGTTCTCGGCTGCTTCCTCTTCGCCGCATGCGATTCCGGCGACCCCGACGATGAGCCCAGACCGAGAGATGTTGCCGGGGAATACAGGTTCACTGAGTTCACTTTCAATCCCACGTCGACGAGCGTGCAGCCAATTTCTGTGCTGGATACACTCGTGGCAGCAAATACGCGCCTCAATCTCTTGAGCGGCGGCAGTTTTATCTTCGCCTATGAATTTGTCGGGGGGGAAGAGTACTTCCTCGGCGGCAACTTCAGCGTCACCGAGCGAACCGTGCGAATCCGCGGCAACGAGAATGACCGAGAGTTCTATAACCAGTTGCTCCTGGCAGAGGATTTCAATCTCAGAAGGGATGAAGCGGGGTCCGATGTGCTGAGCGCAGATGTGCCGTTGACCGTGAATCCTGCAGAGTTTTCTCCGCGATACGAGGGCATAATTCAGCTGGAGGGCATCCTGCACCTTCGGCTTGAGCGGCAGTAGCCTTGCGCGACTGGAGGAGTCCAGTCATGATGTGCTAATTAGTCTTCGTCCTCCTCTTCGGGCGGGTTCGCGTCTCTCGGACGGACATCCCAAGCCAGCATCGATTCGATGTCGGCGAAGTCTTCTTCGTCGCTCTCATCCACGAATCGATAGTCACCGAGCTGTTCGCGCTGTGAGGGAGGTACGCGAAACCACTTCACTCCTTCCCTGTCCACGAATTCATCCGGAAATGGGCTCTCTATGCGGTGAGAGGGATGGTACGAGCGGTAGGTCTTCGCTGCCTCATACAGCGCCGCACGTCGCGCTCCGGCTTTCGTTCGGCTCTCTCCAGTTACCCGAAACGGGGCAATGATGATTGTAGCGCGAAAGTAATCATCTTCCAGTTCGCTGTATTCAGGCCGCATCACCTTGAAATCTTCGGGATGCGGATAGGCACTGCGTTCGACGGTCTCCTGCAACATGTTCTCGCTGGCTGTTCAAATGTGTGATCGGACCGCGCGCGGGCAGTCACTCTAGTCTCATCGTGCGCGCACACTAACTACCTAGCCGGCTTACAGGTTCGTAGTTCTCGAGAATTAGATCCTGCGGGTGAATGTTAATTTTTTGAACAACGCTCGCGGCGGCTCTTGATTTTGGTGGAAGGGCGTTCCTTATTTCACGTCCGCCCATACGCTCCCCTATTCTATACTCAACGACTATGACATCGCTTTCTCAGTTCGAGGTTGACGACCAACAATTCGCCGATTGGCCTGTCGCCTTCGAAGACGATGATCTCGATATCGACGATGACGACGATCTTGACTTCGAGGATGACGACGATCTAGATGACGAGGATTTCGAGGATGATGACTTCGAAGACGAGGACGATTTTGACTTCGATGATGATGATCTCGATTTCGATGAAGACGATCTGTGAGCAGGATGGCGTATCGCCACGCAATTGCATGGCAGATCTACCCGCCCCGGTCACGTCGGCCGGGGCTTTTTAGTTAAGCACGACCCAAGAACTGCAACAGGATATAACCGTTATTGGGAATCAATCGGCCCGCTCGCAGAGTTACTGTGAGCAAGTATGTGGAAAAGAAGTGTAAACGTGTTCAATGTGCTGCTCCACACGGGACAATAACGGCATTCGTCTCCGTGGGCGCCCTCCTGTAGAAGCAATGTGCAGCGCGTATTTCCTCCTGAGGCGAGCCAAAAAATGAGGGTAAGCGTAGCGTTCTAGATGTGGATAAATTAAACTTGCATAACGGGTCTGCGCTCGATTTATTACTACACACACTTGCCGACACCCCTCAACGGTTTGTCGCCAGATCCGGTGATAAACCGTTATTCATCCATGACGGTTGCGCCAGTTTTGCGCCCGCAACATGGAGCGGATCACCGGCATTTCAATCCGTGCCGGTAACTCGTGGCAGACCCCCGGCGCTCCCTCATCTTTCGACAGCCATTGCCACTCATCAGAATTTGAATTTTTCGGATTAGATACTCGGAGGCGTCATGTCCGACACGCGATCCATTCCTGACGAGCAAACATCGCAGACGAAGCCTGGAGAGCTAGAATTCAAGGCGAATGTTCCCGAACATCTAGGGCGTGGACTCACGATTAACCGCGCCTTCTCCCGGCCGGACGAGCACCCCTTTGATTCCGTCGAATGGGAGCTCCGCGATGCCGCGATCAAGAACCACAAGGGTGACGCGATCTTCGAGCAAGTAGGCGTCGAATTCCCCTCGGCGTGGAGTCTGCTCGCTACGAACGTCGTCGCCAGTAAGTATTTTTACGGCGATCTTGGCCAATCAGGCACTGATCCGGCGAAAGGCGGCCGTGAGTCGTCGCTGAAGCAGCTTATTCACCGCGTAACGCGCACGATCTCCGACTGGGGAATCGAGCAGAATTATTTCGCCTCTAAGGAGGATGGTGAAAGGTTCTATGACGATCTCACGTGGCTCTGCGTCAACCAGTACGGCTCGTTCAACAGTCCCGTCTGGTTTAACGTTGGTCTCCACCATCAGTATGGCGTCCGCGATACCGGTGGAAAGAAAATTTATGCCTGGGACGAGAAGAAGAAGAAGGTTGGCCCGGTCGATCCTTATGAGCGCCCGCAAGCCTCGGCCTGCTTCATAATCTCAGTCGATGATTCCATCGATGATATCTGGAAGCTGATGGGGGAGAGCGCCCGCCTCTTCAAATTCGGCTCCGGCGTCGGCGCCGATTGGTCGAAGCTGCGATCGTCGAAGGAAAAGCTGTCAGGCGGCGGGCAGCCGAGCGGTCCGGTCAGCTTTATGCGCGTACAGGATGCGACCGGCGGGACGATTAAGAGCGGGGGCAAGACCAGACGCGCCGCGATTATGCAGACGCTCAAGGTCTGGCATCCGGATATCCTCGAATTTGTCGAAGCAAAGCAAAACGAGGAGCGAAAAGCCTGGGCCCTCATCGAAGAGGGATACGACGGATCCTTCAACGGCCCCGCCTACGGCAGTGTGGCATTTCAGAATGTAAATCAATCCGTGCGCGTCACCGACGAATTCATGTCGGCTGCCGCGAAGAACAGTAAATTTGGCCTGTGCGGCGTGCTCGACCGCGGTGTCGTCGAGTCCATCGACGCTTCAGACGTGCTGCATAAGATCTCGGAGGGAACGCACGTCTGCGGCGATCCGGGCGTGCAGTACGAAGACACCATTCAGAAATGGCACACGTGCAAGAACACCGCTCCGATCCACTCGAGCAATCCATGCTCCGAGTATATGTTTTTGGACGACTCGGCATGCAATCTGGCGTCGCTCAACCTCCGGAAATTCCAGAAGGAGGACGGCTCGTTCGACGTCGAACGCTTCCGTGCCGCAAGCCGGATCTTCATCACAGCGCAGGAAATTCTCGTCGACAATGCAGGCTACCCGTCGGCCTCGATCGCAAAAAATAGCCATGACTACCGCCCTCTCGGCCTCGGCTTCGCCAATCTCGGCGCCCTGCTGATGGCAATGGGACTGGCGTATGACAGTGATGAGGGCCGTGCTGTCGCAGCAGCGATCATGGCCATCGAGCACGGTGAGGCCTACGCCCGCAGCGCCGAAATCGCAGCCAATGACGAAATAGGTCCGTTCGCCGGCTTTGAGAAAAATCGTGAGCCGATGCTCGAGGTCATGCGGATGCACGCCGCAGCCGTGGACGATATCGATTCGAGCTGCCCTGGCTATCTCCGGGAAGCCGCAGGAGACTCCTGGTCATACTGCCTTGCTGTAGGCGAGAACTACGGCTATCGAAATGCGCAGGCCACCGTGCTGGCGCCGACCGGTACCATCAGCTTTATGATGGATTGCGATACGACGGGCATCGAGCCCGATATCGCGCTCGTCAAGTACAAGCTGCTTGCCGGCAAGGGCGATGGTATGATGAAAATCGTCAACCGAAGCGTGCCGAAAGCACTTGGGCGACTGGGATATTCCGGCGCCGAACGGAAGGCCATCATCGAATACATCGATCAGAACGACACTATCGAGGGCGCGCCGCACCTGAAAGACGAACACCTCAACGTCTTCGACTGTGCGTTTAAACCGTTCAAAGGAAAGCGCTCGATTCATCATGATGGACACATCAAGATGATGGCTGCGGCACAGCCGTTCATCTCCGGCGCAATTTCGAAGACGGTGAATATGCCGGAAACGGCGACCGTCGAAGAGATCGCAGATGCCTATCTCCAGGGCTGGAAGCTCGGCCTGAAGGCGCTCGCAATCTACCGCGAGAACTCGAAGCGCAGTCAACCCTTGTCGACGTCCAGAGACGGCAATACGAGGAAGAAGAAGGCCGAAACAATCGGCGATGGCATGGCCGCCGGCGAGCCGGAGATCGTCGAAAAAATAGTCGAGAAGATCGTATACAAGCCGGTTCGGAAACGCCTTCCGGATGAACGCCCGTCGATCACCCATAAATTCTCGATCGCCGGTCACGAAGGGTACCTGCACGTAGGCCTGTATCCCGATTCGCATATGCCGGGTGAGATCTTCATCACCATGGCCAAGCAGGGCTCGACCGTCTCAGGACTGATGGACGCTTTCGCAACGTCCATCTCGATTGCACTCCAATACGGCGTCCCGGTCGAAGACCTCTGCCAGAAGTTCAGCCACATGCGCTTCGAGCCGAGCGGCTTTACGAACAACAAGCAGATCCCGATCGCCAAGTCCATCATGGACTACATCTTCCGCTATCTGTCCATCAAGTTTCTCGGACAGGCGAAAGAGGAGGAGCAGGCGGCAATCAACCCTCTCGAGAACGACGCCGAGCTTGCCGCGCGCAGCGGAGCGGCGCCCGAAGAGGGGCAGGATGATATGGACTTCGATCAGGCGAACGTCCAGGCGACCGATCCGCTCGTCGGACGGACCGTCGAAGCTTTTATGGATACCGTATCCGATGAAGGAGCCGGCACGCAGCATGCCGGGCAAAGCGACAATGCCTTTCGCAATCAGGAAGATGCGCCCGCCTGTTCGAATTGCGGCTCCATCACAGTTCGCAGCGGCTCCTGCTACTCATGCCCGAATTGCGGCTCGACGAGTGGCTGCGGGTGAATCTCCTTCTGACAGCGCACGATCTGGCTAGTACTGAAAACCGATAGAAAGGTCTAACACGCTGCCCTCATCGGAAAAGCCGAGAGATCCGGTCAATACGATCGTCTTAAACGGTGTAAGCCATAGACCGGCTCCGTAGCCCCGGTGCCATTTATTCGAGTTCTCGTCGTCTATCCATACCCTTCCATGATCGATGAAGCCGAGAATCCCGAGTTCGCCACGGGTTAGATAGACATTGAAGTCCAGAAGCTTCGCTCGTAGTTCGGCATTCCCAAAAACGGCGCTCCGCCCGGCGAACCGAGAGCGCGGAAATCCGCGGAGATTATCGCCGCCTCCGAGCGTATTCGCCTGATAGAACGTGAACGCGCCGACATTCGTCGCGCCGCCGGCCCGAAGTGCAAGCGTGACCTGCGACAACAGCGGCAGCGTATAATAATACCGAAGCTCGGAGGCGAAGCGGGCGAACCGATTACTCGTGGTCCGGACGCCGAAGTTGACCCCCGTTTCGGTAATCCAGGCAAGCCCGGATCGTGTATTGATCGTCGAATCGCGACTATCGAAGGCAAGCGTCGACTGAATACCGGCGAAGTATTTATCTACTAGTTGGTCCTCCGTGAAGCCGACGCTCGGATCGCCCACATCCCGACCGGACGGCGGATCGACGCTGATATACTCGGCGCGAGGTCCAAACTCGAAGTACGAGCGGCCGCCAATCGTGCGTCTGAGGGAGGGGGCCGCCTCAACCGTCCGAAGCTCCGCCCGGAAGAGATCCCGATTGCTCTCCGGTGTTTCGTTTCCAAGCCCGTAGAAATTACGGAACTCACTTGCGGCGAGGGCCTCGGCTGCAAGGTGCGCATCGAAGCCGCTCCATACATCGATCAGCCTGCCGTCGTAGTATACATTGTAGGCACTACTGCGCGGCGCATAGTTCAGAGAGAGCTCGTGCACGGCCGCATATGGATCCTTCCGAAAGCCGCTGCGCATGTGCCGAATCCCTCCTCCGATGAAGAGTCCATCGTCGCTGTTGTAGTCGACAGCAGCGATCGGCGCCGTGGTGTTGAGCTCGAATCGCCGCATCTCATACGAATTGACCTCGATATCCGACGAAAAGGAGGATCTCGCCTCCGGCCCAAGCGCGGCTCCGGTATCTTCGAACGTGTCGTAGACTCGCGACATTCGACCAAGGCCTTTAACTCGCGATCGATCCTGGAAAAGATCCGCGCCGTCACCGCCGATCATGCGCACGAGGATGCCGTCGTCTACTTCACCTTCGACGATGAATTGGTCGTTTCCGCCGAGTCCATAGAGACGCAGCTCGTTCGTCTCATCATGCCGGAACACACGGCGGTAGAGCTCGCGCACGATGTCCCGTTCCTTCTTCGTCTTGTAGACGACCACGCGTGTCTCATCATCACTGAGTCGACTAACCTCGAAGCGCTCATGCTTATCAGAGCCGAAGATATCCACCGTCTCAGCCAACATGTCGTAGTATTCCGATGCAATCGAGGGAAGCTGATCGCGCCGCGATTGTAAATTTCGGATTGTCATCGGGCCGATCTTTTCGAAGACGGGATCCGGCCATGTTCGAACGGCCTCTTCAATCACGTCATCTGTAAGCGCGCTTTTTAGACTCTCTGCAATCGAAACCCAGTCTTCGCGCGTGAGACTGGCCGCAAAGCGAAGGTCGGGCTTTGAGCCCTGCCAGTTAAGCGCCATCACATCCGTGATTCGCTCGTCGAAATCGACCAGCCGTCGAAACATCATATCGCCCGTCATGCGACCGAGTCGGTGCATGAGCCCATCAAACTTCACAAAAGCGAAGTCGCGGTCCTTAGGGACGGCGACAAACCGAATGCCGTGCTCCGTTTCGAACTCGGCCCACCGCCACTGGTCGTCGTGCCGGTCCCAATCGCCAATAAGCATATCAAACAGGCGCACCCTCGCATACGCCCGCTCGTCTACCCGCTCGTCGTTGTCCTCCCGAATCTTCTCCAACATCTTCGTCGTCCCTACGATGTTCTTAGAAAAGCCAAATCGAGCGGCTTCGGACTGATCCTCATCAGGCTTGCGCTCAAACTGCGCAAGCATCCCTGCATAGTCTTCGCGGAACTCGCCGAGTCGCGGGCTGTCCGGAATAACAACGAGGGTAGGATACGTGTGCAGTATGCCGGCAGCTTCGGCTAGGGGCGGGAGGATGAGCGCACCAACAGGATTAAGCGATGAGATTTGATCTTGAGCGATGCTGCTGATGAAGGTGCCCTGAAAGCCTTCCGGAAGCGATCTCGTCGCGGACTTATTCACGGATCGCAGGACATAAAAGTGGCCGTCCTCTCCCTGAAGGTGCAGTGATGTCGTCTGCATACCACCGCCGCGTTCAAGTGGCGTAAGCCCACCGGCAGTTTCCTCCAGATCGACGATAGGCACCTCGAGGGGGGTCGTCCAGATCTCTCGATACTGTTCCCCCGTAACTCGCCTCTTAAGCGGACCCGCCTCATACGAATCATCGAGCTCGATGACTCTAACCCCACTACTCCTGAAGAGATACGGTGCTGGTGCGGCGTCGGCCTCGCCGGCCTCCGTGACCGATTGGCTGGTCGTACAAGGTTCGGCGACTAGCTTTCCTTGGACTGGACACGACTCAACGTCGCTCTGAGCCAATATCTGCCCGGCGAAGACAGACTGGAGACATAGAACGAGTACAGCCCTGCATGCAAAGTGCGAACACTTCAATTCCGAGCTAAATTCGATCGTTATAATTCGAGTATCTCGTTCGAGACCAATACTATGCTAGACGCCGCGCATCGATTCGTTCGGCGGCTCCGGCAACGATGCGGTTACAAGGACAGGAGCCTTCCAAAATGCCCTCCACGTCGGCGCGCCTTAGAAATCAAGTCTCGCCGTAGGTCTCCCTCATATGCTTCACGGATTCGACGACCAGTTCCTGGAGAACCTCCATGTCCACATCATCCAGGCTCCGGACGTAAAGACACGATTTCCCGGTCTTGTATTTCCCCAGATTGTCCAAAAGCGCCTCATAGCGGTCGAATCCGGCTGGCCGGCCATCCGCATCAAGGAAATATCCCCATCTCCAAATATGATACGGCGACCTTATCGATGGCATTGATAAGTGCAGCGGTCCTTAGATCCGTTTTGTGACGATTCCGGATATCACGGATCTCGTTGTATGCGCCGATCATCGTCTCCTCGAGACCTGAGTTGACCAGGTCGATCTCATCCGCACCCTGTATGATGCTGTTGCGAACATTATCGGGAAAATTCTCTCCGGTCGCGATCTCCACGGCATCGATCAGCCGTTGCTGGGAGGTCTGCTCAAATCGCTTGCTCATTCGTCCGAAACGCACATGCGATAGATTGCGGAGCCATTCAAAATAGGATACCGTGACGCCACCGGCATTCAGATAAAGGTCTGGAAGAATCATCACGCCCCGACTGATGAGCACTTCTGCGGCTTCCGCGGTAACGGGGCCGTTGGCGGCCTCAGCAATCATCGAAGCATTGATTCGATCGACATTCTTGTCGGTGATCTGACCTTCGAGTGCGGCCGGAACGAGGATGTCGCACTCGAGCTCCAGCGCTCTCGACGACGGCGCTATATTCTCGGCACCTCGATAGCCGATAAGGGACCCGTGCTCCTTGCGGTAGGCCACGACCTCATCCACGTCGAATCCGCTCCGGTCGTGAATGGCGCCCTCAATTTCCGCAATCCCGGTGATCACCGCTCCACCCTCCTGCAGAAACTTCGCCGCATGATATCCCACGTTACCCAGACCCTGAACGACAACGGACTTTCCCTCGATTCCCGGTTCGAGCCCGAGCTTCTTCATGTCGTCCGTATGAGTGCACGCCTCGCGGATGCCAAAAAAGATGCCTCTGCCGGTCGCCTCGTTTCGGCCGCGCACTCCTCCTTGTCCCACAGGCTTGCCGGTAACGCATGCCAGCGCGTCTAATGGATTCGACGTAAGCGTTTGATAGGTGTCGAGAATCCAGGCCATTTCCCGGGCGCTCGTGCCGTAGTCCGGTGCGGGGACATCGATGCCTGGTCCGATGAAATTCTTTCTAACGAGCTCATACGTGTACCGGCGTGTTAAGCGCTCTATTTCGGCATCGCTATACTTCCGGGTGTCAATCATAATGCCGCCCTTACCGCCGCCGAACGGTACATCGACAACAGCACACTTGTAGGTCATGAGGGCAGCAAGCGCCATCACTTCGTTTTCGTTTACATTGGGCGCGTACCGAATGCCTCCTTTAACCGGCATCTTATGCTGGCTGTGCTCAGCGCGAAAAGCCTGGATCACCTCGATGGATCCGTCATCGCGCTTCAGCGGAAATTCCATTCGATACACGCAGTTGCAGATCTTTATCTGATCGAGCAGCCCGGCTGGGTGCGCCGTGAAGGCGGCCGCCTTATCAAACATCCTATTGACCTGGGCGAAAAAATTTTCGTGATCTTGCATAAAACACTGACCTCAGAGCAAAATTCGACCGTGCGGACCGGAATCGCAGTGCCCGGCGCTAGACGTAATGTTACGGTGCCTCGCTTAGAATTACCTCGGACGGCTTTCTTGGAAGGCTGGCGACGATGAAGAGTCCCTGCTGGAACAAGAAGTGCGTGCATATACAAAAAAGCGCCTGCTCCTATCAAAGGGAGCAGGCGCTTGATTCAGAGTCGTTAATTGTGCAAGCACTTGGCGACTACGACACATTGGCGAAGAACTGGAAGCGATCAGGCTCCACGTGACGGTCGAGCATCACCGGCTTCATGTTCATCGCCCAGGCGGGCGTTGCGCCACCAATCATCGACCGGCGGCTGTAGAAGTGCCGCGTCGTCTCACTGAACGGACGGGCTTCTCGATCGGCCGTCGCCACTGTGGCCGCGATAGCTACAGCCCGAGGAAAGCCAGGTGCGGTCGAGTTCCAATCGAGCGATGCATAGTGGCTGCGCGTCCGGGTGTTTGGGTTGAACGCCGAGAATTGATACCTGTCAAGCACGACGTCGCGATATGTACTCTTACCACGATAACCGGTCTCGACGCGATTACGTACCACCCACGCGACCAAC
>CAZKNF010000062.1:0-20230 GCA_964554105.1 uncultured Rhodothermales bacterium | reverse complement strand
AGGATTGAGCCTATCTGGTCGTTTCGGACGCATCACGCGTCCAGATGTTATCTGATCGGTCGATGTCCGGAAATCGGCGTTCCGGATCGATCTCGAGTCGGGTGACAGGGGCTTCGGTGTCGAACGTCACGGTGGTAGTCCTGTCACCCGTCAGCCACACTTCGACGGGCACGCGGCGATGTATGATTTCACCATTCTCAAGACTGGCCTCGAGCAGTACGGGCATCGGCGCAAGTCCTTCATCGCGGATCGTCACTGTCGTCGTGCCCTCATCTGACTGTACGCTGGCTATCGCCTGATCCAGCGTCCACGTCTCGTAGAACCAGCTCCGCCAGAACCAGTCCAGATCCCGGCCGGATACGCGCTCAAACGTGTTGAACAGGTCCCACGGATACGGATGTTTGAAGGCCCACTCATCTATGAATGTGCGAAACGCCCGATAGAACGTCTCCTCACCAAGAATTTCGCGAAGGCTCGCAAGCACTGTCGCAGGCTTCATGTAGGAGGCGATGCCGAATGCCGTCGCCGTCTCATGAAAGCCCGCGTCCTGCATCATCGGGCCTTCGGCCTCCGTGCGGGCCAGACGGAGGTACGTGTCCTGATCGCCGAGAAAATGATTCCTGCCGGGGAAGTAATCCATCCGGGCATCATTCTCGTTGAATGTCGTAATGCCTTCGTCGATCCAGCTGAATTTTCTCTCATTGACGTTGACGATCATCGGCACCCACATGTGGGCGAGCTCATGCGCGGTGACGTTGTAGAGCGCCGTGTCGCCTCGCTGATTGTAGTCTCCCATCAGTGTCATCATCGGGTACTCCATCCCGCCGCCGATTATGCCGCCGCCCTCAACCGCCGTCATGTGCGGCCATGGATATGGCAACCCGGTATTCTCTGAAAGAAAAGAGATCGAATGCTGCTGGTACTCGGTCACATCTTCCCAGAGCGGCGCCGTTTGCCTGTAGAATGTGTTGATGTGGGCGTAATCGATGACCCCGTCGGCGTCCAGGTCGCCTACCGGCGTCCTCGCAGCGTCCCAGATTGATTCCGTCGTGGCCGAAAACGCTACATCCCGCACCGATTCCGCACGGAAGCGCCACGTGAGGAGACCGTTCTGGCCGCCCTGGGTACCCTGCCCGAAATCGTCGGGACCGAGGACCTGAACCGGGTCGTCACTTTCGTGCGCCTGGAGCATTCGATCGTAGACGTCGTCTGCTAAGACTTCTTCCGGATTTTGATGCGTACCGGTCGACATGACGACCCAGCCTGCCGGCATTTCGATCTCGATGTCGTAATCGCCGAAATCGGCGTAGAACTCGGACCGACCCATGAATTGGTCGGTGTACCATCCTTCGACGTCGTCGTAGACGGCCATAATGGGATACCAGTACGCGACGTAGATCAGATTTTCCCTGTTATGGCCCATCCGGGCGCCCGCGCCCTGCTGGGGAATCGTAAAGCCCCAGTCGATTTCCAGTGTCACGGATTCTCCCGGAGCGACCGCATCCTGTGAGCGCAGCACGAGGTTCGTGCCGATGACGTCGTAGTGCGGCTGTTCCAGATCGACGAGGTCGAGCGGAGGCAAATCTTCGCCGTCGACGACAACCCGGCTCAGTTCGACGCCGCCCGTGACTTGGGCGAACTCGATTCGTTGGGCGCCCTCCCTGTGAAGGTTCTGAACGAGCTCGACGTGCAGTTCCTCGAGCACGTCGGGAGAATTGTTGGTATAGACGATCTCGCCGCTGCCTGTGAGACGTTTCGTTACCGGATCGATGCTCGCGCGCAGGCGGTAGTCTGCCTCTTGAATCCAGTACGCACTTCCGGGCCGGCCGCTAGTCGTTCGGGTGTCGTTCGCTATAGCCTGCCGAAATGCTGGTGGAGGGGTGATCTCGTGCGGAACAGGCCGCTCGGGCGGTTCACTGAGGGCGGCAGCCGGCTCGCTGACAACCTGGGCCTGCCGGGGTCCGGCGCAACCGGCGATGAAAATGAGCGCGAAAAGTACGGAGAACGACGGGCGAAGCGAACTCGACATCGGCAGGTGTAATCGACAGGTGTAATCGACAGCGGCGGACGTGATCGGATTGATGATCGGATTGACAAACGGATTGACAAAAAGCGCCGCCCGCCATGAGACGAGCGGCGCTGTGCCTGAACTATGAGACTATCTAATGCTGCGTTCCGTCCGAGGAGTGGTAGGCAGCGAGCATCTCGGCGCGATCCCACAACTTCATCGATTCTAGAAGCTCGGGATCGATGTCTTTGAATACGGCCCACCACGCGCGGTTGCCGAACAGTTCCTGTGCGACACGCGCCCGCAGGTACGTCTCGAACTCGGTCCGGTGCTCGTCTACGTCCGCGCGAGCGAACACACCCTCCTCGTGGTCGATCTCCGACACCGTATCGGTGAGCGCAATTCCGTTTTCAGCGGAGTACTCCCAGAACTCTTCCCAGACGCCGGGCTCGACGGAGTAATCGGTCACGAAATCGTCCTGTCGATCGCCCCACGTTTCTCGGAGCGCACTCTCGTGGTCGATAAACCACTGCCGCACGAACCGAACATCGAGCCCGTTGCCCAGGACCGCTCGCAGCACCGGTGTCGTATCGGGCTGCACCACGAAGTCAGGGAGGATTCCGCCCCCGCCGAAGACGTCGCGCCCACGCTGGGTCTTGAAGTGGAGGGAATCGGGGATGCTGTCCCTGTATACGGTCGGGTCATACGTGGCATCGGCGCGGTTCGCGAACTTGTGCTCGTAGTAATGCTCCTGATTACCGTCTTCGTACGGCGTCTGGATGAGTCGTCCCGACGGCGTGAAGTATCGAGCGACGGTCATCTGCAAGAACGATCCGTCGGGCAGCGGAAACTGATTCTGCACGAGGCCCTTGCCGAACGTGCGCTGACCGACGATCAGTGCACGATCGTGATCCTGCAGGGCACCGGCCACGATTTCACTGGCCGAGGCAGAGTATTCGTTGACCAGAACGATGATCGGCGTATCCTCGAGCTGTCCGCGCCGCTGCGTGCGATAGGCGCTCGTCGCATTGTCGTTTCGGCCCTGGGTATAGACGATCATATTGTCGCCGGGGACCATCTCGTCGACCATCTGCACGGCGGCTTCCATAATGCCGCCCGGATTGGAGCGCAGATCCAGAACCAGCCGCTGCAATCCCTGCTCTTTCAGCTCGGCCACGTGCTCCATGAACTCTTGGTACGTTTCCATGGAAAACCGGCTTACGCGTACATACCCCGTCTCGTCGTCCATCATATAGGACGCATCGACGGTAAACAGTGGAATTTCATCGCGCGTCAGCGTGAACTCGATCGGGGACCGAACGCCGCGGCGCTTCACCGCGACATCGACCTCGGTGCCGATGGCGCCCTTCAGCCGCTTGGTGATGTCCGAATCGGAGAGGCCGATCGCGCTCGAGTCGTCGATCTCCGTGATGCGGTCGCCCGCCATGATGCCTGCTTCTTCGCTCGGACCTTCACTGATGGTGGATACCACTCGCACGGTATCGTCACTGTAATCGTCGTCATTGCGCGGAATCTCGAACCAGATTCCGATACCACCAAACGATCCCTGATACCCCTCCTGGACCTCCTTCGCCTCGGCTGAGCTGATATACGACGAGTGCGGATCGAGATTCTTCAGCATGCCGAGAATCGCTTTCTCCGCCATCTGTTCGGCGCTTACGTCCTCCACATACTGCTTATTGATGATGACGAACGCATCCTCAAGCTTACGAAGATGACTGATCGTATCGTCGCCGCGGGACGACTCGAGCTTCATGCCGAGAATCGTTCCCAGAATGAGCAGAACGACGCCCGGGATGATATATACTTTTTTTGACCGCATCATCGGCTGACTACCGGCTTAATAAGAACACAAAAGAGGGCACCTCCGACTTACGTTGCGTCCGGTTGAAAAGTGCCGAACGCCGTAGAAAATCCCCCGCCATAGGTATAGAGCAAATAGAGTGCCGTCCTATTTCGAATTACCGCCCATTTCGAATTACCGCGCACCGCACATCGCCTGCCTGGACGGCAGCTGCACGAGAAGCGATGCCGCACCGGGCGAATCGCCGCACCTGCTGTAACAATTCGGCGAAGGCATACGTTGTGCTGCCGATGAGGATCGACATACGATCTTCATCAACGCGCTCTACGGAAACGGCAGCTGCCCGTGCATCTTCACGAATACGAACGTCGCGTCCGCGAACACCAGGACCGCATCTACGGATTCGCGTGCTACTTTCTCGGCAGTCGCGAAGATGCGCGAGACATCACACAGGATGTGTTGATCAGAATGTGGGATCATCGAGACAACCTGGATACGGAGCGGCTTCTGCCGTGGCTGCTGCGGGTGACGCGGAACGCGTGCATCGACTTCACACGCCGGGGACGGCGAACCTACGAGGTGAATGGTGAGGATACAGATCGATGGGAATCGACCGGCACGTCGCCGGCGGATCAACTCGAGCAGTCTGAAGGCGTTCGGCTCATCGAATCGGCCATCGAACGTGTGGCTGAACCCTATCGAAGCGTGGTGATCCTTCGCGAGATACAGGATCTGAAGTACGAGGAGATCAGCGGAGCTATGAATATGCCGATCAACACGGTAAAGGTCTATCTCCATCGAGGACGAAAAATGCTGCGAGAGCAATTGAGTGAGGTATACGATCGTGAGCATGTTTGACCGACAACAATTTGAAGCGTCGATGGAGGCGTATCTCGACGGCGACCTCTCGCCTGCGGATGCGCGGGCTCTGGAGGAGTTCGCGGACGCACACGCCGAGGCCCGGCAGGAGCTGCGGCGCGCCGTGTTGATCCAGCGGCAACTGCGCGAGCTGTCGACACCGCCCTGTCCGCCGGACGTAGCGCCGGCCGTGCTGGCCTATGCCCGTCGAGATGCCCAACGAGAGGCTCTTCAAGAAGCCCGTCGAAACGCACGAACGAGCCCCGCTGCGCGCTTGCGGTCGCTCGTCGCCGCCACGTGGACTACCATCATCCGTCCGTCGCTCGCGGTGGGTGCGCTCGTCGCTCTCCTGATCGGCAGCGGCATGATTTTCCGGCCTCAGCCGGTCACCGCGCCCCAGCAGACCGCCGAGTCCGCCGAGGAGGTCGAATCAGCTCTTCAGGATGCCAAGTGGGCCATCGCCTACATCTCCGATATCGGCCGCCGGGCAGCCACTTCGTTCCGGGACGACGTGCTCGAAGAACGAGTGGCCGTGCCGGTAAACCAGGCACTCGGTGCGGCCTTCAACGACGAATCGCACATTCAATGACGAGCCGCAATTTCGGCAGCCAACTAACCTCTCGATCAGGATACGCCATGATACGCTATACACTCTGCCTGCTCCTTCTAACGGCATTTGTCGGCACCGCCGGTGTGGCCCCCGCGCTTGCGCAAAATAATCTCCGGTCGGATCGCGGATACCTCGATCTGAACGCCGTCGATCAGTGGTTTGATGCCGAGCCATATCTGGAGGTCAACATCAAGGGCGCCCTTCTCAATCTAATCACCGAGGCCTCGAGATCGGAGGAAGACCCCGAGCTGACGGGCCTTCTCAGTAATCTGCGCGCGATCGAGGTGAGGGGATATCGTATGGAAGGGCAGATGTTCGAGGATATCGACCGTCGCACAGGCGATCTCGCCAGAGAGCTCGAATCGCAGGGGTGGGAAACCGTCGTGCGCATTCGGGAAGACTCCGAACGGGTAAATGTCTATCTGATGCCGAACGGGAATACCATCGCCGGCCTCGTGGTGATGGTACTCGACCCGTCCGACGATGACGGGGCCATGTTCGTGAACATCGTCGGCGACATCGATCCCGCACAGATCGGCCGGCTTGGCCAGAAGTTCAATATCGACCCCCTATCGAGTATCCCGGGCTCCAGATGAAACGTGCCATGCGAAACGATTCCAGCCTGGCTGCCGCCGTACTTGTCGTCCTGCTCCTGATTCCCCTGAGCGGCTGCTTCTTCTCGCGGGAAATCACAAATACCCGTCGCGACATCGATCGCGCCTATCCTGATTTGCAGCTCGAGCGCCAGGTGATCTTGAATCTGGGGCCCGTCTCTCTTCGGATGATACGCTGGTTCACGGGGTGGATGCCCGAGGACGAGACTGAAATGGCAGCCGATTATCTACGAGACGTATCGCGCGTGAAGATCGGCCTCTTTC
Source organism: uncultured Rhodothermales bacterium (assembly GCA_964554105.1). GTDB lineage: Bacteria > Bacteroidota > Rhodothermia > Rhodothermales > VXPQ01 > CAZKNF01. Next base: position 14,051 of record CAZKNF010000062.1, on the reverse strand, counting down.
GGAGCGACAACACGGCGGCGCTGGGCGCCGTCGATGCGCATCGTCTCGGCTTTGATGATGGATGGGAGACCGCCGTACGATCGGTCAATGACGAATCCCGCGTATGGGTACTGTATCGGTCGGATGATGATGTCATCCGAGACCTGTACGTCGTCGTGCTTGATGAAGAAGATCTTGCGATCGCGCGCCTTCGGGGCAATCTCAGTCATCTACTCGCGCAGATCATGGAAGATCACGCGGATCTGACCCGGCTGGTCGGGGACGGATCGTGATCGTCTGATAACCTTTACTGCGGATATACGTACATCGGCTCGGGATCAACGCCCGGGCCTTTACTTTTTGCCGCAGCCGACAGAACTATATTGTCGATGCGGCCTACCTCCGCGGTGAAGGCCAGAATATCTTCCTGATCATACTTATTTAAGTACAATGCGCAGCAAAGGAACCATCGCCGTTCTTGTAGTCGTGCTCCTCGTATTATTCGCAGGATGCGCTGGATGCAGCACCTACAACTCACTTGTCGCATCCGAGGAGCGGGTCGAGCAGGTCTGGGGCGACGTCGAGACGCAGTACCAGCGACGAGCCGATCTCGTCCCGAATCTCGTGAACACCGTGCGCGGCGCGGCCGACTTCGAGCAGGAGACGCTGGAGTCGGTCACCGAGGCACGTGCGAGAGCCACGTCGATCAACCTGGATGCCGACGATCTGGACGATCCAGCAGCGATGCGCGCCTTTCAGGAGGCTCAGTCGGAACTGAGCGGGGCGCTGAGCCGGCTGCTGGCGGTCTCGGAGAATTATCCACAGCTTCGAGCGACCGAAGCGTTTCGTGACCTGCAGGCGCAGCTCGAAGGAACCGAAAATCGAATCACCGTCGCCCGTCGCGATTACAACGAGTCGGTACGTCAATACAATACCGAAGTCCGGCGCTTTCCAACCAGTATCTTTGCCGGCGTGTTCGGATTCGATCGGCGTACGCCGTTCGAGGCCGACGAAGGTGCGGAAGTGGCGCCCGAAGTAGATTTTAGTTCGTAGCCGGTCTGTGGCGATTCATCAGTTTTGGATGCGCATTCTACAAACACCTCAGCGCTGCCGCCGAAGCGTGGTGGCGTTGATGGCCATATGGGTAATTATCTCGATTAACGGGACGCCGGCTTCGGCGCAGCAGGTCGACGTGATCAGTCCCACAGGAGCGTGGGTCGCCGATGAAGCCGAGCTCTTGAGCCCTTCAGAAGAAGACGCGCTGTCGAGGAAGCTCAGCGCATACGAGGACACCACGTCGACCCAGATCGTCATCGTCACGATCGTCTCGCTCGATGGCGTTGCGCCGGTTGACTACGCGACCGAGATTGGCCGGACGTGGGGTGTCGGGCAGGAGGGCCAGGACAACGGTGTGGTCATTCTGGTATCGCGGGACGACCGCGAAGTATTCATTGCGCCGGGGTATGGGCTGGAGGGCGCCATTCCGGATGCCATCGCCGCGCGCATCGTCAGAAACACGCTCGTACCCAATTTTCGCCAGAACCAGTACTACGCGGGGCTTTCGGCAGCTACGGATCAGCTGGTAGCGGCAGCGGCGGGCGAATTCGAGTCCGTCGCGCGCGATCGCGATTCGGATGGGGGAGGCGGTGGGCTCAACTATGCCAACATCTTCATTCTCATCATCATCGCCTACTTCTTCCTCAGTTCGGCGTCGCGTGGCGGTCGCGGGGGCGGCGGTCACGGCGGCAAACGCTACCGCAGACGGCACGGCGGTCCGCCCATCATCATCTGGGGCGGTGGATTCGGCGGCAGCGGAGGCGGGTTTGGCGGTGGCGGCGGTGGTGGTTTCGGTGGCGGCGGATTTGGCGGATTTAGCGGCGGCGGCGGTGGCTTCGGCGGCGGTGGAGCAGGAGGAGGCTGGTAAAAGCATATGGATCGGCTAAAAGCACTGCTCGACTTTCTGGATGAGGATCCGGACGATACGTTTACACGGTTCGCTCTGGCGCAGGAATACTTGAAGCGCGGCGACACGGAGGAGGCTCGAGCGTACTTCGAAGGTCTCGTGGAACGAGATCCGGAGTACGTCGGGACGTACTATCACCTTGGCAAGTTGTACGAGGCATCCGGACGAAAAGCAGATGCCGTCTCCACATACAAATCCGGCATCAACATTGCTCGAAGCCGGAGGGATATCCACGCACTATCCGAGCTGCAATCGGCGTTGAGCCAGGCAGAGGGCATCGGCTTCGACGAGTGATCATGACACAGAGAGTCCTCATCCTCGTATTGAGCATGTTGCTCACCGGAACGGCAGTCGTCGTTGGTCCCGCGACGGCACAGGAGGCACCCACCTATACCGTAAAGTCCGGCGATTCGCTCTATCGGATCGCGGAGATGTACGGATTGACAATAGACGAGCTGAAACGTTTGAACGAGCTGACCGGCGACCTCATACGACCGGGGCAGGAGCTCCGGCTCACTCCAAAGGTGACAGTGCGTCCTCCGAATGTGCGAGCGATCGACGCCAGGCAGACCGCTCTCGCGTCGTCGCTCCGCGGACTCGACCAGACCGACACCGACTCGACCTACCGGCCTCGCACCCGCCCCGGAACGCCGGCGTTAGCCTCAGTGGATTCGAGAACCGTCCGACCAGGTCGCAGCGACACCACGGCAGCGGCCGACCGCAGATTAAACGCCGCGGAATCCATGAGAACGGATCTCGGAGAGCGGACGGTCGAGGCGCCGCCGGATCCAGCCTTCAATCCGCCCTTCGATAGGTCCGGTCCGGCCCTCGAGCGTGCCGCTGAAGAGTTGGCCGAAAGGATCGGGACGACGACGTATACGGTGCGGGAAGGAGAGACGTACTACTCCATAGCCGCCGACCTTGGCACGAAAGCGTACATCCTCTACACGCTGAATGAGGGGATCCGTGAATCGCTCGATGCGGATTCAAGCATTGTCGTACCAGAGGCGTCGGGCACTCCTGCATCCACAGGGTACGAAACGTATGCACTCGGCACGGTCACCCTTTTTCCAGAGACGTATGCTGGACGCGAGATGGCCTCCGGCGCATCATACGATTCCACCGATTTTATTGTCGCCCATAGCGACCTGCCGATCGGTACGATCCTGATTGTCGAGAATCCGGAGACCGGCCGCGCGACCTTCGCCCACGTAGCGGACCGTGACCCGTCCGACGAATCACATTTCATGGTGGTCTCGCCGGCGGTGGCTTCCAAGATCGGGATTGATGCAGGTGCCACCGTGCGGATTCGCCTGGTGGAGTAGCGAGCAGCGGCTTAACGGAGTAGTGCGCATGATTTCAAGTACAGCTACCGAACGGCGGAGCGATCGGCGCCTCTACACTCGCGCGACATATCATAGCGTCTCCCGGACGGGCACGTACGGCTTCCTCGCCGCGCTCCCACTCATACTCATGTATGAGGTGCTGGTCGTATTCGCGAACCGTGACGCCCTTATGGAGGTGCGCGTCGGCGCAGAGGTCTGGCTTAAGCAGCTTTTCGCTCTTGTGGGGAGCACAGGGTTCGCCGCCTTCGGTGCCATAGTGCTCGCCGCAGGGGTTGCGGTCTTCTGGTACGAGCGCAAAAAGCACATCCCGCTGCGGCCCAAATACTTCGTGTGGATGATCCTGGAGAGCGCCGGGTACGCCGTTCTGGTTGCAGTACTGGTCTCCGGCCTGGTGGGCGCCATTCTGATGCTCGCTGCCTCGACAGGCGCCGCGCCGGCGCTGCAGGAGGTGTCGTCGATGCATCTAAGCCTGAAGGTGGCACTCTCGGTGGGCGCGGGAATCTATGAAGAGCTCCTGTTTCGCGTCATCCTCGTCGGCGGCCTTTTTTTGCTGTTCCGGAGCATCGTACCGCGGCGCGGAACCGCCTACGTCATCGCGGCCGTCATAGGCGCTGTCCTTTTCAGCTGGGTACATTATCTCGGACCGTTCGGCGACGTGTTCACGCTCGGATCCTTCCTGTTTCGCTTCTTCTTCGGTCTCGTTCTCAACATCATCTTTCTCCTTCGTGGATTCGGCATCGCAGCGTGGACGCATGCGCTGTATGACGTGATGCTTGTAATCGGTCTCTTCGGCTAAAGGACCGTTGACACCCGCACCTCTGCACTGCGGCGAACTCTTCAGCCCTTCGAGAACGAATATGCGGTTCCAGAGTATTCGACCCTTCCTAAAAACCAAAAGAACTGAAGTGTAGAAGATTATGATGAACGGATTGCGCACGGCCGGCTTGATGGCCGTTCTAATCGTTCTCTTTGCACTGGTCGGCCAGGCCATCGGCGGCTCGAGTGGGATGATGATCGCCTTCGTCGTGGCCGTCGGATTAAATTTCGCGAGCTACTGGTTCAGCGATAAGATCGTGCTGCGCATGTACAAGGCGCACGAGATCGGTCGAGATGATGCCCCTGAGCTGTACGATATGATCGATCGGCTTCGCGAGAATGCAGGGCTGCCGATGCCGAAGGTATACATCATTCCCTCGGATCAGCCGAACGCGTTTGCGACGGGCCGTAATCCAAGCCACGCAGCCGTGGCCGTGACGAACGGGATTACGAAGATGCTCAATAGGGATGAGCTCGAGGGCGTCATCGCCCACGAACTGGCACACATCCAGAACCGGGACATTCTTACGTCGTCGATCGCGGCGACGCTCGCGGCGGCCATTACGCTCGTGGCGCGGTTTGCGCTGTTTTTCGGGGGTGGAGATCGCCGCGGCAACATCTTCAGCACGCTGCTGATGCTGATTCTCGCACCTATCGCAGCCTTTCTCATCCAGATGGCTATTTCTCGCGCGCGTGAATACGCGGCAGATCGCGACGGTGCCGAAATTTGCGGCAAGCCGGGCGCGCTTGCAAGCGCATTGGGACGCCTGCAGTCCGGATCGGAACAGGTGCCCATGGATGCCGACCCGAGCACAGCACACATGTTCATCGTAAACCCGTTTGCGGGAGGCTTGAGCGGATTGCGAAGCATGTTCTCTACGCACCCTCCCACCGAAGAGCGCGTACGCCGGCTGAGAGAGATGGAAGCGGGTCGATAGCGGCAGCAAATGAAAGCGGTGTCCGGAAGTGCCGTCTCGAGGAAAATCCGGAGTTATCCACCACGCGATGCAAGAATTGTGGAAACTTGCGCAAATTTGTGCAAAGTTGCGTAGATTGCATGAAACCGATACCCGCCCCGGTTTTCGACTCCATCTTTATGTCACCCGTAAGCAAAAAAGCGAGATCTCTCTTGGCGGAGCAATTCGCCGAGTTGTATCAGATGTCCCAGGACGATTACAAGGACCTGCTCACCGCTTTGCGTAGTGAATGGATCGATTTGGATGAGTTCGCGCGGCGCGCCAATGAGCTTGCAGACGGCCTTATCAAGCTGAAGCGGATTCGCATTCAGCTTGATCACGAGCGGAAAGAGATGGATCATCTGAATCGACTCGACTAGCCGCTCCCGTTCGCGCCCGTCATCCACCTGATTCGGAATGCAGCGCGAATGCCGCCCTCTGCGGATCGAGGCACTGCGCCACGTAGTCCCCGCCCGGCACTTCCATGGGTCCCGACAACACCTTTCCCCCGCCTTTCTCCACCCGCTTTGCCGCCTCGTTGATGTCGTTCACGCGGATGTAATGTAGCCACAGAGGTGCGCCGGGGCCTCGCTCGGCGGATTTATTGTAGATGCCGCCGTACGCCGTGTCTCCGTGGCCGTACATGCGATAGATCCCATCCTCCCCCATGTCAAAATCTTCCGTAACCTCCCATCCGAACAGCTCGGCGTAAAACGCCGTGGCCGCCTCGTAGTCGGTCGTCGCCAATTCGTGCCAGCTGAAATGGCCGTGCTGCGGCTTGCCGGACGGTCCCGGCGGTCCGTCGCTTGGTGTGAAGATCGAGAAGACGGCATCCTGAGGATCCGCGAGAACGGCAAACCGGCCGACGTCGGGAATATTAACGGGTCCGTGCAGCACCTGCCCGCCAAGGTGATCTGCTTTCTCGGCCGCGGCATCGGTATCCGGCACGGTGGTGTATGCCAGCCAGTGAGGCGGAACCGCCTTGGCTGCTTCATCGTCGAGCCGAACGAGTCCCCCGATCGCATCGTCGCCGGTCATCCACATGATATAGGGGTGGTCGCCGTCATCCAACGTTTTCGCACTCCAACCGAAGACGCTGCCGTAAAATTTTATGGCGGCGTCGAGATCGATCGTCATCAAGTCGTACCACACGAAGTGCCCACGCATTCTGTCGTTCGACATCGCTATTCACGTCTCTTATTCGAAGGATTACGAATGGTCGATATGTGATCGGCGTCCGTGGCAACTACGACTCAGGCACAAACAAAGAGCCGACGTCTGAAAGTAGCAAATTCATGAAGAACGTTCCGGTCGAACTCCGGCGCCATTGGAGTCGTACCAATCCATACCGGGTCCGTGCAGGTGAATTCACCTGCACTTCCGTCCCAGTACGCGGTCATCACACGCCAACGCCATCACTTCCAGACACCAGGTAAGAACGTGCTATTGGCTGCAATGAAAGAATGGATCGTCCAGCGGCGGCACGCCCGACGCGCCGGCATGATTACGCCCGTCTCCGCACGAGAGCGGGCACGCCGAGGGGCTGCATATCTTGATGACGTCGCATCCGGATGGACATCGCACGTCGACTCCACTTCGTTGAATCTTGCGGACGGAGAGTCGTGCGTGCTCGGGCAGCTTCATGGTTCGTTCTCGCTCGGACTTGGCCGCGCCGGCCTATTCAGCTTGAGCAGCGCGCCGAGGGGCAGCTTCTCGCCGGTTGACCTGGGCTTTCATTGTGTTCAGGGGGTGCCGGAGATGCTGCAGGAGAAAGATCACGTGAATCTTACCCGCGCATGGCGTGAAGAGATCGCACGTCGACGCCCCAGTACTCGTCGGGACCTACTACAGCGACGTGGAGATGACGTGCCTGCTCCGGTGCTTTTCTGAGAATCCCACATTTCGTATACTGATGCTCATGTGCGCTTAGCGCATCGACCGTCGCCGGCGACTTTCGCCGTGGAAACGTCATGTAAATCACCCATTGTCGAATCTTCACCTGCTAACATGAAGCATTTTACTGCACTATTTGTCGTTCTGCTGCTGGCCGTTCCCGCGGCGCATGCTCAGATCGGAGTCGAGCTGGGTCCGAAACTCGGTTTCGACGTTGCCGGCGACATCGAAGAACCGTTTATCGGCGTCGACGCTCGATTGACCTCGACCCTGCCGGTAATTATCAATCCAACATTCGAATACTACTTCACGGAAGGCGATCTCACCGTGTGGCAGATTGCTGCAAACGCACTCTATGAGTTCGGTATCGACAACGAGATGTTTACGCCCTATGCGGGTGCCGGCCTTTCACTGACGCGGGTGTCAATCGACGTGGACACCGGATTCGGAAGTTTCGATGCGAGTGATTCCAGCGTCGGCCTGAACGGCGTCGCAGGTGCTCGATTCGGGGTTGGGGGCGTAGACCTTTTCGGTCAGGCGCAGCTGACATTCGGTGACTTCGACCTCGTCGGACTCAGTGTAGGGGCCCTATTCGGTTTGGGAGGCAACTGATCCGTCGGTCTTCCGCCGTCGCTTTTCGCGTGTGCCCGGAGATGTATGAGCTGGATAAGAGGATGGCCGGACAGCTTACGGGCTGTCCGGCCCAATGGTGGCAGATCCTCTTAAACCGACGGGCCGTTACTCATTTGGTAGCACTAACAATGCCGACCCTGCCGGTGTGATTAACGTATCGGACGTCTGCCCGCGAACATAAGCAGAACGAGCTGATTTTTTTGGGATGCCATCTTGGTGGATCATTCCAGCAGATTTTGATCGTCCGACCGTTCCAGATCTTCGCGGACCTGCTCGTCGAGCTTTCCATCCGGACGAATGTCCACTTCCTCCTCTTGCTTCCCGGTCCCCGGCCGCTCAGCCCTCTCGGCGGCGGATTTCTGCTCTGAAGCGGCTTCCAGGAGCACGCGATAGGTGCCTTCCGGTAGTTCGATGGATGCCTGATCGAGCGCATCCTTGACGTGTCTGATTGCTTCGCTGCGGACCTTTAGAAAGTCTGCCTCGAGCTGATCCACCCAGCCGTGGTATCGCACCGTCACCGTCGCTTCTCCCACTTCAATCACGTACGCGAAGGGACGCGGATCGTGCAGCACGCCCGTCATCGAATTGAGTGCGCCGGTTCCGACGGACATCGCCTTCTGCAGGTCCTCCGGAACCGCAATTCCGATATCAAACGAAAAAAGGCGCCGGGGATTGATCGAAAAGTTGGTGAATGGATTCTTGAAGACGTGTGCGTTTGGTAGGCGAACGTGATTTCCCTCCGGCGTCATCATCACGAGCTCGCGAGACGTCAAACGCACGACGCGACCTTCGTATTCGCCGATCTCCACGTAATCGTTGATCGAGAACGGCCTCCGGAGACTCAGCAGCATGCCTGCGAGGTAATTCTCGACGATGTCCTGAAAGGCGAAACCGAGCGCCAGTCCGACAATACCGGCAGTGCCGAGCACGGCGCCCATCAAGCTCGTGATGCCGAGGATGTCGAAGGCAAGCACGAGGCCGACGAGGACGAAAATTCCCCGGATGAGGCGGCGCAGAAATCCCCAGACCAGCGGATTCACGCCGGTCCACGTCGGCGGCCGGCTCCATCTGCCCACGAAGATGCTTGCCAGAAGGAAGAGGAGCAGGACGAGAACCGCCACGCCGACGACGGGAAGCTCGGATACGAAGGCATTCAGGTACTCTCTCACCTGTGCGAAGGCCGGCGCTACGCGCGTCTCGACGTCGGTGGATATCTCCACGTCATTCACGACGTAGACGACGCCTTCGAGGCTCGAAGTCAGATCCTCGGCAGCTCGTCGATCCTCCGGCTGATCGACGCTCCCGCGAAGCCTGACGACGCCTTCCGTAACGGCAGCCGTCACGTCGGTAAACTCGGGGACGTTGGAGAAGATGGCCTGGAGACGGCCCGCCAGCAGCGAGTCTGGCAGGGACTCGATCGCCTGCGGCTCCGGTGGCTCCGAGTCGGCGTCAGGAAGCGCCTGTGCGAATCCGGACGATGCTGTGATATGGCACGTCATAAGCACCAGGAATAAGCACAAAACGGGGCGTACTCCGGATGGTAGTGTGCTCATGCCTCTGTCGTCAGTCATCGTGTCGCTGTCATCCCTGATAAAATACGATCGACGCAGCCGGCTTGCCGCTGCGAAGAACGCTCGGCCTCAAAGTGGAACGTGCGTCCCGCGCGTGTTATTCTTATCGTAGTAGCCTCGTTCGTTCAGCACCAGGAACAAGACCACCTCACTACGTTGCTTCGCATCCTTTCGTGCCCCATCCTCACAATCAGTCTCACCATCGCAATCGCCATGCCGTCCATCGCGCAGACCGGGAAAGGTGATCGGCTCACCGGTCCAAACTTCGCGACGCGGAGTCCGGTTCTGGCGACGAACGGCATGGCAGCGACGAGCCATCCGCTCGCTACGGAAGTCGCGGTCGACGTGCTACAGCAGGGAGGATCCGCCGTCGATGCCGCGATCGCCGCGAACGGCATCCTCGGCCTCGTGGAGGCGAACAACAGCGGCGTCGGCGGAGACCTTTTTGCGATCGTGTGGGATGCCGAGTCACAGCAGCTTCATGGTCTGAACGCCAGCGGCCGATCGGCGAGCGGGCTTTCGTATGACGAACTTCGGCAGCGGCTCGGCGATCGTGAGCACATGCCGATCTACGGACCGCTCTCGATCTCCGTCCCGGGCGCCGTGGACGGCTGGTTCGAGCTGCACGAACGGTTCGGGCAGCTGTCGATGGATTCGCTCCTCGCGCCCTCGATCCGATATGCTCGAGACGGCGTGCCCACGACGCAGGTCGTCGCGTATTCGTGGGAGACTGCCTACGAGCGTATGAAGGCCAACGAGGAGGAGATCGTGGAATTCGACAATCTCGAGGATACCTTTCTCATCGATGGCCACATGCCGCGCGAGGGAGAAATATTTCGCAATCCCGATCTGGCCGACACCTACGAGCGGATCGCACTCGGCGGGCCCGAGGCGTTCTATGAAGGAGAAATCGCCGACGTTATCGATGCCTACGCGCGCCGAACCGGCATTCCGCTCCGCAAAGAAGATTTTGCCGCACACACCAGCACGTGGGTCGACCCGGTTTCGGTGAACTACAGGGGATACGACGTCTACGAGCTGCCCCCGAATGGTCAGGGCATCGCCGCGCTGCAGATCCTCAATATTTTAGAAGGATATGATCTCGCCGAGATGGGCCACAACAGCGCCGACTATCTGCATGTGCTTATAGAGGCCAAGAAGCTGGCATTCGCAGATCGGGCGCAGTACTACGCCGATCCCGAGTTTGCGGACATACCGATCGACCAGCTGCTCTCGAAGGAGTATGCGGCGAAGCAGCGAGAGAGGATCGACATGGCCACGGCCGCGGATCGGATCGACACGCGCGCGCTGGACCACGGCGACACCGTCTACCTCGCAGTCGCCGATGCCGAAGGCAACATGGTCTCCCTAATCCAGAGCAATTTTCTGGAGTTCGGAAGCGGCATGGTCCCTGACGGACTCGGGTTCGCCTTTCAGGGCCGCGGTTCGCAGTTCGCGCTCGATCCGGACCATCCGAACGTCTACGCGGCGGGCAAGCGTCCTTTCCACACGATTATCCCGGGATTTGTGATGCGGGATGGTGAGCCGTTTATGAGTTTCGGTGTGATGGGAGGTCCGTTTCAGCCCCAGGGCCACGTGCAGGTGCTGCTGAATCTCATCGACTTCGGCATGAACGTGCAGGAGGCCGGCGATGCCGCGCGGTTCAGCCACTCGGGAAGCAGCCAGCCAACGGGGTCTCTGATGGTGGATGGCGGAAGAGTGGCGTTCGAGAGCGGAATCCATCCCGACGTGCAGCTCGAGTTGGCGCATCGCGGCCATCGCATCGCGCCGACCGACTTCTTCGGCGGATACCAGGCCATCATCCGTGACGCCGAAAATCACGTCTATTACGGCGGTTCCGACATGCGCAAAGACGGATATGCGGCCGGCTATTAGCGTATCGGTTTAGCACGTCACCGTGCTGTCTCACCACAGGTTGAAGAAATCCCACACGGTGAGCACGGGCCGGTTGCGTGACCACGCATAGATTCGGAATCGGAGTAGGTTCATCGTGTCCGCAATCATTCTTCGACCTCCTGTTCAGACGCTCTAATGTAGTCCTCATTCGTACGCTTTAAGTATAGTGGCTCGGACGGCAGGGTCGTTATCACAGATGCGACAATGATTGATGTAGTTGCGACTTGTTGTAACCGCGGCAGCGTAAGGTGCCGGTTGGCGGCCGGGTGCCGGGTCACTTTGCAGCGTTCCCGCACTTTGCAGGATGACGCTTTTAATTACGGAGCCGAGGCCACGGAGATACAAGAGCGGATCTACCGGATCCATATAGGTAGATAGGCTCAATTGCATCCCGGCTCTTCCGAAGAACCACTCCGGTACGGCATTTTGTATCAAAAGCAAGGAAGACAATAGCGGGAGACGTAGAGTAGCACAGGATTGATAGCTGCCACGGTGCCTATTGGAATTACATTTATTACAGATATCCTCGTCCTGTTAACTCCCTCCTGAAAAGAGACCATGTACTTCGGGCAAGGCGGCAAGAACAGGCGGGCGCCGGTGATCGAGGCGAAACCTCCGAAGAGCCGCGGAATTGGGATAGACGACCGCAGTGTGACGTGCCATGAGCGCACGAATAAGCGCTGCAGCATGCATTCCTGATGTCTTAACCAAGTACCTGGCTATGACCCACAACTTCTCGCCTCGCAACGCATTCGTGTTGACGCTCGTTATTCCACTGGTGTTGACCATGACGCTGTCCGGTTGCACGCTCCTGGGCCTCGGCGCGGCCGCCGGCGCTACCGCTGGCGGATGCGCGCTGCTCGATACGAACGAAGACGACGTCGTAAGCGAAATGGAGCTCAGTGCCGGCCTCTTCGACGAATGGGATTCAGACGGCGATGGTGAACTGACTGAAAAAGAATTCGACGTCGGCGCCGAAGCAAGCGGTGCCTTCACCGAGTCATCGGTAAGCTTTGTAGCCTGGGACGAGAACGAGGACGGCGTGCTTTCCGAGGAAGAGTTCGCGGATGGCATCTCCGAGCAATCCGACACGGAAGACTGGGCCGATCGACAGTGCGACGAGTTGGGATTGTAGGACGTCTATGGTGGCGTGCCTACTCACCTATCTCGTGATTTCTCGTACGGGCGACCTGCCTGCCAGTGGTACGGCTGGCTAGGGTGGTCCGGGACTGCGCGATTCCTTTCTGTCATTTTTCGCAGGGATCTAGCGGAGGCGTGAATGGACGCCGCACCGTCTCCCGTCATTTCTATTTTTTGGTATCGCGATCGCGATCGCTATCGATCGATATCTTTTCGATGACGCCATCGAACCGATATGGGAAAGGGCGACATTGCGGCGGCCGGCGAAGGCACGCGCGGATCTGCCCTCAGGTTACGATGGCACGCCGTCCTGGCGGCCCGGCGCGTATTGATCTGTAACGGTACGGATCCTTTCGATACGTATGTAATGCCGGCACGGCTTGTGGCTGAAAGCTTGACGCGCCGGCTGGTGCGGTCTCACCACCCCACTCGAGATCCGAAGCTAACCGCGTGTTTCACCAAGTAGAACGACATCGGCATGGCAAAGATTGGAATTGTCGTACTCGCAGGGACCGATAATAAGGGTGATCTCGGCCGCGTCATGAATGCGCTCGAAACCGCCAGGGAGTTTCACGAGGCCGGTGATGAAGTCGAGCTCATTTTTGACGGTGCCGGTACGCTGTGGATCGCAGAGCTGGCCCGCGAAAACCATCGTTATCACGCCCTGTACTCCGACGTTAAGGAGACGATAACGGAAGCCTGCCAGTACTGTGCCGATGCATACGAAGCGCTGGAATCTATTCAAGACGAAGGCGTCACGCTCTTGGATGAGCATGACGGTCATCCCAGCCTTCGGCGCCTCGTGGTTGCGGGATATCACGTGATCACATTTTAGCATTCGCGCGGCATCTGCCGCGACATTTTACAGCTTGTGATAGCAACGCCGTAACGTTGTGATTCGGAACGCTAGTCACAATTGTGACATTAGTCACCACGACAAATGTGAAGCAGGAAGACATCGATATTCCACTGCTATTGGCAGGGGATAAAAAGGAATTTGAGAAAATCGTTAAACAGGAGAGCGAGCGGCTGTACAGAGTGTTGCTTAGATATGTCAAGGACGAAGATGAGGCGCGAAGTATAATGCAGGAGACCTTTCTGCAGGCATACGAGAGCCTTGACTCATTTCGCGGCAATTCTAAGTTCACGACGTGGCTGTATTCAATCGGGATAAATCAGGCACGCGCGCAGTTTCGGAAGCAGCGCCGCCACAGTCTTCTCGAGGAAGATGAAATAGAAAAACTCCAGCCCTCGTTTGCTTGGGGGCGATACACGGGGTCTTTCGAACCGTGGCAACCCGACGAGGTCGCCTCAAAATCCGAGCGGCACGACATCGTGCATGAGGCCATCTCACAACTCCCCGAGCACTACCGCGCCGTCATTGAACTGCGCGATATTCAGGAGTTTTCTACGGCCGAGGCGGCCGAGGTCCTCAAGCTGACGTCCGTGGCCGTTCGCGTTCGCTTACATCGAGCTCGCCAGGCGCTGCGTGCCTTATTAGAACCTTATTTCAAGCCTTCACAATGAGTATTTTACGACGCATACGCCGGCGCATGATGCTTTCGTGCCAGGACGTGAACGAATTCCTTGTGGCATACCTGGACGGCGACGTTCCCGAGCAGCTTCGAGAACGCTTCGACAAGCACGTCGAGCGGTGCAGCGTCTGCAGTACATACTTGAATCAGTACCGTGCCACAATCCAGCTCACACAGGAAGCGGCATCTCTCGATCCGGAGCCGCCCGAGGCTCTCGTCGAGATGACCCTCGATTTTCTGAGGAAACATTGGGACGAAGAGGAAGGCCCCTCACACGCGGAATGATCTTCTATTCTTCTCCC
>CAZKNF010000061.1:0-21071 GCA_964554105.1 uncultured Rhodothermales bacterium | reverse complement strand
TCCCAGATCAGCGTCGCCGATTCGACCGTCGTGGGCAGCTCTTGCGTCACGGTGGTAATAAAGTAGAAGATGCACCAGCCGGCCACGACTGAATAGTAGAACATGATGGCGGTGGCCACGAACGCCACGAACGTGCCCATCCACGCGAACCGTGGACCGGCCGCCTTGATGAAGGCACCGACGACCCCCTTCCGGCTCGTTCGCCCGAGGGCATATTCAGCAATAATGAGGGGGATGCTCCATAGGAACAGGAAGATGATCCACGCGATCAGGAAGGCCCCTGCTCCCTCATCGCCGCCGTTCTGCGCAGCGATCCTGGGAAAGCGCCAAATGTTTCCCGTGCCGACAGCGATGCCGATGACGCTGAGAAGCAGTCCCGTTCGGGACGAAAACCGTTGGTCGTTCGCCGACTCCATCAGTCAGTACCACCAGCCGGACGCAACAGGGTTCGACTTTGGATATGCGCCTCCGCCAGTTCACCAACGGACATTGGCTTCAGCAAGTCATTGTAGTCGAATGCGAGGTACGCTTGCAGATGGCGATCATATCGACTGCTGAACGGATTCCCACTCTGACCGCCGGGATAGATCCCCTGTCCCCGTGGACGATCTGACGAAAAATCGACCACAACGCGCCAACTCGCGCTATGTGTCGTAACGCGTCCTCCGGCCGGCGAAAGCGTTTCACGATAACCCGGAAACTCGTGCGGGCCGCGACCCAGCGCCTGCAGTGCGGGACTGTCGATCAAATGATTGAATCGGATTTTCCGGTGGTGTCCCCACCTCCAACTTTCACGCTGCCACCCGAAGTCACGGTCTAACGTCTCGGCTGCTGCGGAGAGCGCGGCACGAAGCAGTGCGGCGCCATCCTCCTTCTCAATCGTGTCCCGGATATCCAACCACTTTGACTTCGGTTGATCGCGGAGCAATGTGAACAATACCGATTGGTGCGGAGACGGAACGGTTGCGGGTGTGCTCAAGCTGTCGCCCGTCGGCGTCACGTCTTCAGGATCGAACACCGCTTCGTCCCACGCAAGGCGTTCCAATTCCCGCAGAAACACGTCAAGGACAAGTGGCTCAGAGCGATCGACGGCCATTGCACCGTTCCATGACCGAAGCATATCACGAAGACTATCCGATCTTCCGGTGACATTGCTGAGCGTGTCGAGCATCGGATAGAATAGTTCGTGCTGAACGGCATGGACATCTGACTGATAATCTGCCAGGTCTTGGACGGTATGCATGTGACGGCCGCGGAGCAGGGTATCGATGCGAAGAGAACGGTACTGGTCTCTCCAGTTCCAACCAACGTAATAGGCGTACGACGAATCCGCCGGCTGCTGATTCGTGGATGTCAGAAAGTCCTGCTGCGGATTCTGTGCGGCAGGGAGTTCGTCGAAAGGGACGCGGCCGATCCACTCAGACGCATTGCTCGACCCGTCAAGTGCTCCCGCGCCGTCACCGCCTCGCCTTACCGGCAGGTAGCCGGTTGATCGGATAGCGATAGTGCCCTCAGTGTCTGCATAGAGGATGTTTTGCATTGGCGAATCCCAATGTCTCGCGGCCGTGTCGAACTCGTTTTGGTTTCGAGCTCGGTTCATCATGGCGAGCGCCAATAACGTCTCCGACGGCTCATGGGCCGTCCACCGAAGACTGTAGTACCGGCCTCGAATTTCCATCACTGGGCCTGCATGCGTGTAGCGTAGTGTATCCACAATGGGATTCCCGCCCTTCACCGGGATGGTGTCCGAGACCATCTCGAAATCGCGCCACGAATTCTCGTATCGATACCTACGTCCTTCGTCGTCAGTGTCGAGCAAATAGTGATCGATCTGGTCACTTCCCGTATTCGTGAACGCCCATGCGATGTGATCATTGAAAGCGGAGACAGGGACCGGCGCGCCAGGAATCGTTACTCCATACGTATTCATGGTCGGCGTGACGATGTGAACTTCGTACCAGATAGAGGGGAGCGTCACGGCGAGGTGCATGTCGCCGGCGAGGATCGGGCTTCCGGCTGCCGATCGAGAGGGCCCTACGGCCCAATTATTCGACCCTTTTCCATGGAGAAATCCCTCGAGAATCGAGAGCGAGAGATTTTCGCCGAGGTCCGGCGGAGACAGTACGTCACGTGCGGTCTCGCCGGAAAGGCTGCCCACGGCTGAGCGATTCGGCGCCGGCATGCCACTTGGATGCGAATCCGGGATTTGGCCGATGCTGGGAGACGTGGTCAGCGGCTCATCACGTGGAATTATGGGTACGTAGGGTTCTGTGCGCCGCGGATAGAGCTCACGGAAATCTTCCTCTGACATTCGATGCTGGAGCCGCGCGTAGGCGGGCTCGTCCGACTGGTATGAAAGATCGTAGTTCATGTACTGAAGCAGGCGAAGCGTCTGAATCGGAGTCCACTGCTCGGGCTCATAACCGAGCAGGCGGAATTCAAGCGGCAGATCCCTCCGCTCGAGCTGCGCGAGATATGCATTGATGCCATCGGCATAGGCTTCGATCGTCTGAAGCTCGATGCCGTTCTCGGCGGTGATTCGCTCAAGATTTTTGCGCGCGCCCCAGTCCATGCCCGTCTTCCGGAGGAACTGATCCGCCGGAAGGGCATCTGGTCCCAACGCTTCTGCGAGCCGTCCCGACGCCGCGCGGGGCAGGAAATCTAGCTGAAATAGCCGGTCGTGTGCGACCGCAAAACCCGTGGCGCGCACCGCATCCATGTCGCTCTGCGCAAAGATGTGGGGAACGCCGCGGTCATCCCACTCGATCTGCACCGGCTCCTGAAGTCCGGGAATATCGAAGGTTTCGGGAGCGGGCGCATCGGCCAGGCGTGCAGTACGATACACGCCGTCCTTTGGATCGAGTAGCATGCCGAGCGGCGGCAGAACAGCCGCGCCCGTGGCAAGGAACGCCAGCAGAAGGATGGAGAGCGCCGTCAGGAGGACGAGTTGAACACGTGCTCGCCGCATGAATATCACGTACCGAACTCGCGGATGGACTGCCGAGATGCACGGATGCCGTTGTTACCACTGATTCCATTGACCCTGAGATCTGGCTCACGTTCGCCGCCCGGTTCCGCATCGACGCTCCTCCGTTCGGTGTCCGCGACTGCTTCGACATCCGGCGGAATCTCTTTCGGCGTGTCTGAAGCCGGCACTACGAGGCTCAAAAATTCATCGGTAGCATTCGCATAATCTCGTGATCCACGCGAGTATGGATCGTGTTCAAACGCTGTAGAACCATCGGCATGCATCTCCGCAAGAGCCGTGCTCGTGCGGATGATGCTGCGAAACACCTGCGAGCCGTACTTGCCACGCATATAATTTCGATAGATGCGATGGCTTTTCTTCCGCGCATCGACTTGGGTGAAAATGAAAGACGGCGGGTTCAGATCTGGGTTCAAACGGTGCCTGACGAGCTCCGCCGTCTGCGAGGTCTGCTCCGCGCCCAGCACCGGTTGATACTCCGGCGTGACCGGGATCAATACGTGTTGCGATGCGACCATGGCATTCAGCGAAAATACCGTTACAGCGGCGGCCGTATCGAACAGTACGACGTCGTACTCCGGACCATCCTGAAGGGACTCTTTAGCCCAGAGGACATCCGTAGGCTTATTGAGCTTCCGCATCGCTTTAGTCAGCGACGTCGATGACGGCAGCAGATCGAAATGCTTCAGCTCTTGCATAGGGACGCCGCGGAGCCGCACATCATGATTGAACAGCATGAGGGACGACTTCTCCTCCGGGGGCTCCTCCACGCCCAGCATGCGTGTAAGAAAGCTCTGCGGGTCGAGATCGATAACGAGCGTCCGGTATCCGCTCAGCCCGAGTGCGGCTGCGAGGTGGATGACGGATGTCGTCTTGCCCGTGCCACCCTTGTGATTACAAACTGCGATTACGGCCATGAGCGGGATAGAGATATGCCTTAGATTTCGCGCAAGTTAGGCCGTCGCCCTCGCCGAGTCAAATACGCTTATCCCCGAATCCATCCGACATACGAGCGCGCCTGTCCCCGTGTGTACCCGTGCAGTCTCTGCTTGGCAAACCATTCTTCGTGGTCGGTACACCGCTGCGGCCGCAGGCGGCGTGATGCTGGGCGTCAGCTTTCCGCCATTTCCCTTTCCATTCCTGGCGTGGATTGCGTTCGTACCATTTCTCGCGGCATGGGATGATCGCACCGAGTGGCGATCCGTTTTCGTCGATATCTACGTCGCGTTCCTTGCCGCAATTGCCGTGGCGTTCCAGTGGCCGCTATTCCACGTAAATACCGAGACAGCGCTGCTCTCCCTTCCACCGCTGCTGATTCTTCCGATGTGGATGGCGCTGCCGTTCGCCCTTTCCAATCCGATTCGGCGACATCTCGGACTCGGTGCCGGCATGGTCGCTCTCGCGGCGTTTTTCATCCTCATGGAGTTCGGCCTCAGCGCAGGCCCGCTAGCCTTCCCCTGGCCGCTCGTCGGTCATTCGCAGTCCGAATGGTTTCCTGTGAATCAGATTGCGGCGATTGGCGGGGTCCCACTGCTCACGCTGCTCGTACTCGCTGCCAATTGCCTGGCATTTCTCCTCCTCCGCCGCTTCCAGAAACTGTTTCACGCGGTTTTTTGCGGCGCCGCAAGCCTAATGCTGCTGGGGATCATGGCCGGCTCGACGTACATGAATTCCGATCTCGATTCCGCCGGGCGGACTACGCAGGAAGCTAGCCGTACGCTCCGTGTTGCCGGAATCCAACCCTCATTCTCTCCCGAGTCGTGGGCGGACCTGAACGATAGTACGCGCGTTTCGGAGCTGATTGCGCGGACTCGGACGCTTCTCCGTGATCTGGACTCCGAACCGGATCTAATCGTATGGCCGGAAACTGCTATTCCACCTCGACGGGGATCGTCCGCCTACACCGGACAGCTTCAGGCCTTCACTGACTCGACTGGTGTTCCAATGCTTGCCGGCGCCATCACCAGCGGCTCCGACAAGATCGCGGCGTATCGGAATTCCGCGCTTTTCTTGGTGCCCGGACATCCAGTTCGAACGTACGACAAGATCAATCTCGTCCCTTTTGCGGAGCGGGTTCCCTTTGTCGGCCGCTTTCCGTTCCTTCGGCGACTGGCAATTCCAGCCGGCGGTGTCGCCGGCTATGAACCTGGAAAAAACCGCGCAATCTTCGAGATCTCCGGTCAGCCGTTCGGCGTACTCATCTGTCTCGAGACGCTGTTTTCCGATGCTGCTCGGACCTATGCACGAGGCGGTGCGCATGCGCTCATCGCCATCACGCAGGACGGCTGGTGGGGTGACACGTTCGGGTACCGCCAGCACCTTGCATTTAATCGACTTCGATCAATCGAGACGGGTCTTCCGATGATTCAAGCCTCCGTATCCGGCGTATCAGCTCTGATCTATCCCGACGGCCGCATTCACGAACTGGCTGGTTGGATGGAGTCTGCGACCTGGATGGTCGACCTGCCAGCAAGCGGCTCGCCAACCTTTTACGTCGAACGGGGCGACTGGACCACGGCGCCGGCCGCACTGATCGCGATCACGATTGCGGCGATATACGGCGTGCGCCGTCGCCTGTCGCGACCGGCGAGACGCGACGGACGGATGCAGAACGTTAGCGGCGGGATACGGGCATGAAACTGAATGTTCCTTTCGTGCTGGCCTCGCGCTCTCCACGGAGAAGGCGCTTACTCGAGCAGATCGGCCTCGACTTCGATGTAGACGTGAGCGACGTCGATGAGAGTGTAGCCATCGATGCAGAACCATCATCGCTCACGGAGACGCTCGCGCGACGCAAGGCAGATGATGTAGCAAGGCGGCGTCCGGAGGCGCTCACGCTCGGGGCCGACACCGTGGTTGTATTTGACGGGCAAATTATGGGAAAGCCTGCAGACGCGTCCGAGGCGAGCGAGATGCTCCGGCAATTGAGTGGAAACACGCACGTTGTCTATACAGGGATCGCCCTGCTTCATCCCCGGAGCGACAGGGCTCATACCACTTCCGAGGCGACGCGCGTTACGTTCGGCGAGATGGACGATGATGAGATCTCGGCGTATGTCGCGAGCGGCTCGCCGATGGATAAGGCCGGCGGCTACGGTATTCAGGACGATCGCGGCGCGCTCTTCGTCGAGCGGATAGACGGGGACTACTACAACGTCGTTGGATTGCCGCTTCGAACGTTCTATCGCACAATGCGTGAATCGTTCTCGGATCTTCTCGACCAGTGACTCGACGCAACCGGATATAATTCCATGCCTTGTTTCGAAGAACTCAGCGTCCTGCTTGTTCAGGCCCGAAGTACGAGCGACATAGAGGAGCAGGAGCAACTTTGCTTCCTCGAGCGTTGCAAAATTGATCTGGCGCAGCTTTCGCTTCTCAGCGTTTTGCGCGAGCCGCTGACGCCTGAGTTGGTCCACGACTTTGATGCCGTGTTGATCGGTGGGGCTGGCGAATACTCCGCGGTTGAGGATTACGACTGGATGCCCGGCCTTCTTGAATTTATCCGAGCGTGCTATCAGAGCCGCATTCCTACCTTTGGATCATGCTGGGGGCACCAGCTCATCGCTCGCGCCCTCGGCGGCCGCGTCGTGCACGACAGTGATCTCGCCGAGATGGGCTGCCATCACGTCAGTCTGACGGACGCCGGCCGATCGGATATCCTGTTCCGCAGCTTTCCCGACCGCTTTCTCGTCAACATGGGCCACCATGACCGTGTCATAGAGCTCCCGCCCGACGCCGTGGAGCTTGCGACCTCGGATACGCAGCGCTTTCAGGCCTTTCGCATGGCCGGCCGACCGATGTACGGCACCCAGTTTCACAGCGAATTGGATGCCCGTCGCGAACGCGAGCGCCTCTATCGCTATCGCGAGCATTATCCTGAGATTGGAGCGGACGACGCGTTTCAGGCCGTCCTCGCGAACCTTGCCGAGACCAGTGAAGTCGATCACCTTCTTCACGATTTTCTGACCACCTTCGCGACGGACAATACCCGATGAGCCAGCCCGTTACAGTCGGACTCATACAAATGCAATGCGGTGAGGACGCGGACGCGAACGTCGACAAAGCCGTTCGCATGACCGAAGATGCGGCAGACGCGGGCGCTTCGATCATTTGCCTGCCCGAGTTATTTCGAACATCCTATTTCTGTAAGATTGAGGATCCCGAATATTTCCGGCTGGCGGAACCCATTCCGGGCCCGACGACCGAATTATTCGAAGCGATCGCCCGTCGACGCAACGTCTCCGTCATCCTGAGTCTGTTCGAGAAGCGGGCGGAGGGCCTGTATCACAACACGGTCGCTGTTGTGGACCGAGACCGCGGCTTTATCGGGAGATATCGCAAGATGCATATACCCGATGACCCTCTTTTCTACGAAAAGTACTATTTCACGCCGGGCGACCTGGGGTTCAAAACCTTCTCGACGTCGGGTATCAACATCGGCACGCTGATTTGCTGGGATCAGTGGTATCCTGAAGCCGCGCGCCTGACGGCGATGCGCGGTGCCGACGTCCTGTTTTATCCGACGGCAATCGGCTGGCTTCCGTCAGAGAAAGCGGAGCGCGGCGCGTCGCAGCACGAAATGTGGGAAGTCATGCAGCGGTCACACGCCGTTGCTAACGGCTGCTACGTCGTATCGGTCAATCGCACGGGCTTCGAACCGGCACCGTCGGGCAGAGCCGAAGGCATGAAGGATGGCACCATCATAGAGGGAGAGTCCGGCATCGAATTTTGGGGAGGAAGTTTCATCGCGGCTCCCGACGGATCCATCCTCGCGCGTGCCTCGGAATCCGAGGAATGCGTCCTTACAGCCGAAATCGACCGTTCACTTATCGACGCGACCAGGACGGAATGGCCATTCCTGCGGGACCGCCGAATCGACGCTTACGATGACATGTCGCGGCGCTATATCGACTGAAGGGTTACAATGAATCGAGGAGTAGATCCGCGGAGTGTCGGCGCCGAGCCCTCCCTTAGGGAGCTGGGATATCGAATGCCTGCCGAGTGGGAGCACCACGAATCTACGTGGATATCGTGGCCGCACAACGAAGAGACTTGGCCCGAGGAGCTCGAGAGCGTTGAGCGAACGATGGCCCACGCGGTCCGAGCACTCGCACGGTCGGAGAAAATTCGGATCAATGTGAACTCGCGTGAGCACGA
Organism: uncultured Rhodothermales bacterium; assembly: GCA_964554105.1. GTDB lineage: Bacteria > Bacteroidota > Rhodothermia > Rhodothermales > VXPQ01 > CAZKNF01. The sequence continues at coordinate 12,928 of CAZKNF010000061.1, read as the reverse complement.
AAACCGCGCCCGGCGAGCGCTGAGATTAGCCGGTGTCACGGGAGACATCATCTTCCATAACATCCCCACCAATGATGCCTGGGTTCGGGATTATGGTCCGATCTTCGTCCGGTCGGATTCCCTCGGTGTGGCCGGCGTCTGCTTTGGATTCAACAGCTGGGGAGGAAAGTATCCGCCGTACGACCTGGATGATGCAGCCGCTGCTCGGATGGCGCACGACCTGCGCATCCCCGCGATCGACAGCGAGATCATTCTCGAAGGCGGCTCCATCGACGTAAACGGCGAAGGACTTCTCATGACGACGGAGAGCTGCCTGCTGAATCCGAATCGAAATCCCCATCTGGCTCGATCGGAAATTGAAGCACATTTGCGCGATTTCCTCGGTGTCGATCACGTGATCTGGCTCAAGAAAGGAATCGCGGGCGACGACACGGACGGCCACATCGACGATCTCGCCCGCTTTGTCGGGCCGATGCGTGTCGTGACGGTAGTGGAGGCCGACCCCGCGAACGAAAACTTCGACCTACTGCGCGAGAATTTCGACATCCTGAAAGGAGTCCGGAATGCGAATGGATCCGCGCTCGAAATCGTCGAATTGCCGATGCCTGCGCAGCGGCAGGTAAAGGGACAGATCGTGCCGGCGAGCTACGCGAATTTCTTCATTGGCAACGACACTGTGCTGGTGCCGACCTTCGAAGACGCGAAGGACGCTGACGCGCTGACAATTCTCCAGGGACTTTTTTCCGATAGGGAGATCGTCGGACTCTACTGCGGCGATTTGATCTGGGGATTGGGGGCGTTTCACTGCCTGACGCAGCAAGTACCTGCCTTCACCCGACATCAAGTGAAGGATTGACAGACAGTGACAGACAATGGGTATCGCCGCCCGTTACAATATGCAGCTCCGTGGGATTACCTACGGGATCGGCGCAGCGGCTTCAGAGATCACATCCACGGCTTCTGCCCTCAACGTGTCAAGGCGAGCATCGTCGATCTCCAGAAAGCTGCAGACGTGTCTGCCTGTCTGCACCCATTCGTAACTCAGCGGCAGCCCTTCGGACGCCCGGCTGAAATGGTGGCCGAGCTGCAGGACGGCCAGGTATGACGTGATTCCGTCCAGTTCCACTTCAGGATCGACGTAGTAGTCAACGAGATCATGATGTCGAAGTATGCATTGACAAAAGCTTTCGGGCAGGTCCCACTTCTTGCCCATGATGTAGCCCACGAGCGTGTGATTGGTATCCAACTCTGACTCTTCCGAGGCGACGACACTCATTTCGGGGGCTGCCGTCGCCCGCTCATAGACGGAAGGATATTCCGGATACTTTTGAAGCATCAGCGGCACTCCGCAGTTTGCGAAAAGCCCGAGCGCGTAGGCTTCCTCAGTGGGAACGTCGTCGGACTCACGGGCAGCGAACGACGTCGCCGCGGCCAGCCGACCGGAGCTGTTCCAAAATTCATCCATCACGTCGCCTCTTAAATCCGAGAAGGCGGAATGAAGCATTAATGCCGTCACAATGTTCGTGACGCTTCGCACGCCGATCATGCGGACGGCATGATCGATCGACGTGATCTTGCGTGGAAGTCCGAAAAACGACGAATTCACCACACGAAGCACGCCTGCCGAGATCGCCACGTCCTTGCTGATTAGCTCACCAATTCTGTGAAGGTCGGGCTCGGGCTTCGACTGTTCGTTCAAGACGTCGATCAGAACGGTCGGTCGCGGCGGTATGATGACATCCTTCATCAACTGCTCCGCGTTCTGCAGCTCTACGGCACGCTCGTCGCCGATTGAAACCTTTTGTTCGTTGTTATCGGACATTATCCGGAATCTAAGACGTTAAACATTGGGTGTGCAAAGCCTACCGCAATCTGTATACCGCTTCGGCATGATCCGCCGTGCCGCCCACCGGTGGGTTGGGTTTACGAACGGCGACGTCAATGCACTCCGCCTTCGGATAGGTCTCACGAATCTTATGAGCGATGAGATAGGCGAGCTTTTCGATGAGATAAAAACGATTTCGGGTGACGATCTCCGACACCAGATTGTAGATGCGCTCGTAATCGACCGTCTTATTCAGGTCGTCCGTCGTAGCGGCGTCGTCGAGCTCGAGATCGATGATGACGTCCACCTCATAACGCCCTCCGATACGATGCTCTTCCTGCATGACGCCGTGATGTGCATAGAACACGGCGTTGATCAGCTTGACGGTGCCGTTTGCCATACGTATGAAACGTGCTTATCGGATTGCGAGGCGGTCGAGCAGGGCAGCGTCGGTTTCAGAAATGGTGCCGTCGCGCTTCTGACGGCGTAGTTCTGCCACGAATAGGGTCGAGTACAATCCGAGTACCGTATCACTCCGCTTTCGGTGCTCGTTGAAAAACAGCACGACATCGGAATCTCGAAGCTCCTCGTTTACATGCAAGCGTCGGGGTCCGTGCGGGCCAGGGCGTGCCTGAGCTGGAAAGCTCTTCTCAGGTTCGAAAAGTTTGGATCCGAAATGGCACCCCACACACTGTACAGGTGATCTCAGTTCCTTGGGCGGCGTGTCTGTTGCGCCGGTGAGCGAATCATCCGGGCCATAGACGGCGAAGTCCCAGTACCCGTCAGTTCGTTTCCGCATGACCGTCGTCTCGACGCGTCGGTCGTCAATATAGTGTTCACCGAAAAAGATCGTCTCGTCAGGATAGACTAGCTGCTCCTCATTCTCCCAAAATCCTTCAAGCGCCGCTCGCACGGCCGATTGTTTGACGTGAATTCGCCGAAGCGCAGTTGTCATAACGCCGTTGACCTCCGCCTGCAGCCATTCGTCATTGCCGTATTCGAAGCCGGCTTCACGGAACAGCGAGTCGAGCGTGACCGGGAGGCCTCTCGCCCTGTAATATGTCGCATCAATGAAGGCTTCCAGCTCATCCCAATCAATTCGATTGTCCCCGTCGGTATCTGTTAGGTAAGAAGCCGCATCTCCGACATGGTGCTCCAGCGACTCCATGTCGACGTAACGTCGTCCATTGGAATTCACCAGCACGCCGGCTTCAAATGGATTGTCCGGTTCGGGACGAATATATCCGCCGAAGTAATAGGTCAGGAGCCGTTCAGGCTGCGACTTATCGATGACGATCGGAATATGCGATGCGGGTATTTTCTCAGCTTTAGAATCGTCGCCACACCCCGGGGCCGAAAAAAGAACGACGGCGGAGAGGAGGCACGTAAGAAGGGCTGCAAACCGGGATTCCGTCATCACAAATTGATTTGATCTCGGCATCATCTCGCCGAAGTTGAAGCCCACGTGATAATGCATCCGCTCATGGTTGTTCCATGCCTGTGACAGAAGCGAGCGCGGCTTGAGCAGCAATATGGAACGAAGCTTGCGCAGCATAATCCACGGTTGCGTAAGCGACGGCTGGAGGAATATTCGTCCCATCCTGGTCACGCAAAGAGATAATTTTATGCATAGTCGTGCGATCGTGATTCTGAGCCTTTTTGCGCTCGCCTGCATCATCGTAGTCGGAAGCATAGGAATCCGGTTTACCTCGGCTTCGGCTTCGTCCGATGGACCGACCGCAGACGTCTCAGCGATGCATCAGGAAGAGCCGAATGCTTCACCGTCAGGGCGTTTGTTGGACGGCGGGTTTTCGGATGCCGTTCGAGAGCATCCAAATGCACTCCCCGGCAGGGCGACCAGCAACCTCACGCCGCGAGACATCGCATCAGCCGATACGCTCGAAATGCTGCTCCAACGCGTTCACGGAATGTTTGAGCCGCAGGGATCCGAGGTTCGCAGTGCGATGATTCCGTACCTGGCGGAGATGATCGCAATCGTAAATCAGTACGAGGATGTCATCTATCGTGTCGAAATTCTAGATCGAGATGTCGGACTTGCCCAGAGTCGTGCGCGGACATTAAACGATGTGCTCCGTCTCAACGTGGTGGACCCATCCAAGCTTCAGATCGCAGGTCGTGAAGGCTCTCGTGCCGTCCGTGTCGATGCTTCCGGAAGTTAAAATCGAACGATTTCATCCATTCAAATTACTGGTGTTCAGCCGCCGATGAGCGTGCTCGCGTACATCATTTTTGTAGTTGCGGCGGTCCTGGCCTTCGCAGTAGGGTCCATTGGAGGCTACTTCTACTATGGAGCCACGAATCGCGAATCCTCAGATGATCTAGAGGCCCTCAAACAGGATCTCACGGAGCGGGAGGAGGACCTCCGCCGGCGCCAGGCTGAGCTGACGAGCGAGTACCTGAATGGTGATCAGCGGGCGCAGGAAGCCACCGTTGCGGAGATCCGGCAGCTTAGGGAGGAGCTAGAGAAAAAGAAGAATGATTACGAGATTCTAAGGCAGGATTTCGACGTTGAGCTTGGCGTTCTCAAACAGGAAATTGAACAGTTCAAGGCCCGTAAGTCCGACGTAGATCAGTCGCGACGCACATCCGATCGGAAGTACAAGGAACTTGCCCAACGTGAGGAGGCCCTTCGAGTACGAGAACAGGACCTTACCGATCGGGAAGGGCGCCTTTCGGCACGCGAGGGGCAGGTGGAGGAGGAAGTTGCGACGAAGCACCTCGAGCTGGAGGAAGCGCTTGCAGATCGAGAGCGAAAACTTCTGGAGCGCCTGTCCACGCTTCAACAGGAACAGGCCGCGCTCGCCATCAAGCGGCGTGCGCTGTCCGAGAAGGAATCACGTCTCGAAGAGGAGTTCATGGCGCTCCCGGAGGATAAATTCACGAGCCGTAGAGAGGCCGTCCTGATCAAGCAGCTCCGGCAGCAAAATCAGATGCAGCGGAAGGAGCTGGAACATCTGCAGCGTCGCTATCACCGTGAGCAGCAGCATTCTGATTCCGGCAGAGGTGGGCGTGATACACCGGCCGCTTCGAGGGATGCGGAGGATCAAATGGCCGAGCACCGGCAGATTGGCGCACAGAGGCGCGGCCAGGAGGGTGATTCTTTGCCGGACCTCATGCCGTCCGTGAGCCTTGAGAACGCTTTTCACGAGGACGCCGATGGGGAGGAATTCGGCGAGACATCGAATGAAGAGACGAACGCGCCTGAAGAGTCATTCGACGGCGCCAGACAGGCGGGCAGCGATCGAATTCATTCTACGAACGGTGAGCAGCATGCGGACGACCTCACAAGTCTGCTAGGTATCGATCAGCGTCTGCAGCAGCAACTCAATCGGTCGGGCATAACTTCGTTCGATCAGATCGCACGCTGGAGCAGTGCGGACATACGCAGAATATCAGAACGTCTCCAGGTCGATTCAAAGACGATTCAAGACAATTGGATCGTCAATGCCCAGTCCCATGTGTTTGCGGTCGCGCTCGGAAATCGTGATCACACCGAGTAAATCGGGGACGCCGCCGGAATCGCGGATAGTTCTCGGAACGACTCGACCCGGTCCTGAAGCTCCGCGTCCGTTACATCGACCATTCGCTGTGGGCCAAACTTCTCGACGCAGAATGATGCCATAGCGGATCCATAGATGACGGCACGCTTGAACGCGTCCGGCGTTCGCTTCGCCTCATGAATGATAGAACCAACAAATCCACCGGCAAACGTATCACCTGCCCCAGTAGGATCCTGAATATCCTCCAGCGGATAGGCAGGTGCACTGAAAATGTGATCCTCACAGAAGAGAAGCGCGCCGTGTTCGCCTTTCTTGATGATGAGTGAATCCGGACCCATGTCACGAATGATTCTTGCCGCCTTCACAAGATTCGGTTCGTCGGATAGCTCGCGGGCTTCGGCGTCGTTGATTATGAGGCAGTCCACCAGCGCAAGCGTTTCGCGCAAGCTGTCCGGTGTGTTCTCGATCCAGTAGTTCATCGTGTCACATACGACGAGCTCGGGATGATCGATCTGCTCGAGCACGTTGCGCTGAATCGTCGGATCGAGATTGCCCAGACATATGATGCGGCTGTCTCGATAGGCCTCAGGTACGACCGGGTCAAACGTCTCGAGGACGTTCAAATGCGTCGCGAGCGTATCGCGATCATTCAGATCGTAGTGGTATCGGCCCGACCACGCGAAGGTACTTCCCTCAGCGTCTATTTCGAGTCCTCGCAGATCGACACCGGTCTCCTGCAGAAGCGTAAGATACTCTTGCGGGAAATCAGATCCGACCACACCTACCAGGCGGACGTCCGGTGCAAAGTACCGAGCGGCAAACGCGATATACGTCGCGCTGCCGCCCAAAACGTTTTTTTCCGCTCCGAATGGTGTCTCGATGGAATCTAGAGCAACCGTACCTACGGCTAGAATACTCACTATGGACTGACCTCGACAACTAGTGGGACGTGCGACGCAGGCAACGAAAATGCCTGCCGACCAACCAATTATACGAACTCAGCACGCCGAAATCACGGTATCGGATTAACGCAACTGCCGCCACCTGATCTTATCCGCGCGAGGTCGTCGTACGTAGTCGTACGATGCCCGCATCCACCGGCTTCGGACTTAACAGACGGCGGATTTGGCAGGCGCAGGACAACCGCCCTATCGCATGCTCTTCATCCAGCTATTCACCTTCTTGATCACGGCGGCGGCGACGACCGTCCGCGCCGCGTTTAGCATGGCGTCTGAATATTCGATGCCGCGTTCGACGTTCTTAGTCGTCGACTTCTTCACATGCTTCGACTTCTTCTTCATCGTCTTCGAAAGATCATGCGCCGCATCTTCGAGTTCCTTGACGGAGCGCGAGGCGCCATCGGAGAGGGCCTCTGAAATATCGTCGAGCCTGACCGTGAATGATTCGCTGAAATCACGTGCTCGAAACGATGCGTCGCGTCCGGCGCGCTCGGCCCGTTTCGACAGCTCTTTACCCGCCTTCTCCGCTCTTTTCGACAGGTCTTTGCCAGCCTTCTCGGCGCGATGTGAGACGTCGTCGCCCAACGTCCGAGCTCTACGCCCTACAGTCTCCGCCACCTCGCCGCCTCGTTTTGCTGCAACCGCACCGGCATCTCCGGCTTCATGGAGTGCTCGCGCGATCTGCTTCGCGAGTGTGGTACTGAATTCACCAGCGTACTCCCCTCCTTCCCGCGCCAGTATCTGTGCGCGACGGCGAGCACGTTCCGACAACGGGGGCGGCGTGGGATGCATGGCATTTGATATGAGACGCCCTGTGAGTATCCCTGCACCAATTCCGAGGAAGACCGCGAGTGTGGGATTCTCATCAACCCACGACTTTGCGCGGCGTCGCGCCTGATCGAAGTCAACCCTGGCAAGCTCCTCTCGAACGCTTCGGACAGCCTCGTTCAGCTCATCCCGCGCCCGATTATAGGCTTTCGTCAATTCTTGAAGTTGCTCCTGCTGCTCGGCCGTACCCTGTCCGCCGGCTGCATCCGGTGACGGATCTCCCGGTGCGGCCTCGCGACCTTCGCCGTTCGTCCGAGTTTCATCGATTCCTGGATTCTGGTCGTCTGCCACGGAAAACACCTCCGTTCATAGTTAATCAGATAGATGAATGTGCTCGCTCGGCAGTCACTAGCTGCGGAGCGGCGATCGTTCTTCGAGATCAACGCGACGGCTGATCAACGTTTTCATGGACGCATGAATACACCGACGAAAACGCCGAACGCAAATGCCGCCAGCAATGCAGCATCCTCATGCTGTCGAATCCACATCTTTATAGCTTCCTGTTCTGACGCAGTCGTCCGAGAAGATCCCCTCCGATCGGCGTTACCGGTGAATCGATCTGCGGCCGACGACCCACCGGGCCTTTCTCTGGCCGTAAATCTTGATGCGTCTGTTTCAATAGTTCTCGAGGCGTCCATCACACTGCTGAGTTTCGCTATTTGCTATTCAGGACTACGAGGCTCGCCTTGTACGGATGCAAGAAACGAGAAATTTGATTCGGTCGCCGACGACTATGCTCAGCGTCGATTCCGGATCATCCCCACGACTACACCGACGACGAAGGCACCGATGAATGTGCTGCCCGGATTTTTCCGGACGAGGCGCCTTCCGCCATCAAACGCATTCGAGGCCTGCTCTGACAGTCTTCCGGCTGATTCCATCAAGCGGTCATAGTACTCCGATGCGGTCGCCAGGAGCATCTCAAACTCTTCAACCTGCTCTTCCGCGACCGGCGTCTCCTCGGCGGATTCGGGAAGCCGGGTGGGTCCGCCCGCAACGGCCTTCTGAGTTCCTCCAAACACCTCGTTGCCCGTAGGCTTTCCGGGTGCTTGACCCGGCTGGGGCATGGCCCTAGCCGAGCGTTCCTCGGGATTCTTGCGCTTAGTCATAAAAAACTCCGATGTGCTCTGGTGAGGGCAGTAAGTACCTATTCTAAAACGTCAGGTAAAGCTAAACTATCCGACCATCTTTCAGCGGTGGATGAATTTAGCGGCTTATTGCAACATATTTACCATTGTGCATTATTATGTTGCCGTCGCAGGTGACGCCGCGGCCCTGCCTCTCTCAATGCTGCGTCGAGCCCTGCGATTTCCGTCTTGTACAGAGAGGCGGAACCAATTGAAATGACAGCCATAAGGCGACCCGTCCGCCTATTTGCCAGCGACTCCACCATCCGTCGCTCGCACGTAGATTGCAAAGCATCGGGCATATTGTTTCCGGCACGCTCGCTGCGGCTCACCGCCGCGACGCAGCGGCGTCCTTAAAAAAGTCCGACCCCTACCGCACTTCGTTATGCGCATCCTCTTGACGTGTACGCTCCTGACGCTGGCGATCGGAGTAGTGGCTCCCAGCTTTCACCCACGGATGCAGGCTGTCGCCCAACTCGAAACTGAGACCGGGCCGTCGGAATTCGTGGATGCGTACAGTCTTTTCGCGCATCAGCTCTATCGTGAGGCTATCCACGGCTTTGCGGCGTTTCGTAAGCAGTATCCCGACGACGTGAATGCGGCGGACGCGCTCTACTACCAGGCGGAAGCTTCCCTGGCTGTTGGACTTGAGGAAGAAGCCGTCTCGCTGTTCCATCGTTTCGAGCAAGAATATCCCTTTCATCCCCTTTCAGCGAGCTCACGCCTTGCGCTCGGCAAGTACTTCTACACGTCTGAACAGTACGATCGTGCGATAGACGTTCTCGGCCAGGTTGTGGATGATCAGCCCGAGCCGGAAGCGGCCGCGAAGGCGCTGTACTGGATGGGGGAGTCGGCACTGCATCGCAATCAGCACGAGGATGCGATTCGTTATTTCCGCCGGGCGGCCGACGATTATCGACGTACGGAAACTGCTCCGGTCGCGCTTTACACCATTGGGTTCACGCGCGTGGAGCAGGGCGAATATGATGCCGCCGCCGAGGCTTTTGAACTGCTCGCAGCGCGCTATCCCGAATCTTCCTACGCGCGCAACATCGGCCTGGCTCTGGCGGAAACGTACTACGAACTGGGGGATTTCCAGCGAGCCGTCACGGAGATCGAGCGTCGTCTTCCGAATCTGGAAGAGGATGCCCGCGAACGCGCGACCTTTCTGCTGGCCGAGTCCCACAACCAGCTTCGGGACAGTGAGAACGCGATCATTCACTACCGGCGATTTACCGAAAGCAATCCGGACAGTCCGTATTACCGGCGCGCTCTATACGGTCTTGGGTGGAACTACTATTACGAGGGGGCGCATCAGTGGGCGGCCGAACATTTCGCCCGCTCTCGAGAAGGCGCCGGAGACGATCTTGCCGCCCGGGCCACGTACTACGAGGCCGTGAACGAGCGGCTCGCGAAGCAGCCCGACACCGCGATCGAGCTCCTCGAGTTATTCGTCGATCGGTGGCCCGAACATGAATTGGCGCCGCAGGCCCGGTTCGAGCTTGCCGTCGGCTACTACGATCAAAGACGATATCCTGAGGCCGACGAGGCCTTCACAGAGGTCGTAGATCGCTTTCCGGACCATGAGCTGGTCGGCGAGGCGCTTTACTACCGGGGCAACACAGCGATTGCCGGCGGGGATTTCGAACAGGCACTATCCGATTTCGAACGTGCCATTGATCTGGATGCGGCCCCCGCCAATCTCAGGGAGGAGGTTAGATTTCAGCGTGCCTGGCTGCAGTACCGAAATGGCGAGTATTCTGAGTCCGCCGCGGCATTTTCCGAGTTGCACGAGCAGTCGGAGCGTTCGGACGAGGGCGCCGAGGCCCTGTTCTGGGCCGCGGAAAGTTACTATCAGCTTGACGAGCTGAATCGCGCAGCCGAGCTCTTTACGCAATACCTGCAATCGTATCCCGGCGGGGACCATGCAGACGCGGCGCACTATGCGCTTGGCTGGACGAATTTCAAGCAGGGCAATTATAGCCAGGCGGTGACGGAATTCAATCGATTCCTTGAAGCATACCGCGCTTCCGGCAGCGAAGAGTTCGTGCCGTATCGCACTGATGCCCTGCTGCGGCTGGCCGACAGTTACTACGTGCTGAAGCGCTACTCGGATGCGATTCGAACCTATCGTCAGGTCGCCGAACAGGCAGGTGACTACGCACTCTACCAGGTGGCGCAGGCATTCTACAACTCGGGTGAGGCGTTCGACGCTATTTCCTCGTTTCGCGAGCTCCTCCGGGAGTATCCGGATAGTGAGTGGGCTGAAGAGGCGCGGCTCAGCCTTGGCAACATCTTTTTCCAGAATCAGGACTACGATCAGGCGATCACCGAATATCAAACGGTGATCGAGCAGTATCCTCGGGATCCTCTGGCCGCCAAAGCCCAGTACGGCATCGGGGACGCCCTATTCAACGCCGGCCGCGCCGCCGAAGCGATCGACGCCTACCGCGTCGTGCTCGAGCGTTATCCGAACAGCGTCTTTGTCTCCGATGCCGCGGCCGGCATTCAGTACGCGTTGCTGTCGGCGGGTGATGATTCGGGTGCGGCAGAGGCGATCGAAGAATTTATTGCGGCGAATCCAAATTCGCCCGTTGCCGACGAGCTGCGATTTCGCCAGGCAGAAGTCTACTATCAAAGCGGCCGCACGGACGAGGCGCTCTCCTATCTGGAGCAATTCGTCGAACGCTCACAGAACGACGAGCTGCTGGCGGAAGCCCGCTACTATCTGGGCAGCATCTACTTCGAACGCGGCGAAGCCGATGAAGCTGTTTCGTATCTCGAGTCAATCACTACTCAGGACTCATCCAGCGATCGATTTCCTGATGCCGCTCGCCTCCTTGGTGGGATCTATCTGGATCAGAATCGGCCGCAGGATGCACTAACGTTGTATCGAAGGCTGCAATCCGCCCGACCGAACGACAGTCGACTGGTTGCCGAAGCACTATACGGCCAGGGCATGGCCCTTCTGCAAGTCGACCGGCGAGAAGATGCTGCGAGATTACTGGAGGATGCAGTGAGTGCCGATCCGGACGCGCCTGAAACACTTCCAGCATACGTTGGCCTCGCACGGGTTTACGAAGAGACGGGGCGGCATGAGGATGCCCTCGACATGTACGAACAAGTCGTCAATCGCAGTCGCGACGAACTCGGGGCCGAAGCGCTCTTTCGGCTCGGCACGCTGCTGATTGAGACGGGAAACGCGCGGCGGGCTCTGGATGAGTTGAGCCGAATGCCGGTCCTGTTCACCGGATACCATGAGTGGGTGGCTCGCGGCTATCTCGCCCAGGCAGAGGCCTTTCAGGCGCTCGGCCAGTCCGGGGAAGCGGCGCGGGTCTACGATCGCGTCATTGAAGAATTTGGTGGAACACCCCATGCGGATACGGCCGCCCAGCAGAAAGAGGCGCTTTAGCATGCCGGAGAGATTACATATGAGAGCAGGACCGATGGGCATATCACTGCTCGTTGCCGTGCTCACGCTTACACTTGTGCAGACCGCTAGTGCGCAGGAGGAAGAACGAGATCCCGTGCTTCCGGATATTGCGCCGCGCGTCGTCGAGATTCGCGGCCAGCTCGAGATATCCATGCCATCGCTTCAGCGACAGCCGCTCGTCGGATTCAATCCCCCGCCGCAGGTGGCATCCATCCCCGCCGATCGGCAGCCGTTTGTCGAAACGTATAAGCAGGAAAGCGTCGATCTCCCGACGAGTCCACTTGATCCGCCGCGACCGCCGGAGGTCGCATCGCTCATTAGCCGCTCCCCTCGGAACGGGCTCATCGAAGCGTCGGCGGGACGCTATTTCAGCAGGCTCGTCAGGTTGCGGACCGAATGGCCGATCAATAATCCTCTGGCAGTGTACTCAAGACTGGACTATGACGGATCCGACGGACACGAGCCGCTCGATTCAGAGCCGGACGCTCAGTCCTCGTTCGATGCACTCGACGCTGTCGTGGGTCTGCAGCACTCCAGCGCCCGAGCGGTAGCGGGAGTCGAGGTTGACGGCTTCCTGAACAACTACCTGCTCTTCGGGGCGGAACCATCGGCGTCAGCCGGAAACCTCCCTGACTCCCCTCCCGAGCGAGAAGGCCGCGGCGGAGGCGTCGCAGCCTGGGTGCGCACGCCGGCCGCAAGCACGATAGATCTCGATGCGCGACTTCACTTCGGCACCACCTCATACGAGATGCCGCTGTCGACGACGCTCTCGTCCGCGGAGGAGGACTTCTTCGAAAGTCGGGAGTCCACGATCGATCTTGACGCCGACTTCCGGGTCCCGATCGCACCGGCACAAAGCATCCGCGCAGACGCCAGATTTACGGGCATCGGTCGAGACGATGACGGCGTCGCGGGGACCGTCCAGATGTTTGACGGAGCGGGCGGACTCAAGCTGACGCTATCTCGCGGACTCGAACTGACGGCACTCGGACGCGTGATGGGGTTCGAAGCCGATGATCACATGCTGCTGGCTTCCGGCGAGCGCGTCGGCGGCGAGTCTTCCGTACACGTATCAGCCGACATTCGTGCGAATCTGTATCCTGCTGAGGGTGTTCGGCTGTACGTCCAGAACCGGCCGCACGCTGATCACCACACCTTAAATTCGTTGTATCGGATGAACCCGTACCTGGCTAACGGGCCGATCGTCCAGCCCACTATCTATACGATCGACGCGC
>CAZKNF010000060.1:0-21203 GCA_964554105.1 uncultured Rhodothermales bacterium | reverse complement strand
TTCAGGCGCGCGTCGAGGAGAATCTGATGCGTTGGGTACACGTGAAGGAACGCCCCAGCATGGGAGGGAAAAAGGGTGGAGGAATGGTGCTCGGAAGCTCGGCGCTGATCGGGCAGAAAGTCTGCGACGTCTCCGGCAAATTTCGGGTCGTGCTGGGTCCGCTCAGCTTGAGCCGGTTTCGAGCACTTCTACCTCAGGGGGAGCAGGCGGCGCTGCTGGAATATCTGGTGCGGTTGTACTCCATAGATTATCTCGACTACGATATCAAGCTCCTCTTGAAGACGTCCGAGGTCCCTCCAATGAAGCTGGGTGGATCTCAGAAGCTGGGTATCGATGCGTGGCTCGGACGGCCGTCGGGAGACGTGATTCCAGTCGTCGTTCAGTATCCTTAGACGGTATCTTACGGATCGCCTTGCGGCAGCGTATTCTTTATCCCCATCAACGGTAAATCGAGGAGCGACATGGTTACGAAGGACCTGAAAAAGCTTCTACAGAAACTCGACGATCACACCACGCGTGCCCTGGAGGCAGCCGCAGGGTTCTGCATCTCGCGCAGTCACTACGAGATAACGGTAGAACACCTGCTGCTCAAGCTTCTGGAAGATGGAAGCGGCGACATCCCGCGAATCATCGATCACTTCGAGGCGGACAGCAGCCGGCTTTGGGAGGTTCTCCTCAAGCAGCTCGAGTCTCAGCGCGCCGGAAACACCGGTCGTCCCTCATTCTCGCCGATGATGCTGCAGATCGTGGAGGAGGCCTGGGTAATTGCCTCCGTCCATCACGGTCATTCTAAGGTGCGCTCCGGACACCTGCTGGAGGCATTACTGCAAAACGAAGTATATCGCCTCGATGAGTTGATGGATGTTCTGGCGCCCGTGCGAAGTGATGACCTGCGGGAGCACTTTGTCGATATCGTTGGCGGCTCCGTTGAGGATAAAGCGACGCTGCGGGCAGGCGGTCCGCCAACCTCCGGCGAGCCCCGACCCGACGGCGAGACGGCGCTGGATCTCTATACGTTGAACGTGACCGGCCAGGCCCGCGACGGGAAAATTGATCCGGTATTTGCGCGCGATAAAGAAATTCGCCAGATCATCGACATTCTGAGCCGCCGTCGCAAGAACAATCCGATACTGGTAGGCGAGGCCGGCGTGGGGAAATCCGCCGTCGTTGAGGGGCTGGCGCTTCGCGTCGCAGAGGGTGACGTGCCGGACAGCCTGAAGGAGATCGAGATACATACCCTCGATCTCGGGCTGCTGCAGGCAGGCGCCGGAGTGAAGGGTGAGTTCGAGAACCGGCTCAAGTCCGTGATCCAGGAGGTCAGGGAAGCCGCCAGACCGACGATCCTATTCATCGACGAGGCGCACACGCTTATCGGAGCAGGCGGCGCTGCAGGAACGAGCGATGCGGCGAACCTGCTGAAGCCTGCCCTCGCACGCGGCGAGTTGCGTACCATCGCCGCAACGACATGGTCGGAGTACAAGAAGTACATCGAAAAGGACCCGGCCCTCGAAAGGCGATTCCAGATGGTCACGATCGACGAGCCGTCTGTCGAAAACGCCGCCGTAATGCTCCGCGGAATCAAATTGAAATATGAGGAGCATCACACCGTCCAGATGACGAATGAAGCAGTGTTTGCCGCGGCGAAACTGTCCGACCGCTTTCTTTCCGGTCGTCAGCTTCCCGATAAAGCGGTGGATCTGATGGATACGGCCCTCGCCCGCGTAAAAATGACCAAATCGGCGAAACCCGCCGCTCTCGACGACATCGAACGCCGACTCCTGAACCTCTCCATCGAGCGCAAGGCCTCGCGACACGACCTCGACACTGGATTGAGTCACGATGAGGAGGCTTTCGGCCTCATCCTGGAGTTGCAGCGTGAGCTGGAAGCCGAAAAGACCCTGCTGGAAGAGCGCTGGCATAAGGAGCGCGATCTCGCCCTGAAAGTCCAGGACCTGCGACACCAGGTCGCCGGTGTGAGAGCGGCAGGGAACGGGCAGGCTGAGCAGAGGCATGCCGGAGACGGGCAGGCGGATGGCGCAGAGGCCGGTGCCGGGCAGACGGGCGACGGTGCGGCCCTCCCGGTTGAGGATTTGCGTGATGAGCTGCGCAGGGCTCAGGCCGAGCTGGCCGAGATTCAGGATGACGGCGCGATGGTGCACGCGGAGGTGAACGAAGAGGTCGTCGCGCAGGTGATTGCCGACTGGACGGGCATTCCGGTAGGGGATATGCTCAAAGACGAAGCTGCCGTTCTTCTTGATCTGGAGAATCGACTGACAAGCGCCGTAAAGGGGCAGGACGAACCGATTGGCGAGGTCGCGGATTCGATCCGTGCCGCGAAGGCAGGCATGGGAAATCCCGAGGCACCTTTAGCGGTTTTTCTGCTGGTCGGTCCGAGCGGCGTGGGCAAGACAGAGACAGCGCGCATGCTCGCCGAGATGCTTTTCGGCGGCGACCGCTTTCTGATCACGATCAATATGTCGGAATACCAGGAATCTCATACCGTCTCACAACTTAAGGGCTCGCCGCCCGGATACGTCGGGTACGGCGAAGGCGGGGTGCTTACCGAGGCGGTTCGGCAGCGCCCTTATTCCGTGGTGCTGCTCGACGAGACCGAAAAAGCTCACATCGACGTCATGGAGTTGTTCTATCAGGTATTCGATAAGGGCTTTATGCGTGATGGCGAGGGACGTGAGATCGACTTTCGAAATACCATCATCATGATGACCTCGAATATCGGCTCAGACATCTTCCTGGACGTGTGTACAGACGATGAGCGGCCGACCCCCGATCAGCTCCGCGAGGTCATCCACAATCAGCTCGTAAACCATTTCCAGGCGGCGCTGCTGGCGCGGATGAAGGTGGTGCCGTATTACCCGCTGCGCACCGACGCCATGAAGGAGATTACACGACTGAAGCTGGGTATGATCGACCGGCGGCTCCGAGCTTCACATGGGATGGAGTTCGCGTTCGGCGATGAGGTGGTCGAACGGATCGCCGAACGTTGCACGCAGGTCGACAGCGGAGCACGCAACATTGACTTCATCATCGATCGCGCCGTGCTGCCGGAAGCGTCGAAGGCGCTGCTGGTGAAGATGACCGAAGAGCAAATGCCCGAGCGGCTCGTGCTCGGAATCGACGAAAACGGCGAATTCACGTACACCTTCGATGCCCTCACTCCCCTAATACAAGATTCCGTGTAAAACATGGCAGAGACCAACGTGATACAACTCGGGTTCAAGGTGGATTCGCCTTCGGTGCCCGCCGACACGTTTGACGTGGTCGAGTTCGAGGTCGAGGAGCACGTCTCGCAGCCGTTCGTCGTCCGCGCGAATCTCGCCTCGGAAGATTCGGCTGTGGACTTCGAGGAAGTCGCCAACCATCCGGCCACATTTTCCATTATGAGATTTGGGGAGCCGCTGCACTTCCACGGCATCATCTCCAGCTTCGAGCAGGGCAACCGAATCGGCAGGCGCTACCTGTATGACGTCGTCGTAGTCCCTCGTCTGTGGCTGCTCTCCCTTCGCTATCAGAGCCGAATCTTTCAGAACCTGAAAGTAGATGAGATCGTCACGGCGGTTCTCGATGAGTCGGACTTCAAGTCGCAGGAGTTTCGCTTTGACCTCCAGGGATCCTATCCCACTCGCGAATACTGCGTGCAATTTCAGGAGACCGATCTGAATTTCATAAGCCGCCTGCTGGAACATGAAGGCATCCATTATTACTTCGAGTACGACGAATCATACGACGTTAGCGTGCTGGTCTTCTCTGACACCACCGTGGGCAAAAGTGAGCCTATTCCAGGTGAAAGTGTACTCGTCTACAACCCGGGCGAAGGGCTGAGCGCGGCGTCCGAGGCCGTGCGTCAATTTCAGTGCCGGGAGCAGCTCTCACCGGGTAAAGTCTTTCTCAAGGAGTACAACCATCGTACGCCGGACACGGATCTGAAGGCGGAAGCGAACGTGCACAGCGATCTGCCGGGCATGCGTTACGAGCACGATCAGCACTTCAAGGACGACGGCGAGGGGAAGCGCCTGGTCGAAGTCCGTAAGGAGGAGATCGCGTGTCATCTTCGAGTGATGTCGGGAGAGAGCGGGCACGCGGGTCTACGCACCGGTTTTACGTTTCAGATGACGAAACACTACCGCGACACGTACAATGGAGACTATCTCCTGCTCTCTGTCAAGCACAGCGGGTCTCAAGCGGCAGCCCTGCCGGGCGGATTCGATGGGAGTTCCGAAGGAATCTATCGAAATGAGTTCACGTGCATCCCTGCCTCGGTCGCGTATCGCCCCCCGCGCGTCACCCCGAAACCTCGTGTCCCCGGGATTATGACCTCGCGTACCGAGACGGCCGGCGGCGACTACGCATACGTCGACGAGGAGGGATCCTACCGCGCCAAGATGTTCTTCGACCTGAGCAGTACGAGCGGCGGCGAGGCCACACGAGCCATCCGGATGAATCAGCCCTATTCCGGACCCGGCTATGGAATTCACTTTCCCAATCATGCCGGCACCGAAATGGTGTGGGCCTGTGTAAATGGAGATCCCGATCGCCCGATTGCCGTCGGCACCGTTCCAAACCCGTCACAGAAGTCGCCGTCGACGTCTGAAAACAAATTTCAGAGCGTCATCCGCACCTGGGGCAAGAACGAGCTGAGCTTCGACGATACGATCGGTGAAGAAAACATCTACCTGTTCGGGACGAAGGATCACATCGTCGAGATCACGAATGATGAATCCATCACCGTCGGAAACAATCAATCGATACAGATAGGGAACGACCGGTCCAAGAATGTCGGCAACGATCAGTCGGAAACAATCGGCAGCAACAAGAGCATCTCCGTCGGCGAGAATCACAGCGAGACGATCGGCGCGAATGCGAGTATCGACGTGGGCGATAGCGAGACGGTCTCTATCGGCAACGATCAGAGCACGAGCATCGGCTCGAACATGACTCTGAGCGTGGGCGAGAATTTATCGGCCAATGTCGGGAAGAACGCGAACGAGTCAATCGGTAAGGATGCATCGACGAAAATCGGCGACAGTCTGACGGTTGAAGTGGGTAAGGACGGGAAGTTCGTAATCGGCAAGAAAACGTCGGTGCAGTCGGGAGACGACCTCACGGTGACGGGCAAGAAGAAGGTCGTGATCAATGTGCAGGATCAACTGACGATCAAGTGCGGAAAAGCCAGTATTATCCTGAAAAAGAATGGTGACATCCAGATCAGCGGCAATAAGGTGAACGTGAAAGGATCTGGAGATGTCAAGATAAAGGGATCGAAGATCGCCCAGAACTAAAGGAATGTGACATGTTTGAGCTTGCGAGTGTGCTTTCGGATCAGCTGTCCATCCAGACCGGGAGGATAGTGAGCTTCGAGTCGGACGGTATGATTCTGGTCGCGCCGGCTGCACCGGAACCCCCGGTACGGTCGCACTTCGTGCAGACGTCTCAGGCCGCACCGCCCCCATTTGAAGTCGGTGATGCCGTGCTGTTCGCCGTCGATGCGGACGGTCCTCGAGGCTACGTGTTCGGCGTCATCGCACCCTATGCTCCGCCGTTGGAGGCCGAGCGCGGTACGGCGAAGCACGAGCCAATGGAAGAAGTCGAGATCCATAAAGCCGCGCGCGGCGCCGTAGAAATCGCTCTGCCTCGTACTGCAGAAACGATGCGCGTCACCGGAAAGAAGATCCACATCGACGCGGGGGAAGAAGTTCGGCTGACGTGCGGCGGCGGAACGATCCTGATCGACAAACGAGGCAAAATCGTGGTGCGCGGAAACGAAATTCTCAGCCGCGCTCGCCGGACGAACAAGATCAAAGGCGCATCCGTCGCAATTAACTGATGCGGGTTCAAACGGTGTTGCGTCAGTCCGAAATAGAGTCACGATGATGCAGCCGTAAACTGATGCAGATTGAGAACGAAACACCGTTCGAAGCGGATAGATATGCCGTCAGCGACAGAGACGGCTCCGACTTGCTTCTCGTCATCTTGAAAGGGACGTACTCATTCGATGAACAGGGGCGCGTCGAGGCCGCTGCGGACCAGTGCCCGATCGAGCTCGTCGATCAATATGTCGGCGAACCGGGCGAGTCGAGCGTCTCGTACGCGTCGGATTTTTCGATTAATAAGATAGCTACAGATATCGCTCTTCTCGGTCACGCATATCCGGCAAATTCAACGGCCACGGAAGTCAAAGCAGGAATTCAGGTGGGAGAGGCGCAAAAACTAGTGACGGTTTTTGGAGATCGGTTCTGGAGCCGGTCGATGGGCATCGCCCGCATGTCCGCGCCGAAACCGTTTGATCGCATGCCGCTCGTCTTTGAGCGTGCCTTCGGTGGAATGGACAAGAGTCACCCGGACGAGAAGCATCACGAGTATGAGGCGCGTAATCCGGCCGGTGTAGGATTCAGAGCAAAGAAAAGCAAACGGTCGGTGGACGAGGCGCCGCTTCCGAACATAGAGGACCCGCGAAACCTCATTTCGGGCCCGGACGACCGTCCGTCGCCGGCAGGACTCGGGTTCATCGGCCCGTCATGGCAACCTCGATTGAGCTTCGCGGGGACCTATGATGCGGCCTGGGACCAGAACCGAAAGCCTCTGCTTCCGGACGATTTCGACGATCGGTTTTTCAATGTATCCCATCCGGATCTCGTATGCTCCGGGTTTCTGAACGGGAACGAAGAGGTGAATGCCATCGGTGTTGCGCCGGGCGGTCCGATCCGGTTTATACTGCCCGGCGTTTCGCCGCAATGCATGGTGGAAGCGAGGAACACGGGAGAGCATCCAATTAGTCTGCACCTGGATAAAGTCGTGCTCGAACCTGACGAACAGCGCCTTCTACTCGTCTGGAGCGGGTCGCTCAGAGTCCCGGGTCAATTCCAGGATATTGAAGCCGTAACATTCAGTATTTCGACATAGGAGGAGGCTGTATGCCGGCAACAGTGGGCGTCAATTTTATGTCGGTCGTGCACGCCGGAAGCAACGGCGTGACGATCGCCTTCCCGGACGTGTGTAAAACGCCGAGCCCCGGCGGGCCTGTCCCGATCCCCTACCCGAACATCGCGATGTCCACCGATACGGCGAAGGGCAGTAAGAAGGTGAAGTGCGACGGTCAGTCGGTATGCCTGAAGGACTCCAACTTCAAGATGAGCACCGGCGACGAGGCAGGGTCGGCAGGCGGGGGTGTGGCCAGCAATAAGATCAAGGGCAAAGCCGAGTTCGTAAATTTCTCGTTCGACGTCAAGATCGAGGGCAAGAATGTCCCGCGTTCGTTCGATCTCATGCTCCACAATGACAAGAACACCCCGCCTTTTCCGGTTTTGCAGCCACCGCTGCCGGTGATCATGCTGGAGGAGAAGCCGGAGTGCCTGATCTGCGGTAAGAAGCTTTGATGTGTGGGGGCGAACTGGATACGTCGGACGTCATAGCGATTACGGGAATGGGGATGGCGTCTAGCCTCGGATTAGATGTTATTAATGCTTGTGCGGCAGCGCGCGCGGGGCTGAGTCGCGCCCGCCCGCTAAGTTTCCAGGTCACCAGCCGAGAGGACAACACCCAGGAACACGTTAATGGCCATCCGATAGCGTCGATGACCGAGGGCTTCGAGGGCGTAGGACGCATTTTGCGGATTGTGCAATTGGGGATGGCTGACTTCGATGCGTCCGTGGAGCCCGATCTTCTTCGGTCTGAAAAGAGAGGTTGTTTGCTTGCCCTGCCGCACGGACGTCAATGTCGCCAGGACGACGAAGAGGGCCAATCGCACGAGTCGGCGTGGAAACTAGATCCGCAACAGGTTCGCGCAGCGCTGAGACGTTTTGGCGATACTGGTTTCGAGGAAAATCACGTCGCGCTGTTCAGTGATGGCCACACGAGTTTTGTCGAAGCAGTGCGAGAGGCAATCCGCCTTTTGAACGGTCGTGCATTGGTGCGTTGCGTAGTTGGTGCAGCCGATAGCCTGCTGGATCCGGATACGCTACAGTGCCTCCATCATCAGAAGCGGCTTAAGACGAGCGATGCCGCCGTAGGTGTACAGCCCGGTGAGGCGGGAGCGTTCTTCCTTCTCGAGCCGCTTGCCACGGCCCAACGTCGCGGTGCAACAGTCCTCGGGGTGATTACCGGGCTCTCTGTGGGACGTGACGATCACAACGATCAGCCGAAGAAGCCGCCAAATGGACGGGCCCTCGCACACATCATTGATGAACTAAGTGGGAGGTTAGATAATCAATCAGTTCCCTGGCTCATTTCTGATCAAAATGGGGAACCAGACCGTGCCGCGGAGTGGGGCTGCACATGGACTCGCATCGTTGGGGATCATCCAGTCTTTCGGACTACCCATCTGTCATATCCTGCGATCTCCTTTGGCGAGACCCGCATGGCAGGTAGTGCCTTAGGCTTGTGCATGGCACTTCGGGCGTTTGCTCGAGGGTATGCACCCGCACCACGAGCCCTCATCCTATCTTCATCGGACGATGGTAGCCGAGCCGGGTTGATGGTTCAAGCTTCTCATCCTGGAGGAAACTAGCAGTGAAGTACGATGGGTAAAGGCGCCAAAGAAGCGCAGGCATCTTCCGAACACATCGCGAAGGCTCCCGAGCGGCTAAGCCGTCTAACTAAAGACAGCACATACCGCAGAAAAAAGCAGGAGGGCTTTACAAATGGCGATTGGCAATCTCATCATGTCGCATGCGAGCACGCTGTAGCAGGGAGGGACATGTCGGACCAGTTCTTGGAGGACTGTCTATGGATTACCGACTGGGATATAAATGCCCCTGACAACTTAATGGGCCTTCCGATTAACAGTCAGTACCGTAAGTCCAATGGAACAGTCCCGGTTAATTTGCCTTCGCATCAGGTTGATCATAATACAAGCGATGGCTATACAAATGAGTGCAAACAGTGGCTAAAGGACAATGTGTGGGATACGCTTGTAGATAAGAGCAAGACACACGAAGTCAATGCAGAGGATATTCAAGCACAGCTAGAGGATTGTTCTAGTACCTTCAAGACGAAACTAAATAAGCGTGGAAATCGGGGAGGGAAGGGCTACAAGGGGACGCTACTCTGTTGGCAGAATAGACATGAGGAATCAATGAAGGATGCATGGTATAAGCCATTCTCCATGGCTAAATATCCTAGAAGACGTCACCCCGGGGTGAAGGCATCAATCTGGAGTAAGATGACTGATATATTCAAGCAGATTAAGTGACACTCTGGAATTAGTACACTCAGATACTGCCACATTCACGTCCGATCAAGCGATGACACTTGACTATTTTGCCTGGGAGTTCAATCCGCATGGGGGATTTGCAACCCTGGAAGGACTCACAAACGTCGACGATGTATACGAGCTCAAGCGCGGAATTCCGCGGTCGAAAGACTTTCCCAAGGACGCGTGCTTTCACATGGATTCGGCGTTTCCAAAAGAGATCAAGCTGGCAGACAATGTCCTGAACCTGGATCGCCTGATCGCAGCTTCAAATAACCTCAGGTCTTTTATAGAAGCTCGCCAACCGGAGGCTACGGAATATCTGCCGGTTTCGATCTACAATCACAAGGGTCGTATTGCCAGCGACGAGTATTGTATCATAAATCCCCTCCAGGTCGTGGACTGCATCGACCGGGACGCGTCCGATATAACCTGGAATAAGATCGACTCTGAGCTGATCAGTGGCTGCTTCGAGCTCGTATTGGATGAATCGCGCATCGATGACAGCTTGCTCTTGTTCAGGCCAAGGTATATGCCGAACGTAGTGCTCGTGCGAGAGGATCTGGTTGAGGATCTCGAAGAAGCTGATTTCACCGGCATGCGGTTTGTCGAACTGGATGAGTTTGAACTCTGAAGACGCATCCTGTCGATGGAAAACCTACAAGAGATTCGACAAAACGCGATCGAACAGATCAAGGAGAACGTGGCGGTAGTGGCGTCGGGCGCTCCGATGTCATCCATGGGACAACCGTTCGAAGAGACATCCAGCTTATTCCAGGTGCTCGCCTGCTGCAATCTGCTTCTGTCGATGGATTACGACGCATTCAGCAGGAATCTTTTTTTTAGCGGATGCACGCGCCGCTATTATCTCGATCGGAGCCGCACCGAAGAAAATAAGGAGAGCTATCACCTGGCCACTAGCCGGACCGAAGCCTTCTTCGATGCAGTAGTAAGTAGGCATGATGCGCTGGCTTCTGACATCGTTCGCCTATCGCCCGATGACTGGATTCCCGATGGCGAGTATGAGGAAGATTATTGCTATACCGCATTCTTACATCATCAGTCGTTTGAAGCTGCGGATATCGACCGACTGGTTCCAGGTCGTCTATTAGATCGCTTTGAAGAGGTTCTCGAGGGCGACTCCTCTCCTCGCCTCGATGTTTGTCGTGCCTTCTTCAACGATGATGCTGTAGGTTTTGCGGAATCTTTTGAACGCTTGCTTCGCGCACATGACGTGTGGATACAGGAAAATGAGAACGTCCTTGGGTACAGCCCCGTGTATCTGATACGCTGTCGATTATTCATAGAAGGGCTGGCCCTGTTAGCTCTAGCTGAGCGAGCTGGATTTCAAACCGAGCGAGAGTACCGGTTCTGTCCCAGTATCGCACGGTTGCCGGTCGATGCAGCTTGGCCAAAAGATATCTACGAAGAGATAGATCGCATAGCCGCAGAGGAACGACGGGCGCCGAGTCAATGAGGGAATGTAGCCCTATTCTGCTGGCTGCGTATTCTAGGATCCGGCGGTATCTGACACACAAAATCTTATGGAGAATGTCTTATCAGAGAACGGTCTCGATCAAGGCTTGGAGCCCGGACCCACGGGTGAAGGCTTCAAGGTCGGACTCTATCTAGAGCACCTCGAAGAGGCGTCCTTTCTCTATGAACAGCGACTCGTGCTGCTTGACGACCCGGAGGTGACCTGGCTCGATTTGCACGATTTCGAAGAGCGGTTCGAGGCGCATATCGACGCTCTGGTGCTGGGAGAGGACCTGGCGCTCGCGGTGTGCAGGCAGCAGGCGAGGGATGGGGATTTCGGTGAGCTGCATGCGACCGTCCGCGTCTTCTGCCGACTCGACCGGCCGGATCTGTTTCGTGAGATGATCGAATTCCTTGATCCGGACGACGACGATCGTGTCAAGGCGGTGGCTGACGCCCTTTATTTCGAACTTCCTGAACACTGGCTTCAAAGCGTTGAGAAGCATCTGTCGGATGGAGATCCGGCGTTCACACGAGCTGCTGCGCGAGCGATCGGCTCGAAGCGGCTTTCCGTATCAGGCAGATTAACCGAAGGACTTGCCCACGTAGATGCGGCAGTTCTTCCGGATCTCATCTGGTCGCTCGGTCGTCTACGCGATCCACATGCGCGTCAGTTGCTTTATAATACGTGTCTCCAGCACGACGGCGAAGAAGTACGAGCCGCCGCGGCAATCGCCCTCCTGCGGATCGGTGAGCCGGCTGCCCTTCAGTACTGCGCCGGCCGGGCAGGCACGGAGCCGTGGGCGCTGCTTCCGCTCGCCCTGGGCGGTGGGAAAGAGCATGTGGGGCCCCTCGTCGAAATCGCTGCGTCAGACTCCGTCTCGGCGGAATGCATGCTCGCTCTCGGCCTCCTCGGGGCGTCCTCGGCGGTCGAGCCCCTCCTGTATCATCTGGGCGACGATACCCTGGCAGAACAAGCAGCTGTTGCGCTCTATCTCATCACCGGTGCGGAGCTATACGAAGACGTTTACATTCCGGAACAAGTCGATGAGGACGAGCTGTTCGACGATGAGCTCATAGCCGAAGAGCACGCCGACGATGAGACCTCGAGCGGAGGGCCCGAGCCGCCAACCGAGGAGCCGCGCGGGATCACGATCACGCGACTCTCACAGCAGCCGAACGACTGGCGCACCTGGTGGGGTGCGAATAAAACCCGCTTTCGGCCCGGCGTCCGGTATCGCAGCGGGCGACCCTACTCGCCGGAGGGTTTGATTGAGAACCTCGCTGCAGAGCGAAGCCCGCAAATCGTCCGTCGACTTGCAGCGGAAGAATTGGTGATCCGCTATGGGTGTGACGTTCCCTTCGAGTCAGACGTGTTCGTTGTGCAGCAGCTCGAATCGCTCTCGAAAATGGGTTCATGGCTGTCGAGCCGGACCCGAAAGTTCGAATCGGGAAAATACTATCTGAGTGGAAGGCTACTTTCTCGGTAGAAAGACTTCATATATTCTGCCAGTGCCCGAGTACGACCTTGCACCTTCATTCGCATCCATTATATTGTTTATGAGAGGAATTTTGAACGTTCCTCTATCGCCGGTGGGTGGCGACATCCAGAATAGAAAGTAGGTGGGGGATTTGCTCCTCCCCATTCGACCTCTCCGAGGCAGGCGACATCCCCCTCAGCGTATTCGGCCTCTGGCGTCGTGCTACCGCGGTGCTTGCCTTGGATGAATCTCCGCCGATATATGAGGTCTCGCAACGAGAGTAACCACCGCACGACGCAGGTTCTACCGTCGGCGAGTTCCCCGGCACAAGCGAGTTATGGATTCGATAGGAAAATATACCATTCGGGAGGTGATCGGTCGCGGCGGTATGGGTACCGTGTACCGTGCACGGGATACCGTTATCGGACGTGACGTTGCCATTAAGGTGATAGCGGAGCACGTCGCATCGATCCCGAATGTCAAAGAGCGATTTTACCAGGAGGCCGTGTCTGCCGGGCGCCTGACGCACGAGCACATCATGACCATTTACGACGTCGGCGAGAGCGACGGTCGTCCGTTTCTGGTGATGGAGCTTCTAGGTGGACGAGATCTGAGAACGACGTTCGACAGCGGCGATGCCCTCACGTTCGATCGAAAAATCCTGATTGCGCTCCAGATTTGCCGGGGTCTTGCATACGCACACGCACAGGGCGTCGTCCATAGAGACATTAAGCCGGAGAACATTAGAGTATTGTCCGCAGGTCGCCTGAAGATCCTTGATTTCGGGATTGCACGTGTGGAATCAGAGACGCGCACGATGACGCACTCGAGCATCGGAACCCCGCGCTATATGTCGCCGGAGCAGGTGCGGGGGAAAGAAATCGATCACCGAACAGATATTTTCTCTTTCGGCGTGCTTCTCTATGAGCTGCTTTCGGGTGTCAATCCATTCGACGGCTCACACGTCACGGCGGTGATTTATAAGATCCTTCACGAGAAGCCGGAGCCCGTGAAGGTGGATGATGAGGTATTGTCGGACGATTTGCAGCAGATCGTTGCGGGCTGTCTAGAGAAGGAAGCAGACGATCGATATCCTGATTTCTCGGCCGTAATCCGCGATCTGGAGAACGTCGCAGCGAAACGGCGTGGTGATGCGACTCTGCCGATCGATGATCGCCGATCGACTCGCGGGACCGGCTCGGCGGCGCCTCAGGCAGCGGGTGCGAGTGAAACAGCCGGCGGTCGATTCGAGTGGAGCGGATTGTCCTCTCTATGGCCATCCGTGGGCAAAAACAGGGAAGGCGAACGAGACGTGACAAGGCCGCTGGATGCGGCGATTTCCCAGCCGAAGAAGCGGCCTCGATGGCCGGCGGCAGTCGCAGCGATCGTTCTCATAGCACTTTCGGCGGCCGCTTATTTTGCCCTCCGCTCCGGTTCCGGCACGAATTCAGATTCCCAGACGACGGTGTCGGCCACGGCAGACATCCCCGTCAGCGATGACTTGGTCGACCTTGGCCATGAGATACTTCAGCTGCGCGAGGAGATGAACGCCGAAAAACGCAACGCGGAGCCGTGGAGTGAGACGGACGAGCTGGGTGGTCTCTATCAAGAAGGTCTCGAAAACGAGCTCGTCGCCATCGCGGCACTTCGTGATAAGTCCGATTCATCGTATCATCGTGCAGCCGACGCCTTTCGCGCGGCGACGAACGCGTATCACGCGGTGTCGGTGGCCGGAGAGAACGATGCGGCGACGATGCGTGCGGAAGCGGAGGCATCTCGCCAGGCAATGAATGAGGCGCGAGGGCAGGTGTTTGCAGATAGAGATTCACCGTCGATCGCGGATGCGTTCGATCGCGCCGAGGCCGCCGGACGGCGAGGCGATAACCAGCTGGAGGACGGCGAGTTCACCGAGGCACTCGTCGCTTTTGGAGAAGCCGAAGCCGGGTTTCGTGATGCCGCCCGGACGCTCCAGCAGGCTCGGGCATCTGAAGCGGCTCGAACGAGCGCTGAGAACGCCCGAGACGCAATGGACGAGCAGCGCAGCAGGGTCGCTTCGTGGCGCGAAGAGCCCGATAACGTCGCCCCGTTTCAGGAAGCCGAGGAGCTTCGCGAGGAGGGGCTCAGGCTCGCCGACGCGGACCGCAGCGAAGAAGCATTGACGCACTTCCAACAGGCGGAGGCCGCCTATGCTCGGCTCCGTGAGCCGGTCGAGCCCGCTACGACAGGTGACGTCGAGACGGCCGACCAAACGCGTGCCGAAATGGAGCAGTCAAAATCGCGCGTTGCGGACGCCCATCGAAGCCACGAGCAGTATGATGAAGCAGTGCAAATCGAGCGGCGCGCGGATGCCGCATATGCCGACGGCTCATTCGATACGGCGGCCGATCTCTTCGGTCGCGCGCGTACACTGTACTCATCTGTCGCAGAATTGCCCCAACCCAGAACCGCAGAGGAAGAGGTGCAAGAATCTCTAAGTCAGATGCTTGATCTTTTCGAAAGCGGTCTCGAGAACAAGGATCCGGATGTCCTGAACGGGCTTCACCGTTTCCTGGGAGCATACAGTGCGATGTTCGATGTGGCAGAAGATATCAGCGCCGATATTAGCCATGATGATATCGACGTGTCGAGCGGCCGAGCAACAGTCGATGTCTCGGTCGACATGAACTATAAAAACAGGACGCATCAGATGAGGGAGGAGAACCAGAGCGTCGGCCTCGTCTGGACGCTCGAACAAATGGCGAATGGAGAATGGCAAATACGCGACATTGCACGTCGATAAAATCAAAGTATCTGATCCCGAAGCTCGACCTCTCATTTCACCTACTTTCTAACTTGCTAAACGTTATGCAAAACGTCACGAGATGCCTTCTTTCGGTGCTCGTCGTATTCGCCTTCACGGCCGTTGTGCCGGCGTACGCTCAAGAGGATGAGCCGCGACAAGCCGAGTCGGGTTTTGAGGGACTTCTGAGCGGCATGTTCGACCATTTCCTCAGGGACCGGCTCAATCTGGGTGAAGGATTTCACGCGAGCCACTATTTTCCTGCGGCGAATACTGCCCAGAGTGCGCTGGCACCCGCGCTCAGCAACCTGCTGTCGGGAAATGTGGCATCGTTTCCACTTAGTGCCACCCAGGTGGGCATCGCGCTAGACTTTTCATCCGGCGTGCCCGTTCAGGTGATCGATAGGCAGGGGCCGATCTTTGCGCATACCGGGCAGACACTTGGAGCGAACCATTTCTCTGCCGGCGTAAATTATACCCACCTCGACCTCACGCGCTTCCGAGGCGGTGCGCTTGACGAGGTAGCCTTTACGTTCACTCACGAGGATTTTACCGGGGCCGGCGGTGAGGGTGTTGTGGGCGATAATGCGACGGAGCGCGACCTCGTCATCATTCGTCCTCGGCTTGAATTGACGGCGGGGATTCTCGCTGTGTACGCATCTTACGGCATTCTGGAAAATCTGGATATCGCGGTCGCGTTACCTATCGTGAACGTGCAGACGAGAGGTGTGGCGGAGGCGGAGGTTGAAAGTTGGACCCTCGAGAATACAGGTCAGGCGAGCCACTTTCTCGGAGGAACGTCCGAAACCCCGGTGCTCGAAGCCTCACATCGCTATGAAGCCAGCGAAACCTATCTCCACTCCATCGCGCTGCAAACAAAGTATCAACTTCCCGTCGAAGGTGCGTTCGAGGCGGCCGCACTGCTCGATGTTCGAATTCCGACAGGTAGTACCGACCGCTTACTCGGTGAAGGCGCACTGAATTGGTATCTTGGCGTCATCGGTTCTGGAAGCTTCGACCTTCTCAATCCGCACGTAAATCTTTTATTTAATAGTCGCGGGGCCAGCTGGGACAGCGACAGAGTGTCGTACGCCGTCGGATTCGACCGACCGCTCTCGCCGGGTGTGACGCTCGCGGTAGAGCTGCTTGGCGATGTGGCACTCAACACGGATCAGACGATCCGTCTCTACGATCCGAGCAGAGGGCCTATCACGCCCGTGTACAACGAGTACCCTGGTACACCGCGAAACGTGCCGCTGAGCAATGTTGAGGATCGGGACCATGACAACATGATGAACCTGTCCGCGGGCACGCGGGTCGCATTTAGTCCCGAGGTCCAGGCGCTCGTGAACGTCATCGTACCGCTGAGCAGCGGCGGGCTCTACGCGTCGTGGGTGCCGACGGCGGGTCTCACGATCATCCTTTAACGAAGCGCGTCGGCCAGAGGCGCTTTCATCGTCCGTTCGATTACGTTTGCGATCTCGCTCACGCTGCCGGCGACGATTTTGCGGGATGCTCTTCAGAGAGACATAAGAGGCTACACAATGAACGATTCACCTAGGCGCGACATCGGGATAAGCCTCACTTCTGATCCTGACGTCACTCGGATTGACCAGCCGCAAACGTCGGGTGCCAGACCTGTCGTCGACCTGCCCCTCCGGATGCTTCTGGTTAGCGATCTCGCGCCGCAGAATTCCGCTGTCGATTGGTCCGGACAGTCACGGCTCGTGAGCGTAGACCGCAATTCCTTTGATGAGTTGATTCAGCAGCTTGCGCCGCAGCTGGAGATCGAGGTACCGAATACGATATCCGGCTCGCCGAAGATGTTGGACGTCCGCCTCGAATTTAAGAGCCTCCAGGACTTCCATCCTTTGCGGGTCGTCGAGCAGATACCTGAGCTCGAGCAATTGCTCGAAATTCGAACACTCGTGAGCCGGGTAAAGAGCGGTGACCTTGACATGGAAACCCTCCGCGAAAAGTTGAGCGAGACGAGCATGGATGCAGAATGGGCCGAACAGGTCCACCGCATGCTCGCTGCACCTCCGCGGGAAACACCCTCCGCAACACAGTCGGCTCCTCCAGCAGAGGCATCCGACGACGACGCCGTGGATCGGCTCCTCGGCATGGTAGATCTGGGTGGCAACAAAGCCGATGAACTGCCGGCCGAGGATGCACCAACCGAGGAAAGAGGATTCATAGCCGCGCTGGTGCAGGCCGTCACCGGCGCATCCGCCGCAACGACGGGGGTGGAGAAACCGGCTGTCGATCTCCTGATTGATGATCTCGACAATGTCGTCGGCGCCCAGCTTAACGCGATCCTCGGACATCGTGCGTTTCGGACAACGGAGGCGGCGTGGCGAGGTCTCAAGCTGATGGTCGATCGGATCAACTTTCGCGCGAACGTTCGTCTCGATGTGCTGGCGGCCGGCAAAGATGACCTGAGTGATGCACTCTACCACCAGGTTCTTTTACCGGAGCACAGTGACGAGACCGATCGGGCGCCGCTATCCGCACTCATTCTAGACTTCGCATTCGCCAGCGGGCAGGCCGATGTAGCGCTGCTTGAGGATCTGGCGGAGACGGGAAATAGCCTGCAGATCCCCGTCATCACATCCGCAGATTCCTCATTCTTCGGCGTTGCTGAACCGGCCGGCTTGGAAAAGCTGCCGCTGCTGCGGCACCATCTTGAAGAGCCTCAGTACATTGCGTGGAACAAGCTGCGAGCGCAGGATAACGCAAAGCACCTGGCGCTAGCCTTGCCGCCGCTGCTGCTTCGTGGCCGGTATGGTCCGGAGCATCCCGTTGGAGCGTTCAATTTCGATGAAGCGGGGCAGCTGTACGGGGGCGCGGCGCTTGCGGTCGCAATCGTGATGGCATCTAGCTTCGTGAAGACAGGCTGGCCGACACATCTTCAAGGAAATGGCGAATATGTCATCGATAATTTACCCGTTCGGACGACTGGTGGGGGAAGCACCCCGCTGGCCGCGCTACTTTCCGAAACGAAACAGTCGGATCTCGCCGATGCCGGCTTCGTCGTACTCGGCTCACGTCGAAATCACGATGCTGCGTACATCGTATATGCTCCAACCAGCCGCTACACGGATACATACGACACCGCAGTAGCAACCGAGGAGGCCCGCGCCCATAATTCGCTGCCGAGTCAGCTGTTCGTCTCGAGGGCCGCGCATTTCCTTCTCGTTTTCCAGAACGAAATTACCCCCGGCACCGGCATCGCAGACGTGGAGGCCGAACTCACGTCGCGGTTGAAGTCGTTATTGGGCACGGTCGGCGAGTCCTTACCAGACGGTGCCGTCTCGGTCGACCACTTGCCGGAGGCACAGCTCCCGGACCACGATGTGCTCCGCATCCGGCTGCGCCCACCGCGATCGGTCCTCAACAAGCCTGTTGATCTCGTGATGGCACTGCAGGTGCGAAAATGAAATTCCGGCGCGACGCGAAGAGTCCTCCGGTTCGGGTGAGGCGAGAAGGAGATGCGTCCCCATCAGACGATCAGGTGTTTACCACATCCTTCTGCATCGGCCGCGACGATGATTGCGAGATCCAGGTGGATTCGAGTCTCGCGAGCCGGCGACACGTAGAGGTCGAATTCGTCGAGGGTACGTGGTGGATTCGTGATCTCGAGAGCACGAACGGCAGCTATATAGATGGTCGGAAGGTGGAGCGTGTACGTCTCGACGACAAGCTAACCCTTCGGCTTGGCGAGGATGGCGTTTCATTTGAACTTTCAGTCGAATCGAGCGACGGAGAGCGGTCTGATGACGGCGTAATACAGCGCGATAAGACGGAGGCACGGACGCAGGCGATGAGCGGTGGATCAGAACCGCTCGATAGGTACATCAACCACTACTTTGTGGATGACGGCCGAACTGCTGGTAAGCATACGAGACTCATCCGACAGGCATATGGGGAGGTTCGCAAAAAACACCGGCGGAAGTACACATGGGCAATAGCCGCCGCAGTGGTCTTGGCGCTTGGCGCGGCAGCCTTCGCCGGGTACCAACAGATCGAGATGCAGCGCCAGCAAGCGGCAGCGGAGGCGCTCTTTTTCGACATGAAGGAACAGGCGCTCGCGACATCCAGATTCAAAGCTGTGTTGGAGGAGTCGGGTAACGCCGAGCTGGAGGAGCAGATGGATGAGCTCGATCTCCGCCGACGTCGCATGTCCGCCCGCTACGACGGATACGTCAAGGAACTTGGCGTCTACCGGAAGCTGAGCGAAGAGGAACAGGTCATCTATGACGTCGCACGGATCTTCAACGAGAGCGAATTTCAAATGCCGGCGGGATTCGTCCGCGAGGTGCGTGCGATGATCGACGACTACTGGCTGCAGGAGGGGAAAGGGCGGTTCATTCAGGCGATAGAACGAGCGGAAGAGCGGGGGTACACGGAAATTATCGTCGAGACCCTACAGAAGCACGGTCTGCCGCCGGAGTTCTTCTATCT
The DNA here is from genome assembly GCA_964554105.1 of uncultured Rhodothermales bacterium. Classification (GTDB taxonomy): domain Bacteria; phylum Bacteroidota; class Rhodothermia; order Rhodothermales; family VXPQ01; genus CAZKNF01. The sequence continues at coordinate 1,798 of CAZKNF010000060.1, read as the reverse complement.
CGCACTGCAAGAAAGCAATTTTGACCCGCGGGCATCGGGTCCGTGGACACGATGGGGCATCGCTAAAGGCATGTGGCAGTTCATCCCGTCAACCGGACGACGATTCGGCCTCACCATAGGTCCGCGTGAGGACGTTCGCGTATTCGACCCTCAGGATGATCGGCATGACATCGAGGCCTCGACGGAAGCCGCAGCCAAATACCTGCTGGAGATTTACAGCACACTTGCACAGGCATCCGGGCTCCTGGTCATCGCATCGTACAATTGGGGCGAGCACCGCATCGTAAATAAGCTCGCGACCCTCCCGGGTCCGCAATCAATCCCGGAGGAAGCTTTGGAGGGGATCCCGGAAGACCCACGGGAGAGAAACTACTGGCGATTCCTCGGCGAATACAGCGACCGCATGCCCGAAGAAACGAAGGATTACGTATTGAAAATATTTGCCGCGGCCGTGATCGGCCAGAACCCACGGCTCTTCGGATTCGAATTTGACAATGCACTTCAGCGCTACATGGAAGCTCCGATTTGACCTGCGTGCAGCAACGCACGAGAACGCGACGACGAGTGCTGAAACTCCCGAACACCGGATGCCGCTGCGGGCATCATGAAACGTAGACTCACTTCATGTCCTGGTGGAAGACCAAGCAAAAGAGCGTCATACGTGTCGGCGCATGCACCGATGTTGGAATGATACGGGAAGAAAATCAAGATGCCTTCGGGCAGTTCAGCCAGAACGGTACCTCCGGCCGGGATGAACACCTATTCATTTTGGCAGACGGCATGGGTGGACACGTGGACGGCCGAGAGGCGAGCCGCCTGGCCGTGGAAGAGGTACATCGGACATTCTTCAAATCACCGAATGAGCCCATAAGCCGACGCCTCACCGCGGCCCTCGAAGCCGCGAACGAACGCATCGTAGAACAATCCAAGAAACGTTCCGGTGCCGAGAAGATGGGCACGACGTGCACCGCCCTCGTCGTTCGCGGTGGCAAAGTGCACATCGCGCACGTCGGAGACAGCCGCGCCTACCGGATTACTCGAGACGAGACGCTTCAACTTACAGACGATCACACAATGGTGGAGGAAATGCGCCGCCAGGGTATTTTGACGAAGTCGGAGGCTCGAAGCCACCCGCGCAGGCATGCGTTGACTCGAGCCCTCGGCATCGAGCCGAAGCTGCAGGTGGATCTCCCAACGCCGTTGCATGTGCGGGCCGAGGAATGGTACGTATTGTGCAGTGACGGGCTGTCGCGGGTGGATGACGACGAAATCCGACAGATTGTAACCGCGCAGGATCCACAGCAGGCCTGCGATCAGCTCGTGCACCTGGCAAACGATCGGGGCGGTCAGGACAACGTGACAGTCATCGTAATTAAGGCGAGATGAAGACCCGAGAGGCCAGGAGCAGTAACGAAATCCCCGAAGCGGGTGCGTACCCCGTACACTTCCCTGTGTTGTAGATGGACGTAGAAAAAGGCACGGAAATCGATGGATTTCGCATCCTCAACGTGCTAGGGCGCGGGGGGATGGGCATCGTGTATAAGGCGGAAGACATCGCGCTTTCGCGAAACGTCGCGCTGAAGATGATCGATCCGGCGCTCGCGCGGGATGAGTCATTTCTCCGCCGCTTCCGGGCCGAGGCGCGGGCACTTGCCCGTATCGACAGCCCCTACATCGTCAGCGTACATGCGCTGCGGCAGACCGACCTGGGGCTGTTCATCGTTATGGAGTACGTTGAAGGCGGAACCGTCGCCGACCCCATCAGTGCCGGACCCATGCCCTGGATGAGCGCACTACC
>CAZKNF010000059.1:0-21355 GCA_964554105.1 uncultured Rhodothermales bacterium | reverse complement strand
TCGTCACAATTTTATAGGTGCCGCCCGTCTTCCGAACGTCGGCGCCGACTGCAACGCGCTCCATGGCCGCCGAACGAATCGGCGCTACATTTTTTCCAACTCCGTTGGCCAGGGCCCCGTCAGCGTAGATGTCCGTATAGTGGTCCAGGTCGAAAAACCGGGCCTCGCGGGCCGGCCGAGTAGTCACGATGTCGCGGCCGTAGCCGAAGGTGACGTGGATCGAATTGTCGGGCAAGCCGGGCTGAATCCATATCGGCAATTCGACAGACCGTCCTTCGATGCTCAGCTCGACGATATCAACTAGATAGTCGCCTTTGTGATAGTCCTGGACTACTTCCAGGCGCTCCGCCGTCGCAGGGCTCATCAATGCCACATTATCCCAGACGATTTTTGTGGTTGGATCAGGAAGCTCCTGGAGCCACGCATTATTGGCATATTCGCCGTTGAACACAGTCGAGTCGTGGCGGAATACCACCTCAAACTCATCTTGACTCGACTGGCGAAGCGTACCGGTATATCCGGTACCGGCCCCGATCGAGCCGGCTGCGTACCCGGAGTCCGGAAGAAATCCATCGTGAAGGGCCCGACCCCATCCCTCTTCGAAATTTCCTGGGATGTAATTGGTCCATTCTTCGCGAACGAGGTCGTAACCGGACAGGTCAGTACCGGTGACGAACGCATTCAGAACCTCGGCTTCCGACTTGGTTGCGTAGAGGGGCGCAATGAGCGGCTGGATGATCGAGAGCGTCCCGTCGTATGCGCGGCCGTCGCCCCATGCTTCGAGGTAGTGGGATCGCGGAATGTGCCAGGTGGAGCGCTGGCCGGTTTCGTCGAGGTACGGACCAACGTGTATCGATTGTTCGACACTGCGCAGGGCCTCGCCGAAGTTCAGCTCCGCGGGGGCATCGTAAACCGGATTGACACCAATCATGAGAAGCGCATCAACGTTGCCCGAGTGCATGTCTGCTGCAAGCTGCTCGAGCTGATCCGATATTGGCTCCTCGGCATCGGCGTCACCGACATCCAGATACTCGACCGTGTTGCCTGATGCGCCGATGGCGGCATTTATCGATGCGGCGAGCGCATGAATCTCGGGTGGCTGTGTTTCTCCCGCCACAACGACCCCGTTGCTCCCTGCCTGCGTCAAATCCCGAACCGCGGAAACTACGAAGGGATGTTCGCTGAATTCACTCTGCGGCTGACCGCCAACGCCGACCTGCGCGGCGACTGCCGTCGCCAAAGCGGGGATATCTGCCGCCCGGACCCGTACGCGGTGGTCGGCCATGCCGCCGGTTAAAGAATAGGTGCTCTCGGCCACATAGAGCCGGCTGATCTCTCCATTCGGAGAGCTGATTCGGCGGGACGCGGCGAACTCGGAGGTATTATGAACAAAATTCGGCTCCGTCGGGCCAAGGAAGTCGGCATCGAGGCTCAGGATAACGTCTGCATTTGAAAAGCGATACAGGGGCCGAATCTGCCGGCCGGCGAGCTGGCGGAGTCCCAACCGTTCCGCATCATCACCCTCTGACCGGTAGGTTATCCAGCTCGCTTCGGGATAGGCGCTCTGCAAATCATCGCGGAGTGCATGTATTGTCGGCGAGGATGTCGGCTCGGAGAGGACGACGACACGTCGGTCGGCTAACCCCGCCGAGAATTGCTGCGCGAACGTCAGGAAATCCTGCCAGGAGGACCCTGAACCTTCACGCAGAATAGTGTGCGAGCGATCGGGATCGTACAGATTCAGAACCGATGCCTGCTCGAATACGCCCGTGGCACCCCGGCTCATGGGGTGCTGCGGATTGCCTTCTATCTTCGTCGGCCTACCCTCGTGACTCTCAACGAGTACGGGACGAAGGATGCCACGAAAGGGCATCGCTGTGGCGTAGAAGAGCGGAATGCCGGGGACGATCTCCTCCGGCTGTCGTGAATAAGGGAGCGTGCGTTCGATCGGGCGGCGGCAGGCGGCAAGTCCGGCCATAGCCATCGACGCCCCCATGATCTGGAGAAACTGGCGCCGTGTCGCACCACCCGGGCGCTTGATGGCTCCCGCCCTGAACTCCTCCTCCATCGCGGCGTCGAACTCCGGCTGATTCCGGAGCTGCGCAATGCTTTTCCAGTACCGTTCACGCGGTTTCTCCCCGTCGGCGGCGTCACTATTAAGGACCGGAAGGTCTATCATTCTTTCACTTCGTGGAAAATCAGAATTCGGCGTCCAAACGTCAGAATCAGCGCGCTCTTGCATCAGCGTAAACGGTGGCTCGAACGAGGCGAGAGCAGCGTGGACCCCGCACTCTGGAGTCCAGCGACCTAATAGTGGCAGGTTGAACAGTCGGTTGGTGGAACAATGCCTTCATGCAGGATCCGCTCCACGTTCTGCTGGACATAGTTAGACGGCTGCTCGAATCCCATTGTCGTAACTTCATCGGTCGGTCGCAGGAAGATCTCGGGCTGCCGGTGGCATTCAAGGCACCAGCCCATCGACAACGGCTCGACGAGACTGACGACCTCCATTCTATCGACGCGCCCGTGACATGTCTCGCAGCCGACTCCGCTGTTTACGTGAATTGCGTGACTAAATCGCGCGAAGTCGGGAAGGTGATGGACCTTCACCCACTCGACAGAACTGCCCGTTGCCCAGCTTTCGCGCACCGGAAGCAGGGCGAGCGATTCCGACTGAATCTGTCCATGACAGTTCATGCAGGTTTGGGTCGGAGGTAAATTCGCTTCCGCCGCCGTTTCAACGTTGCTGTGACAATAGCGGCAATCCATACCGAGTTCTCCGACGTGGAGCTGATGGCTGTACGGCACCGGCTGTTCGGGCGCATAGCCGACGTCTGTAAACTCCGGCGAGAAATAATACCATACGATAAAGATCAGAACGACACCCCCGATCAACGCTCCTGCTAGAGAAAGCAGGGGCATAACGTTCGACTCCTTCGGGAAAATCTGTGGCATTCAGACGCTCGCGTCTACGTGTAACGGATAGTCATGGGCGGAGCAAAGGTAACGCATCTCGCGCTCAGGCGAGGAAAGGCGCCGTTGAATTTAGAGTAAAAAGGATTCTTGCGCGATCGGAACATGGACAGACGATCCACGAATCAACTAGTAGGAGGGTGCGTTCACAGAGCCTCGATACGGTGAGGGAAGGCGTATTCGTTCAAATCTGAGCATGGGCAAATCAGCATCACCGCAACCGGCAGCCGTAACCGCGGAGCATTCCCCCGGTGACCTGGTCGACTTATCCGTCATCATCGTCAATTACAATGTTCGGGAGTTTCTTGAACAGGCGCTGCGATCCATTTACCGTGCGGGAAATGGTCTTTCGATGGAGGTGTTCGTCGTTGACAACAATTCGGTCGACGGCAGCACGGCAATGGTAAAGTCCGAGTTTCCGGATGCGCACCTCATCGTCAATGACGAAAATATCGGTTATAGCCGGGCGAATAATCAGGCGATCCGGCGCTCTCGGGGTCGATTTCTTCTAATTTTGAACCCCGATACGATTGTTCAAGAAGACACGTTCTCGACGCTGCTCGATTTCATGAACGACCATCCGGATGCGGGGGCGGCCGGCTGCAAGATTTTGAATCCCGACGGCAGTTTCGCGAGAGAAAGCCGGCGCGCTTTTCCCACGCCGTCGGTTGCGTTCTATCGAATGATCGGTCTTGCATCTGCATTTCCTCGGAGCCGAACGTTTGGAAGGTACAATATGACGTACCTGTCGGAGGATAGCGAAGCTGAAGTCGACGCACTCAGCGGTTCGTGCATGCTCGTCCGCCGTGCCGCGCTCTATTTCCGAAGAGACCAATATTCTGGTGAAAGCGGGGATTATGATGACGATCCGGTCCTTCCTCCCCGCGATAATACGCGCGGCGCCGGATTGCTAGACGAGAACTTTTTCATGTACGGTGAAGACCTCGATTGGTGCTTCCGCATCCAGCAGTCGGGTTGGAAGATCTACTATACTCCGGCGACGGAGATCATCCATTACAAGGGGGAAAGTACGAAAAAGGGTGAATTGCGCTACGTGCGCCTGTTTTATGGTGCAATGCTGCGCTTCACTGAGAAGCATTTTGAGAGCCGCTATTCGAACTTCTTCGCGGTGCTGCTGCGGGCCGGCATCGTCGTACGCGCTGCGTTAACGGTGATGGTCGCCGGGGCCGGGAGGTTGGCCTGGCCACTGCTCGATTTTTCGACCGTCTATGCCGTGGCTTCGCTAACCGCTGTGGCGCACGCATCGCTGCTCGACGCGGCCATTTCGCCTCTATTTTTTGCCGCCGTTGCGCCGGCCTACGGTATCGGCGCCGTCACCGGTATAGCGGCAATGGGTGGATACGGACGGCGGCCGCGGATACGAAGCGTCTGGGGCGGCATTTTGCTGGGATTGCTCGTCGTGGCCAGCGTCTCGTTCTTTGTAAAGAATCTTGCATTTTCGAGAATCGTCATTCTGCTGACGTTCCCGCTGGCCGCAACGGCACTCAGCGTGGTTCGTCTGCTCACAGCCAGGCGGAAGGATGGTCCCCGGCGAACACGGCACGCGTTGTTGGTCGGCCATCGGGCTGAAGCTGCCCGCCTTCAAACAATGCTCGCGCGCCACCCTCATCCTCCGTTCGTACTCGATGGCTTCGTCGAATCAGGAGGTGGCGCGTCCAAGCGCAACGGTTCCAGCAAACACGTTAATCCGGCAGCGCTGGGGCGTCTTTCGCAGCTTCGCGACATCGTGAGGCTTCGTCAAATCGACGACGTTGTTTTTGCGGCTGCCGCACTTTCGAATCAGATGATCTTTCGTCTCATCCAGCGCCTCCGCGATTTGCCTGTCCATTTTCGCATCCTGGCTGAAGGGCGCGATCACGTCATCGGGAAGGCGTCTGTCGACGACTTGTCGATGGTGAATCTCCTTGAAGCAGAAGAAACCCTGATCCATCCGCGAAGTCCGTTCGCGCGTCGAACATTCGAAATCGCAGTCGCAGTTGTCGGAGCACTCATGCACCCGCTGATAGCGGCAGCAGCGCTCGTTGGCGGGAATAATTCGTACGTAGGGCGCTTGGCCGAGCGGACCCGAAAGTTTCCCGCCGTAATTGTGGGCCGGTGCAGCCTGATCGGGTATGATCCACACGGAAGCTACCTACCGCCGGAGGAATGGGGCCTGAAGACCGGCGTTTTTGTCGTCGGAGATGCCGTAGATTTGGCGGACGCCGGACGGGACGAAATCGGCGCTGCGTACTGGTTTTACGTCAGGAATCAATCTGCTTCACTAGATTGGGACATCGTGCTGCGTTCGCTGAAGCTGATACGCAGTCGGCAGTAGACGGATCATCGGCACAAACCAACCGTCTGCCATAGCGCTGACTGCCCTGATCCGGTGATCACCATGGCTACAGGACGTGCAGTCTAGTGCTGCTTAAGATGAAACGGAGATAAAGGCCATAACAGGCGTGCGATCTACAATATGGGAAAGTCGTCACAGCACCTACTCGAATTTGAGCGACCACTCGTCGAACTCGAACAGAAACTCGATGAAATGCGCGCGTTCGATGCGCAAGACATGGATGTCGATCTGTCCGAAGAGATCGCCGCACTCGAAGCTCGTGTCGACGAACTGCGGACGTCGATCTACCGTAATCTGACGCGCTGGCAGCGCGTGCAGATCGCGCGCCATCCGCTTAGGCCATACACGACTGAATACATCGAGCATATCACAGACGGATTCATCGAACAGCATGGAGATCGCCTCTATGGAGATGATCCAGCTATCGTCGGCGGATTCGCAAAATTCAGAGGCAGTCGCTACGGCGGGGCGGATCGCTCGATTATGATCCTCGGCCATCAGAAGGGCCGCGATACCAAGACACGTAAGTACCGGCGGTTTGGGATGCCGAATCCGGAGGGCTATCGCAAGGCGATGCGGTTGATGAAGCTGGCCGCCAAGTTCGGAAAGCCGATCGTGACCTTGCTCGACACGCCCGGGGCGTATCCCGGTCTCGAAGCGGAGGAGCGCGGACAGGCCGAGGCCATTGCCCGTAATCTGCTCGAGATGACGCAGCTTTCCGTCCCTGTCATCGTTGTGGTGATTGGTGAGGGTGCTTCAGGCGGTGCGCTGGGACTGGGACTTGGCGATCGTATTCTCATGCTCGAGAATTCCTGGTATTCCGTCATCTCTCCGGAAAGTTGTTCGCAAATCTTATGGAGATCGTGGGATTATAAAGAGGATGCCGCACAGGCTCTGAAGCTTACGGCGACCGACCTCGTCGAGTACGGCGTGATCGATGAGATTATCGACGAGCCTGTCGGCGGGGCTCACCGTGATCCGGATGAGACGTACGGATCGGTTGGCCGTGCTATCGCGAAGGCATTAGGTCAGCTCGAAGATATTCCGACTCCTGCACTCATCGATGCACGAATCGAGAAATTCGACAGGATGGGCTCCGTTCGTGCTGCGGAGTCGATCGGCGTTGAGCGGTGATCGAACACCTGCATAAACACCGGGTCAGATACCGCGAAGTCGATCCAATGGGACGTGTTTATCACACCCATTTCGTCGATTACTTCGAGGCCGCGCGTACCGAGCTCCTGCGCGATATGGGACTTGCATATAAGGATCTCGAAGAATCCGGCATCATCATGCCGGTAGTCGACCTCGCCGTACAGTACAAAAGTGCGGCCCATTACGATGATCTACTCGAAATCCTTGCCCGCGTCCGGGAGACGCCTGAGACCCGCGTACGAATCGAGTACGAGGTCCGCAGGGAGGGCGACGAAGCCATCCTCGTAACCGGACACGTAACGTTGTGCTTCTTTGACCCGGGGCGTCGCCGACCCATCCGCGCACCAGAGCAATTTCTATCGGTGTTCGCAAAAGCAAATCAGTCCAGCTAACCTCGACCATGCGGCCACCGCACCTGCCCTCCTATGTCACCGAAGCCACGCTGCTCGACCTGATAGATCGCATGCTCCGCGAAGACGTCGGTACGGGTGACGTGACGACGGAAGCTACCATCGGGGGCGGCACACAGGGAGAGGCACACTTCATGGCGAAGGAAGACGGAGTGCTCGCCGGCCGCTACGTTGCTGAGCGAGTCATGCGCCGCATCGACGAGGCGCTCGATTTTTCGTGGTCTCGCAACGACGGCCAGATGATCTATCTAGGGACGAGCATTGGCTCCGTGCGAGGCAGCGCCTCCGCCATCCTGACCACCGAACGCGTTGCACTCAACGTAATGCAACGAATGAGCGCCATCGCCACAAAGACGCGCCGCTTCGTCGACGCGGTTCAGGGGCATTCCGCGAAGATACTCGACACCCGTAAGACCGCGCCATGCCTACGGATCCTGGACAAATGGGCCGTGAAACTGGGCGGTGGAGACAACCACCGCATCGGGCTCTTCGACATGATCCTCATCAAAGACAACCACATTGCGGCTGCTGGAGGAATCCGGAATGCCATAATCGCTGCGCGGGAATTCGCGCAAGCACGCGACTTGAAAATCGAGGTAGAGGCACGAACGATGGATGAGGTGGACGCCGTTCTGGCTGAAGGAGGTGTCGACATGATTCTCCTGGATAACATGGTGGATATCGGCCGGGGTGGAAACGTGGATGTGTACCGCCTGAGAGAGGCGGTAGAGCGCGTCGCCGGGCGCATCGCCACGGAGGCATCCGGGAACGTCACGCTCGATACCGTCGAAGCTATCGCCTCCACCGGCGTGGACGTTATCTCATCCGGCGCATTGACGCACACGGTTCGCGCGCTGGACATTTCACTGGAGATGCGGCTGACGTCTGCGTAAAGCCTGAATTTCGGCGTCCGTGCTACCCAGGCACATGGGGGTCTACACCAGGCTCGGCACTTCTGCATCACGCATGACCACCGGGTTCTGCCCGGCGAACGGCGGTCGGGGCCGTCGGTGGCGCAGCGCTTCGTTCGAGAAGATCTTTGACGAACGGGCGATCCGGATTACGGCGATTCCAGTCCTCGAACAGTGCCAGGCTTTTCTCAGCGCATACTCCTCCCACAACTCGAGGCATAATCATACCGGGACTCTGCATCGGCCGGCAGCGCGCGATGCCTCCGTTGCTCGGGGCCTTGAGCGCGTAGATGATGGTATCGACTCTGGCGCCCATAGCCGCACCGAAGCACATCATGCAGGGCTCGAGCGTGGTGACGAGGATTAGCTCGCGGCGATGCAGTGGAAAGCGGCCGCTGATTTGCGCGAACGCCTGCATCTCACCGTGTGCGAGGAATTCACCGGTCGTTTCGGTGCGGCTTCGTCCCCGCCCAACGATAGAGCCGCTTCCATCGGCAAGAACGGCACCTACAGGAAGATCCTCTTCGTCGAGCCCGCGGCGCGCTTCGGCGAGCGCTTCGTCCATCAAGCCGCGCATGGCCTCCCAGGTGAGCTTCACAGGTCCGGGAGTAGAGAGGAGCAATGCGTCATCGAGGTTCTCGCCTAGTTCTCCGATGTCGCGATATACAGCTCGTGCGCCGGTACGAATCATTTTTTCGGCTGAATGGACGCCCGTCAGGACGCCCAGACACAGTACGCCGGCCCGGTGCGCCGCCTCGACGTCGTACGGCGTATCACCGACCATCACGCATTGGGCAGGCGAGAGATTGAGCTTCTCATACGCGGCGATCACCGAATCGGGGCACGGCTTTCCGACATTCACGTCATCGTCTGTGACTACTTCGTCCGCGAGATTCAAAAAATCGAAGCCGGTCTGCTCAGCGACCTGTTCAAGGCTCTTACGCTTCGAACCGCTCGCGACGGCTGTTCGAAGGCCGGCCTTCTCGGCGCGCTCAAAAATTTCAGGTGCGCCGGGAAAAACTGAGAGCTCCTCACGATCGAGGAGTTCGAGATATATTTCGTCATGCGCATCGCGCAGTTGATCTCCTTTTTCCCGCTCTGCGCGCTCGCCGAGTAAATCCGGTACCAGAATGCTTCCGCTCTTTCCGATTTCCTTTGCGATACGCTCTTGATCGAGCCGGTATCCGTATCGCTCGATCGCAAGGGTCCACGCTTTGGCGTGCAGCCCATTTGTATCGACGAGCGTACCGTCGAGATCAAGTATTATCGCCTCGAGTGCCATATGCTTGCTTTGTTGGGTTCGCGGAGTGTACCTATTAGCCTGCATGGCCCTGACTTTTGCCGCACAGGAGTCGAATGAGACCGGCGCCGGTCAAGGAGGATTCCCTTTCATCCCGCTTAGAATATTTTGGTACATTTTTGTTGCTTGCGCTGACAATCGGATCTATTGCCTGAGCGACGTGCGCCAGGAGAACGTACTCACAAGAACTGCATCGAGATGCACGACAGGCTATTCGGCGGTGTAGAGGCCGGCGGAACGAAATTTGTCTGCGCGGTCGGCACGGGTCCGAATGAGCTCATCGACATCGCAACGTTCGACACCACGACGCCGGATGAGACGCTGGGGCGCACGTCCGCCTTCTTCCGGCGACATCCGGACCTTGCCGCGATCGGCATCGGCTCATTCGGACCGGTTGACCCGGAGCCCGAATCGCCGACGTTCGGTTATATTACGAGCACACCGAAGGAGGGATGGACCAATACTAATTTTGCCTCTCGACTTCAGGAAGAGCTAGGCGTAGCGGTGGCATTCGATACGGACGTAAACGCCGCGGCGTTGGGCGAGCTACGATGGGGGGCGGCACAGGACCTCGATACGTTCATCTATCTCACGGTGGGAACCGGAATCGGAGGGGGAGGTCTGTCGCGAGGCAGCCGTCTGCGCGGGCTCGTCCACCCCGAAATGGGCCACCTTCGCGTTCCCCGGGCTGAAGGAGACCGCTTCCAGGGTGTGTGCCCCTATCATGGCGACTGTTTGGAGGGCATGGCATCGGGACCGGCAATCCGTGCCCGGACGGGCCGACCGCCACGAGAGTTAGAGCCATCACATCCTGCGTGGACATTCCAGGTTCACTACTTGTCGATGGCCCTGGTGAACTATATCTGCGTACTTTCTCCAGAGCGAATCATCCTGGGAGGCGGAGTCATGAATCAGCGCGATCTTTTCCCGCGCATTCGCGTGCGTGTCGTAGAGCTAATCAACGGATACATTCAGGCTGACGCGATTCTGAAGGATATTTCGTCGTACATCGTTCCTCCTCTGCTTGGGAACCGCGCTGGAGTTCTCGGCGCTATCGCGCTGGCGAATGAGGCGTGCGTCGGCAGCAGAAACTTTCGACCGCTCGATGGAATTTGACATCTGCTATCCTACGGGCTTCATGCGACGGGTGCTCCATCTCGGCACATGATGCAATGGTGATCGAGCACTCTCAGCGACCCACTGCATACTACTCGGCAAAGTGCTACGGCACGAATTTCTTTTTCGCACGATAGTTCTCGGCCATGTTGCAGGAACAGAGCCGCTTGTTTCAGCGGCTCCTCTTCTTCGTTGATCTCGTTCTCGTCGTGATGGGCTGGTCGCTCGCCTGGTTCATGCGGTTTGAGCTGCTGCCATGGATCGACGTGCTTTCTCCGCCGGAATGGCAGTCCTATTCGCGCTATCTGGGATTCCTTCCCTGGGTACTTATCGTTTCGGCATCCGTCTTCTGGTTATCCGGACTTTACGACCCGGGTCGATTTCAGCGGCTTCCACGGCTTGTCTTCAGCGTCGCGAAGGCGGTCGCTCTCGGACTGCTCGTCACGGCCGCCTCCCTTTCATTTTATCGCGCGCTCTACTTCTCGCGCCTGCACATGGTGCTGTTCGGCCTCGTCACGCCGACGCTCATGATTTTCGCGCGGCTTGTACTTTACTCGCTGGTGCATCGTGCGCGCGCTCAGGGTGCAAATCAGCGGCGGGTTTTGATCATTGGCGCAGGTAAAGCCGGTCGAAAGCTCGAGGAATCGCTTCGACAGTATCCATGGATGGGATTTGAGGTGGTCGGATTTCTGGACGATCGAAAGCCGCAAATGGACGACGTACTCGGACGTGTCGATGATGCTCCGGACATCGTTGACCGCTTCGAAAGAGAGGGCATGGCCATCGATTATGTGTACATTGCGCTACCCCTCACTGCGGCGGAACGTATCGAGCAGCTCGCGAACGTGCTCTCGACACGCCTGGCGCACGTGTGCCTGGTTCCCGATCTGTTTCACTTCGACATCGTGAACAGCAGGATCTCCGACCTTGGCGGTCTGCCGGTGATCCATTTGATCGACGAGGCACCACTGGAATTCCGGCGCATTATCAAGCGTGCCATCGACATTATTTTTTCGCTGGCCGTTCTGATCGTGACACTGCCCCTGCAGCTAGTTATTGCCGCGCTCGTAAAATTTACTTCGCCGGGGCCCGTCTTCTACAAGCAGGAGCGGATGGGCTTGAACGGCTTAACCTTCGACATCCTAAAATTCCGCTCGATGCCGGTCCACGCCGAATCAAAAACCGGACCCGTATGGGCGAAAAAACAGGAGAACCGAGCGACGCCACTGGGGCGCTTTCTGCGGCGCACCTCGCTTGACGAACTCCCGCAGTTCATAAACGTTTTGAAGGGCGACATGTCGGTAGTCGGGCCGCGCCCGGAGCGGCCCGTCTTCATTCAAGAATTCAAAGATCGCGTGCCGCGCTACATGCTCCGGCATAAAATGAAGGCCGGCATCACCGGCTGGGCGCAAGTGAATGGCTGGCGGGGCAATACGTCCATCGAGAGGAGGATCGACCACGATATATACTACATTCAGAACTGGTCCCTTCTACTCGATCTGAAGATTATTTTGATGACGCTGTGGTCGGGTTTTGTCAATAAAAATGCGTACTGATCCCGATTCGCAAACTCTCCACATCTCTCCTTAAAGCGCCTGACAGATCACTCAGGTTCGCCGGCGTGCACGTAGTTCCTTCGATAGATAGTGCGTACGCATAGACGCCGACGGTCTGGCAGGTTTGCGCTCGACGAAGACACTCCTATCGGATCCACGATTCTGTTTCGGCGTTTCTGACGCCGCACAAAACCTACCTATTTTGATCCAACTATTCGACATACATCTCGCTTTCGGCGGGCAGATCCTATTCGACGGATTGTCGTGGACCATTCCCCCGGGGGAGCGCATCGGGCTGATCGGAAGAAACGGCGCCGGCAAGTCAACCCTCCTCAAGATCATCACGGGACAGATCCGCCCGGATGAAGGACGGGTTTTGGTCGGCGGGCAGACGACGGTCGGCTACCTTGAGCAGGATGTGCAGTCCCTCAACTCGGAGGCAGGCATACTTGATGAGGCGCTCACGGCGTTCGAAGACATTCAGAAGCTCGAGCGCGAGGAGCAGCGGATCATGAATGATCTGGCGGAGCATCCGGACCACACCGATCCTCAATACGAGCGTCTGCTCCACATGCTAGAGAACGTGCATGCTCAGCTAGCTGCTGCGGAGGCGCATCGCGTCCGGCCGAAGGCCGAGGCGGTGCTCACCGGCCTCGGATTCGATGCAGACGAGATGGATCGGGCCGTCCACACGTTCTCGGGTGGCTGGCGTATGCGTGTCGCGCTGGCGAAGCTGCTGCTCCGGCATCCAGACTTTCTCCTTCTCGACGAGCCGACGAACCATCTCGACATCGAGAGCATCGACTGGCTGGAGAACTACCTCAAAGCGTACACGGGGACGGTCGTGATGGTGTCCCACGACCGGTATTTTCTGGATCGAATGGTTACTTCGATCGCCGAGCTCGCCCATGGCCGCGTCGAACAGTATGCAGGCAATTACGCATTTTATCTTGAGGAGCGAAAGAGCCGGTGGGAGCTGCAGCGTTCAGCGTATGAGAACCAGCAGAAAGAGATCGTACAGACTGAACGATTCATCGAGCGTTTTCGATACAAGGCTAGCAAGGCGAGTCAGGTACAGAGCCGCGTCAAGATGCTCGATAAGATGGAGCGTGTACCTCCGCCTCCATCCGATGACGCAAGCGTCGACTTTCGCTTTCCCGAACCTTCACGATCGGGACGGGTGGTCCTCGAACTCTCGACATTCTCGAAGCGCTACGTCGGCGACGAGGATGTAATCGAAGTTTTCGACGCAGCCGGCCCGCTGACAATCGAGCGGGGCGACAAAATCGCGCTCATCGGCAAGAACGGTGCCGGCAAGTCGACGCTCGCTCGTATGCTAAATGGCGTGGAACCGTTCGACGGCACACGCAAACTCGGGCACGGCGTCGAACTCTCGTTCTTTGCGCAGCATCAAGCCGAATCGCTGCGGTCGACTGACACGATTCTCGACTCGCTTCGGCGTGAAGCGCCGCAAAAATCGGATGGCGAGATCAGGTCGCTTCTGGGTGCATTTCTATTCAGTGGCGAAGACGCCTTCAAGAAGATATCCGTACTTTCGGGCGGTGAGAAGTCGCGCGTAGCACTGGCGAGAACGCTTCTCCATCCTGCCAATTTTCTCATTCTCGACGAGCCGACAAATCACCTCGACACCCAGTCCATCGCAGTTCTCATCGAGGCGCTGAAGCAGTATGCCGGTACGCTGGTTGTCGTGAGTCACGATCGCCACTTCCTGGATCAGGTTTCCAATCGCGTCTGGTATGTAGCCGACGGTGAGGTCGACGCGTACATCGGCAATTACAGCGAGTTTCAGTGGCAGAGGGAGCATGGCACGCGGAGACGCGACGAGGCCGAGGCGGCAGAAACGAAAACTCGTGCCGCGGCATCGAGGCCCTCAGATGCGCCTAAGCGAAGCGGAAGCGGTCCAAAATCGAAAGAGCAGAAGCGTCGAGAAGCAGAAGAGCGCAATCGGCAGTATCGCGCCATGAAGGAGGGGGACGGACTCGAGGTGGACGGCCTTGCGCCACACCAGCTTCAGCAGGTGTACGAAGAGGCGGAGAGGCAGGTTGTGAGACAGGAAGAGCGGATCGGAAAACTAGAAGCCGAGCTCGCGAATCCCGATGTCTACGAGGACGCAAATCGAGTCAAGGAGCTCAACGCTTTGTACGAGACGGCACGAGGTCAGTTGGCCGAATTGTACACAAAATGGGAGGAAGTAGCCGAACAGCTGGCAGCACAGATCGATGCTTGACAGATTTGCGACATGGCATCGCGTCTTCATCATCTTCGTCATCGTTTCCGTCATTTTATCCCCGGCAGCAAGCGGGCAGATCTTCGAGCTGCCGCGGGCGGAATCTACGTTGGGCGATTTTTTTGGGGCTGCCGTGGCGATACACGGTGGCCGCGCGCTCGTCGGCGCAACGGGTGACGACGCTTGCGGCGTAAATTCCGGAGCAGCCTATATATACGAACACATCGATGAAACAGAGGAGTGGCAGCGCGCGGCGGAGTTGCTTCCATCCGATTGTGCGGGCGGGCGATTCTTCGGGCGCTCGGTGGCCCTGAGCGGCAACGTGGCCGTCGTGGCTGCATCACAAGAGTTTTTTAGCGAAGAAACGCCGAACGCCGTGTATGTCTTCGAACCGGACAGTCTCGGTGCATGGCAGCAGACGGCGAGGCTTACAGGCGGGCCGGTGTCCAGAGAAGGCGCGTTCGGTACGTCCTTATCGATGGATGGAGGACGCATTTTGGTAACAACGTCCGGAGATCTAGTGGGCGGTCAGTTCAACGGGGTCGTCTACATCTTCGAACGCGACGAGGAAGGTACGTGGGAACGCGCAAGCCGATTCTCCGCTGAAGATACGAATCACGGAATCCTCGGCACGGCAGGCTCGACCTGCGGCGACTATGCCGTCGTATCGGCATCGAACTACTTTGAGTATACCCCGGGATCGGTGTACTTCTTCGAGAGAGATCCCGAGTCCAGGACATGGTTTGAGCATGCGAGATTCGGCGACATTGATGACTTTTACATTTCAGTAGATGCCGATTCGGAGCAGGCCATTGCGGGTGCAGGCAGAGCCGGCCGAAATGCGTCCGGTGCCGCGATGATATTCGAACGCGAATCCTCCGGACAGTGGATCAAGACGCAGACCCTTCGTCCCCGACAGCCATACGACTACGGCGCCTTCGGAACCAACGTAGCGCTGGACGGACAATATGCACTTATCGCAGCGTACGACGAACAACTTGGCCTCGACTTCAACATCGATCGGGTCGTATACGTCTTTAGGAGGGAGGCCGACGGTACGTGGATGCAACGTCAGGTTATCGATGTTGGGGAAGTTGCATTCGGTGCGTCGCTCGACCTGCATGAAGGCTACGCGATTGTCGGCAGTGCTGCCGACGACGAAGCCGGTGCGGCCTACGTAGTAAAGTTGTTCGAATAGATGTCGGGGGCTTCCGAATCCATCAGATCGGATTCGTTCACTTACGGAGACCAGTTATGACTTGCATCCGCTGCGCCGCTCTCCTTTTTCTGTTAAGCCTCTCTGCGTGCGAGTCTAGCCCCCCGGACGACCCCGGCGCAAACGAACGCGGCGTTGATACGGCGGCAACCGCCGCCGACACGCTCGGCAACCACGAAGAAGATGGAGGGGAAGCCGCGGAGTCGTCAAATCGTGTCGGCTTGCCCATCGTGGATCTCATTGACGGCGCGCTCGAGCGAGATCCTGCCACGCAGGAGCTGCCGGTACTCGGTCGACTGAATGAACCGAAACACGTGACCGTCGAACCTGTCCAGAATCGGCACCAGCCGAGTCAGACCGACACGCTTCGCACGCTGCATTATGATGGTGCCGACGTCACCGTCTATCACGTCGCCGATGGGAAGGAAATACTCCAGAACGTGACCATAACCGGCGAAGGCTTCGATATACCTGGGGGGCTACGTCTCGGGATGTCCCGGTCGGAAGTCGAGAACCTTTTAGGTGAGGCCGACCAGGAGGAGGCGGGTGCAGCCATGTATGAAGGTGCTGGACCGATGCCGACACGGCAGTTCATCCACTTTGAGGATGACTCGGTCGCGAGCTTCGAGTGGCGATTTCCGATCGACTGATTGGCGGTACATTGTTCTGCACTGCTAGCCACCTCGATACTGAAGCGCGAGCATGGTGATGTCGTCGGACTGTGCACGCCCGCCGGAGAATCCAGTCACAGAACGAAGCACGTCTCGGATGATCTCTGCGGGTCCTTCTCCTCGGGCTTTAGACAGGCAATCAACGAGCAGCTCTTCACCAAATTGAACGTCCTGGCCATTCACCGCTTCGGTCACGCCGTCCGTGTAGAGCAGAATAGTCTCGCCGGGCACGAGCATCACCTTCTTCGATGTATATTCAAACTCGGGTACGAGGCATAGTCCGAGTCCGCCCGTCCGCTCCACTTCGTCGACATCACCGTTCTCACGGAGCACGAAAGGCGCTTGATGGCCGGCGATGCAGTAGTGCACCTCGCCGCTCGCCGTATCCAGTATGCCGAAAATCGCGGTAACGAACATCCGCGCCATGGTTTCCGGGAACAGCACCCGGTTAACCTGCACCAGGCACTCGGCAGGATCAACACCTCGAAGTCCGATAGCACGAATCAGCGTGCGGGTGATGGCCATAAACAGAGCGGCGCCGATACCCTTCCCTGAGACATCGCCAAGAACGAAGCCGAGTCGATGTTCGTCGATCAAAAAAAAGTCATAGAAATCACCGCCGACTTCATGCGCGGGAATCATCATTGCGTAGAGATCGAGATCGTCCCGTTCCGGAAATGCCGGAAATTTCGACGGCAGCGTCGATAATTGAATCTGGCTTGCGATCTCTAGCTCTCGATGCAGTGCCGTAAGCTTGGATTGCAAGGTGACCGCCTTCCGCAGCTCACCGATCTCCTGATGCGTTTTCTTAATCGTAATCTCGAGATCGTCGAAATTGATCGGCTTCGTGATGAAGTCGAACGCGCCGCGATTCATCGCCGTACGAATGTTGTCCATATCACCGTACGCCGACACGATGACCACCTTCAGGACTTTGTCCAGTTCTTGAATTTTGCCCAGCAGCGACAAGCCGTCCATGCGGGGCATGTTGATGTCCGTCAGGACAATGTCCACGTCGAGCCCGTTCTGCAGCTCGTCGAGCGCCTCGACTCCGTCGCCAGCGAAAACGAAATCGAGCTCCTCGGCTCGAATCCGTTTCCGAAATTTTTGACGTATCAGAAGCTCCAGATCAGGCTCATCGTCGACGACAAGAATTTTTACAGACTCCGTATCCATTACTTCCGACAAGAGACATGCGAGAGCCGTTGGCGCAGTACACTACATTTAAACTTCGGATTCCGTCGGCTCGGGGGGATTCGTCCGGAAGCTTTTTGCCGCGTCTTCTACAGATTCATAGTCGTCGAAGACCGGACCAAGTAGACGGGTGATAAGGAACAGGTTCTTGATACGCTTTTCCATATTAGCCAGGCGCACGTCTCCGCCGGCTTTACGCATGCTCGTAAGTCCGCTTATCAGCGCCCCGATTCCAGACGAATCCATGAAGTCGGTCGATCCAAGATCGACGACGATATTCGTCTTTCCGTTTTGCTTGAGCTCATCCAGCGTCTGCTTGAATCCGGGTCCATCGACGCTCCCAAGGAACTTGCCTTTAATCTCGACGACCGTGGCCTGATAGAGGTCTTGAACGGTAATGCTCATGATGAATCGCCTTTCTATAGTTGCTGTGTACCCGGCGAAAGCCGGTACGCCCTGCAGGCGCGTACGCAGAATAAACAAAAAACTGACTCCATCGGGAGAAAATCCCCAACCTGCATCGCAACCATTCGTGCGTCACGCTGTCGGCGAGAGTGTGCGGATTCGCTGCCTGAGCTCATCGAAATCGACAGGCTTCGTGAGGTACCCGTCGCTTCCGAAATCCCTCGCCCGCTCGCGATACTCCTCACTGCCATATGCCGTCATCATGCACACCGGGACTGGGGGCGGCGTGGACTTTATTTCCTTCAAGAGCTCGAGACCGTTCATACCGGGCATGTTGATGTCGCTCAACACGAGGATGAGATCGGTCCGACCATCATCATTCAACATCGCGAGGGCTTCTTCGCCTGAAAATGCGAATTCCAGTTCGATTTCGCCGCGGCGAACCTCCTTTCTAAACTTCTGGCGAAACAGGATTTCGACGTCTTTCTCGTCGTCAACGACCAGTACTTTCATGAAATTGTCGCGTTGCTAAATTTTGTGGTTGGATTCCGATCACTGTGGATGCGGTGCACGGGTCACCTCATCACGCGCCGGATATGCTCGTTCAGAGAAATTCATGCCGGTAATCGAACTGTAAACGACGTGCCGCCACCGTCCACCGTGGAGACGTCCAGCGTCCCACCGTGTACCTTAGTTACTATCTCGTAGCTCATTGAAAGGCCGAGCCCCGTCCCCTCGCCTGTCGGCTTCGTCGTGTAGAAGGGCTCGAATATACGCCGGCGGACGTGCTCCGGAATGCCTGGGCCGTTGTCGGCTATGCAGATTTCCACCGTGCCGTTCTGGCGTGCCGTCTTGATTTCGACCGTCGGCATGTAGTTTTCTTCCGCGTTGTGAGCCTTTTCGTGAACGGCGTAGAACGCGTTGTTGAGCAGATTGATAAATACTCGTCCGATCTCCTGCGGCATGGCGTCGACCCTCCCGACATCTGCCCCGAATCGGCGTTCAATGGTCGCGTTAAAGTCTATTTTTTGAGCACGCATACCGTGATAGGCGAGGTTAACATATTCGTCGAGAAGCGAATTGACGTCGACATCTTCCCGTTCACCCGCCGTGCCCCTGGAATGCTGCAGCATGCTCTTGACGATTCCGTCGGCCCGGCGGCCATGATCGTTGATTTTGGATGCATTGAGGCGCAGATCATTCAGGATCTCCGAGATCTCCTCAGCATCGTCGCCAAGATTCTGGCGGTTGCGCATGATTCCATCTTCCAGTTCATCCGCGAGCTCCGTAATTAGACCCGCAAAATTATTGATGAAATTGAGAGGATTCTTTATTTCATGTGCGATACCGGCTGTCAGCTGGCCAAGGGACGCCATTTTCTCAGACTGGACCAGTTGTGCTTGCGCCGCCTTCAGGTTCTCGATCGAACGCTGCAGGTCTTCGAGCAGCCGCGTTTTGCCGAACGCGGATTGAATGTGTGCACGAAGGGATATCAGTAAATCAACGTCTCGGCGATCGAAGGCATTTCGGTCGTGCATGTTGTCAAATACGATGTAACCTTCCGTCCGACCATCGCTGCGAACGCGCATTACGAGCAGCGATGCCGGCATGCCCAGCTCGCCAATTGCCGTGTGATCCGGCCGTTCCGCCACGTTCCTCTCGAGAAAAATATCGGGTGCGACTTCCTCCGCATGCTCCACATAACGCGCGTGGGCTTCTTCCTCCGTGAGCCGTATGGGAGCGACCTGCTCACGTGACCAGCCCATGCTTGCCTTAACGAGGAAAGCGCCGATGCCATCGTCATAAACGAGCGCCGAAGCCTTCTCGACGCCGCCGATAACGCGCGTTTGCTCGAGCACTGAGGTGAGCAGGGACTCCAGCCCGGTCTCCTGATTGATCGCCTGCACGATAGCGTGACTCTTCTCCAGCTGCTCGTTCTTCCCGCGAAGCTCGTCGGTCCGCTCGGCAACCTGAGCTTCAAGAATTCGATTACGCTCCCGTATGCTTCGCACGCGCGCACGGAACAAGGAAATTGCGAGGCCGAAGATCCCGGCAACCAGCAGGAAGCGAAACCACCACGTATTCCAGAACGGCGGTGCGATCATCAGGGCCATCGACGCAGCTTCATCACTCCAGATGCCGTCGCTGTTTGCGGCGCGGACACGGAAAGTGTATTCGCCCGGATCGAGGTTCGTGTATGTGGCCTCCCGCCGCGTTCCAGCAGAGACCCAGTCCTCGTCGAAGCCTTCGAGCTGATACTGGTACTGATTCTTTTCCGGATGAACGAAGTGGAGCCCTACGAATCCGAACGTGAGCGTCTTTTGCCAGTGACGCAGGCGTATTTCCTTTGTCTCGCTGAGCGGAGCGGCCAGCACCGACTCTTCACCAGGCTCGATCGACCGATTGAACAGCCTGAAATCGGTCAGCATAACCATCGGCGGAATGAGATTGGGACGCAGCTCCTGAGGATAGAACGCGGTTACGCCATCTATGCCCCCGAACACAAGCTGCCCCGTGGACGAAGCGAAAAAAGCACCGCTGTTGAATTCCCTGGATTGCAGGCCGTGATTCTCATCAAAATTCCGGAAGGATTCGGTCTCCGGGTCGAATCGAGCCAGCCCGTTGTTCGTGCTCAGCCAAAGCTTTCCCTCCTCATCTTCAAGGATGCCGTAAACGAAGTTGTTCGGAAGGCCGTCGGACTCGAGGAAATGTTTGAATGACTCCGTCTGCGTATCAAAACGCGTCAATCCTCCCGCCGGCGAGCCCAGCCAGAGGATGCCCGGCTCGGATGGCCGCTCGTGGATGACCTCGATCCGAAAATCGCTCAGCGAATTCGAATCTGTGGGATCGTGAACGTACTGTTTGAACGTCTCTGCCTCACGATCGAGCCGGCTGAGGACGTCTGTACTGTTCGAACGCGTGACAACCCACACCTGATCGAGACCGTCGACGAACACTTGCCGGACATCGTCGCCTTGCAACCCGCTCGCGTCCGTCGCCGCAAGCTCATATCGAGCAATGACACCACGTTCGCTGTCAATGCGGCTCAAGCCTCCCGATCCGCCTACCCAGAGATTACCCCGCCGATCTTCGGCGATTCGTCTCGGCGATACAGAGTTGCCGGCGACCGTGCCTGAATCTTCAGAAGCGTGGTTAAAACGCGTAAAATAGCCGGGTCGTCGGGGATCCATCTTGTTTACATCGCCGTCATCCGTGCCCAGCCAGAGATTGCCGTCAGAAGCTTCAAAAATCGTCGTCACCTCGTCGTGGGAAATGCTCTCTGCATTCCCCTCTTCCGGTACGAATCGCGTGAACGTGCCGCTGCTCCGATCCATGAGGTTCAGTCCGCCGCCACTTGTTGCGATCCAGAACTGTCCGAGGTGATCTTCGTGCATGTCAAGGATCCGGCCGCTGCCGATGCTGCTCGGATTGGCGGGGTCGTGAACGAAGTGCGTCACCTCACCCGTTCTTTGATCGATCTTGTTCAGCCGTTCGCGCGTCCAGGCAGCGTCCTCCTGCATTCTTGCCCAGATGACCTCCGGCTCGCTTGGCGCGACATACAAGCCCCACACGCTCCGATGATGAAGACTTGCACTGTCGCCTGGACGATGCTTAAAGTTGATGAACCCGCCCGACGACGGATCGAACCTGGCCACGCCGGCGGCGACCGCGGCACCCACCCACATCATACCCGATCGATCCGTGAAGAGCGCGAATACATCATTACTACTAATAGAATGAGGATCGGCCGGATCGTGTTCAAAGCTGGTAAACTCACTCGAGCGCGAATCGAGTCGCACGAGTCCATGGCCGTCGTCGGACGTCGCCCAGAAAACGCCCTCTA
>CAZKNF010000058.1:2616-21438 GCA_964554105.1 uncultured Rhodothermales bacterium | reverse complement strand
GGACGCCATTCCTCCGCACTGGCTGGCGCGTCTGGCGATGCACGACGAGATTCGCAGACTCGCGGATCGGCTTGCGATACGCTGACGTCTCATCTGTTGGATGCATGTGCCCGATGGCTTTCTGGGCTGACCTCATACACCGGTTCCTCCCACCCCGCCAGGTCATCTGTTACATCATTCGCCGAATTCTTAAGCGGATTTGAGGCTCGTGGCTCGCACTTCCGATGGAAACATGTCGTTAGAGAGGCCTCGGAATATACTTCGAGTATCAGGATCATCACGAGCGACGTATCGGCACGGAGAGGTATGGGAAGTTCAAACACAGATCAATTGG
Organism: uncultured Rhodothermales bacterium; assembly: GCA_964554105.1. GTDB lineage: Bacteria > Bacteroidota > Rhodothermia > Rhodothermales > VXPQ01 > CAZKNF01. Next base: position 21,104 of record CAZKNF010000058.1, on the reverse strand, counting down.
ACGCGTTCGGTGCATCGCGTGTATCCCGGCGTAGCTTTTTGCGCACCGCAGGTGCGGTCGGAGCGCTGTCCGCGCTCGAGGCCCTGTTGCCGGACTATGCGCAGACACGGCCGCTCGACACGGCTCCTCACGAACTGCAGCCGCGGATGATCGGTGGGGTCGCCGTGTTCGACCTCGAGGTTGCGGAGGCGCCGATCTCGATCGACGGCAGGCATGCGACCGCCACCACAATCAACGGTACGGTACCAGGGCCTCTGCTGCATTTGTATGAAGGTCAGGAAATAATCCTGCGTGTAACCAATAATTTGGAGGAGGACACGACGATTCACTGGCACGGCGTGCTCCTGCCGCCGGAGATGGACGGGGTGCCGGGAGTCAGCTTCCCTGGAATCCTTCCCGGTCAGACCTTTGAGTACCGTTTTCAGTTGGTCCAGAATGGCACCTACTGGTATCACAGCCATTCGGGACTGCAGGAGCAGCTCGGCCATTATGGGCCGCTCATCATCCATCCGGCTGACGGCTATCCCTACGAGTTCGACCGAGAGTATACTATCGTGCTCTCTGATTGGACTTTCGAGAACCCGTACCGAGTGCTGGCCAAGCTCAAGAAGCAGGGTCACTACTACAACCGTCAGCAGCGCACACTCGGCGAATTCATTCGGGACGTGGCCGACCAGGGGCTCGCCTCCACGGTTCGAGACCGCCTGATGTGGGCACGGATGCGGATGAACCCGACAGACATTCTCGACGTGACAGGTGCGACCTACACCTATCTGCTCAATGGACTTTCGTCCGAAGCGAACTGGACGGGGCTCTTCCGCGCGGACGAACGCGTCTTGCTCCGCATCATCAACGCGTCCGCGGCCACCTACTTCGACGTCCGCATTCCCGGCCTGCCGCTGACCGTGGTACAGTCGAACGGCCAGTACGTTCAGCCGGTCGAGACGGACGAGGTTCGTATTCCTACCGCGGAGACGTACGACGTGATCGTCCAGCCGACGGAGGACCGTGCCTACACCTTCTTTGCGGAATCCATGGATCGAAGCGGATACGCGAGAGGAACGTTGGCGCCGCAAGAGGGGATGACCGGACCGATACCTGAACTGCGCGAGCGGCCCATTCTGACGATGGAGGACATGGGGATGGACCACGGGAATGCGGATGGTATGGACCATGGTGATATGGACGGAATGGATCACTCCCGCATGAACGGAATGGAATCGTCCCCCGACACGACGACGACCGAGGTGGAGGGACACGGTGCGCACGCCATGGACGAATTGGAAACGATGGCAGGCGGTGAAGAAGTCCGGTTCGCCGTGGCAGGGGCCATCCGGACTGAAGGACTTCGGCCAGCCGGTACACTCCCCGGAATGCTGGAGCACGAACCCGACGAGCACGGGCGCGGAAATGCCGGCGTCCCCACGATGGTTCATAGTCGAATGCACGAGCCAGGCGTCGGGCTCGGTGAGGACGGATGGCGTGTGCTGACGTACACGCAGCTGAGGGCGCTGCGTCCCGAACCCCGACTCGAGCCCGATCGCGAGATCGAACTGCACCTGACCGGCAATATGGAGCGCTTCATGTGGTCGATCAATGGAGTCCCATTCGAGGACAGCGACCTGATCCCCTTTGCCTACGGCGAGCGCATCCGGCTCAGCATGATCAACGACACCATGATGAATCACCCGATGCACATTCACGGGATGTGGATGGAGCTGGAGAATGGCCAGGGAGAGTACATTCCGAGGGTGCATACAGTGAATGTGCAGCCTGCCGAGCGCCTTTCGGTACTGATTACGGCTGATGCGCCCGGGATGTGGGCCTTTCATTGCCATATCCTGTATCACATGGAAGTGGGCATGTTTCGCGTCGTGGAAGTATCGGAGCCGGGTAGTCCGGGGAGTTTTCCACTACCAAGGACTGATGAGATGGAAGGGGACCGGCATGAACATTAGAGACCGAAAACACCGCAAGGTGACCTTGCTTCGAGCCGGACTTGCCTTCGCCTTACCGCTGGTCCTGGTCACGCTGCCGCGGCCCGCCTCGGCCCAGGGCATTGGACACGAGGATCTGCGGGAAATGATGTCCTGGGAAAGGACGAGTCTGATCCTGTTCGACAAGCTGGAGTACGTCCCGAACATAGAGGGGCGGCCGGTAGTTCTGGACGCAACCGGCTGGTACGGAGGAGCCGTCAACCGTCTATGGTTCCGCGCAGAAGCCGATCAGTTAACGACAGAACGAAGCGGGGAGGGGGAGGCGCAACTCCATTATGGACGTCTGATCACCCCGTTCTGGGATGTTCTGGCAGGCCTACGGCTGGACCAGCACTGGGGGATAGATAGTCAAACTCGTGCACATCTGGCTTTGGGTCTGACAGGGTTGGCACCGTTGCGTTTCGAGCTCTCGCCGACACTATTCCTCAGTCATGCCGGCGACCTGTCCGCTCGATTGGAGGCTGCATATCAGGTGCTGATCACACAGCGACTCGTCCTCGAGCCGGACATCGAATTGAATGCCGCCCTTCAGGAAGTGTCGGAGTGGCATATAGGAAGCGGATTCAACGATGTCGAACTGGCGGTTCGTCTCCGTTATGAAATCATCCGTGAATTCTCGCCATACATAGGCATTGCCTGGTTCCGGCGGCTCGGCGGCACGGCCGACTTCGAGCGGGAGGCGGACGAAAGTGTCGGCAGCACATCTCTTGTGGTAGGTCTGCGTATGTGGCGTTGAGAGGTCCCTTGCCTCATGGCGAGGTGCGTCTGTTGGCCCGATCGTGCTGTGCAGATTACTGAGCTGATGATGAACTGGATCCGCCGTACGGTGTACCCGGTTGCTGTCTATTGCGTCCGGTTTTCCGCGCCCTGACCTCTATCCATACGTCACACGTCATCGCAGTATGTGCATCTCGATTCGATCACTGATCTGCCTACCGGCGGTCCTTCGGACGCTCCTGCTGTTTGCGGCGATGGGTGCGCTGAACACCCCTCCCGTCTTTGCTCATGTCGACCTGCAGTCTTCACAGCCGGCCGACGGCGACACGCTGCAGGTCTCTCTCGAGCAAATCAGCTTGCGGTTTACGGGTGCTGTTCTCACTCAGTACACCAGTGCAACGTTGATCGGACCGGACGGTCGGCCGATTGCGACATCGGAACTTCAGGCCGTAGCCGAGTCGAGCGGGCGAGAGTTCGTTCTGCCCATCGACACGGCTTTGTGGAGTGGAGAGTACACCGTCCGGTGGCGAACGTCCGGGGAAGACGGTCACCTGATCGAGGGCTCATTTACGTTTGTCATCGATGTGGATCAAGAACTGGTAACCCACGAGCAGTCGTTCGAGAGAGAGGCAGATACCACCGCACATCATCCGGAGCAGGTCGGACGCTCGGCGCTTCTTGCATCCACCGCCCCCTTGTCGATCGCCATTCGGTTCTTTCACTACATCCCGTTGGTCGTGCTGCTGGGAGCCGTCGCCTTCCACTATGGAGTAATCGGCCGCATGCGGCGTGACGCCCGTGTGGCTCACCTAACCCGGGCTGCCAGTCGCAGAAACATCCAGGCTATGACAGCTGCGTTAGCGCTTCTGGGAGTGGCCATGATTGCACGATTGTGGGCACAGTCCGGCCGCCTGCACGGTGTGGAGGAAGCACTGGACCCCGGCAATCTCGCCACCATGCTTTCCCTCACGACCTGGGGTTATGGCTGGCTGCTCCAGGTCGCCGGTGGGTCGGTATTTCTAATCGGTCTGCTCCTTGTCCGGCCTGCGGGACAGCGAGCTGCTGGGTGGCCTGTCGCGGCCGTCGGAGTACTTTCGCTTTCGATTGTGCCGGCGCTCTCCGGCCATGCGGCTTCGGTGGACGAGTGGCTTGCGGTGGCAATTATCGTCCACACTCTGCATGTAATCGGAGCCGGCGTGTGGCTCGGAACCCTGGCTATTCTGGTACTGGTCGGACTGCCATCCGCCTTGGCAGCCCAACAAGGCGATCGCATCTCCGCCACAGCCTCGATGGTGCGTCTATTCTCACCTGTCGCCCTCGCCGGTGGTGCGCTCGCGGGACTGACAGGGATCGCGAATGCGCTCTTCCACTTTGACGCCATCTCTGGAATGTGGACAACCGATTACGGAATCGCGCTTCTGGTGAAACTCTGCGCGCTCGTGATCGCTTTCGGCTTCGGCTTCTATCACTGGCGCGTCGTACTTCCTGATCTGGATGAGGATGCGACACACGGCCGATTCCGCCGTACAGCTCGGGCCGAACTGGCGGCAGGTGTGGCCGTCCTGCTCGTGACGGCTGTCTTCGTCGTTCTGCCGACACAGGGATGAGTCTAACGAGAAATCCACCTGATCTCCCACTTCGATTGATGCACTGTCGGGGTGAATGACGACTTCTTCGATCTCAGTGTCGCCGGCTTCAACATCGTTGCTGTCGCAGCCGATGAGCGTTGTGAAGTGCGTGCTGCGTTCGCGCGATGTGCCGGTAAAACGAACATCTTCGCCGACAATTAGAAAAACCTCTATCTTTACGACTGGATTTCGGCAACATGTCGCCACCACGTCGGCGGCAGTCTCGTGACGGCCCCCGGATATCCCCCTACTCCACGCGGGGCGGGGGCAATCCGGGTCGTGTGTATTCGGAGCGGATTCATGGCTAATCGAAAGCTCATCTTGCGAATTGCTCTTCCGGCCGCCATTCTCGCGGTCGCGGGCGTTCTCTGGCATTTCAGCGTGGAACGCGGCAGCGAGATCGAATTCAACCGGGACATCCGGCCGATTTTGAATGAGAATTGCGTCACCTGCCACGGCGGCGTGCAACGGGAGGCCGAGCTGAGCCTGCTCTTCCGGGAGGAGGCGCTGAAGCCGGCCAAGTCAGGTGAGCGAGCCATCGTTCCCGGCGATCCGCGTGGAAGCGAGCTCATGCGCCGAGTTCGGCATTCCGATGACGATGAGCGGATGCCGCTCGACGGGGCGCCGCTATCCGAACATGAAATCGCACTGCTCGAAGCCTGGATCGCCGATGGAGCAGCCTGGGAGCCCCACTGGGCCTATGTAGCGCCTGATCTGCCGAATCTCCCCGCGGTCTCCGAAGCTGAGTGGCCGGAGAACGGGATCGACCAGTTCGTACTGGCGCGGCTCGAAGACGAAGGGCTCGTGCCCTCGCCGCGCGCCGACTGCGCCAGGCTGATCCGCCGCGTCAGTCTCGATCTCGTCGGGCTGCCGCCTTCGCCGCGGGAGGCCGATGCATTCTGCGACGATCCGCTGTCGTATGAACACGTGGTCGACTCGCTGCTCGCTTCGCCCCGCTTCGGCGAACGCTGGACTGCGCTCTGGCTCGATCTCGCCCGGTATGCAGATTCCAACGGCTATGAAACGGACAACCCGCGAGTCATCTGGAAATACCGCGACTGGCTTATTCGAGCCTTCAACGACGACATGCCGTTCGACCAGTTTACGATCGAGCAGATTGCGGGTGACCTCCTCCCGGACCCGACCGAGGATCAGCTCGTCGCGACGGCTTTTCATCGAAACACGATGACGAACACGGAGGGCGGGACCGACGATGAGGAGTTTCGCGTGGCGGCCGTCATCGACCGGGTAAACACGACGTTCGAAGTGTGGCAGGGCACGACGATGGCGTGCGCGCAGTGCCATGGGCATCCTTATGACCCATTCAGGCACGAAGAATTTTACAGGCTCTACGCCTTCTTCAACAACACCGCCGATGCGGATAAATTCGACAACGAGCCCAAGATGTATCACTTCTCGGATGAGGTTCGAGAGGAAGGTGACGAGATCGTGTCTGAGCTGGACCGACTCGAACCGGAGATCGAAGACTCGCTGGAGTGGGAGACTTGGGTGGACAGTCTGGAGGCCTACGCGGCAGACGGCTCTCGACCTTCGACGTTCGACGGCCGGCTCGTACCTCCGGTGATCGTCCGCATCGCGAAGAAGTCCGAGCGTAGTCCGTACGAGATTGCTGAGCTGCGCAGGTTTTTCGCCGGGCCGCGGCAGCAGGCGCTTAGAGCGCGGCGCGGCGAGCTCCAGGAGAGGCTCGGCGAGCTCGAGCCGATCTCGACGCCGATTATGCAGGAGCTTTCACCCGACGAGCAGCGGTACACGCATGTATTCGACCGTGGAAACTGGCTGGCAAACGGCGAACGAGTGGATCCGGACGTCCCGTTGTCACTTCCGCCCATGCCCGACGATGCTCCACGCAACAGGCTCGGCCTGGCCCAATGGCTCGTCGCTCCCGAAAATCCGCTTACGGCGCGCGTGACGGTGAATCGTTTCTGGGAGCAGCTCTTTGGACAGGGAATCGTCGAGACCGTCGAAGATTTCGGAACGCAGGGCGCATCCCCGACGCACCTGGAGCTTCTCGATTGGCTCGCCCTCCGCTTCGAGAATGAGCACGCATGGAGCGTCAAGAAGCTGCTTAAGGACATCGTGATGTCTGCCACGTATCAGCAGTCGTCCCGCGCGACGCCTGAGCTGCTCGAGCATGATCCAAAAAATCAGATGCTTGCCCGCGGGCCCCGCTTCCGGCTTTCGGCGGAGCAGGTACGGGACCAGGCTCTCGCTGTCGGCGGCCTGCTCAGCGAAAAGATGTACGGTCCGAGCGTGTATCCCGTCCAGCCGGAAGGGCTATGGAACAACCCGTACAGCTCGTTGGCATGGGAGACGAGCGAGGGCGAGGACCGCCATCGCCGCGCCATCTACACATTCTGGCGTCGAACCGTGCCATACCCGTCGCTGCTCGCCTTCGATGCCATGAGCCGGGAGATGTGTACCTCGCGCCGGATTCGCACGAATACGCCTCTTCAAGCCCTCGTTACGCTGAACGACCCGGTCTACGTCGAGGCGGCTACTGCCCTGGCTGAGCGCATGGGGGATGAAGGAGGGTCGTCCGTCGAAGGCCGGATCCGTCATGGATACCGGCGCGCCCTGCTGAGCGATCCGTCGGCTGAGACGATGGACTCGCTCCGGGACCTCTATGAGCGGGCGCTCGACGAATATCGGAACGACATGGAAAAGGGGAGGGCGCTCTTCAACAATGCATCGTATGCCGGTAGCGAGGAGGCCGATCCGTATGTGGATGACCCCGCCCCCGGAGAGACCGCCGCCGCATCTGGCGAGGCAGCCGCCCCCCCGCAGGACGTCGCCCCTGAAGACGCGGCCCTCGCCGTCGTCGCCAACGCGATCATGAATCTGGATTCCTTCCTCACGAAAGAGTAGAGCGAGATGTCGACTGAGCATTACAGAGACCGCTGCTTCGAGGCGCTGCACGGAATCACACGGCGACATTTTCTGAAAACCTCTTCGGTGGGGCTCGGTGCGATCGCGCTCTCGTCACTCATCGGGTGCGGGACGAAAAATGGGGCACCCGCGGCGAATGGCGTGCTGGATCCCGCGGCCCTCCGTAATCCGCACTTCGCACCTCGGGCGCGAAACGTGATCTTTCTACACATGGCGGGCGCGCCGTCTCAGCTCGAGCTCTTCGATTACAAGCCGGAGCTGCATCGGCTCGACGGCGAGATGTGCCCCGAGTCGCTCCTCGAGGGCCGGCGCTTTGCCTTCATCCAGGGCACGCCGAAGATGCTGGGACCGCAGGCCACGTTCCGACAGCGCGGCGAGAGCGGAAACTGGGTCTCCGACCTCATGCCGCACTTCGCGCAGGTCGCCGACGAGGTGACCTTCTTGAAGGCGATGCACACGGATGAATTCAACCACGCTCCGGCGCAGCTCCTCCTGCACAGCGGCCATGCACGTCCGGGTCGGCCGAGCATGGGGTCATGGGCCACCTACGGCCTCGGTTCGGAGAACCAGAATCTGCCGGGTTTTATCGTGCTGCTTTCCGGCGCCAATCAGCCTGACGCAGGCCGAAGCGTGTTCGGCAGCGGATTTCTCCCCACCGTGTATCAGGGCGTCCAGTGCCGCTCACACGGAGACCCCGTACTCTACGTCTCGGATCCCGAGGGCATGAGCCGGGAGCTCCGGCAGCAGTCGATCGAGACGATCAACGCGATCAACGAGAATCATTACGAGGAATTCGGCGATCCGGAGACGCTCTCGCGCATCGCGCAGTACGAGCTGGCGTTCCGCATGCAGATGTCCGTGCCGGAAGCCATGGACATCTCGAGAGAGCCGGAATCCGTGCACGAGATGTACGGCACGCAGCCCGGTCAGGAATCCTTCGCTAACAACTGTCTTCTGGCGAGGCGACTGGTAGAGCGGGGCGTGCGCTTCGTTCAGCTTTTCCACTGGGGATGGGATGCGCACGGAGCCTCCGAATCGGAGGCGCTCAATATTGGATTTGTAGACCGCTGCCGCGAGACGGACCGAGCCACGGCTGCGCTGCTGCTCGATCTGAAGCAGCGTGGGCTTCTCGACGAGACCCTCGTCGTCTGGGGCGGCGAATTCGGGCGTACGCCCATGCTCGAGAATCGCTCGGGCTCAGACAATCCGTTCGTCGGACGCGATCACCACCGCGACGCATACACGATGTGGCTGGCCGGCGGAGGCGTCAAGCGGGGCTTGAGCTTCGGCGAGACGGACGAAATCGGGTACACGGGCGTCAACGATCGGGTCCATATCCACGATCTGCAAGCCACCATCCTGCACCTGCTGGGACTGGATCACGAAAGGCTCACATATTCGTACCAGGGGCGCGATTTCCGCCTTACAGATGTGCACGGAAAGGTAGTTCACGAGATCCTCGCTTGAGGAGAGATCGTCGGGTGAGGGATTATGTGATGTGATTCCGCCGATCCGGCCAGTCCGTTGACGAATTTCGAAGTGGACGTACCTGGATTACGGCTCCGATATCGGCTCGTCGGGATTATCTCCGGTGCCGGCAGCAACGAATCGTCCAGGTTCTCTCACTCCGTTGCCGTCGGCGCCCGTGAGCGCATCGCCCAGCTCAGCACGCTTCGCATCCGCCATATGGGTGAGCGCGTCCACAACATCCGGAAACTCGCTCGAAACGTCGTTGGATTCCGAGACGTCACGTTCCAGATCATAAAGAGCAAGTCCGATTTCCGCCGCGTTGTTGTACTTGCCCGGGATGCCGTCCTTCCCGGGTTCCTGACCGATCATCGTGCGGTAGGAATGTGGAAAGTGAAGTTTCCATTTACCGCTTCGCATCGCGTGAAGCTCACTTTCGTGATAATAGAAGTAATAGGCCTCATGAGGTGACGTGGTCGACTCTCCCGTCATGAGCGTCCAGATGGATCTACCATCAATTGGATGTTCGGGCAGGTCGGCCCCTATCAGTTCGGCCAACGTCGGAAGCACGTCGATGATCATGGCCGGTGTGGACACTTCGAGTCCGTCCGGGATCGTATCTGGCCACCGCGCGATAAACGGGACGCGGACGCCTCCCTCGAAAACTGTCCCTTTCCCTTCCCGCAGCGGCTCCGCTGAGCCGCCATGATTGCCGTAACTCAACCATGGCCCGTTGTCCGAGGCAAACATCACGAGCGTGTTCTCGTCGACGCCCGTCTCCTTTACGGCCGCCAGAACTTCGCCCGCGGACCAGTCGAGCTCCTTGATCACGTCGCCATAGAGCCCGGCCCCGCTATCTCCCTCGCGCTCGCTGGATACGAAGAGCGGAACGTGGGGCATTGGATGTGCCAGATACAGAAAGAAAGGCGTCCCAGCCGCAGCATTCTCTTCGATGAAGTCGACTGCCCGGGTGGTGAAGTCTGTCGTAAACCGGGTCTGGTCCGTATTGAAGCCGACGGCCTCGTCCCCTTCGATCGTCGGAAGATCCTCCCATGCATCCGGATTCTCAGGATGGTAGGGCCACATGTCGTTTGAATATGGAATGCCGTAGAAGTCGTCGAAGCCATGGCGCGTCGGGAGGAATTCAGGGTGGTGGCCGAGATGCCATTTGCCATACATCGCCGTGGCATAGCCCCTGGATTGGAAGAGTTCTCCCAGTGTTACTTCGTCATCGTGAATACCGTGAGCGTGACTCGGTCCAAGTGCTCCGTGGATGCCGATTCTGTTTGCGTAGGAGCCGGTGAGGAGGGACGCTCGCGACGCGGAGCACACCGGCTGGCTTACGTAAAAGCTGGTAAATCGGGCACCTTCATCCGCCATTCGGTCCAGGTTGGGCGTGGTATAATCGGACGCGCCATAGGAGCCGATGTCGGCGTATCCCATATCGTCGACGTAGATGATGACGACGTTCGGCGTCGATTCTGCCGGCGATATTGCCGTCGATGCTGCCATCGACTTTGCTGCTTCGTCTCTCGGCGTCTCTCCGCACGAGAGGAGACCGCAGGCGATGATGAGTACGAGTGTGCGAATCATGGATGGGATGGCGTTCGCTAGCTTCGCACCAATCGTCTGTACTTGATCCGGTGCGGCTGGTCGGCATCGCGGCCAAGGCGGGCCTTCCGATCTTCCTCATACTCGGAATAGTTGCCCTCGAACCACTTGGCCTGGCTTTCACCTTCGAAGGCGAGAATGTGCGTCGCGACGCGGTCGAGGAACCAGCGATCATGCGAGATGACGACCACGCATCCGGCGAACGCCAGCAGCGCTTCTTCGAGCGCGCGCAGCGTGTTCACGTCGAGATCGTTCGTGGGCTCGTCGAGGAGCAAGAGGTTGGCGCCCTCCTTCAGGATACTCGCGAGGTGCACCCGGTTGCGCTCGCCGCCGGAGAGCTCCTTCGTTTTCTTCTGCTGATCGCTGCCGCCGAAGTTGAAGCGGCCGACGTAGGCGCGCGAGTTGACCTCGAAATTTCCGAGCTTCACGAACTCGGCACCGCCGCTGATTTCTTCCCACACGGTTTTTTCGCCGTCGAGCGGACGATCCTGGTCGACATAGCCGATTTTGACGGTGCTGCCGATCCGGATGTCGCCCTCGTCGGGCTCTTCCTTACCGGTAATCATGCGGAAGAGGGTCGTCTTTCCGGCGCCGTTCGGGCCGATCACGCCCACGATGCCGCCAGGCGGCAGTGAAAAGTTGAGATCATCGTAGAGAAGCTTGTCGCCGTAGGCCTTCGCGACGCCGTCGGCCTCGACCACGACGTCTCCGAGCCGCGGTCCGGCAGGGATGAAGATTTCCATCTCCTCCATGCGCTTGTCCTGCTGGCTCGCGAGCAGTTCCTCATACGAGGTGATGCGGGCCTTGCTCTTCGCGCGGCGGCCCTTCGGCGACTGCCGAACCCATTCGAGCTCTTGCTCCAGTGCGCGCTGCCGCTTCGACTCCTGCTTCTCTTCGACTTCGAGACGGCGCTTCTTCTGATCGAGCCAGGACGAATAGTTGCCCTTGAATGGGATGCCGTATCCGCGATCGAGTTCGAGAATCCAGCCGGCCACGTTATCCAGGAAGTACCGGTCGTGCGTCACGGCGATGACCGTGCCCTCATACCGCGCAAGATGCTGCTCGAGCCACGCGACCGATTCTGCATCGAGGTGGTTTGTCGGTTCATCGAGCAGCAGTACGTCCGGCTCCTGGATCAACAGCCGGCAGAGCGCGACGCGCCGGCGCTCACCGCCGGAGAGAACCGTCGTGGGCGTGTCGCCTGGCGGGCACCGCAGGGCGTCCATGGCCATTTCGAGCCGGCTATCCAGATCCCACGCTTCCGCCGCATCGATCCGGTCCTGCAGTTTTCCCTGCTGCTCCATCAGGGCCTCATAGTCGGCGTCCGGCTCAGCAAAACGGGCATTCACGTCTTCGTAGGCCTTCAGCAGCGCGACCGTTTCGGCAGCGCCCTCCTCGACGATCTGGCGGACCGTTTTCTCAGGATCCAGCTCCGGCTCCTGCGAAAGAAATCCAAACGAGATCCCCTTCTCTGCCTGAATCGTGCCCTGATAGTCGGTATCGATGCCGGCGATGATGCGAAGCAGCGTACTCTTGCCGGCTCCGTTCAATCCGAGCACGCCGATCTTCGCTCCGTAGAAGAAGGACAGATTGATGTCGCGTAGAACCTGGCGTTTGGGCTTGTAGACCTTGCCCACGCCGGACATGGAAAAGATGATTTTCTGATCAGACAAAGGGGAAAGGCATCATTCGATGGATAACAGAATGGGACGGTCGAATGGCGAGAGGGTCAATTGGTTCCGCACCTGGAGGACGGCCATCGCTCACCTTGGCCGCGGGCAGCACAGCATTTCCGGCGACATCGTTACAGCGGGACGCGATCCTGGGTAGGTGGGCATCGTAAGATGTTATCCACGCTACGGAGTCGGGCCATGGATGCCTTTCTCGACGCGTGCCCTCATCCATTGTGCAGCTTCTACGCCGGATGCACGTTCGAGCCGCCGCGCCGGTTCGATCCATCCGCGACCCACGTTGGAATCAATTGATTGGAGATGACTTATGGCACGCCCGCCGTCAGACGCACCCGAACCGAGACCGCACGCCGCGAGCCGTCGACCTGAGGATCCGAGCCGTCGACCAGAGGATCCATGGTGGGGCACACTGCCTTCCGCCGTCAAACGCATATCGTGGGGCGCCGTCTTCGCTGGAGCCGTAGTGGCTTTGATCATCCAGTTGATGCTGAACCTCCTCGGCTTGGCGATCGGTTTCGGCGCGATCAACCTGACGGGTGAGGGAGCGACGCTCCAGGGTCTCGGCATCGGCACGATTATCTGGCTGGTCATCACGGCCCTCATCGCGTTCTTTGCCGGCGGATGGACAGCCGGAAGGCTCGCCGGTCTCCCGCGCAGCATCGACGGAGCACTGCACGGATTCATCGCCTGGGCGGTATCTAGCATGGTGATGATGTATCTAGTATTTTCCGGATTCGGACTCATCATCGGCGGTGCACTTGGAGCGGTGCAGCAGGGCGTCAATGTCCTCGGTCAAGGCGTTGCCGCGGTGGCACCCGAGGCGGGACAGGCCATCGGAGAGCAGGTAGACGGCGAGGGCGCCGTCGAACAGATCCGAGCTGAAATCTATGCGACGCTCCAGGCGACCGGGCGCGAAGATCTACAGCCGGAGAATCTCGCCCAGCGGGCGCAGGACGTCCAGGAAGGCGCTGGTGAGGCCGCAGCCGGTGCACTGCAGAATCCGCAACAGGCCGAAGAAGAAATCCGCAGCGCATTCGATCGGTTGATCGCGCACGGCGAAGAAGTGGCAAGCGCAGCCGATCGCGATGCAGCCGTGAACGTGCTCGTCGAGCGCACGGACATGACCGAAGCGGAGGCGCGCGAAACGGTCGGCGAGTACGAAAGCGTCGCGCAGGACGTGTCGACGCAGATCAGCCAGACGGCCGAACAGGCGGGCGAAACGGCCGTTAGTACGGCCGATGATGTAATCGCCGGTGTGGGGCAGGCGGCTCTCTGGGCGTTTGTCTCGATGGTCCTGGGCGCCCTCGCGGCACTTGGCGGCGGATTTACCGGAACGCCGCACGACATGCCCGCATCGCCCGCAGTTCGCCGAGAATAGGCTACACTTTCATTGCAACGTTATAATTCGAGCGTTTAGTTCGGTGTCGATTACGTCCCGGCGGCCATGACCCTTGAAATCGCGGTCGTCTATGGCGTCATCCTGGCTGCGCTCGTTCTGTTCGCCAGTGATCGGCTCCGCCTCGACGTCGTCGCCTTGCTGGCCCTCCTCGCCCTCACCCTCACCGGGATTCTGGATATCGACGAGAGTCTCGCGGGCTTCGCTGATCCGATCGTCCTCATGATCGCCGGGCTGTTCGTCGTGGGTGACGGTCTTTTCCAGACGGGCGTCGCGGCCCGGGTCGCGCGGCTTCCTGCCAGATTCGCAGGTGAGAGCAACGTTCGTCTCCTGGCTGCGCTCATGCTCATCGTGGCCCTTCTTTCCGCCGTCATGAGCTCGACCGGCACGGTCGCTATCATGCTTCCCGTCGTTATGGGACTCGCGTGGGAGCGTGACATAAGTCCGTCGTTGTTCTTGATTCCCATCGCGATTGCGGCGCTGCTCGGCGGTATGCTGACGCTGATCGGAACGGCGCCGAACATCGTCGTCAGCAATCAGCTCGCCGCCGTTGGGCGCGAGCCGTTCGGTTTCTTCGCGTTTACGCCCGTAGGCGCGGCTGTTCTGATAGGAGGTATCGGATTCATGCTCCTCATCGGACGGCGGCTCCTCCCGGATCGCCAGGCGGCACGACCGGCAGACGAATCCAGCACCACCGTCCCCGAACTCGCGGAGGAGTATCGACTGCCGCAATCGCTTTTTCCGGTGCGAGTCGGCGACGGTTCACCGTTGGCCGGGCGGCGTCTCGATGAAATCGACCTCCGCGGACGGTACGGAGTGACCGTCGTGGACATCCGCGTACCCGAGTCCGCCAGGGACAGGCGCTTGCCTCGCGGGCGCATGAAGAACAGCACGTCATCTCCCGATGCCGGTGCAGCACCCAACCGGCCGGTGCTTCCTCAGACCCGGATCGAAGCGGGCGACCTGCTCCTCATTCACGGGAAAGCTGAAGCCGTTGCCGAGGCGAGGACTGCGGAGAGCCTCGAACCGCTGCCTTCCGATGGTCCGATGCTTCCGCGCGACGTCGGGCTCGTCGAAGTCGTGCTTACGCCGCGCTCCTCCCTGATCGACCACACCGTCAAGGAGGTACGCTTCAGGGAGAAGTACCGCGCCACCGTGCTGGCCGTACACCGGCTCGGAACGGCTCTGAGTGAGAATGTGGCGGACGTGCGGCTCCGTTTCGGAGACACCCTCGTCGTCAAAGGACCATGGAAGAACATCCGGCAGCTGCAGTCCGAGCATCGCGACTTCGTCGTGGCCGGTCGGCCGAGGGAGATGGTCGAATCGACGCGGCCGTACGGCAGGGCGCCGCTTGCCGGTGCGATCATGCTGGGCATGATGCTCCTCATGAGCTTCGGAGTGGTCGAACCGGTCACGGCCGTGCTTCTCGCCGCCGTGTCCATGGTGCTTGCCGGATGCGTCGGCGTCGAGGATGCGTATCGGTCGATCCACTGGGAGAGCGTCGTCCTGATAGCCGCCTTCCTGCCGATGGCGACAGCCCTCCAGAAAACCGGCGGCCTGGATCTCGTCGTGGAGGGGATGGATTCCGTCATGAGCGGCCAGACCCCGCTCGTCATGCTCGCTGTCCTCTTTCTGCTGACATCCGGGCTGAGTCAGGCCATCTCCAACACCGCCACGGCCGTGCTGCTCGCGCCTATCGCCGTAGAACTCGCGTTCCGCATAGGCGCCGCGCCGGAGCCCTTCCTGATGGGCATTGCCGTAGCCGCATCCACGGCCTTCATGACGCCCATCGCATCCCCGGTCAACGTTCTGGTCCTGGGTCCGGGAGGCTACCGATTTTCCGACTTCTTCCGGGTGGGTGCACTCCTGCAGGTGGTCGTCCTCGTCGTTACCCTCGTCGTCGTTCCTATCTTTTTCCCCTTCTCGTGATAAGAATCGCCATGCCTCGCCGAGGACGGCACAGGCCTCAGCGATTATTTCGGTCTCGCTGCCGATCTGACACGCCGATCTTAGTCATCGAAGGTTGGAAACAACTGCTTCAGCTCATCGACTGAAGGCCGCCGGCCGTACTCTGACAGTTCGTACAGCTCCACGTGCTGGACGGCCTCCCCGGCATCACCATAGAGCTCGATCAGGAGATCTCGGTACTCGTCCGCCTGGCTCTCAGCGCCGCTCCTGATTCCGCCAAGGCGCGCTTCCATCCGCTCGCTCTCCGTTTCCGGAACGACGTCGCGCCGGCCGTACGTCCACGATTGTTCGTCGGAAAACTGGGACGGCAGCTCCGCCAGGCACGCCATCTTCGTATCGATCGCGTCGTCGATGTTGAGGGCGATGGTCGGCTCGAAGGGGACCGGCTTCTGGAAGCGATCATGATAGTACATCACAACGGGGCTTCTTGGGAGCGGCGGCGTATCCGGCGTAAAGAACGGCGCCTCGACCAGTATGATGGCGTCATCCACGAGAACGCCGCTGTACCGATGGTCGGCGTGGTAGTCGTATCTGCGGTGCACCATGACGATGTCGGCCTGCCAATCACGGATGAGCCGGGCCACTTTCTTGCGATTCTCGAGCGAAGGCACCAGTTCTCCGTCGTGGATGTCCAGCACCTCCGTCGTGATGCCGAGTATGTCGGCACATGCCTGGACCTCCGCGGCGCGCCGCATTGCGAGCGGACCGCCGGCCATGCCGAAGTGGCCGATATCGCCGTTGGTCATGGACACGAACTTGACGGCATGACCCTCAGCCGCCCACATCGCTGCGGCACCGGCCGCCGAAAGCTCGGCATCATCCGGATGAGCGCCGAACGCGATAATTCGAAGCTCCTCATCAGCCTGGCCGAGTGCGGTCAGAGGGCAAAAGAGGAGCGCGATCGTAAGGAATCGAGCAAAGTAGGACATCACTTCTTCATACTGATATGTTGATGGGATTGCTGCCCGTATAATATGGGATTGCTGCCCCTATAATAAGAGTCACGATCCACGTCCGCAGGCTTCGTCGATAGCATTTTAGTTTCCGAGCGCTTTCCGCGCGTCAGACGAGCTTGTGATATCGCTATCACATTTTCACTCAGACAGGATCGAGGTTCGATAGAAGTCAGTTGCATGTCAGTGCGGTGAGCATACTTCGCTGGCCGCGGTGTTCAAAAGTGAGTTCGTTCAAAGAATGGATGAAATGTATGATGTGCGATCGTCGTAACCGACGGTGGCAGAAGTCGCTCGAGTACATGTTTCGGGATGGGCTAAGTGTCCTTCTGCTGCTCTTCGCCTGTGGCGCGGCGGCACCGGAGGCTCTTTCTCAGCGAACGACCTACGATCAGAGGGCGCTGGGTGAGTTGTTGGATCGGCAGGGGCAGGGTCCTATGCCGTCGGATCCGATTCCCTATGACATGTACGTGATCGATCATCCGTCGGGCAATTCCATCTATGCGCGGCATGAGCTCTATAAGGACATTGGAGACGGCGACGCCGTACGCGGGCGGCAGCGGTTGGCGTTGACGCTCCTGCTCAACGGCGCCACGCTGACCCACCTCCGAATGGGAGATACCCTGGCGCTGCCCGCCCGTCCTGAGCATTTCGACCTCGACCCACGCGCGTATTCGCCGTTCCCGCTCGAGTATCCGGGTGCGGCCGATATCGAGAAGGTCGTGATCGTCGACAAAGACGTCCAGTCGTGGGCCGCGTACGAATATGGTGAGCTCAAGCGCTGGGGGCCGGCATCCACCGGCGCCGAAGGTACACCCACACCGACCGGCCGCTTCTACATGAACTGGCGGGAGCTCGAGCGCGTCTCGACCGAGAGTCCGCCGGACGAGGAGTGGCGGATGCGCTATGTGATGAACATCCACAATGCCCGCGGCATCCACCTGCACCAGTACGATTCGGTGCCGACGGGGCCGCCGGTCGGGCACGGCTGCGTGCGGATGATCATGCCCGATGCGAAATGGCTCTGGGAGTGGTCCGATCCATGGATTACTACGGCGGGGCGTGGCGCGATCGGGGGAGAGGTCAAAGAGCGCGGCACGATGGTGATCGTGCAGGGTGAGGAGCCGGAGCAGACCCCGCGCCGTGTTACGATCGACGACGACGGTGCGAGGCGAATCATCGTTTCACTGCCGCCGGATCCGAACGCCGTCGAGCGGGGATACTAGGCGCATCCCGCACCCCTCAACAAGTACCTACCTCGTTACCTCCGGCGCGGCCGGGAGCGCATCCTCATCTGCATCGTCGGGTTCTATTATGCACGATGCTGTGCATCAGCACGTTGTGAATTGAGACCCTGGTTGAATCGGCACAAGAAAATAAACACACTGAGGGCGGCTGCGTCTGAGGAGTTTGCATGATGGACCCGATCTATTGGGTGATACTTGCCGGCGCCGTAATCTTTGCCTTCCTGCTTGGCGGATCGATCGCATGGATGCGCATGCGCCGTCGCCACGCGGAACGACTTCGCGAACGGTTCGGTCCTGAGTACGATCACGTGGTTCAGGAGACCGGCAGTCCGCGGCGCGCGGAGGATGAACTCGTGCGTCGCGAGAAGCGCGTGCGGCAGTTCGACATCCATTCGCTTTCCGGCGAGCAGCGGGCCCGGTATTCCGATTCCTGGCGCAGGGTGCAGGCCAGCTTCGTCGACGCCCCCGTGCGTGCGGTCGCCGAAGCCGACGAGCTCGTGATGGAAGTCATGCAGGAGCGCGGCTATCCAATGGGCGACTTTGAACAGCGCGCCGAAGACCTGTCGGTAGATCACCCCCGGGTGGTCAGGAACTACCGCGAGGCGCATGCGCTGGCTCTGCGGAGTGATCGCGGGGAAGCCGAAACGGAAGATCTCCGACAGGCGATGGTTTACTACAGGGAGCTCTTCGAGGATCTGCTCGAGGACGCAACCACCAACGGACGGACTGGAGAGTACCACGAAGTGAAGAGGGAACGATGACGGATACGTTCGACAGCGGTAAAGAGCGGCGTGCGTCGGAGCCGGGTGCGCTCGATGAAACGCATGACCGAGAATTGGAGATGAGAGATCGGGATGATCCCGCATTTGAGCCCTCCGGCCGCGCGGCAGCGAACCCGGAGCGCGA
>CAZKNF010000058.1:0-2516 GCA_964554105.1 uncultured Rhodothermales bacterium | reverse complement strand
GCGTACCGGGATGAGTCGGAGAGCAGTCATGCTCCTCTCTTTCCGCATGAGGATTTCGATCGGTTTCGCGACCGATGGATGCAGATCCAGACGCAATTCGTGGATGAACCGCGCCGATCCGTCGAGCAGGCGGACGATCTTGTCGCGGAGGTGACGGAGCGGCTGACGTCGGTCTTCAGCCAAAATCGGAGCGATCTCGAGCGCCAGTGGACTGCGGGTGATGAAGTATCGACCGAAGAACTCCGTCGCACGCTGCGCCGCTACCGCAGCTTCTTCGAACGGCTCCTCTCCATGTGAGCCTGACGCGGCGATCGTCGCGGGCGTAATTCGTAATTTCAAGGTCCGCTAGAGCCCTCTCGTCGGTCTACGCCTCTATGTACCCGTCGGAAGGGCGACATCCCGCTAATCATGAACGCACATGACGCCTCGGCAGTACGCCTCGACAACGGCAACGGGCATCAACAGGAATCTGAATCGTCCCGAAACCCGCGCCATCACTATGGCGCTGCTCGGGGCCGCGATCGTGCTGCTGCTCGCACTCGGCTACTGGCTGATCGTGTTGGCGCAGCTTCCGTCCTACGCGGAAATACGCCGTGTGAGCTCCAATCAGCCGACCGTCCTCTACGCAGCAGGCGGCGAGCCGCTGGTCGATCTGGGAGATAGTCACCAGCGGTGGGTCTCCCTCGATCGAATCTCGCCTCACGTCGTGGAAGGACTCATCGCGACGGAGGACCATCGCTTCTATCAGCACTGGGGGATCGACGTCCGCCGAATCGGCGGATCGATCATGCAAACCGTCGGCGGCGACCGGCAGGGTGGATCCACCATAACGATGCAGCTCGCGCGCAACGCGTTTCGGGATCTCAACGACGACACCGTGATCACGCGCAAGATCAAGGAATGGCTCGTGGCGCTCCGCTTCGAGTCCGTGTACGAGAAGGACGAGATCCTGGAGATGTATCTCAACACCGTCCCGTTCATGTACAATACGGCGGGCATCGAGGCAGCCGCCAACACGTACTATCGAAAAGCGGCGTCCGCGCTCCGGCCGGACGAAGCGGCTACGCTCGTCGGAATGCTGAAAGGTACGTCGTACTATAACCCGGTTCGAAATCCGGTTCGGGCGCACGAGCGACGGAACGTCGTTTTACAGCAGATGGTGGCGCGCGGCTATCTGGCCGAGTCCGCCTATCGTGACATCGAGAACGCCCGGACGCCGTTGAATTTCGAACGGCCGTCGCGCGCTGAGAGCATCGCTCCCCATTTCACGGAGCATGTCCGCGGCTGGCTGCGTGACTGGTCGGAAGAGCACGGCTACGATCCGGAAAACGGCGGCGTCCGGGGCCTTCGCGTCCACACGACGCTCGACCTGCAGATGCAGACGGCGGCTCAAGCTGCCGTAGCGGAGGTGACCGCGCAGCTGCAAGCGGTTGCGGACGTGGAGTGGAGCGGGTCAGCCCTACGGCTCAATTCTCCGAATGCCGAGGACTACGCGAGCTATCGACCCAGCGTCGCTCCGTTTTCCTACTTCTGGGAATCGAATGAGGATGTCGTGGTGCAGCTGGTCGAGGACTCGAATCGGTACGAAGATCTGGTCGACGAGGGTGCCGGACAATCGACGGCGCTCCGCACACTGATCAGCGATACGTCCTTTGTGGATTCACTCAAATGGGCGCGTCAGCACGTGGAGGCCGGTTTCGTGGCCATCAATCCGGAGACCGGACGCGTTGCAGCGTGGGTCGGCGGGCAAGACTATGATCGGAATCAGTACGACCACGTCTCCGCGGCGAGGCGGCAGCCGGGTTCTACGTTTAAACCGTTCGTCTACGCCGCGGCGCTCGACAACGGATACTCGCCCGACGATCGACTTCGGGATGAGGTCATGGACTATACGGATCCGGAGACGAACACAACGTGGAGCCCCGAGAATGTCGAGTCGGCTACCGGACAGATGATGACGCTGCGTGATGCGCTGGCTTATTCGAAAAACACGATTACAGCTCAGATAATTGCTGATGTCGGTCCCGAAGAGGTAATCAGATATGCGCGCCGCCTGGGCATCGAGAGCGAGCTCGATCCTTATCTCTCCCTCGGGCTGGGCACGAGTGAGGTCACGCTGCTGGAGCTGACGTCCGCCTACGCAGCCATCGAGAACGACGGCGTATATCATGCGCCGCTCTTTGTCACGCGAATTGAGGACGCGAACGGTCGCGTCCTCGCTGAATTTACGTCCGAGTCGCGTCAGGCGCTGTCCGCTGAGACGGCGAATCAGCTGCGAGACATGCTGCGGAGCGTCGTGGACTACGGGACCGGGATCCGCATCCGCAATCAATACGGTGCGGAGGGCGACACCGCGGCAAAGACCGGCACGTCGCAGGAGGGCGCCGACGGATGGTTCGTCCTGATGCGGCCGCATCTCGTCGCGGGGGCGTGGGTGGGCTTCGACCTGCCGGCCATCACGTTCCGCAGCGCCTACTGGGGCCAGGGCTCGCATACGGCCCTGCCGATCGTCGGAA
>CAZKNF010000057.1:9312-21680 GCA_964554105.1 uncultured Rhodothermales bacterium | reverse complement strand
ATGGCCGCGGCGTGGGGATGGAGACGATCAGAGCGGCGATGGATCAGATCGACCTCGACGGCCTCGAAGCGATGAAGGACGTGGGCGTGACGCCTGCGAGCTAATTGCTGTCGTCAGATGACTGCGATGGCTGACTTCGCCGCGTCGGGACGAATATCGAAGCCGCCAAATCGTTCGTTGCGCGTCCTGCGCGCCAGGTCGGATCGCTCAGGAGTTTGGCCCGCGAAGATCTTATCGGACTCCAGTGCAGCACGCTCTTGCACACGTCTTCTCTTGCACACATCTTCGCCTCGCCGGCACAAACCGAAACGCCCCATAATCGCTGATTAAGGCGATATGGAGCGTTTCTTATGGAGCCAACGACCGGACTTGAACCGGTGACCTGCTCATTACGAGTGAGCTGCTCTACCAGCTGAGCTACGTTGGCGTAAGTGTGCCGGAAAACTACGTGTGCGTCTGGAAAAATACGCAGGCGAAAAACTAAGCACGTTTCCACGCACAGTCAATGCGCAGGATCCCGGCGGCATGCGCCCCGCAAACTTGCCCGCCGGATCTCATTGGTTCTTCACCGCCCGGACCGATCCGCCCTCTCCAGACGTTAAGGCCGCGCGCCGATTACGATGCAATCTCGCAAGCCGTACCTTTTGTCTGCATGACGAATCCACCAATGATAGAGCTCGAAGACGTCTCCAAGTCGTACGGCGACGTGAAGGCGCTTCGAGGCGTCTCGCTCCACGTGCGGCCGCGGAAGACGTCCGTGCTCATCGGACCCAGCGGCTGCGGAAAGTCGACGGTTCTGCGTCTCATCATCGGGCTCATTCGGCCGGATGCCGGCACGGTTCGGTTCGAGGATGTGCCCGTGACGCCCGAAACCGTTCGAGAGCTCCGGTTGAAAATGGGATACGTCATCCAGGAAGGCGGACTTTTTCCGCACATGACCGCCCGCGCGAACGTCACACTCATGGCCCGCCGCCTCGATTTTGACGAATCGGACATCAACAACCGCATCGATGAGCTGTGCGACCTCGTGGAGCTCAGCTCGTCCAGACTGGAGAGTTACCCCACGCAACTTTCCGGCGGGCAGCGCCAGCGCGTCAGCCTGATGCGAGCGCTTATGCTGGATCCCGACGTGCTGCTGCTCGACGAACCTCTCGGCGCCCTCGATCCGATGATCAGATCGAGCCTGCAAGAGGAGCTCAAGGGCATCTTCAAGAAGCTGGAGAAGACGGTCGTCCTCGTCACGCACGACATCGGTGAAGCCGCGTTCTTTGCCGATCGCGTCGTCCTGCTGCGGCAGGGCGAGATCATTCAGGAAGGACCGCCGCGGGAGCTCATTCATCAGCCGGCTCATCCGTTCGTGGAAGAATTCATCCGCGCACAGCGGCCACCACTCGCCTTCGACGAAGAAGCGCACACATGAAGCAGTTCATCATCATAATCCTCGCAGCGTGCTGCCTTACCGCGGCGGCCGGCGTTCGCGCGCAAACCACAGCGGTTCCCACGCCGACCGAGCCGTCGCCGGCGGTTCCCCCCACCGGCCCTGTCGTCACGCTCGGCTCGAAGACGTTCACTGAATCAGTCGTCCTGGCCGAAATCGCCGCCCGTGCGCTCGAGGCCGCCGGATATCGAACCGAGCACCGGTCCGAGCTTGGCGGGACACGGTTCGTCTGGAGCGCGCTGCTGAGCGGCGACGTCGACGCGTACCCCGATTATACCGGCACCCTCATCCAGGAAATACTAGCGGGCGAGGATGTTACGCTGGACAATCTCAGTGATGCGCTCGAAGAAAGAGGCGTCGGCGCCACTCCGCCGCTCGGCTTCAACAACACGTACGCTCTGGGCATGCGCGAATCGCACGCTGAGGAGCTCGGCATCCGCACGATATCAGATCTGAATGAGTATCCGCAGCTCCGCCTCGCATTCAGCAACGAGTTCATGGATCGGGCGGATGGTTGGCCGGGCATGCGCGACGCATACAATTTGCCGCACTCCGGAGTGAGCGGTATCGATCACGGTCTGGCATACAGAGGCGTCGCCAACGAATCGATCGACGTGATCGACCTCTACGCCACAGATGCAGAAATCGATTATTATAACCTCCGCGTTCTGGAGGATGATCGTTCGTTCTTCCCCGAGTACAATGCCGTGTTTCTCTACCGGCTCGATCTCGAGCTCGCAGCCCGAGAGGCACTCGATGCGCTCGCGAACACGATCCCGGAGGATCTGATGATCCGGATGAATGCGGCTGCGAAGCTCGACCGCATTCCCGAGCAGCAGATCGCCGCTGACTTCCTCGAGTCCGAGCTCGGCATAGCTCCCTCGCAGACACTTCAAGTGAGCGGACGCTCGACCAGACTCTGGCAGCACACCGAGGAGCATCTATGGCTCGTAGGCATTTCACTCGCGGCCGCCATCCTCTTTTCGATTCCGATCGGCATCGTCGCGGCCCGATATGACCGTGCAGGGCAGGTCATCCTCGGTATTGTCGGTGTGATCTACACGATCCCGTCGCTCGCCCTCCTGGTGTTTATGATTCCGATTCTCGGCATCGGCGGACCGCCGGCGATTCTGGCGCTTTTCCTTTACAGCCTCCTTCCCATCGTGCGCAACACGCACGCGGGCATCAAGAGCATCTCGCCGCGTCTCATCGAATCTGCCGAAGCTCTCGGACTGACGCCGGGCGCCAGGCTGCGCAAGATCGAGCTTCCCCTCGCCTCACGCACCATCCTCGCCGGAATTAAGACATCCGCCGTCATCAACATTGGTACCGCGACCCTCGGAGCCCTCATCGGCGCAGGCGGGTACGGTCAGCCGATCCTCACGGGTATTCGGCTGGACGACATCGGACTTATTCTGGAGGGTGCAGTGCCCGCCGCACTGCTCGCACTGGTCGCCCAGGGTTTCTTTGAACTTGCCGAGCGTTTTTTCGTCCCAAAAGGCCTTCGGCTCACAGCAGCGTAAAACTGAAAGCCCCGTATCAACAACCCTCACCTGTATGGCTGAAATACAATCCGAGCCGATCGTCGATCATCGTTTTACCCGTCTGAAGGAGCTGCTCGCGGAGGTCAGCGATCTTCGTTCAGCGGCAAATGTCCTTTCCTGGGATCAGGAGACCTATATGCCGTCGGGTGCGGTTGATGCCCGTGCCCGACAGATCTCCACTGTTCAGCAGCTCGCGCACGAGCGGTTCACGTCGGATGAGATCGGCAGCCTTCTCGATGATCTCGAGCCTATCGCGAGTGAACTGGAGCCGCTGTCAACGGAGGCCAGCCTGGTTCGCGTCATCCGGCGGGATTATGAGAAGGCGGTCAAACTTCCGCTCACCCTCGTCGCGGCCATGGCCGAGGCGGTGAGCCGAGGAAAGGAGGCCTGGAAGCACGCGAGGTCGGCGAATAGGTTCGAAGATTTCGCGCCGCATTTGACCACGTTGATCGATCTGAATATTCAGAAGGCGGAGGCCTATGGGTACGACGACCGAATTTACGACGCGCTGCTCGACGAGTATGAGCCCGGCATGAAAACGCGGCAGGTCGAGAAAGTTTTCGAGGATCTGCGCCGCGAACTCGTGCCGCTCGTAGAGGCGATCGCGCAGTCCGAGGAAACAGACGATTCGATACTGCACAAGCACTTCGACCGACAGGCGCAGTGGGATTTCGGCCTCGAGGTAATCCAGGCGTTCGGATATGACTTGCATCGAGGTCGGCAGGATGTGTCCGCCCACCCTTTTACAACCACGTTTTCCATAACCGACGTCCGCATCACCACGCGGATTTCCGAAGATTTTTTGAATCCAGGACTCTTCGGCACGATGCACGAGGCGGGCCATGCGCTTTATGAGCAGGGCGTCGACCTGCAGCTCGACCGCACACTTCTCGACGACGGCACGAGCCTCGGTATCCACGAATCGCAGTCACGCCTCTGGGAAAACCTGGTCGGCCGGAGCCTCCCGTTCTGGCGGCACTACTATCCGCGCCTGCACAGCGTATTTGCAGAGCAGCTCGAAGGCGTTTCACTCGACACGTTCTACCGCGCGATCAACAGAGTTCATCCTGGTCCGATCCGCGTCGAGGCGGACGAACTGACGTACAATCTGCACATCATGCTCAGGTTCGAGCTTGAGAATGCGCTGCTCGAGAACCGAATCGAAGTGGCCGATTTGCCCGAGATATGGAATGATAGGGTGGACGAATATCTGGGAATCAGACCGTCGAACGACACGGAAGGCGTCTTGCAGGACATTCACTGGTCGCTCGGCGCCTTCGGATATTTCCCGACCTACGCGCTGGGTAATCTGATGTCGTCCCAATTTTATGCACAGGCAGATCGGGAGCTCGCCGATCTTGAAGGCCAGATTGCCGAAGGCCGATTTGAAGAGTTGCTGGACTGGCTGCGTGAGAAAATCCATCGACACGGAAGAAAACGGGATGCGAACGATCTGCTGCAGGACGTGACCGGCCGCACCCTCGATGCTTCGAGCTGGTTGTCATACATCCGTCAGAAATACGGCCGGTTGTACGAGGGGCTGCCTGTCTGATGGAGCGCGACGAGAGACGCGAATGATCTACGCTCGGCTCGACCGCTATTTCAAGCTCTCACAGCGGGACACGGACGTGAGGACGGAGCTCCGCGCCGGCTTCGCGACATTCCTGACGATGGCATACATCCTGTTCGTCAACCCGCAGATCCTGTCGCAAGCCGGCATGCCTGCCTCCGACGTTGCCGTCGCGACCGCGCTCTCCGCCGCCACGGCCACGCTCGTGATGGGGCTGTATGCGAACTATCCTTTCGCACTGGCGCCCGGCATGGGCCTCAACGCATACTTCACCTTCAGCGTCGTCCAGGGGATGGGCGTCACCTACCAGACCGCATTGGCGGCGGTCTTTATCGAGGGCATCCTCTTTCTCCTGCTGGCTCTGGGAGGGGTTCGATCCGCTGTGATTAACGCCATCCCGATCGGATTGAAGGCAGCCATTACGGTGGGGATCGGGCTCTTCCTGACCCTCATAGGTTTTCAGAATGCCGGAATCGTCGCTGCTGATCCGGCCACGCTGGTCGCATTGGGGGACGTGAGCAGCATCAGCGTACTTCTAGCCCTTTTCGGTCTTATTCTGATCGGAATCCTGCTGGCGAGGAATATGACCGGTGCCATTCTCTTGGGCATCGCGGTTACGACTGTATGTGCATGGGTGCTGGGAGCCGCACCTCCACCGTCGCAGATTTTCTCCTTGCCGAGCCTCCCGGAAGAAACGTTTCTAGCGCTCGACTTCCGTGCGCTATTCACGGGCAAGCTGGCCACCGTCGTGCTGGCGTTTCTGTTCGTGGACTTCCTGGATACAGCCGGCACCCTCGTCGGCGTCGGCAAGGCGGGGGGATTTCTGGACGAGAACGGGAATTTGCCTCAGGCCGATCGAGCCTTCACGGCGGACGCGGTCGGTACAACGGTCGGAGCACTGCTCGGCACGAGCACTGTGACGAGCTACATCGAATCGGCCACGGGCATCGAAGAGGGCGGTCGAACCGGGCTGACCGCAGTCTTCGTAGCGATACTCTTCGTTTTCTCCATCTTCCTGACACCGCTCTTCACCGCCGTCCCCGCTGCAGCAACGGCACCCGCGCTCGTCGTCGTGGGAGCGCTCATGATGGGGGCGGTCCGGGAGATCGAATGGAGTCAGATCGATGAGGCGCTTCCCGCCTTTTTAACAATCGCCGCGATGCCCCTCACCTATTCCATTGCGAACGGTATCGTGCTCGGAATTCTCGCCTACGTCTCTATCAAGCCCCTAAGCGGCAGGCGAGACGAGGTACACATCATCCTGTATGTCGTGGCAGCCGTTCTGGTCCTCTTCTACGTCGTAGTCGGCGTCGGATGATCAGCCGGAGGGAACGACTACTTGTAGTCACAGGGAAACGCCATGCGGGGATGCGCGTTTTGAGTGCGCAGGTTTCGACCGGTCAGATGTCGGAATGACGTATTGGCGAGGCGCAGGATTCGACCCCTGAAGACCGCACGACGCGCATTCCTTCACCGGCGAAAGCCCACGTTCCTCCATCGCAGGCCGCACAGCCGTTCCTATTTTCATGCCCCTCACCATTGAATCAAGCTGGAGTCCGACCTCCTGGCGCCGGAAAAATATCGACTATCAGCCCTCCTACGAAGACGAGGGCGAATTGTCATCCGTAATCGGACAGCTCGAAACGCTTCCCCCGCTCGTCACCTCGTGGGAAGTCCGCTCGTTGAAAGAGCAGCTGGCGGAAGCGGCACGCGGCGAGCGATTCCTTCTGCAAGGAGGTGACTGCGCGGAACGGTTCGATGAGTGCACAGCCGACATCATCGCTAATCGTCTGAAGATTCTCCTTCAGATGAGCCTAGTACTCGTTTTCGGACTCAACAAGCGCGTCGTTCGGGTCGGTCGGTTTGCCGGCCAGTACGCAAAGCCGCGTTCGTCGGATCTGGAGACGGTCGACGGCAGAACGCTTCCGAGCTACCGCGGCGACATCATCAACGGCATCGACTTCACTGCAGAGGCACGCCGGCACGATGCACAGCGAATGCTGCAGGCGTATTCAACGTCGGCAATGACACTGAATCTCGTGCGCGCCCTGGGGGAATCCGGATTCGCAGATCTACATCATCCGGAATACTGGAATCTGAACTTCGTCGAGCACGCCCCGCTCGCCGTTGAATATCGCGAGATGGTGCAGGCCATCCGGAATGCGGTTTCTTTTATGGAGACGGTATCCGACAGCCCGCTGCACAGCCTGGAGCGGGCGACCTTTTTCACGAGCCACGAGGCGCTCCTTCTGCTCTACGAGCAGGCCCTGACGCGATCCGTAGCCCACCAGAAGGGAGCATACAACTTATCCACCCACTATCCGTGGATCGGAATGCGGACGGCGCACATCGACAGTGCTCATGTCGAATACTGCCGCGGCATCTCGAACCCGATCGGAATCAAGGTGGGTGCATCCATGCGCCCGGCGACACTCCTGAAGTTGATCGATGTGCTCGATCCGGATGACGAGCCGGGGCGGCTCACGCTCATCTGCCGATTCGGCGTGAACGATATCGGAGCATGCCTGCCCCCGCTCGTCGAGGCGGTGAAGCGCGAACGGCGCACCGTTCTGTGGATTTCCGATCCGATGCACGGCAATACGGAAAAGACGGCTACCGGCATTAAGACCCGCAGGTTCGAGAACATCCTATCAGAATTAGAGCAGGCGTTCGAGATTCTGCAGGCGTGCGGATCCCACCTGGGGGGCGTCCATTTCGAGCTCACAGGTGAAAACGTGACCGAGTGTACCGGTGGCGCCGGCGGACTCAAGGATACGGACCTCGAACACGCCTATACCTCTCAGGTCGATCCGCGGCTCAACTATGAGCAAGCGCTGGAGATGGCATTTCTGGTCGTACGTAAATCGAACCAGATGAAGGTGCATCGTCGCGAATAATCTCTCGAAACACCAGCCACGGCCTTTCTGTGGCAGGCATCGATCACTTCCTTTCAACCAATTGCGAATGATGGACCGCTGCTACCCTCGTCATATCGACCTGCGAACAGCCCGTCTTCAGTTCGGATTCCGAGCGATCGTGGCCTCGGTGCTCCTGCTGGCGGCGTTTGCCGTCACGGACTGCGTGTTTCCGGCCGCAGCACAACCTGAAACGGCACCTCTGGTGGTGATGAACCTTGCCGCCCATCCCGACGACGAGGACGGCGCTACGCTGGCCTATTATCGGCATAACAGGGACGCCGTCGCGTACTCCGTGATCTTTACGCGAGGTGAAGGTGGACAAAACGAGATCGGTCCGGAACTGTATGAAGCGCTCGGCGCGATTCGAACGACGGAAACCGAGCGAGCCGCGCGGCACCTGGGCACGCAGGTATACTTCCTGAATTTCAAGGATTTCGGATATTCAAAGTCGGCGGAGGAGACATTCGATGTCTGGGGTGGGCGCGACCAGGTCACCGCTCGGCTCGTGGAAGTCATTCGCACGCTCAAACCGGATGTACTTTTCACGAATCACGACACCGTCACCGTCGGACCCGGTCGCCAGCACGGCCATCACCAGGCGGTCGGAATCGCTGCCTTCGATGCCTTCGAATTGGCCGCCGATCCATCATACCATCCCGATCAACTCGATGAGGACGGTGTCGACCTCTGGCAGCCCAAGCGACTCTTTCACCGGCTCTGGAGCGAGGAACAGCATGAGATTGCCGTCCCGATTGGTGAGAAAGATCCTGACCTGGGGATGTCGTATGCGGCCATGGCCGGAAGTGCGCTTCACGAGCATGCATCGCAGGGAATGGACCGCTTCGCCGAGCGGCTCAGCGCGTGGACGCACACGTACTTCGTTCCGCGAAGGTCGGCGACGGATGCATCGCCCGATGCAAACGACCTCGCAGCCGGACTGGAACCGAACCGATCCGCCGAACCCGACATTACGTACTGGATCGATTCGGGTCGTATTGATCCGCTGCCGACGGGCGCTCTCACGGTCTCCGACAGCGTGTACGTCCCTGGAGAAACGATCGAAGTCCATTGGGATCCTTCAGGAATGCCTGAGTTGCCCACACGCCTCGAGTTCTTCGGGATTGCTGATACAGTTATCGTCATACGGACCGATACCCCCTCCCCCGCCCGCCTGAGGATCCCGTCGCGCTCGACGCCGACGATGCCTGACCGCATCTATCAGTATGAGCGGTTCCGCAGTCATCCGCCGCTTGGATATGCCCTTTACGGCGTGTCAGATCGGGATCTCATCGCGGCAGGCTATCTCGGTCTCGAGGTCGCGCCCCCGCTGCTTCTCGAAACGGCCGATGACGTTACCCGCCTGAAAGACGGCAGCAACTCCGTACGGTTCACCGCCCAAGCATTCGATCCCGTAATCGAATCACTGCATCTTACGGCAGCTGTTTCTCTGGATGATACGGAGACGATCGTCGATCAGCAGCAAATGCCTCTTGATGTTACTCCGGGGACGACACGGATCGACTCGGTTGCCCTACGGCTCCCTCAGGGCTCCGAGCCCGGCAGGTATACCGTCGCACTTTCCAGTCTCGCGAATTCGTCAACGATCGGGGCGACCACTGCCGATGCCTTTTTGCCGGGTCGGGTATTTGACGTAAAGGTGCCCCAAGAACTTCGCGTCGGCGTTATAGAAAGCTACGACAACACGATGGATCAAGCTTTGACGCAGCTCGGCGTGCAGCATAGGATGCTTGATTCGCTTGATCTGGCGAACGGACGATTCGATGGACTCCATACGATCGTGGTCGACATTCGGGCATACCTCGTCCGCGAGGATCTGCGCAGACACAACGACAAGCTGCTCGACTGGGTACGTAACGGAGGGCATCTCGTCGTCCAATATCAGAAAACATTCGAATGGAATAGCGAAAGTGCCGATCCCTTCGGCGGGGATAGTAACAATCCGGGAAACTTCGCCCCGTATCACCTGGAACTTGGGAGGGACCGCGTCACGCGCGAGGATGCCCCGATCACTGTTCTCAAGCCGGAGCATCCCCTCTTCAACAGTCCCAATGAGCTACGAGAAGAGGACTGGGAAGGGTGGGTACAGGAACGCGGATTGTACTTTCCTGGTGAGTACGATGGACGGTATGTGGAGCTCGTCAGTCTGAATGACCCCGGGGAGGCGCCACTCGAGAGTTCGACCCTGTTCGCACCGTTCGGAAGCGGCACGTATCTGTACACGGCACTGGTCTGGTATCGCCAGCTGAAGGTCTTCCATCCGGGCGCATACAGGGCTTTCGCGAACATGGTAAGTCTACCCCTCGTCGATGGTAGGGAGGTCGGGGGCTGACCAGCCTCATCGATGCCTGCACCGGAAGCGGGGCGCAGCGTCAGGCGTTTTACAATGCGTCATTCCTGACTATATTACCAGTTCTGCTCGGAGAGAGCGTCCCGCCTCGGCCGAAAGCGTTTCGCCTACGGGATGACCTTCTCACGATGCTCGCAATCTCAGTGTCAGTTCACTTTCGAATCATCCAACCCGCATGAACACGACGCAAACCTTTAAGATGCTGATTGTCGAAGATGATCAGGATGTCGGCATGGGCCTTCAGGATTTCTTCGAATTGAAGGGATATGATGTTGTTCTTGCCAAAGACGGCGAGCAGGCAACTGAGCAGATTAGCGAGAACGAATACGATATCATCCTCCTCGACATCATGCTGCCGAAGAAGAACGGGTTCGAGGTCCTGGAGGAGAGTCAGGACATCGGCGTCACGGCGCCTGTCTTGATGCTGACGGCGAAGGGCGAGCAGGAAGATATTCTGAAGGGATTCGGTCTCGGCGCAGAGGATTACGTGACGAAGCCCTTCAATGCGGAAGAGCTTGCGGCTCGTGTAAAGGCGATCCTCCATCGGACCCAGCCACCCGACAAGGCGCCCATGAGCGTCTACCGAATCGGTGACGTCGAGATCAATTTCACGACGCACGAAGCGTCTCGGAATGGGCAGCCCGTCAATTTCACCGCTCTCGAGTTCGACATCCTCCGGTACCTCATACAGAACCGCGGACGGACCGTAACACGGCGGCAGCTACTGCGTGACGTGTGGGGAATCGAGCAGGAAATTATCACGCGAACGGTGGACCGCCATATCGCCTCCGTTCGAAAGAAAATCGAACTGGATCCCAACGAGCCGGAGCACATCGAAACGGTATACGGCCTCGGCTACCGGTTTAAGAGTTGATCTTCTAGGGACCTCTCGTGTCAGGTCAGGATGCCCTCTCTTCTACGCGTTCTGCGCCGACGAGCTTGTATCCGATCCCGTATACGCTCTTGATGGGCCAGTCCTCTTCGTCCTCGCCATCCATCAGTTTCCGAAGGGCGTTGACGTGACGATCGATTGTCCGTGTTTCTACGTCGCTCGGCAGGCCCCACACATCCCGCAGAATCTGTTCACGTGTTGCCGTTCTGCCCCTGTGCAGCAGCAGATAGCGCAGCAGTCGGAATTCGAGGTCCGTCAGGGATATCGGTTCGCCATCCCGTTCGATATTTTTCGCTGCCAGGTCGACCCGCAAGCCGCCTACATCGAAAACGCCCAGTGCGTCTTCTGTCTCCTGCTTCGTTCTCCGCAAAATCGCGTGAACGCGCGCTAGGAGCTCCTCTGTCGAGAACGGTTTCGTCAGGTAGTCATCTGCACCCAGCTCAAAGCCGCGCATTTTATCATCATGCCCCCCGAGACCTGTCAGCATCAGTATCGGCGTACTCACGCCTCGCGAACGCGCTTCACGAAGTACGTCGAACCCGCTTCGACCCGGCAGCTTCGCGTCGAGCACGATTAGATCGAAGCCGGGAAGGGAGACGGCTTGTTGCAGGCCCTTTTCGCCGTCATTTACCAGTGTCACGTCAAACCCTTGCGATTCGAGATACAGTAGAAGACCTGTACTCAACTCCGGATCGTCTTCAACAATGAGCAGCCGCTTCAGATTTACACTTGAGGAGGTCATCGAGTGCGGGGAGGATTGGGGCCCACTCTCGAACGTAGTTGGAGCATTGAACATAAAGAATGGGCGAGATCTAAGAGGTTGAACGAGTGTCGCACACCTTCAGGACGCTCTTAAACCGCCCTGATGTGCAGGTGTGCAGTGCGTTCAAAGGTACGTCCCTCAGGTGGGAAGTCCCGTCTCCGTTATTACAAAGTTACTATCCGCTTGATGCAGTGTGGCGCGCGCTGAGGAGTGGGTAAACCGCAGGTGTGTCGCCTTGAGCCGAAATCGATGTATCGGAGACCGATAACAGCGATTTCGCGCCTGGAACGCCGTAGACTAGTGTGACGGAGGCCTCGTCAGGTACGCCGCATGGTTCGGCACCGTATTCATGGATGAGATCGGGTACATACGAGCTTGCGCTGGGTGACAGATAGAGACGTCTCTGTTCAGGGTGCGCATCTCGGCAGGCGAACATCGCCAATTCCGGCGGAGCACTTGCTCCAATGAACGCCTTCTGGAATTTACGGCACAGCTGATGATAGACTCCGTCATTCACGCTCACCTCCGGCATGTCAATCGAGTACCAGGCCATATGCACACCTCTCTAACTTTCTAATTGCGTACTACTAATCGGCGATCGCGTACTGCCTCGGCCGCCAGACCGATTCGTCGCGGAGAACTTTCGTCCTTGGTTGACCAATCTGAAAAATGCGAGCATTCCGCCCCGGTGCGCCTTTGTTGTCCAGGCCCACGTTGTTGTCCAGGCCCACGTTGCCGAACGGCGTCTATTTCCATCGTTAGTGTCTGCTTCTTTATAGATGTCCGACAGATGCGTTTGCGTTCTTTTCCATTGTACACCACTCCGCACAAATGGTCGTGCAAAAGTGTAATGGGATTGCAAAATGCGAGCCTGA
>CAZKNF010000057.1:0-9212 GCA_964554105.1 uncultured Rhodothermales bacterium | reverse complement strand
ACTCCGCACAAATGGTCGTGCAAAAGTGTAATGGGATTGCAAAATGCGAGCCTGATAACAGGACGATTACACGTCCGCGATCGACGCGCCCGTGAACTCTTATCCCGCTAGAAAGCTATGGTGACGTGCGTGCTGGGAGTGATATGCATACCCGCTGATCGTTACAACCCTGCGCACGTTCGGAGTGAAATGCTTTGCAACGCTTAGAAGCGTTCGACCTCTGATCGATCGATGGCGAGGACTTCGACGTACGTTCCCCACATGTGAACGCCGACCATGTCCTCTCTCACGCGCAACTGATACTGGACGCGCAGCCCGTCCTCTTTGAACTCGTCGTCAAGATTAATCGGATCGTACTGCGTTCCGTCCTCATCTACAATACCGTAGAAGCCGCCTTCCAGGTCGACGTATCGCACCGTTCCGCGTCCCTCGATCACTTCTGCGTCGGCTCCCTCCGCCATCTGCCCACCTGGCGGCCGGTCGGCTGTAGCACAGCCGATCATGACGAGTGAAAGAGTAGTCAAAGCCAGGAGAAATCGCTTCATGACGTCTGCAGCTCGATGAATGCCTCTTCTTCGTTTTCAGGGGTGGACACACCCCGCTCTCCGACATTCCGGATCCATCCGCCGCCGATGACATCCTCCCTCTCATACAGCACGACCGACTGTCCCGGAGTAATTGCGTGCCGCGGCCGGGAGAAGGCTACACGGAGTGTCTCATCCTCGTCCTGCCATGCGATACCGTGCGCCCCCGGATCGTTGTATCGGATCTTCGCTTCAACCGGAAGCTCATTCTCGAGACGTTCGTACTTGATCATATTGACCTGCCCGGCCGAGAGGATTTGTTGCAAAAGTTCTTTCCGTGGTCCGACAGTGATGACGTTCGTATCAGGGTCTATGTCGGTCACGTAAACAGGATACCCTAACGCCAGACCGAGTCCGTGCCGCTGTCCAATCGTATAGAACGGGTATCCGTCGTGTCGACCGACGACGACTCCATCGGATGTCACGAAACGGCCGCCGGCGACCCTATCCTGCAGCCCGTCAACCCTGTCTTTCAGGAACCGCCGATAGTCGTTGTCCGGCACGAAGCAGATTTCGTATGAGTCGGGTTTGTTTGCCACGCGTTCGAGGCCAAAGTCCGCGGCCATGCGCCGAATCTCGGGCTTCTCGAAGGTCCCGAGCGGCAGCTTCGTACGTGAAAAATTCTCTTGCGAAACTCCCCAGAGCGCATAGCTCTGATCCTTTCGTTCATCTTTGCCCTTCATCAAGATGAACCGGCCGGTGCGCTGGTCTCTTCGAAGACGCGCGTAATGTCCCGTCGCGATGAACTCGCACCCGAGATCGTCGGCCCGCCTCATAAGGGCGGCCCATTTGATGTGTGTATTGCATAGAACGCAGGGGTTGGGCGTACGACCGGCCAGATACTCACCCGTGAACTTGTCGATAACCCAGTCCCCAAACTCCTCCCGGATATCTACTATGAAGTGGGTGAAGTCATACTTCATTGCAACAGACCGCGCGTCGTTCATGGACTCCAGGGTGCAGCATCCCACCACTTTACCGGAATGACCGCCGCTTTCGGCGTAATCCCAGGTTTTCATGGTGATTCCGATAACTTCGTAGCCCTGGTCTGAGAGCATCACGGCGGCTGTCGACGAATCGACGCCTCCACTCATGGCGACCAGAACTTTTCCATGCGTGCTCATCGTCTGATCGGTTTGCTTATCGATGCTTTGTCGTCCTGCAACTGCGGCATCAGAGGCGGCGTTCCTTGCGCGTGCCGGGGCCGGCGCCACCCTTAAAGAAGGTGCTTCACCCGCCCGCCATCCACCGGAAATGCGATTCCTGTCACATACGATGCGCGCTTGCTCACGAGAAACGCGGCTGCCGCTGCAAACTCCGCCGGTTCTGCGATTCTCTTGAGAGCGGCATGTTCGGCCCACGCCGATTCGATCTCTTCCGTCGACTTTCCGCTGCTCTGCGTAATGTTCTCAGCTAAATTCTTCAACCGGTCCGTCCGTGTATACCCTGGGAGAATCGTGTTCACCGTGATCCCGTCGGCTCCCACTTCTTCAGATAAGCTCTTGGCGAATCCCTGAACGCCGGCACGTGCGGTGTTCGAGAGATATAGATTCGGAATTGGCTGCTTGGCCGATACCGACGTGATCATAAGGATTCTCGCAAATGCGTCGGCGTCCTGGGCCGCGTGCCGAAGGTGCGGAAGTGCGGCGCGGCACAGATTGATGGTGCTCATCAGATTGAGCTCGATGGCATCGCGCCACTGACTCGATGAAAAGTCGTCGATGTATCCTGCCGGTGGTCCTCCGGCATTCGTCACGAGAACGTTCAGCGCCCCGAAGAATGAGGTCGTTTCAGCGATCGCACGCCCGATGCTGTCTTCATCCGTCACGTCGCATACGATCGGTAGTACCTCGGACGATTCCGCGTCGTCCGCGAGGCTCTTCGCGGCCTTCTCGATCCGTTCGCGGTTGCGCGAGCAGATCGCCACATGGCATCCTTCGGAAATCAATTCGTGGGCAACGGCATATCCCAATCCACTGCTTGCACCCGCTATGAATGCAGTGCGTCCAGCCAATCCCAAATCCATTCTTCTTAGTTAAATTTTCGCTTGTGTTTATAGTGACATACGGCGGAAGTTATGCTTTGCACTAAGCTTTTAAAAGCAATGGGTTTATGAGTTCACATCACTCGCCAGTATCATCTTCACGCTCTCGTATAAAGACACCACTGGCTCCCGCAGCCATTGGTCCGTACAGCCAGGGCATTCTGGTGGGTGAAACGCTCTATTGTTCCGGTCAGATCGCGATCGATCCGGAGACCGGCAGCGTCATATCGGGTTCGGTCGAAGCGGAAACGGAGCGTGTGCTCGAAAACCTCGGTGCCGTTCTAAAGGCTGCTCGGATGAGTTATGCAAACGTGGTTCGCTGTACGCTGTACCTCGCTGACATCAACGACTACGCGACAGTGAATGAGGTTTACGCACGTTATTTCTCCGAGGCACCCCCGGCCCGTGAGGCGGTACAGGTTTCCGCAATCCCCCGCGGCGCTCGCGTCGAGATTTCCTGTGTCGCGGTGCGATAGTATCGTTCGTCGTGCTTCTTTGCTTGCCCGCTCGACTGGCTGCTACACGCCTTCCACTTCTATCTGCAGTGTAACGTTCGCCCGGAGAACCCATCCCGCATCGGGCAGGGTACCCGGTACTACGGTAAGCGTCGCCCGAAATTCCGGGGCCACCACGAACGCCGTCACAGTCTGATTTCCAATCGAAAGCGACCCGGTACGGCTGTTCGGCAGAGACGAAGATTGAGCAATCGTCTGCGTCGAGACGTTGGACGCGGTAAATGCCAGGGTGGCTTCATCGAGGAAGTCCAGATTGACGGTTGTCGGATTGACCCTTTCTAGCTCGACCGACGACACCGTGGCAGCAAGGACTTCACCCTTGTTGAAGCCGTCGCTTAGAAGCTCAGGACCGAGGTCGACGCTCGCCTGCGAAAGTGCCTGCGTCTCCTCACCCGGCGATACGCCGTCCGAATCAAATTCAAATCGAAATGACACCGTCTTCGGCTGCAGTTCTATAGGCTCCGGCGCCGAAACCGTATCACACGCGACGACGAAAAGAGAAGCGGCTGCTAGCAGCACCAGCACGCCCGTCCGCCGAATAGGCGGCTCGATCGGATCGAAAAATGCTTGCCTGGGAAAGCGATTCACGTAGTTGTCCTCTTACTCATATTGAAGTACGGAATGAATGCGCGCATCGTTTTCGAGTGCCGCTCTTCCCTTCAAGAATGCAAGTTCGATCAGGAAAGCGAATCCCGCAAGTCTCGCCTCCGACTCTTTTACCAGCCGGCCCGCAGCGGCGGCGGTGCCCCCCGTCGCGATCACATCATCGTGGATGAGCACCGTGTCTGATGAACCGAGTGCATCGGCATGCATTTCGATGCTGTCGGCGCCGTACTCCAATTCATAATCCGCATTAACGATCGTGTGCGGGAGTTTGCCCTTCTTTCGGACGGGAATAAATCCAGCGTCGAGGCGCCGGGCAATCATGCCACCGAGGATGAATCCACGAGCCTCGATTCCAAGGACCTTTGTGACGCCGGCTCCCAGAAACGGCCGAGCGAGCGCTTCGACGGACTGCGTCAGCAAATCCTTGTCGCTGAGAATCGGCGTGATGTCTTTGAACTGAATCCCGGGTGACGGAAAATCGGGAATGTTGCGGACAGCCTCGCGAAGGCGATCCGATTCGATCATAACAGACACGGCCGGGTGGAAATGGTTTGCGACGGTTAGGAAGAGGCTAGCCGCGCCTGCGGCGGCATGGAAGCTGTTTAGTTGCCTGAGACGTGGCTCAGCCCTTTTTCGTACTGGAGCTTGTAGTCGCGGACGGCTCTGAAAATAGCGCTCGCCATGTAGGCTTGCCCGCGCTCACTTTTAAGAAAATCCGACTCGTTCGGGTTTGTCAGGAATCCGAGCTCGACCAGTACAGCAGGCATCGACGCTCCCCAGAGGACGTAGAATCCGGCCTGTTTCACTCCCCGGCTGGTCCGCCCGACGCGATCGGCGAACTGCTCCTCGATTAGGCCGGCGAATGCCTCACTATTGCGCATGTACGCGCTCCGCGTGAGCTCCATGCGGATGAGCGACTCCTCATCCATGTTCTTGTATTGGTCCGGGTCGCTCTCGAGCTGCACGACTGAATTTTCGAGTTCCATGGTCCTGCGTGCGGCATCCGACTTGTGCATTCCAAGGAAAAACGTCTCGGTTCCGCTGGCCCGCGAATTCGACGCAGCGTTCGCGTGAATCGATATGAAGAGCTTGCCTCCGTGCGAGTTGGCGATCTTACCGCGATCCTTCAGCTCGATAAACCGATCATCATCGCGCGTATAGAAAACGTTGAGGCCGAGCTTCGTCTCGAGGTACTCGCCCAACATGAGTGCCGTCTTGAGTACGACGTCTTTCTCGCGAACTCCGTTAGCCACAGCGCCATGATCGCGGCCACCATGGCCGGCATCGATCACAATCGTATCGAGCATCCATCTTTCGCCTTCGGATGAGACCGCACGCGACGTCCTCTCCGCGGGCAGTGCCGACTCGGAATCATCCCTCAGGGAGGCCGTCCTGAAGGGTGCAGAAGGCGATGGATCATCGTTGCCTGCAACCGCGCGCGCAGGTTCGGATGAGTACGTCAATCCGAGCAGCAGATCATTGGAGCCCCGGTCGCGATAGGCCGATGCCGTAAGCGGCCTGGGCGAATTCAGATTGAAACGAAAGACGACGTGCCCTCCACCCTCTTCTTGCTCGAAGTCTACGAGAGGCCCCTCGGCTTCTGCAGGCTCGTACGCATCGGAAATGCCCGTGTTGAATAGGACCATCTCCACAAGATCGCCTTCGAGCATTCGCGGCTCGCTGTACGCTCCGACCGGACCATCCAGGTGGAAGCGGATGACGAAGCCCTGGTCGTCGGACCGCGACGTGATTGACACCCGTTCGACCAGGGGTTTTGCCCAGCCGCTCGCAGCCGTCATGATCGCGGAGAGCGCCAGGACCGAAGATACAATCCAGAAGCTAGAATCTGTTCGAGTCCGTGCCATTCTTTCCGACTAGGCTAATCCGCCGCGGTGTTACCGAAGAACATATTCCATGCCGCTTTTGCCCTGATTCAAGCGTTTACCATCTACTGATCGCGACGGTGCGTCTCAGATGTAAGCACGGATGTTTCACCGCGGGCCGTGCTGCAATTCCGATGTTGTGACGGCAAAATATAAAAGGGCCTCTACCCCAAGGCGAGGCAGAGGCGTGTTAAACTATAACCTTAACTACAATTTTACCACTCCAGCAGGTCATCTTCACCCATCAGCATGCGATGTCGCCGGTCGATCATCTCGCGACGTGCCTCACGGCGTCGTTCGAGTTTTTCGCGCTCTTCCTCGACTCTCTCCTGAAGATCTGCGACCATTTTTTCGCGAAGCTCGAGCTTCAGGTCGAATATCTCCTGCAGGTTGCTTCGCAGCGCTGCTTCCAGCTCTGCCTTCTTTGCTTCTTCAGCGCGGCGTGCCTCGCGCGCGATTCGTCTGGATTCATGCTCAAGTTCGGCGATGGCCCTGTTCTCGTGAAAAAAAGCGCGCATCGGATCGCCGAGCTCAACATGAAATCGTTCCATCAACGGCGCCATGTCCGGCACGTCCGGCATCTCGAAATCTTTCATAAACTCTGCCATCGCGGGCCAATCGTGATCGCCCAGAACGTGAGCGCTGTCGCTCCGATGATCACGGGAATGCTTGTCGGGACGTGGACCATATTGCTCCTGTGCGTCGTCCTCGCCATCTTCTAGACCCTTGGCGGTATGATCTTGAGGGACCGCATCCTGAGCCGCAGCCGGCGCGGTGGCGAGAAGAGCCACTGCGAGCAAACCCGTGTTGAAAAGCGAAGCTATGCGATTCATCGTCGTGTCCGGTTGGATGAGTGGTCGTTGTGCCCCCGCTGTCTCGTATTCTGAGCTGCCAGGTACCGCTTATTTACCAGTTCGAGTCGTTTTCGTGGTGGAGCAGCTCGCGAATACGGTTCTCGATGATGTCATCGCGAAGTTTTTCCCGTTCCTCCAGCCTCTCCTGAAGTTCTGCCAGGCGATGCTCGAACTGTTCAATTTCGCGTCGCCGGTTGGTCTGCTTCAGCTCGAAGATCTGGTCGAGTCGGGCGCGCAGCTCCTCCGTACGCTCCTTTCTCTCGGGGCCCTCCGCCAGGGCTCGAATCTCGCGTGACAGCCGGATGGTCTCTTGCTCCATCTCGCGTTCCTGTAGGAGAAGATCATAGAGCTCACGATCGTTTCGCTGGATACCGTCGAGGTAGTGCTGCACTTCGACCTGCGGCAATGCCTCGGCGGCCATTGCGGCC
This sequence comes from uncultured Rhodothermales bacterium, assembly GCA_964554105.1. GTDB lineage: Bacteria > Bacteroidota > Rhodothermia > Rhodothermales > VXPQ01 > CAZKNF01. Next base: position 2,298 of record CAZKNF010000057.1, on the reverse strand, counting down.
TCGTGCGCCCGAACTCCAAGGCGCTGCGCTGCATCAGTAAGCTCCTGTATCCGACGGTCTCCGAGCTGCTCCTGCAGCCGCGCCTGCACTTCCTGAAAGTGCACCGCCTGTGCCTGCAGCTCGCGTGCTTTTCTCTCGATGGTGGCGGCGTGCGGTGCCGCAAAGTCGGTGATGTCGCCGGACGCATTCTTGAAGCTGAAGCCGAACTCATCTGACACGTCCGTGCGCACCGGTCCCTGGCGCATAAATACAGAGACGCCATCTTGATCCGCCGCTTCCGCCTTGCGAATGCGATCTTCCTCGAGTACGTACAACGACCCGTTGATGTTGATGACGGGTCGCACGTCCCCGCTGAACGTGTACTGCACCTGGACGCCCTCTGTGTTGAGCGACGCCGGAAGGTCGTCGGGCGGGAGGCGTTCCCCGTCTATGTAGACCTCTCCGTCCTGGATACTGAACGAGCGGCTCTCGGGAGCCTGTGCTCGAGCCGAAGTGAGAGGGGCGAGAATAAACCCGCCCAGCAGCAGAACACTAAACCACTTCACAATCTGATGACTACGCATGGCGAACCTGAACGTCAGTTGGTAATCGGCGGGAGTATGACGGATATGGCCTGCCATCACGGTTGCCGCGGCTGGCCGGCCGGTTGTAGATTCGGCGAACGTGGGCCGCTTTGGCGAGACAAAGGCACGGTCTCCAGCGGCACCGACGGCGGATCCCAGCCCAGCGCCACGCCTCCCTGGATCATCTCGATCTGCTGAGCCACCTGTACGATTTCACTTCCCTCATCCCAGGCAAGCACGTCGACTTCAGAATCGGCCTGTTCCATAAGGATCGCATCGAACTGCTGACGAGAGGACAAGAATGCAAGGTCGGCAGCCTGCGGACTCAACCGCACGTCGGCGGACGTGAGATTCGCCTCATCACCCGTGACCGGCCCCACCTGCTCCTCCGTCTCTTCGGCACTCAGCTGATCACTTTCCGATTTCTCCAGATCACCGGCAGTACTGCTCTCCGCACTGCCTGGAGCGTTCTCCGCGGCCGCAACTAGTGAGGCGTCCTTTCTTGGTGGTTCGAAATTGAGCATGTCGGATTGCCAGACGGCCATTATACCAATGAAAACGACCAGGGCCGTGGTTGCGATTCCTGCACTGCGCAGACGAACAGACCGGCGATGATGGGGTGACCTGTCACGGTGACGAATCGAATTTCGTCCGCCCGTTGATGCAGCCGAAACGCCGGCGGATGCGTCGAGAATAGCGTGTACCGTGCGCTGGTCGGGACGGCGCCGCGGCCGTGCATCGAGGGCCTCCTTCGTAGACCGCAGCGTAGCGAGTTCCGCCCACAAATCAGGATTGTGCTCACGCAGATGCTCGGCGAATGCGTCACCGAGTCCATCTTCGTAGAGCTCCTCTATGATCTTCAACTCCGTCTTCATGGCGTTCTATCTCTCATGCCGTACCCAATCGTTCGGCATTTTCGGTCAGTGGTTCGGACATCATATTGCGAAGATTGATCAGCGCGTAGCGCATGCGGCCAAGTGCCGTATTGATGGAAACGCCGGTTAGCTCCGCGATCTCCCGGAAAGTCAAGTCTGTTTCGTGTCGGAGTAAGACGACCTCGCGCTGTTCTGCCGATAGATTTCCGATGCACACGTCGAGCAACTTTGACTGCTCGATGCTGCTCAGAAGGTCATCGGCGATAGGCTCGTCGTCGGCGAGCCGTCCCCAGAACGTCTCTTCACCATTTTCGTCCACATCCCACCATTTTTTTCGTCGGCGTAGATGGTCGAGCGTTGAATTCCGCGCGATTCGCATCACCCATGACAGCCATCTCCCCTGCCGCTCATAGGATCCGCGCTCGCGCCGCATCGCGGAAATCACGCGTAGAAAAGTTTCCTGGAACAGGTCATTGGCCACGTCGCGATCGCGCACCATCCCCAGGATATATCCGTAGACACGTTCCTGATGTCGTTCGACAAGCGTTCGAAACGCGTTCTGGTCGTCCCGCTCTATGTACGCCGCCGCCAGGGCTTCATCGGTTTGATGCATCCGTCTCAACAAGCGCAGTACCGCTCTTTAGCAGGGAAGCGTGCTTTCCTTCGCGGGAAGTAGAACTGGAGGCATCGCCCGTCGATCTGTCCTCCGTCTCCCGGCTATAGAACGCGTCTGCGACACGGATTATTGCAATCACTGCAAATAAAATTGCCTCAATTTGCGCTATTGCGCCTGACGGAACGCGACCACGGCAACAGATGAGGAATGCCGGACGTCCGAGCTAGATGTGGAACCGGCAATT
>CAZKNF010000056.1:0-21893 GCA_964554105.1 uncultured Rhodothermales bacterium | reverse complement strand
ATCGACCTCGACTGTGGAGAGTGGGAGGCGGCGAGCAGTCATCTCATGGAAGCCGATGCGCTGCGCAGAAAAGCCGACGCCCCAATTCCTCCGAATCGCCGCACCGAAATCGAGCATGTTTCAGGCGAACTAAGGCGACGCGTCGGCACCGGCTCATTTTCCTACGTGCCATTCATGTAATCGGGCTCACGCCACATATTCGAGCATCCGACTGCGGAACGCAGCATCGGGAAGGATGCCCTGAGCCGCCCCCATATTTTCACGCATGTGATCCACCCGCGTCGTGGCCGGAATCGCACAGGTGAGCGCCGGATGCGATATGATGAACTTCAGCAAGAACTGCGGCCAGTTCCGACAATCTATTTCACCAGCCCAATCCGGCAGCGGCTCGCGCTGAAGTTGATCGACGAGCGGACCTCCCCGAAACGGCCGATTCGCGATGACCGCTATTCCGCGCTCGGCGGCCAGCGGAAGCACTCGATTCTCAACCTCTCGATCCACCAGATTGTATGTGACCTGAATGAAGTCGATCGGCTGCGTTCGCATGACCTCTAGCAGGTCGTCGTGGCGGCGGCCGTGCGACGTGGTCACGCCGACGTGCCCCAGGCGGCCTTGCTCCTTCAGCGCAAAAAGCAGCTCGAGATGGGCCTGCCACGAAACGAGATTGTGGACCTGCAGCAAATCGAAACGATTGATGCCCCACAGGTCGAGTGACTGCGCCACCTGCCGCGGCCCCTCCGATTCCGACGACGTCCACACTTTCGTAGCCGAAAAAAGTCCGGGCGTCGGCCCCAGGGCGCGCAAGCCGAAGCCGACGACCTCCTCCGACGATCCGTACATCGGCGAGGAGTCGATCATTCCCCCTCCGTTCGCGAAAAACGTCCGCAGTACTTCCGTTCGCCCACGCCGTGCCTCCGGATCCTCCCCCACATTGAACGTGATCCACGTACCCATGCCGATGACCGGAATGTGGATGCCGCTCGACGGAATAGCCTTCGTTACGACATCTTTCGCGCGAACACGCGCCCCTGGCGCTTGCACACCAGCAGCCGCGCGTTCGGAGTATCCGGTTGCGGATGCTGGAGTCAAAGATGAGCGGGTCGAGAACGGAAACGTCGAGAACGGCACGACAGCGCCTGCAGCCGCGATCGTACTGATGAAATTGCGTCGATCGATCTTTCTATTTTCGGCCATGAGTCGTCCGTACGCGATTGGCAGTGAGTCGTCTGTGCGCTAAGTGCAGATCCAGCGGACCGCATCGCTTATCCTATTATCTGCTAGAACGCACCATGTTGCGAGATTCGGAGAACGACCGCCCGGCACCTGATTTCCGATGGAACGAACGCGATATTGGTGTTGAGTGACCGAACGGCCGAACAGGAAGATAGCCGTTCAACCATTCACGCCCATCGCTATCCTCCTTCGAATTCATTCCGATCCGTGACTAGCCCACGTCCAAGACGATTCGAAGATGACGGCACGAATGTTACCATCGACCTGCACGGGTGCTCGGTGCAGGATGCCGAATACATCATCCGGCGAACGGTGCAGGAAGCCTACAGAAAGGGCCGCGGCCGGGTCGTCGTCATACATGGCAAGTCCGGCACCGGGAGTGATCCGTCGAAGCGCACGATCAAAGGAGCCCTTGAAAGGATGATCGGGAGCGGTGAGCTCGGCTCGTGGATCTCCGGTCCGACACGGGACGCGGCCGGCGGGAAGACGACGCTCTGGATCAACATCGGCCAGAAGCACGACGCCGCCCGCATCAAGGAGCGTGACGTCGTGCGGGAATGAAGTCGCGATTCAGAAAACGTGGACGAAAGGATCGACGTGAGAGCGTGTGCGCACTAGCGCTACACTCGTCGGTATTGGCCGTCACCCATCCTGCTCGTCGGCACCGAGCGGGCGAATCCGTATGTTGCGATACCACACCGGCCCGCCCTCCTGCAAAGCGATGTGACCTGATCCCGTGCGGCCGTACGCCGGCATCTCGTTGAATGACGAGGCACCCACTCGATCTTCCCAGTCGTCGCTCCCGAGTCGATAGTCGACGACCTTCTGATCGTTGAGAAAATGCTGGACGCGTCCTGCGCGGACCAGGATGCGACCCTCATTGTACTCGCCTGCCGGCTTCGAGAAGTCCTCGTCAGGGCCGTAAAGACCGTAATTCGCGCCGGCCGAAGTGACCGGGTTCTCCCCGTCGTCGTGGCCAATATTATCGACGATCTGATATTCGGGGCCGGTCTTCCAGATCGTGTCCTCGTCCTCGGTCACGTGGAAGAAAACGCCGCTGTTACCCCCCGGCGCCACACGCCACTCGAATCGCAGGTCGAAGTCCGAGAATTGCTCGTCGGTGATGAGTCCAAGATCGATGTCGCCCTCAGCCGACGCGAAGTGAATGGCCCCGTCGTCCGTTACGGTCCAGCCAGGGGGAATGACTCGACTTTGATAACCTCGCCATCCGTCCAGGTTTTCTCCATCAAACAGAATTTGCCAATCCTCCGGCTCACCCTCCTCGCCGAGCGCCTCGGCGGAGCCATTTGTCGATCCCGATACGGATGCGGTCTCCGACTCGCCCGTCGCCGGATCACCGGTGCGGGGCGAATCACATGCCGTGATCAGGACGATGATCGAGAGCATGCAGGTCGGAACGAAAAGCCGCGGATTAGAAATGGACATCGGTGGTGAAGATGTTGATGATGGGACATGAACCGGGAGGATGCACGGAATCTGAATCAGCACTCGATCGGTCCCGCCGCCAGCTGTTTGCGCGCGGGGATGACGCTTATGGTGCCGCACGGCCGGTCTGCGACTTCAGGAGATCCCGTATCTCCGTTAGCAGCACTTCCTGGGTCGAGGGCGCCGGTGGAACGAGAGATTTCTTGGCGGCGCCCGCCTTCGCATCCAGAAGGCGGTTCATGTTTCGGACGATGATAAACAGCACGATGGCGACGATCAGAAAGGCAAGGAGGGCGTTCAGGAAAAGGCCGTACCCCAGCACGACAGCACCCCCCTCCCGGGCCGCGTCAATCGACGTAAACACTTCATCAGTGGGGTTGCGAAGGACGAAGAAGAGATTGCTGAAGTCGGGTGCCGAAAAGAAGGCAGCGACCACCGGCATGATTACGTCATCCACCAGCGATCGAACGACGGTCGCGAACGCGGCGCCGATGATTATACCGACGGCCATGTCCACCATGTTGCCCTTCAAGGCGAACTTTTTGAATTCCTCCAGCATGGTTTCGTCTGTCGATGAGCGGACTACAGGCCGACCACGAGGCCAAAGCGCAGCATGTCAGCCTTGAACTCGTCGCGAACCCTCAGAACCTCGTCTACCAGGGTCACGTCCCCGGACGACATCCCCGTCACATCGATGGCGTAGCGCACTTCCGGCGCGATGCGCAGCCCGAGACCGGGTACGGTGAGTCGAATGCCCGCCCCGATGCTCGCGGCGACGCTCTGCTGCTCAAGACTTTCCTGGAAACCCTGATCGGTATCTGAAAGATCGAGGCGATACCGAAGCTCGCCGCCACCAAGGAGGTACGGAGACGCGATGGGTGAAATGGGCAAAAAGATCCGTACGTCGACGGGCACCGCGATGAAGTTGACATCGAAGTTGTCGCGATTCAAGAATTCCGAGCCGTCGAAAATCGCGCCCGCATTGATGTATGTGGCGCCGGCGTGAATGCTTGCAGGACCGAGTTCGAGTCCCGCATTCACGCCCGCAAAGAAGCCGACGACGGCATCATACTGCGGCTGCTCCCGATTTTCGAAATCGACCTCGAGCGTGGTAACGTTCGGACCGGCCGCGAAGCTATAATCGATTTGGCCATGAGCCTGCTGAACGGGAGCGATGCAGGCGACGAAGAAGGTGAGACAGAGACATTCCAGCAGGAAGCGTTTCATGCAGGTCCTCGCGATCGGTGACGGAAAACACTTGCGTCGAGCCGCAACGTGTCGCGTCGCGCATCATGAAGTACTGCGGATGGGCTTTCGCGGCAGGGCAGCGGGAGGTAGAAGATAACCCGCCGGATGCATAGTTACAGGCGCGGCGCACGTGTGCCGTATACCAGCCGTCTTAGATCAGCGGCTGTGGATTTGGACGCCGCCCGACCCGTTCGGACGGGCAGCTGTTTGGATGGCAGTACGGTCTTAGGGGGCTGCCGGCGCTGATGCGCTAGATGTTGAACCCAGCAGAGCGTCGCCGCCGATCACTCTCGAATGCGCAGCACAGATCTCGCGCATGGAATCGGTGGGATCCTGCGCAAAACTCACTCGCGGATATGCGCAGTAAAGCGAGAAGTCCTCGCTTTCACAGAGACGGTGCCAGAGATGCTCGAGTTGTACGGTGGCGCCCTTGTGCCCCTGTGACCAGATGATCGAAACCAGCTCACCGAATGCCCGCACACGGGGCGATTGTTTTCGGGCGCGTGCCAGAAGGCTCTTGACTGTCTTGTGGAAAACGTCCTCGTCCGGCCATCCCCCGATCATGAATGTCGACAGCAGCGCTTCAGCGTCTACGGCAATGTACAGATCCTGCGACTGCACCGCGGCGACGTCCACGCCGCGACCGGCGAGCCGATCTGCGAGCGCTTCCAGATGCGCCTGCGTCGCCATGATGATAACACCCTCGTCATTCGCGAGACCGCCTTCTGCAAACTCTGCGAGTGAATCGAGTATGGCGTCGTCGTGCTCGTAGAAATGCACGACATGATCACGGGGAGCAATCTCGCCCCAAAAGATATTTGCTGCACCACGTTTTGAGGACTTACTACTAACTAGCGACTTCATGGCGATCCTCCATTTATACGTTCCCGCCGACAGCAGGATTTCGGGTCGACGCGCGACAGGCCAGAGTAGCTTCTAACTCTGAAACTCAAAAGTTGTGCCGGCATCGTCGAATAGATCGGTCCTTCACTGAGGAGGCGAGCTGCTGCGCTCTGCCTCCGGTGGGATGGAGCCGGAGCGTTCGCGGGTCGGATGTGTGAAGACGAGAGTATCGTCTTCATATAGCGCGTGATCGGTAGGCCTGCGTAAGCCGCCGGAGAGGCGTTCAGCCTACGAAATTTGCAATCGCCATGCCGCATAAGCGAAGAGGCCGCCTTGGAGGCGGCCTCTTCGCTTTAAGGGCCGATTTGGACCGATCGTGCTAACAAGATCCCTGCTGCATCATTTGACACTATTTGAGCAGCAGCATCGAGCGAGAGGAGTGGTGATCACCGGCATCCAGGCTGTAGAAGTACACGCCGCTCGGCAGTCCGCGGCCGTCGAACTGCACGCGGTAGGTCCCGGCCGGAAGCGTCTCATTCACGATCTCCGCGACCTGGCGCCCCAGCGCATCATAGATCGTCAATACCGTCTCCTCGGCTCCGGCTAGGGCGAACTCGATGGTCGTCTCCGGATTGAAGGGATTCGGATAGTTTTGCTGCAGGCGGAACGCCTCCGGAAGCTCTGAGGACACTGGTTCCACCGAGGTCGCTACGATGTCGCCGGGCGCGATCTGCCCGCGGATCTCGCCTGCCGGATACTCATCCGAATGGAGATTCAGATAGATATTTCCGGCGAGCAGCTCCTGGAAAAGATCGTCCGTGAGCGCCTCATCATCGCTGGGCCGCCAGAATCCGAGTGCAGTATTTCCGTCGAAATCCTCCGCGATTCCTCTCACCACTCCACCATCGACGCCCGCGGGCGCCTCATGGAAGTGAGCGTTTGTGATGGGACCTGTCAGCCCCGTCGCGGTCAGATTGTACGCCAGGCCGCCGTGACTGAGTGACAGAGCGGCGGTCCCGGTTCCATCGCTCTCGATGTCCTCGCCCGACTGCTCGGGATCGAGCTGCACGGCAGCGCCTATGCCGCTGCTCGGGACGACCTGACCGCGGATCTCGCCGGCCGGATTTTCATCGGTGTGAAAGTTGAGATAGAGCTCGCCCGCGATAAGTGCTTCGACGAGTTCGTCCGTAAGGGGCTCTGTATCGGAGGTTCTCCAGACGCCGGACCCGGTCGTACCCTCCAGGTCGTCCGCGATACCGCGGACCACGCCGCCGTTGACGCCGGCAAAACCCCTGTGAAAGTGCGCGTTGCTGATGTCACCGCTCAATCCGCTCACGGTCACGTCGAACAACAGGCCCTGGTCGGTCAGTGTGAGCGCGGCCGTGCCGGATCCTTCCTGCTCTATGTCGCCGAACACCTGCTCGTTCGTCACGTACGCGCGGAGCGCGGTACCCTCCGACACCATCACCTGTCCGCGGATCTCACCCGCGGGATAATCGCCGGTATGAACATTCAGGTACAGGTCACCCTGGAGGAGGGCCTGAATCAGGTCGTCAGTCAGCGCCTCGTCATCGTCTGCGGTCCACGTGCCGGTGGCCGTATTGCCGTCGAAGTCGTCCATTATGCCGCGAACCACGCCTCCATCGACGCCGATCTCGTTCTGATGAAAATGCGCGTTCGCGATGTCGCCGGTGAGGCCGTTTACGGTTACGCGGAAGTCGAGGCCCTCATCGGTGAGGGTGAATGCCGCTGTCCCCGAGCCATCGCTGGTCACATCAGCCGGCTCCTGCGCCGGCGTAAGGCGGGCGCTGAGCTCGGCTCCGTCACGCGGGAGCACCTGTCCGCGGATTTCGCCCGCGGGGTAGTCGTCCGTGTGGACGTTGACATAAAGATTGCCGGCAAATAGCTCGCTGATCAGCTCGTCGGTAAGGGCTTCATCGTCTGATGCACGCCATACGCCGGAGGCGGTGTTGCCTTCGAAATCATCCATGATGCCTCGGACGACGCCTCCATCTTCACCTGCCGCCGCATGGTGAAAGTGTGCGTTGGCGATCGGGCCGGTCAGGCCGTCGATGGTTACGTGAAAGATGAGGCCGGCGTCGGTAAAGGTGAAGGTCCCCGTGCCGGTTCCGTCGCTCGTGACGTCGCCGGTGGACTGTTCGGCATCAAGCGCAGCATGAAAGCCCCAGCCGCTGGAAGGCAGCACCTGCCCTCGGATCTCACCCGCGGGGTAATCGCCGGTGTGGACGTTGAGGTACAGATCGCCTTCGAGCAGCGATTCGGTAAGCTCGTCCGTAAGCGCCTCATCATCGGACGCAGTCCAGAGTCCGAATGCGGTCGTCCCATCGAAGTCGTCGAAGATGCCTCGCACGACGCCTCCGTCATCGCCGATCTCAGCTTCGTGAAAGTGCGCATTCGCGATCGATCCGGTGAGCCCGTCGACCGTCACGAAATACAGGGCGCCGGCATCGGTGAGCTGCACGGAGGCCGTGCCTGCACCGTCGCTTTCGACGTCGCCTGTAGACTGCTCGGGCGTCAGAGTGGCCGTAAGCGCTGCTCCGGAAGACGGGAGGATCTGCCCACGGATCTCGCCGGCGGGATACTCGTCGGTATGAAAATTCAGGTACAGGTTGCCGGCCAGAAGCTCTCCGATAAGCTCATCCGTCAGGGGTTCGGCATCAGATGGGCTCCAGAGTCCGGATGCGGTGTTGCCATCCAGGTCGTCGGCGATGCCCCGCACGACGCCGCCGGAGACGCCTACTTCCTCCTGATGGAAGTGTGCATTTGAGATCGGTCCCGTCAAGCCGTCTACGGTGACGAAAAAGCGAAGGCCTTCGTCGGTAAGTACGAAGGCGGCGGTGCCTGTGCCGTCGCTCTCCACACCTTCCGGCTCCTGGTCGGCCGTCAGATGCGCCGTGAAGAAGGTCTGAGCATGCGTTGAAAGCGGGAGGAATGCGGCTGCAAGCAAGAGAGCCGCGCACGTGTAACGTAGTTTCATGGGTGCCTCCGAAAATCGGGTATAGAGTATTCGTGTCTGGTAAGACCGCGAGCGGCGTTCTATGACTACATCTCCACCCGCGAATCAAGCCACATCACCATATACCACATCACCATCACCGCATCACCACCATCACCTCGACCACATCACCACATCCGAGTCAATAGGTGACGTGCAGCGAGAAGACCGGCCGCCGCCCAGGAAGGGAGCGGGGTACGCGAGTGTAATCGGCGGCTCCCTGTTCGAGGCTCCAGTCGAATACGTCGTTTCGGTTGAGGACGTTGACGATCACGGCCCGAAGATGAAGCGTGAGGCGGTCCCACGACCAGTCGTAGGTAAGTCCGGGATCGATTCTGTACGACGGCGGCAGCACCGGCTCAGATGGATCATTCAAATCGAACGGCGCGAATGTAGGCGCATCCGGACGAAACGCAAGGTAATCGTAGTAGGCCCGCCGGAAGGCCCAGCGACGGCCCCACGCCCCTTCCGCGCTCGCATATACCGAAAGCGACGATGTAATCGAGATCTCCAGGTTCAGTAACAGGCTGTGCGGCTCATTCCACGGCACGGGATGCCACTCCCCATCAAAGCGGTCGCGATCGAGATGATGTGCGAGGCTGTAGCTGTACTGCATGGTCGCTGAGAGCCGGCCGATATCGCCCTGGACACGCCCGACGGCCCCCAACGCCCGGCCTCGCACCGAATGCACGAACGTGGATTGTGGAAGGGTGACCGGATCCGGCCGCGGCCGGACGGACGCGTGCACCGTCGCCAGATTGTCGTAATCGACGACGAGCACGCGGGGCTGCCATTTGTAGTACGTCTCGAAGGCGAGCGTCCATGAGTTGCCCGGCATCAGTAGGGTTTCCAGAGCAAGATGATAGGATCGCGGCGGCGCAAGAGTGCGGTCGACCGGCAGCCAGAACCGCACAAACGGCACGACGGACGTCGATCCGGAGCTGGTAAGCGAAAGCGACGGGACGAACTGGCGGTAGATCCCGCCGGCGGCCTGCAGGGCGAAGGAGCCTATCCGGCTGCTCGTCCCATCGTACCGCACCGAAAGTCGAGGCTCGCCGTAAAGTGTTTGACGAGAAGGAAGATAGGTCAGCCGGACGCCCGGCTCCACGGTCGTTCGCAGGCCGAACGAGATGCGGTTCTCTACGTACCCCGCCATCTCCCAGACATTCGAGGCGTGGGCGAACGGTCTGATGAACTGATTGCCGAGCTGAAACCGGCTATCGATCTTCGTCGCTTCCAAACCGGCGTCTATGTGGATGTTCGGAGACAGACTGCTGCTGACGGAGGCCTCCGCGGCGATCTCCTGGATTCGATTCTCCTCGTCCGATCCGGCCCTCGATTCCAGCTCGGGCCGAAGCACATCGGTGGCACGTTCGATCTCGTCGGAGGTCGCGCCATCGTGTATTTCGTCGTGCAACGAGAGGTAGAGATAGCGAGAAACGTGTCTGCTTGCTCGCATCTGCGCCGTGAATACGGATCGGGAACCGACGAGCCATGTCTGCCGGATCTGTCCAGCCCAGTTCGTCCAGTCATACTCATCGCGGGTCAACACCAGGCGATCGGGATCGGCCGGTGCATCCGAGTTGACTACAGCGAGCTCCGAGGAGATCCGATTTCGTGCGCGGTATATGGACGCATTGGCTGTGTGAAACGGGCTGAATTGTACGCGCCCGGCGGCGTGTACGTCCGAAAATGCCAGATCCGGAACGTGGCGACGACTGATCAGGGACGTTGAATTCACCTCCTCGCCAATCCAGATACCTGCGAGAATCGGATCGACCGTATTCCATCGGTCCAAATGATTTTCGAGGCCGGGATCCCGAAAGACATCCCAGACGCCCGTTCTCGCCGTAAACATGCCCGCAGCCCGGCGCCCCTCGGAGAGCGGAAGACTGCCTTGGATTTTACCGTTGAAGCTGAGCGGATCGGCGCTGAACGCGGCGTTCCGACTCCCGTGGTCCAGGACGTCGTGATCCACCGTCACGACACCGGACAGGTGGCTGCCATGAGATGCACGGAAGCCCGCCTTGTGCACGGTGATCCGATCGATCGCCAGCGGGCTGAATGCACCGAGGCGCCGTCCGAGCGTAACCGGATCGCGCACCGGCACGCCGTCGAGCAGGGTCAGGTGTTCGCCGCCGGCACCTCCCTGAATGTGCAGATCGGCCATAGGATGCCGCACAGACACGCCAGGAATGCTGCCGGCGGCTCGCACCACGTCGGCCGTGCCGGCTGTGGATTGCATCGTAAACTCGGCGCTCGATGCGTATCCTGAGCCGAGTCCCCTTGACGGCAGCCGCTGCGTCAATCCGTCGACAACGACGGGCCCGAGGGATACCGGCTCGGGGGTGAGGGCAATTTCAAGGCTGTTTCGATCGCCGGGCACGACGAGGACGCTGTCCGTCGCCGTCCTGTATCCCACGTACGTGGCGACGACACGATGCGGACCCGAGACAAGCGATGAAAAGCTGAACAGCCCGGCGGCATCCGTAGTCGTGCCCGTCGAAGCATCCGCCAGGAGCACGTTGGCGGACGGCAGCGGCTCACCTGTCCGGCCGTCTACGACACGGCCGCCCAGATCGCCAAGCCGCGGAGGCGTCCGCAGCTCCTCGATCAGCACGTACGTTCCGCCGGACGACCGCACGTAGTCCACTCCAGAATCGGAAAGAATGCACTTCAGGAGTGTTTCCGCGGAGACGCCGCGCCCGTCGCAGTAGACATGCCGTCCGGATGCGAGATCCGAAGAATAGACGAGATCGATCTTCGTCAGATGGGCGAGCTCCTCCAGCGCACGATCCATGGGCACGCCGCGGAGAACCAGCGTGTGCCGATCCGAATGATTTCTATCCGTGCCTTCGTCAGAGCCGGAGTCCTGACCGTGAGCGGCTTCCACGCCGCAGAGATAGATACAGCCCAGCACGAACGCTGTCAGGCAGATCCGCAGCCGCATGCCCGTTCCTGATCGTGTGCCCATGCGTTGCAGATCCTAGATAAATCCTGGATAGGAATGCTTCTGCGTTGAATCCTGCGCCGACAGTGCGAAACCGCGGCTCGTCTCTCGATACGTGCATCCTTCGGTGAGGCAGATAGCGCTAAGAATCTGATCCACCGTGCCTCCGCGCAGGTAGAACACGCTCGTCGACCTGGTGAGATCGACACCATCGCGCGGCGCGATGATGAGCCCGTAACGGCGTTCTACCTCATCCAGAATTGCGGCGATAGGTCGATCGATGGCGACGAATCCGCTCTGCCTCCAGGCCAATACGTGATCGAGTGCAGCGGTCTGCTCGGTGTCCGGTTGGAGGATGCGCCCCTCGTCACTGACCGTTCCGGACGCTCCCGGACGGGAGAGCACTACCGGCTGATCGGGCGTGGATTTCGCCTCAACGCGGACGCTACCGGTTGCGACGGTCACCTCGGTGCCGCCCTCAAGTGATCCGGGTCGCGACCGCACGTTGAATTCGGTGCCGAGCACCTCGATGAGCGCATCCGGCGTCTCGACGACGAACCGCCCGGCTTCGGGTTCGACGATGAAGAAGGCCTCGCCGGTCAGCTGAACATGCCGATCGTCCGGTGACAGCACAGGAACGCCAAAATACCGTGAATAGCGAAGTTCGGTCGCGCTGTTCATTTCGACGATGGAGCCGTCGGGCAGCGTCACATCCTGATGCATTCCCGGTTCGGCGACGATCGTGACGGGGCTGCGGAGAAACCAGACACTCAGAATCACGATGACTGCGGCGATCACGGCCGCCAATGTGAATCCGGCCCGGCGCCGGTCGGACCTCCGGTGGGAGGCATGCCGGTCGCGTGCGCGGCCGGCGGTGCGTGTGTCGGACTCGAGCCGAATCAACAGATCGTTCCAGGCCTCATCGATCGACGTGTCGACGTCTTGCTCGGGTGTGGATGTGCCGAGCAGATTCCAGATCCGCGTGAGCTCGCGGCGCCTGTCCTCAGGTTCGGTGTGCAGCGAATCCCGCAGTGGTGGCGGTATCGCGAGGTTTTCGTCCTTGTCGCTCATTTCAACAGCGCGGGTTCGAACGTGCGAACCCGATCGTTAAGGTGGTTGAGAGCCCGCATTATGTGATTATTTACCGTTCTCGGCGAAACACCCATAACGGAAGCTATTTCCCTGTGGCTGAGATCGTGATATCGGCTGAGGACGAGGGCCTCGCGCTGCCTGTTCGGCAGCTCGGCGATCCACTGCCGGAGCATGTCGCCCAGCAGGCCGGCGTCGAACTCGTGTTCTCTCTCGCTTCCGTCCGATGCATGTGCATCCGATTCGCGCTGCAGGAGCGCGTGCTTCCGGATGTGCGTTCGCGTATCCCTCAGATGCCGCAGCGCCCGATTCCGCGCCATCCCATAAAGATATGCCTTCAGCGAACGGGACGGATCCAGCATTTCCCGTGAGCTCCAGAGGTCGGCAAAGACGTCCTGGACCAGATCGTGCGCGACGGCTTCACGCCTCACAATTCCGCGAATATACCGCAGCATCTCGTTTCGATGGCGCCGAAACACCTTCTCGAACGCCGCTCGATCCGATGCCTTGATGCGGCGGCACAGCATCTCCGGCGTAACATGCACGTCGTCGTTCAGGCCCAATGGTTTTCCCCTTCGCTGCAAGGAACGTGCGGACTTCGACCTCTTAACGACTGTGACTGTACAGTAATGTTCGCGAGAGCGGCCGAATGACTACCTGACTACCTGCTGAAACGCGGACGTAGGACGGGGACCCTGCCGTCAGCCATCCGAACAGCGATTCATCGACGCGCCGCGCACTTCACGCAGAGGGCTGATTCGGGCATGAATTCCAGCCTGCCCTCAGCGATTTCGGCACCGCATCGCACGCATCGGCCATAGGTGCCTTCTTCGATCCGCTCGAGCGCCCGCCTGACCGCGGCGAGTCTCTTCTCCTGGCGCCGGCGCCCCTCCTGCGACATCTGCTGCGCCTGCATCGCTTCCATCCGCGTCAATCGGCCGATGGCCTTATCGGGCGTGATGCTGTCCTTCGTAGGATCGGCGAGGGCGATTAGTGCCTCAAGCTCCTCGGCGAGCGCGCGCAGTTCGGTTTCGTAACGGTTCGTCTTCTTCGCCATGGCACCGATGTCTCGAGAATCGTCCAACAGAAACAGATTTAGGAGATCGTGTTCATTCCACCGGATCCGGCAGCAGCCCCTCATCACGTGTGACGCCCGCCATCAGACCGATTGCGCCCGTAATGACGCCGGTCAGCACGAGCACGAGCGTGTAGCTGCCGAGCACGTCGAGTCCGGCGGCATAAATCAGCGGACCGGCTGCCGATCCACCAACAAAAATAGTCGCTGAAAAACCTTTTATCGCTCCGATGTGATCGCGGCCGAAATAGTATGCATATCCACTGCCCGTCAGGGCGCCGTATAGCCCTTGAATGATGCCGAACAGGCTTCCGTACGCCCACACCGCTCCGAGCGTCCGTACGAACGGGACGGCCATCAACATGCCCGCCAACAAGATCAGCATCACGGCCAGCAGGATGCGCGGCGGAACGCGATCCATCAAATATCCGGACGTGAGATTCGATGCGGCCGTAAGGAATCCCAGCGGAATGAACAACGCGGCGGCCGCCCCGCGTCCGAGTCCGTTCATTTCCATCATCGAAAAGTGATGAAACATCAGTCCCGTACCCAGGGTGGCTACGCAAACTCCGCCGGCGGTGAGCAGCAGAAAGGCGCGCGTCCGACGTGCCTCGGCCAGCGTGAAGGAGCGCTCGACGACATCATGCGGTGAATCTCCGACGCCATCGGGCCGAACGCCGTAATGTTCGGGCTTCTCCCTGAAGAGTGTGATGCCTATGGGCAGCAGCACGGCGACGAGCACCAACGCAATGATGAAGAACATCGATCGCCATGACAGCACGTCCAGCCCCCGTTCGATAATGGGCGGAAAAATGGCGATCGCCATGGCGAGTCCGACCCCCATCACGCCTACGGCCGTTCCGCGCCCTCGTACGAACCAGATGTTGACGGCGTGAAGGCTTACGAGGCTCAATGCCCCCTGTCCCATTGCGCGCAGCATCACAAATCCGACGAAGAGCGCGATCAGGCCTCCGACGAATCCCATCCACACACACCCGAGCGCAAACATGATCGCAACGCCGACGACGGCCCGGCGGGGCCCGACGCGGTCGATCCATCTTCCGATGAAGGGCAGCGACATCGCTCCGAGCACGGTCGCTCCGGTGTACGCCGCAGAGACCACCGTGCGGGACAGACCCAGATCCACCATGATTCCATCGATGAACAGGGAAATGCCGACTGTCTGGCCCGGAATCGTGAAGGCCATTCCGATGGTCGACGCCAGGACGACGAGCCAGCCGTAATAAACCGGCGAGGCGTCGATGAGTCGACTGGTCTTTCTAGGGCGCCCATGCTGGGCTTGTGCATGGTGTGTTATGGCAGCGTTCGACAAAAGTCGGTCTGGAACGTGTTGTGTTGCTGAATGTGCTTCGCCCGTTTTCATTCGACCGGACGTGAACGGATATTAAAAAAGAAGCCAACGATTCCGGCGGGCAGGTGTTTACCCGGGACGTTGAATTCCGGGAGTAGATCATGGAAGCGCTGCCGGTCGAGCGTGGTCGCGGCACCGTTGTGTTTTAACACGCGCGTAGAGACGTTTTCACTGGCGAGACGAGTCCCCCAAAAGAAATGACGCTATCCTCGGTGCACCACTGCCTGCTCTGCCGATCCGCAGGTGTCGATCCGTACGTGAACGCACACGGGCGGCCGCATTACACCTGTAACCGGTGCGGACTAATCTTCGTCCATCCGGATTATCACCCGGATGCCGACACCGAGCGAGCGCGGTACGAGACGCACAACAACACACCGTCCGACAATCGTTACCGTGCTTTCTTGAATCAGCTCGCCGAACCACTCGTCTGTAGGCTCCCGTCCACTGCCGACGGGCTGGACTACGGATCAGGTCCGGGACCGACCCTCTCGGTCATGCTCGAGGAACAGGGATACGAAGTGGCCATCTATGACCCGTTCTTTGCTCCGGATACGGATGTGCTCGAGCGGACGTACGACTTCATCACGTGTAGCGAAACGATCGAGCACTTTCATTTTCCGCGGCGCGAATTCGAGCGGCTCAGCGACCTGCTGCGGCCGGGCGGCCTGCTGGCCGTTATGACGACGTGGGCGGACGAAAAAGATTTCGAGACCTGGTCCTACGCCAGGGACGTGACCCACGTCTCCTTCTACCGTAAAGAGACGATGCATTGGATCGCCGACCACTTCGGATGGACGCTCGACATCCCGCAGCAGAATGTTGCCCTCTTCCGGAAATCAGAAGGGGTACACTCCGACCGCATATAGATGGCGTCGAGAGCAGGACCAAGCGATACGGGCCGGATATGCGCACGATATATTTTATAGCGACGCCATTTCTTCTCCATGGTAATTCATTACATTCCGGCTTCCATTCTGAGTCTCCCCACCTAGTAAGATCCATCTACTTTGAAATCCTTTCTTACGTGCCTTCTCGTCACCATGGCCGCTGCCGGTTTGGCCGGTTGCGACAATTTGGGCGATACGCTTTCGGACGCTGAACCCCTGCAGCCGAATTATCCCTCCGCGGAGCTCGCTCACGACGGAGCGAATAAGACAATTCTCGATTACGAGATCAAATTCAAGCTCCGCCGATACGAGGATCAACAGACTACTTTTTTCTATGAGGTGACCCGGCCCAGTTCCGCCGAGTCCGCACTCACGTTTTTCTTCCTGGAATCGCCGGACTGCGCTGGCCCTTGGACGGAAGTACGTCCGACGCAGGGTTCAATGGGCGAGGAAGGCGACTTCACGGGCATCAAATGGAATTCACCGGGACTGCAGCCCGGCCAGACAGCCATATTTTCCGTGACCTACGAAGGGGACGTACCGCTTGGCGTCGTCACCGCCATAATGAAGCGAAGCTCAGATGTCGGGCAGGCAGCGGTGTACGGAGCGTGTAAAGGCGTGCCGAACAAGGTCAACATTTCCGGTACCGTGTTCGTCGACGCGAACGGCAGTGGCACCCTCGATCCAGGCGGCGAGTCCGGGATAGGCCGCGTTACCGTTGAGCTTCTCCACGGCGAAAGTAACGCTATTGCGGAGAGCACGACCACCGCCGACGACGGATCGTATCTTTTTCAGGTGGTTTCGGGCGACTACTCCCTGAACGTGCCGTCATCCACCGCGTCGTCTACGGATTTCAACGAGCATCTGTACGACTATTTCGATCCAACAGGTGATACGGCGATCCACCTCGGCAACATCGGCTCGGATACCTCCAACAATGATTTCGGCTATGAACCTGACGAAGAGGCGATCGGCGCAGATTTGAAGTCGGGCGAAATCGAGACGACCGCACGAAAGGCAAACTGGTGGGCGGGCGAATTCCGCTCCGTGGTGAACGGTAAAGGCAAACCGCTCTATGACGAACAAACGCTGCTCGACTTCCTCGGTCAGGTGGAAAACCTTCTCCTGCCTGAGATCTTTACATTCGATACTGGAGATCCACTGGCCCTAGCGTTCGAAATCCTTAATCGGCCGCTCAAATCGGAACAGGATGAGCTCGAACACCAGTTGCTGGCTGCGGAGTTGAACCACATCGCCGGACTTGGATCCGGCACACGCGAACTCGACCTCGCTGTGTTCGCGTTTGCTGAATCCGACTGGCTCAACAGATTCGGATTGGGCGCCGTTGCAGGTGGGACGAGCCTCAGCAAGGCTACTCTCAGCTCAACGCGACTGCTCTCTGCGTACAACGACAGCGGAACGGGAGGAGGGAGCGGCAGCGGCTCACTGAAACGGGGCGAGGGCGACTGAACCGTGAGACCTTCACGACGGACAGTTGGATCGCCTGTCGCGAATAGGTCCCCTTTCGCGAATCCACGTGGAGCCGCATAGACGTCCTGGCCATGAAGCGTTTCTTGTTCATCCTCGTTTCAGGAGTGATTCTGGCCCACGGCGTCCTCGCCCAGGAGCTGCCGTTTACCCACTACACCACCGATAGCGGCCGTATTTCACTGCCATCGGCCGCAGTGTACAAGATCTATCAGGATCGGCCGGGGTACGTCTGGATGGCCGTTTTTTCTTCCGGACTCGTACGCTATGATGGTACGAGCCCGGAACTGTACACCGTCGAGGACGGACTGCGCGATCTGGATGTCTGGGGAGTGCTCGAAGATTCGTCGGGACGGTTGTGGGTTGCATCGAATGCAGGGCTTACGGTTTCAGAGGAGCCGTTATCCGCCTACGAGCACGGCCGTCGCATCCGCTTCACGGCACTGTTCGACTCGATACCTCTGCTCGATGAGCGCGTGTCACCGCACAGCGTCGACGCGAGCCTCGATGGAATGGTGTGGGCCGGCACGGCTCGAAACGGCGTAGTCCGATATCGCTCGGATGCAGATGGGAATGCCGGCGTCGATACCTTCGCGACGCCCATCGAGACGAGTCTCGCGGCCACCACGGAGAATGCACCCGTACTCGCGCTCGCCGTCCGCCGCGACAGCTCGATCTGGATCGCCGCAGAAAACGGCGGCCTTCTGCGCATGGAACCGGGACGGAGCGTGTTTACTCGGGCCGTCGACCAGGTAGACCTGGATGGTGAGAACGTCGGCGTTCTGCACGAGGATGAGTCGGGTACCCTCTGGGCCGGCACCCAGGAAGGACGAGTCCTGCGCATCGCCGGACGGCCCGGTGACCTGACCATTGAACCCGTCGGACCTCGACTCGGCGCTGGCGTCACCAGCATTGCCGTTTCGGATGACGGCACCCTCTGGACTGCGACCGAGGGCAGCGGTGTACTTCAGGGCGACTTGTCCGCAGGCAGCTTTCGGAAGGTCGCTCGAGCGAACGGTCTGCTGAGCGAAATCGTGCATCATGTGATGCAGGATGACGAAGGGAATATCTGGTTCGCGCAGTCAGGCGGCGTATCCAAGCTCCGCGCCGACTATGCCGCCATCGAGAACTATTCACCACGGTCGCACTCCGGTGAGCGGCCCGTCCTTCCGGCGTCCGGCGTTGGATCGGTCCTCTCTTCCGATCTGCCCGACGAACCTTGTTTGATCTGGGCGGCCACGTCTGAAGGCGGCGTGGCTTGCATCGACACGCACGGTACGTCAGACTTTTTGCAGGAGGCGGACGGTCTGCGAAGCAATTGGGTCAATGCCGTCCATCGCGACGGCTCAGGACGTATCTGGATGGGCACCATCCGAGGGATGAATGGCGTCTCTTTCAATGGCGAACCCCTCCCCAGCTTTGGTGCGGAAAGCAACGTCGAGCTGTCCGGGCGCATCGGAAGAATGCGGGGGTATACCAGCCTCACTATTCTTTCGATCGCGTCGGCCGATATTTCGATGGACATCGGCGAAACGCATACCACAGAAGCTGTATGGTTTGCCGGCATCCGTCACCTGATCGGACTCGTCGAGAACGAATGGTATGTGTTTTCGAGTGCGTCCGGTTTGCCGCCGTCGGTCCTGAACACGGTTACGACGGACGGGTCTGGGCATCTTTGGATCGGAACACGCGATCGCGGCCTTTACCGCAGCACCGAGCCGTTGTCTGCAGCGGCCCTGCGCGCATGGCAGCACGACGAAATCGATATAGACGGTGAATCGTTCGGCAGGATGATCACCCGGCCGATTTTCGAGCAGGTCTGGTCCGCCGAGACCGGCGCACCCTCGAATAACGTCGGTCCACTTCTATGGATGGACGACCTCCTCTGGGTCGGCACGCCGAATGGATTGGCCGTTCTTGATGGCGACTCAGCGGCACTTTCTACTCTTCTGACGCGACGCGATGGGCTTGGAGCAGATAATGTGACGAGCATGACCTTCTCGCCTTCCTCCGGTACGCTCTGGATAGGAACGAACCAGGGCCTGGCTGAAGTCGATCCGGAAACGCGTGAGGTTGTGCGTACGGTCACGCAGGATGATGGACTGATCGACAACGAGGTCTGGATGTACGGTTCTGTGCATGCCGGATCGGATGGTGCCATCTATTACGGAACGGCGAAGGGGCTCGCGATCTATCGCCCTGATCTAGACGTTCCGAACCGTATCCCGCCGAGAGTGCACCTTCGAAACGTCGCGTTTCCGAGGTCCGACCATAGTCATTTTGAGGCGAGCTTCGAGTATTCGGCACTGAGCTACGCGAACGAAATGGCAGTCCGCTACAAGACGCGCCTACGGGGATACGACCGTGACTGGTCGCCAGAGACGGGTGATGTGAAGATCAGGTACACGAGCCTGCCGGCCTTCCTTACCGCGCGAACCTATACGCTTGAGGTGCTTGCACGGAATGAAGACGGCCTCTGGTCGCAGGAGCCGCTGGCCTATTCGTTCGCAGTGCCTCCTCCCTTAAGGCTTCGCTGGTGGGCTTTCGCAGTGTATCTCGCTCTGTTTACCGCCGGAGCTCTGGCATTCGTGCGACTGCATCGCAGTCAAGTCGTCAAAAAAGAGCAGGAGAAGGTGCGGGAGCGGGAGATGGAGCTCACGGCGGAAGCGGCTGTTGCGCGTAGCGAAGCAGCCGAGGCTCAGACGAGAGCCCTCGAGGCGGAGAACGAGCGCAAGGCGCTGGAGCTGGAGAAAGCGCGCGAGCTGCATGAGGCCTACCGCGAGCTCCAGCAGGCGCACGTGCACCTGAAAACGACCCAGGCACAGCTCGTGCAGCAGGAGAAGCTGGCATCTCTCGGCCAGCTGACGGCCGGAATCGCTCACGAAATCAAAAATCCGCTTAATTTCGTGAACAACTTTGCGCAGCTCACGGATGAGCTCGCCGCGGAGCTGTCTGAAGCCCTGTCCGCCGGCATCGATAGAGGTGAAGTCGAGACGATCATTGGCGACCTCCGCCTCAACACCGCAAAAATCCGCGAACATGGACAGCGCGCCGACGGCATCGTTCGCGGTATGATGGAGCATGCCCGAGGCGGTGACGGTAAACGTGAGCGGATTCAACTTAACCAGCTGGTCGACGAGTACGTATCGCTGGCCTATCATGGCATGCGATCGCAGTTGTCGGATCTCTCCGTTGACATCGCTCGATCGTACACGGATGAAGATGTTGAAGTCGAAGTGGCGGCGCAGGATATCGGTCGAGTGCTAATCAACCTGCTCACAAATGCGCTCTACGCAGTCCGCGAGCGGTCCCTCCGATCCAATGGAAGCGGCGGGTACGTACCCCGCGTCAGCATCGAAACGTCGCGCGTCGACGGCGGCGTGGAAATCCGCGTCGCAGATAATGGCCCCGGCATCCCACCGAAGGTTCAGGAGAAAATTTTCGAGCCGTTCTTCACCACCAAGCCGGCCGGCAGTGGAACCGGACTCGGCCTTTCGCTCGCCTACGAAATCATCGCGCACGGCCACGGCGGGACCCTGACGCTATCGAGTCTCGAAGGCGAGGGCGCGGCGTTCATCGTCCGACTTCCGCTGTCCAATGAGTTGGTCTCACCACCGCTCGACTCTTAGCGGTGCGAGCTACCCGGGGCGAACCCGGTTACAGCGACTCCATGCTTCCCAGTAGCGACCTGATACGCTCCGCCAGCGGACTCGCGCCTCGGTCATAGTTCGACAATACCACTACGACGTAGCCCGAGTCCGGAAACACGTCCAGGTTGCCGTTCAGCCCGTGAAAGCCACCGCTGTGCCCAACGACCTGCCCGGATGGACCGGCCGAAATCCCGAATCCGAAGCCGTACCCCGCGCCAGAGTGATCCGTCCACATCTGCTCGAGGCTCTCTTCCGAGACGAGCGTCCCATCCAGCAGTGCTTTCGCAAACCCGTGCAGGTCGCGGACCGTCGAAAATCCACCGCCGGCCGGTCCCCCTTTGATAACGTGCTGGAATATGTTGTTGCGCCAGCCGAAGCGGCTGTCGGGCGCGGGAATGTATCCGATCGCGAGGTTCGGCACCGGCTCGTCCATCGAGTAGCTGTCAGAATCGTTCATCCCCGCAGGCGCATAGATCCGCTCGCGCACGTATTCGAAATAAGATGTGCCCGTGACGGTCTCGATCACCACACCCAGCAGCAGCATCCCCGTATTGCTGTACCGAAACCGTGCGCCGGGTTCGAACGCCAGCGTATCGCCCTGCACCAGCGGCTTGAAATCTTCGAGTTCACGGTAGAGCTCCCGAGAGCTGTTCACGAACGTCTCGTTGAAGTAGCTGCCGAGGCCCGACGTGTGTGTCAGCAAGTGGTGTATCGTCACGCGTTCCGTGATCGACTGCGGCAGCCAGCTGTCGTCGACATAGCGCCCGATCGCGTCTTCGAGGGCGAGCTGCCCCTCCTCGACTAGCTGCATAATCGCGACGGCGGTGAACATCTTGTTCATCGAGCCGAGATTGAACTTGGTGTCGACCTCGTTAGGCACCCCGAACCGTTTGCTCGCCTCACCGCATGCCGATTCGAATACGACGTCGCCACCGCGGCCGACAAGTACGGAGCCCGAGAACACGTCGTGCTCACAACCGCTCTCGACGGCACGGCGTACGTCCTCGACGAAATCGGCCTGCGTGAGAGGTCTACCAGACGCCGACGCCGGAGGACGCGCAGGTGTAAAATTGATTCCCGAAATACGCTCCTCCGCCTCATCAAAATTTAGTACTAGGCTGTGCCACCCTCCGTAAATGCGATCGTTAACGATCGCGACGGTCTGCTCGCGCGGCGGCGTGTACGTGCGGATGCCGTGGAATTCAATGCCGCCGGTCTGACGGAAGGCGCCGCGAAATACATTCACGTGCTGATCCATCGGAACCATCGTGCGGAAGCCCTCTGTAACGTGCTCATTCATCAGGCCCGCTACGGCTGCCGAATCGTTCTGGTTAAAGGCTTCGATGAGTGCCGATATCCGCTCACCCATCCAGCCCACCGGGAGCTCCCGGTGGTCCTGGAAATCGGCGGCCTGCGCCGCCGCCTTACCGCTTCCCAAAGCGGCCGTCAAACAGAAGACGAGGAGAGGAAGAGCGCAGAAAATTCGTATATGCATGGCGGTCCCGGTAGGGAATTGAATGATTCCTCGGCATATCGCCCGCGAACAAGCGAACTCGGCACTACGCAGCGAACGCTGCGTAGGTTACGTGCTCA
>CAZKNF010000055.1:19177-22839 GCA_964554105.1 uncultured Rhodothermales bacterium | reverse complement strand
CATTGCCAAATTCCCGCCCTTACCGGCTCAGCCAGTACGTCAGCTTGATCATGAAGATGTTGTCCATCGGGGCGGCGCGGAGCTGGTCGATCGAGGGGCCGATGCGGAAGCGGCCGTCCTCGCGCTCGTCGGACATCTGCTGCGTCCAGACCAGGTAGAGCGTCGATCCCGGCATGTATTCCCAGCGCGCTACCGCCGTGCCGCGAAGTGAGGTGAAGTTGAAGTCCTGGCCCGGCAGGTCGAGGGACGGCGCCGGACCCGCCCCGTCGGGATCCGCCGTCAGCGAGGCCTCGTCGATCGTCGAGCCGCCGTCCTCACCGTAGACGAGAAAATCGTAGCTGCGCGGACGCAACAGCTCTTTATAGCCGTGGTAATCGCCGCTGGAAATGAGCGGCTGCGCGTACAGCTGAAAGCTCATCTCCGGCGTAAAGGTCCAATTCAGGCGCACGCTCGACGAAAGCGTAATCTGATCGAGCTCGGCAAAGACGTAGCGACGGCCGAACGTGGCGGCAGCCAGCGGGTCATCGTAGACGTCCACATACTGAGCATCCTCGTAATTCCAACCGATCGCCGGACTCAGCGTTATGGAAGCATTCGTCACCGGCTTCCATTCGAAATCGACACCAACGTTTCCATTCGTTGAGTTCTCAGTTTGGTAGGAAAAAGCATTCAGCCCGACCGTGAGCGGCTTTCGTGCGTCGGAGGAGACGAACGCGCCTACCTCCCACCCGGGCTGGTTCAACGTCAGCGGTCCGCCGCGCGTGCGGCGGGTGTTGACGGTCTGTGGATTATAGGCGTAGACGAGTTGTACATCGTAGTAGTTCAGAAGCTGGGCGTAGGCCCGTCCCCAGACGCCCCTCCAGATCGAGTTGCCTTCGAAGTCGAGACTCTGAAAAACGGCGCCGATGAGGTTCGCGCTGCGGGTGAAGCGCGTCGGATCCGGCCAACGGTAGCCGAATCCGAAATGGCCATTGATGACGTCCGTTCGCCAGATGAATCCGAGATCGTTGATATCGAACGAGGGGTTGATCGCACCAACTGCCGTATTGAGCATGACCCGTCCGCGCTGCTTGTTCAATGCAACGCGCCCCGCCCATCCCGTCATGGACGTCGCGCTCGAATCGACCTGCACGTGGTCTGCATCAGGACGCTGGAAGTAGTGCATCGAACTCTCTTGAAGCGAGAGGATCTGCGCCTCGCTGCCCCGCACGTGTGACGCACCCGACCAACCGTTGACGACCCACGTCTTCTCGCGATCCAGAAACGTCCAGCCGTCCCCGCCGAGCGCGAGCGCCCGCGTGTTCATCTCATCCGCGAGGCGGTCGTCGTCGATGAAGCGGTTGACGACCGTTCCCATAAATCCAATCCCCTGACGGCTCTCGTTGAATTCTTTCTGGCCGCGATACACTCCGTAGTACGTCGCCGGCTCCACTTCGACGCGAAGGTCGCGGCCCGCGTCGAAGAGATCGGCGTGCTCCTGCGCGGTGATGGCATGCACCGTCCCGACGTTCAGATCACCGAACACCTGGCCCGTCAGCTTCGCCGCACCGAGAATCTTCGCGCCATCCGGCACATCGGAATACTCGTGATCCGGGAGGCTGCCCTGCGGCGCGCGGCCGATCCGGCGGCTGTAGAAGAAGTCGGGATTGCCCCAGTTGAAGCCCCAGTTGTCGTTCGATCCGCCATATCCAAAGTTGGTGAACGTCGAGGCACCTTCAATGAAGAATGGCCGCTTCTCGGGAAAGAAGGTCTCATTGTCGCTCAGGTTGATGACCGCGGGATCGACTTCGACCTGACCAAAATCGGGATTTACCGTGGCGTTCAGTGTCAGGTTTGAGGTGATGCCCATCTTCACGTCGGCCCCGGCGTCGAATCCGTAGTCGGAGCCGTCGTTGAACGGATTATCCGCCGCCTGGTCGGTGAACGCCGCCCGGGAAGTCACGTACGGCGTCACCTCGATCTGGCGCGACGGAGTAATCCCCCGGACGCCGGTCAGATCCCAGAACCTCGACACGAAGCCGCTCTCCTCCCGCGGCCGGTACACGAGGAAGTCCACTTCGTTCTTACGAGCGATCTCGCGTTTAAAGTTGATGCCCCATACGTACTGCTCCTGCTGGTAAAATCGGAGCTGCGAGTACGGTATCCGGAGCTCCGCCGTCCATCCCTGCTCGTCGATCGACGCCCTCCCCTGCCAGACGCCGTCCCAATCCGATTCATCCCAGTCGTCGTTGAGCAACACGCCGTCGTAGAGCGTACCCGCCGCATTCACCCCGAAGTAGTATCCGCTTCGTCCGTCGTCGTATGGATCGAGATAGACCATAAAATTATCCGACGTGAGCTGCGCGTCGCGGCGGCCGAGCCTTGCGACGATGGAATCGGGAGCGCTGTCGTAGAGCCGCGCGCCGATGTAAATCGCCTCCTCATCGTACGCGACACGCACCACCGTCCGCTCGGTCGGTTCAGCGCCCTCGATCGGATCCCGCTGCACAAACCGGCTCATCAACGCAGCAGTCTCCCACGCCGGCTCATCCAGATATCCATCTACCGTCAGGCTTTCGGATAATCGAACGGCCTCGACCGCGCGAAGCGACGCGTCGGAGTCTCCGTCGAGCGAGGCCGCATCGGCATCCGCGGCGAGTGGATTGCCAGGTAGACTGTCGGATTGCGCGGCGGCCGTTCGCGGCATCAGAAGGATCGCGAGGACGACAACCAGAAGTCTGGAAAGCGCCATCACATGTAAAACGGATAGCGCGGCGGAGCGGAAGGAGCGGATCATGAGCGACGTCCGGTTTCGATTATTGTAGCTAATTTTTTAGCACTTCCGACCGTGCAGCGTCCTCCCAGGGGTAAATGCAAGTGGGGTTCGGGTGCTCGATTTAGAAGGGCCTTCGCTGCCGCGCAGGCGATGAAACGGACGACGCGCTACGCGCCCGTCAAAGGGCACCGCCGCAGCTAGTTACGTGGATTACGATTGAAGATCATCGGGTGTTACAGGCTTTCACGAGAAAGCACCACTTTCTATATACCCGCAACGTCACAACACGGCTCATCCCCTTTCCCTTAACTGTTTAACAGGATGGGTCGGCTCGCAATGCGTACGCCGGCGCAGCCACACATATCAGTATCACCAGACTACGTGAGGGGGATTGTAATGGAAGCGAGAGAACACCTGGTTGACTGGCTTCGGGACGCACACGGGATGGAGAAAAAGGCGGAGGAAATCCTGGAGAAACAGGCCGACCGCCTTGATGGATATCCCGAGATGCAGACCCGTATTCGCCGGCACGTCGAAGAAACGCGGCGCCATGCCGACCGCGTCGCCGAATGCATCTCGCGCTACGACGGGGATTCGTCCAAGACGAAAGACGTAATGAGTAAGATGATGGGCAACGTGGCGGCGCTTACCAATGCGATGGCGGACGACGAGGTCGTCAAGAACGCTCTTGGCGATTTCGCCTTCGAGAACTTCGAGATTGCCAGCTACCGGTCGCTCGTGAAAGCCGCCGAGGCAGTTGGTGACTCGCAGACCGCGGAAGTATGCCGCGAAATTCTGCGCGAAGAGGAGAATATGGCCAGATTCATCGGTGAAAATATCCCGATGATCACCGCGTCCTTTCTGGAACGAGATGCCGCGGGCGTGCAGTCGAAGAACTGACCACGGG
>CAZKNF010000055.1:17127-19077 GCA_964554105.1 uncultured Rhodothermales bacterium | reverse complement strand
GCGTCCTTTCTGGAACGAGATGCCGCGGGCGTGCAGTCGAAGAACTGACCACGGGCGTCGGCCTCTTCGCTCTCCGTCCCGGTCCGCAACAGTACGGGCCCGGGGCGGAGAGATGCGGGGCTGTGCTGAGCTACGGCGTGCCAAGTCAGAGCCTCCGAATGTGGATGTCACCGGCGGAGGTGTCCAGTTCGAGCACGGGTCCGCCGCCGTTGATCGTCCCTCGCAGCCGGTTCTTCCTGAGCTCTCCGCGCGTCAGCACGTCGATATCCGACCGAACACGACCGGCGCTGGTCTCTGCCACCAGATCCACACCGATGTCTTCGGCCAGGTGGACGGTAATCCCTCCGCCGGAAGTCCGGAGCGTGCTGTTTCCCATCGGCTGCTTGGCGAGCCGCGCGAATATCTGACCGCCGGACGTTCGCGCATTGATGTCACCGTTCACTTCTTCGACGGAGATATTCCCGCCGGAGGTCGTAGCGCGAACAATTCCTCCGACCTGCCCCAGCCTGATGTTTCCGCCGGACGTGTTTACCGCGACGTCTGCGTTCGATCCGTCCACAGAGATGTTGCCGCCCGATGTCTGGGCATCCACTTCGCCCGTCACGCGGCCGATCGACAGATTCCCTCCCGCTGTGTTCAGCTTAACACGGCCGTCGAGGTCCTCTACCGCGATATTCCCGCCGGATGTTTCAAGATCAACGTTGAACCGCGAAGGCACGCTCACACGAAACGTGACGTTGACGCCGTTTCGGCCTCCATCGCGGTACAGGTTCTCCCCGCGCACCATGATCTTGTCACCGACCTGTTCGAAGGAGACGTCGAAATCGGATGCCTCGGCATTGCCCCTCGGCGTCCGCCTTACGATAACCCGGACCTCGCCACCGGTGCCGGACTCCACGTGGATGTTACCGTGGTCCGTATCGATCATGAGCCACCCGCCGTCAGCAACGGTGAACGTGCGCTCGATGTCATCCTGAACACCCTTCGCGGCATTCGAGACGGTCGCCCACCCCGTCTGCTCGGCGAGCTCGTCGGCACGCGCGGCAAGTTCGCCTGCAGCTCTATTCGCTGCGCCGTGGATCAGACCGCGAAGACTCTGGAGGAGGTCGTCCTCCGGCACCGCGTGTTCGGCAGCGATCCGATCCGGTGCGCTTTCAACCTCCGGGCTGAAGGGGCTCATGGCGGCCAGAGGCAAGACCAGCACGATGGTGAGCAGCACCGTCACCACGGCCGAAGAACCAGCCAGCGTCCGACGGCGCCCTTCGTCCAGAATGGCGAGCACGCGGCCTTCCAGCTGAGAGCGCCGAGCCATTGCGATGGCGCCGGCCGGGACCGACAATGATCCAGGAACGTTGCGCGCGATATCCAGGAGGTGCGATGCGTACTCGGAAGCACGGGCGCGAGACGCTTCGAGCACGAGATCGTCACACGCTTTCTCCCGCTCGAGTCGCATGCCGCGGGCGGCTTTCCACGCCAGGGGATTGAACCAGTGAATGATGCACGAAATGTGCGCGGCAGACTGCGTCAGCGTATCCCAGCGGCGGACGTGGGCCAGCTCGTGCGCGAGCACGCAGCGCTTCCGCTCGTCCGTCCAGTCGTCGGCACCCGCCGGCAGCAGCACGACGGGACGTACCGCACCCCAGACCAGCGGCACCGTGACGCCATCGGACTGGAGCAGCTGGACGGGTCGCCGAACGATGAGGCGATCGCTCATCTCCTCCAGCAAGTCCAGCCACGCCGGATCGGTCACCGGACGCGCTCTCGTGACGAGGCGCTGAACGACGATGCTGCAGCCCAACATGTGGAGCAGCAGCAGCGCCGCTCCCAGTATCCAGACGGCAAGTACCCATTCGGTGATCGCGAGTGTCGCGTACCACGGTGTGGCAGCGACTTCAGCTGCGGGCGCCTGGGTGCCGGACGACCGGGCAGACTGAGCAGACTGAGCCGGCG
>CAZKNF010000055.1:11136-17027 GCA_964554105.1 uncultured Rhodothermales bacterium | reverse complement strand
GCCGTTGCAGATACTGATGCACCTGCCGCTGCAGACGTAGCCGATTCGACCTCCTCGGCATGGGGCCCAGCCGGCGCCGTTTGAGCGGACGCCTCAGCTGTCCCATCCACCACCTCCTCTTCGACGGTCGCGACACTCGGCGATGCCTGCCGTCCGTCTGCAGATGAAGACGTGAAGAGGGCCGGCTGCTCTATCAATGCGACGTTCCATTGCGGAAGAAGGATCGTAAGGGCAGGCAGCAGCAGAATGGCGACCATGCCCAAGCCCCAGCACAGATGCCTGAGGGACGCCGAGGCACGGCGCAGCGCCAGGCACGCCAGGGTGACGAGAGCCAAAATCGCGAGGCCCTTCAACGCCGTGACGACCCAGAGATTGAGAAGGTCGGCCGAAGCAGTCGTATCGAAGAGAATGTTCATGTTACCGTCCCTCCTTTCTGGCGTCATCGATTAGCTTGTGAAGGCGATCCAATTCCTCGCCCGACATGTTCTCCGTCATATCAAGAAGGGCGGCCATCGTAGCTGGAACGGAATCATCAAAGAATGTCGAGACCACGCGCTCGAGCGCTGAGCTGCTCGCCCGCTCGTGTGCTACCGTCGCGCTGTAGACGTAGCGAGGCCCCTCCCGACGGTGCTGCAAGTGACCGCGCTCCTCGAGGATGCGCAGCATGGCCCGCACGGCCGAGTAGCTCGGAGCTTCCGGTAGATTATCCATCACCTCTGCCGCCGTGGCTTCCTTCATGCGGTAAACGATGTCCATGATCTGGCGCTCGCGCCGGCTTAGGTTCTGATAGAGCGGTCGCTTCATAGGGTTTGCGTCGGCTGTGATGATCTGCCGGTTACGTCTGTGGATGAGGTCCAGGCGATGGTCCGCGACGGCTTCCATTGCCTACGAGACCTCTTCGCCGAAAGATGCTGTTAATTTTTTAACACCACAAATCTACGTGATCGGCCGTCGCACTGTCAAGAGGTGATGCTAAATAATTAACACTTATCTCGCGAGCAGTGGATTCCGCCTCCCTGCCGGGCCGTAGACCGAGCGGCCGCTCGGTGGCGTATGAAAAGTCAGACGTTTACTTTTCCGCCTCCTGAATCCTTCCGTTAAAATCCATCCGGCAAACGGCGTCACCATGGTGCAGAACATTCTCCTACTCAGCGCCGGCGGTGCCGTCGGAACGCTCCTTCGGTACGGGCTCTCCGGACTCGCCCATCGGCTTCTGGGCGAGACGTTTCCCTGGGGTACGCTCCTCGTGAACGTGCTCGGCTGCTTCGTCATCGGCCTGCTGTGGGCGGCGTCGGAACGGGCGGCGTTCGGTCCGTCCCTTCGCATTTTCCTGTTCACCGGCACGCTCGGCGCGTTTACTACGTTCTCGACGTACGGACTCGAAACATTCGTTCTGCTTAAAAACGGAAATGTCGCGCTGGGCGCGGCCAACCTGATCCTGAGCAATGTCATCGGCCTTGCCGCGGTGATCGCGGGTTTTCTCAGCGTGACGTCTGTAATGCGAGTTCTCGCAGCGATCCTGTGCCTCCTGATCGTTCTGCCGCTTCCCGGATGGGCGCAGGATGATTCATCCGCGCCGGCGGACCCGCCCGTACTGGCGGAACTTCGCGTGTCGGACGACGGCAGGCGGATCGTCCACTCCGACGGCACGCCGTTCTTCTGGCTGGGCGACACGGCCTGGGAGCTGTTTCACCGTCTGGACAGCACCGAGGCAAGCATGTATCTCGAGGACCGCTCGCGAAAGGGCTTCAATGTAGTTCAGGCGGTCGCGCTGGCGGAGCTCGACGGCCTCCACACGCCGAACCCTTACGGCGAAACACCGCTGATCGACGACGACCCTGAACGGCCGAACGACGCGTATTTTCAGCACGTCGACTACATCGTGAGCCGCGCGAACGAGCTCGGAATGTACGTCGGCCTTCTCCCTACCTGGGGCGACAAGTTCAATCTGAAGTGGGGCGTCGGGCCGGAGATATTCACACCGGAGAACGCCCGCACGTACGGTCGGTACATCGGCGAACGGTATGCGGACGACGCAGTGATCTGGATTCTCGGCGGCGATCGTAGTCCGGAGTCGAACGATCATCTGGCCATTATACGCTCGATGGCCGAGGGCATCGAGGAAGGATCCGCCGGCAGCGGTCTTATGACGTACCATCCCATGGGCGGAAGCCGTTCCTGGGAGTGGTTCCCGGAGGACGCGTGGCTCGATATCCACCTATTCCAGTCCAGCCACGGAAGCTTCGACCATCCGAATTATCTCATGACGGCAGAGGGATATGCTCTGCTGCCGACCAAACCTGTTCTCGACGGCGAGCCGCGCTACGAGGACCATCCGGTGGACTGGGATCCGGAGCAGGGCTGGTTCGATGCGTTCGACGTCCGACAGGCGATGTACTGGTCCGTCCTCGCCGGCGCTGCCGGCAACACGTACGGGAATCACAACATCTGGCAGATGTGGCAGCCGGAACGCGATCCGATCTCGTCGGCCAGAACCCCGTGGCGCGAAGCACTCGCACATCCGGGCGCAGCCCAGGCCGGATTCGCAAAGCGGCTCTTCCTCTCCCGCCCCTTCCTTGATCTATTACCGGATCAATCCCTCGTCGCCGATGGCCAGAAGGACGGTCCCATGCACGTCCGGGCCGCCCGAGATCGAGGAGGCGCGTATCTGATGGCCTACATACCGTACGGCTCACCGGTCGAAATCGATCTTACGCGGCTATCCGGCGAGGAATTCCACGCGTGGTGGTTCGATCCGCGAACCGGCACGGCAACGGAGTTCGGATCATTCGCGCGGGAGACGTCAAGGCGATTCGATCCTCCCGGAACCGAAAGCCGGGGGAACGACTGGATCCTGGTAATCGACGATGCCGCCGAGCAATTCGGCCCTCCGGGACGCGACTGACGCACGAGACGTAACATGTTTATCGCCTCGTTCGTGAAGCAGACGTAACTGCCGGCGGTAGTAGGGCGTTGTTTCGGCGACAGGGACGGAATGGTATGGCACAGCACGTTAACGCCTCCTGTCGACAACGAGTGCACGTAGTTTGATGATGGTATTGTATGAATGATTCACGACGAGATCAGCGCATTGCGACCCTGCGGCGAGCACGGCGCGGCTTCGAAGCCGCCGTCGACCTGGCCGTCGTTCGCATAATAACGGCGCTGGTCTGGATCGGTGTGACCATCTGGCGGGGTGTCCGAGGCGTGCTTCGCGCGATCGGGAAGACGTCATTCGGCTCCGCATTCTCGCGGTATACGGCGCGGGCGTTCGCGGCGATTCGAACACACCCGACGTGGCGCAGGATTGCCCGGGGGAGCCGAAATTTTTTCACCGGACTTAGCAGCAAGATGCGGTCCGCGGTGACCTCCAGCACGACGGCGAAGTTTGCGGCTAGCGGGTATCGCCGGCTGGACGTGTACCACCGCCTCTATACGCTGCGTGTGCGCCGTTTCCTCCGGCATTACCTCGTGGTCCTGATCGATCCGGACGTCCCCCTGTATCGGCGAGCCGCCCATGGAGCCCGTGGAGCCGGCGCGGTAGGTGGAGGGGCGCTGGCGGCTCTCATTATCTATATGATCGTGCTGATTCCGTTGACCCCGGACCGGGATCTGATCCGGCAGCTGGGGACGCAGCATCCGTCGGTGGTGCTCGACGCACAGGGCGAAGTGATCACGAAATTCCGCCATGTAAATCGCGAGTGGGTCGAGCTTCATGAAATTTCTCCCCACTTCTTAAATACCCTTCTCGTCATCGAGGATCGACGGTTCTTCGATCATTCCGGCATCGACTTTCAGCGAATTCTCGGCGCCGCCGTGCGCACCGCGTCGGGGGAGCTTCAGGGGGGATCTACGATCACTCAGCAGCTGGCGAGAAACCTGTTTCCTGAAGAGATCGGCCGGCGCGTATCGATCGATCGCAAGTTGAAGGAAATAGTCACGGCGCTGAAGATCGAGGCCGTCTACACGAAAGAGGAAATCCTCAAATCGTACGTGAACACGGTGCCGTTTCTCTACAACGCGGTCGGCATCGAGACGGCTGCGCGCACGTATTTCGGCAAGCCGGCCGGTGAGCTGGACGTCCTCGAAAGCGCCACGCTCGTCGGGATGCTGAAAGGTACCTTCTATTACAATCCGGTTCGCAACCCGGAACGGGCGGCCGAGCGCCGCAATCTGATTCTGGATGAGATCGCCAGGAACGGAGCCCTGGCGTCTGCCGACATCGCCGATCTGCGGGATACGCCGCTCGAGATCAATTTCGCCGTCCAGCCGATCCGCGACAGCGCGGCGCCTCACTTTACGGAGCAGGTCCGGCAGCGGCTGATCCGTTGGGCGGATGATAATGACTATAACATCTATACGGACAGCCTCGTCATCCACACCACCCTCGACCTTCGTATGCAGAGAATGGCGCGGACCGCGCTCGAGCAGGAAGCCGAGGCGCTGCAGGCGGTGGCGGACGTCGAATGGTCGGCGCCCACCTATCGAGTTAATTCGTGGTATTCCGGTGCGTACCTCGACGAGCGCAGCACGGTGGAACCGTTCGGCTACTTCTGGTCGAGCCAGGATTCGCTGGTAACCGGCTATATGCGATCCACCGATCGGTATCGCCGGCTGGTCGAAACGGGGGTCGAAGGCAGCACGGCGCTGGACTCATTACGTGCCGATACGACCTTCACCGACTCACTCCGCAGCGTCCATACGCGTCTGCAAGCTTCGTTTGTCGCCATGGAGCCGCGCAGCGGCCACGTCAAAGCGTGGGTGGGCAGCCGGAATTTCGAGGAAGAGCAATACGACCATGTCGTTCAGGCCAGACGGCAGGCAGGATCGACGTTCAAGCCGTTTCTCTATGCAGCTGCGCTCGAGAGCGGATTCGATCGCCGCGACCGGTTCGTCGATGAGCCTGTGGCCATCCGCACGGGGGGCGACGTCTGGCGGCCGACGAACGCCGGCGAATTCACGTACAGGCGGATGACCCTTCGCGACGGCCTCGCGCACTCGGTAAATACGATATCCGCACAGCTCGTCGATCGCGTCGGGGCGGACCGAGTCGCGGACCTGGCACGACGGGCAGGCATTCGCAGCGAGCTTGCCGCCGTTCCCTCGATCGCCCTGGGTACCAGCTCGGTCACGCTGCACGAGATGGTGAACGCCTACTCGACGCTCGCGGCCGGCGGCATCTACCGTGATCCCGTGATGGTGCTCCGCATCGAAGATCGATCTGGAAATGTGCTGTTCGAGGCGCCCGATGTAGAGCCGGAAGACGCCATTCCGGAGCACGTGACGGCGGATCTCGTCGACATGATGCGCGGCGTCATCGATCAGGGCACCGGACGACGCATCCGCAGCGCATTCGGCATCGAGACGGACGTGGCCGGCAAGACAGGTACGACGCAGGATGGGGCCGACGGATGGTTCCTGTTGATGCACCCGGATCTGGTCGCAGGCGCCTGGGTCGGATTCAACGACCAGCGTATCGCGTTTCGTTCGGACTACTGGGGCCAGGGCTCACATACGGCGCTGCCGATCGTGGGGCAGTTCTTCCGGCAGGCCCTGCACGACGAATCGCTCGACCTCGAGCAGCGCCCTCCTCCGCCTCCGGAGGTGCGCTATGAGCGCGTGCGCCGGCGCGGCGTATCCGGGTTGATCGAGAAAGTATTCGGCGGCTCCGAATATCGGCGCGTCGTCGTCGAGCGAGAGCGTCCGAAATCAAATCTGGGCCGACGGCTCTCGCCGGAGCAGGCGCAAGAGAAGGAGCATGCGCAGCAGCAGGACCAGGAGGAGCAGCAGGAGCACACGCAGCCGCAGGACAACGACCAGTCGCCGGAGCACGCGCACGTAGAACAAAAGGAACAGCAGGAGCGGCAGGAGCGCGTGGAGCGGCAGGAGCG
>CAZKNF010000055.1:0-11036 GCA_964554105.1 uncultured Rhodothermales bacterium | reverse complement strand
GAGAAGACGCGGCAGCAGCAAAGGCAGCGGCGCGGTTCCAGAGCGGGCGCACCGGCGTGATCCCGGCGCACCTACTTGATAATGGCGCGCCTTTGGTACATGCCTCGCCCGTCGCGGCGGGCGGAACGTTCATTCTACCCGCTCGGCTTTACGCCGCGGCCGACGACGAATTGTCCTGGGACGGAATATGCATCCGACTGCCGATACGCGTCGATCGAGGCGAGGTACTCTGAATGGACGGCCTCGCGGGTCTCTTCGTCGAATTTGAAGTATGCCAGTGCCACGGGGCCGCCGGCGAAGATGGCTCCTAGGGCATCATCCGCCGATTCATACGGCAGCGTAACGTCGATGCGCTCGGTCGCAGCGTCGACGAAGCCGGCCGCCTGATACGTCGCCTCGAGTGTGGATCCGGTTCCGAGCTGAAAAAAGAGCGGGCATACGTCTGACGCCACGCGCGCGTCGACGATCGGGAACACCTCCGCCCATCCGCACGCCGATCGCTCGCCCCATACCGAAACGACCGCTCGTCCGCCGGGTCGCAGAACGCGCATCATTTCCCGCATCGCTGCGAGCGGATCCGGAACGTACATCAGCCCGAGCGAGCAGAGCACGCAGTCGAACGAGGCATCATCGAAACCGAGATCCTCGGCATCCATCTGCCGGACCTCCACATGGTCGAGGCCAAGACGATCGGCTCGATCGCGGCACGACTCGACCATGCGGTCGGAGAGGTCGGTCGCGACCACGTGACCGCTCGCGCCGACGGACCGCGCCGCGGGTATCGTGACCAGGCCGGTGCCGCACGCGATGTCGAGGACGTCTTCACCCTCCTGAAGATTCGCCTTTTCGAGCAACAGCTCCTGTGCCGGCGCGAGCTGTCGCTTCCAGGACTCTTCGTAATAGGGGTATGCCCTGTCCCATCCATACCGCTGTACGCGCCGCTGCAATCGTGCATCCATCTCCTTACCTCGCAGTCGTGCTTATTCGTACTTCGCGGCGAACATTGAGCGGACGAGCAAAATCGTCGAGCCACGGACTGTGGCGATCCGCGGTGTCGATCAGGCGGATGACGTCGTCTTCGGGCGCATCGCTCTCGATCGTCACGATGTACCGTACCTCGCCGTATCCAGGCGACACGTCACCGACGCCGTGACTCCCGCGCGAGTCGTAATCACCCTGCACCTCGACCTCGATTCCGCTCACGGGGATCTCGAGATGCTCGGCCCACTGCCGATATCCGATCACGAGGCAGCTTCCAAGGGCCGCACGTCCCAGTACACCGGGATCTGGTCCCGCACCTCCGCCGCCGTGCTTCTCCGACATATCGGCGACGAGCTTCCATTTGCCGTCCTCGATGTCGCAGGTAAGGCCTTCGCGGAGCGTCACGCGTGTGCGCGCCGTGCCCTGTCCGACCGACGGCCGGAGCTCGAGCGCACGGCGATTACGGCGAAATGCGGATCTGATCGTTTCTGAAAGCATGTGTGTTCGAATGCAGCTGCGGAAAATGCGAATGATTGTACGGATATCCAGAATCGCTCAGGCCACGATCTCCTGCCCGAGCTCGCCGCTTTTCTTGTCTTTATAAATGCGGCGCACCTGACCGTCGGGCAGCCGCTCTTCCTTGATGACCACGCGGCCGTCGATCTCGGCTGCATCCACCCGAATGGAAGGCGCCGGCGCGGCGGCACGCCAGTCGTCGATCTCGACCGGAGTCCACGACTTCGTGCGGCTCGATTCATAGCAGGCATCGAGAATGGCGTTTACGATGTAGCCGTCGTAGAAGGTCTCCATCGGCTCCGTGCCCGCATCCATCGCGTCGAACATGTCGGTGAACATCTCGACGTAGCCCAGCGCCGCCGCTTCGTCGCCGACCGGAAAGACCCAGCCGGATTCCGTTTCGGATTTCTCGGCCACGTAGCCGCTGTCCCCGCCGCCGACGAACATCTCAAAGCCCGTGCGCATCCAGTGATTCAGCCAGATCGTTCCCGCCGTGCCCGAGACTTCGTCGCGGAGATCCATGCCGCCGTGAAATGCCCAGCTGACCTCCACCTGCCCCATCGTGCCATTCTCAAAGCGGATCAACACGATGCCGTGATCCTCGGCTTCGACCGGATGCACGAGCGTGTCTGCCCAGCACATCACCTCGACGGGCCGGTTCGATTTCCCGGCAAAATTCCGGACGATCTCGATGCAGTGACAGCCCATGTCGATCAGCGCGCCCCCGCCCGCCTTCTCACGATCCCAGAACCAGGCGCTGTGCGGTCCGGGATGCGTCTCGCGCGACCGCACCCAGAGCACGTCGCCGATCGCACCGTTTCGAACCGACTGAACCGCCTTCAGGGTCTTGGGCGTGTAGACGAGATCCTCCAGATAGCCGGCGAATACCCCCGCTTTTTCGACCACGTCGAGCATCCGCTTCGCCTCTTCGGCGGTCCGGCCGAGCGGCTTCGTACACAGAATGGACTTCCCGGCTTCCGCCGCGCGAACGACGGCTTCCTCGTGCAGGTAATTCGGAAGTCCGATGACGACGGTGTCTGTGTCCGGATCTTCGATAGCATCACCGAGGTCGGTCGTCACACGCGGTATATCCCACTCTGCGGCAAACGCATCTACTCGCTCCTCCGTCCGTGAATACACGGTGTGCACCTGGTCGCGAGAGCGCTTACCATGGATCGACATCGTGTAAAACATGCCGATGAGACCGGTGCCCAGCAGAGAAATTTGGTGCGAAGAATGCATGAGGACGTCAATTTGGTTTCTATGGATTCCTAGAATGAAGGCACGCAGTTCGGCATGATCGAGTAAGTATGATCGAAAATCCGAGCATCAGAGCCAATTAAATTTCCTGAATATGTCGCAACTAGATTCCCGGCGACGGGGTGCCGAAGCCGCCGGCCGCCTGTCATCTTCGGATTCGCACGACAGCACGACCGCCGCGACCGCGTACTTCGACGCCGCGATCGAGATGCTCGAGCGAATTCGACAGTCCCAACGAGAGGCCATAGAAGAAGCGGCGGAGATCTGTGCGGACACCATCGCACAGCGCGGCCTCGTCCATCTGTTCGGGACGGGCCATTCGCGGATTCTGGTGGAGGAAATCTTCCCCCGCCACGGCAGTTTTCCGGGATTTCATCCGATCGTCGAGCTATCGCTTACCTACCACAATCAGGTCGTTGGATCGAATGGGCAGCGGCAGGCGATGTACCTCGAGCACGTCGAGGGGCTTGGCGGTGTCATTCTGCGGAATTTTGTGCTGCGCCCGCCGGACAGTTTCATCGTTTTCTCGAACAGCGGAGTGAACGAGGTGGTCGTCGACGTCGCGCTCGAAGCGAAGGCGATCGGGCTGCCGGTCGTGTGCGTCGTTTCGGCGGCCCACTGCGCCGCATCGGACGCTTTGCACTCGTCCGGCAAGAAGCTGGTGGACGTGGCCGACGTCGTCATCGACAACGGGAGTCCGGGCGGAGACGCGATGGTGCGCGTCGATAACCTGGAGGATCCAGTCGGGCCGGGCTCGACCGTCGGCGGCGCTGCGGTCGTGAACGCGCTGAAATCCCGCGTCGCGGAGAAGCTTACCGAACGCGGAAAGCCGCCGCTCGTGCTGACAAGCAGCTATTTTCTGGGACGGGAGGCTTCGCGCAATCGATTCGAGGAGTGCTACGACGACTACCGCGATCGCGCCGCGCGCGTCTGGGGATCGCCCGACGGAGTTCACGATGAGTGAGCTCACCGGAAAAACGGCCGTGGTCACGGGTGTCGGGAGCGGCATCGGACAGGCTGCGGCACGCCTCTTCGCGTCCCGGGGCGCACGCGTCGCCGGGCTCGACGTCGATGTCGAGAGTGGCGAGCGCACGTTCGGCGGTCTGGACGACATCAACCTGGAAGACGCGCTCTTCATTCATACCGACGTCAGCCGGGCATCCGATGTCCAAGAGGCGGTAGGAAAGATCGTCGAGGCGTTCGGCCGAATCGACATACTGTTCAATGTCGTGGGCGTGAGCGGGCGCAGATGGGGCGACGGCCCGGTGACCGAGTGCACGGAGGAGGCTTGGGATCGCGTGATGAACGTAAATCTGAAGAGTGTCTTCCTGTGCTGTAAGTTTGTAATCCCCGAGATGCTCGCATCCGGCGGAGGGGCGGTCGTGAATTTGTCCTCCGTGCTCGGACTCGTCGGAGGTGACGAGGATTTTGCCACACACGCTTATGCAGCGAGCAAGGGCGGAATTATCAGCCTCACAAAAGGCATCGCGAGTTATTACTCGAAGCAGGGCATCCGCGCCAACGTCCTCTGCCCCGGCCTCATCGCGACAGAGATGAGCGCGCGGGCGCAGTCCAACGAGCGGATTCGCGCACGCCTTCCCGAGCTCCAGCCGCTGACCGGCGATTTCGGCTCAGCCGAAGACGTGGCCAATGCGGCGCTGTGGCTTGCCTCCGACGACTCCGCCTTCGTCACCGGGGCCGTCATACCGGTCGACGGCGGATGGACGGTGCGCTAGCGGCGAATCCGGCTGCAAATCAACATCTTATCATGCAATAACGGAATTAGGGATATGCTGGAGACGAGTGTCATCGGAAGCTACGCCTGGCCGTCGTGGTTCATCACGGCGGTGGATGCGATCAATGAGGGCGCATACGGAGTCAATGACGTCGAGGAGACGCTGAATGACGCGGTAGACGTGGCCCTTCGCGATCAGGAAGATGCCGGAATCGACATCGTAACTGACGGCGAAATGCGGCGGTTCGG
The DNA here is from genome assembly GCA_964554105.1 of uncultured Rhodothermales bacterium. Taxonomy (GTDB): domain Bacteria; phylum Bacteroidota; class Rhodothermia; order Rhodothermales; family VXPQ01; genus CAZKNF01. Next base: position 6,295 of record CAZKNF010000055.1, on the reverse strand, counting down.
ATTCTTCACGGCTGATTTCTACGGTAAGCTGGCCGGGCTCCGCAGGCAGGAAGCTGTCCGAAAGATCGGCCCCGCCGGACACGATCAGCGCGAACGCCTCGAAGCCCTCGAACCGCTGAAGGCGCCGAACGGACTCGGCCTCGTCCACGAGTTTCAGTACGTTCGGACCCGCACAGAGCGGCGCGTTAAGGTACCGTGCCCCGGGCCGTTTACGCTGGCCGGACGCATCGTCGTGCCGGGTGAGCACTACGCCGACCGGATGGAGGTCGCTCACGCGTTTTCCGACATCATCAACACAGAACTCAAAGATCTGGTGAAGACCGGCGCCGACTTCATCCAGCTCGACGAGCCCTCCTATGCCGTCCACCCCGATTCGCCGGCGGAATTCGTCGAGTTGTTCAATCGGACCGTCGACGGCGTCGATGCGCGGATCAGCCTCCACCTCTGCTTCGGCAATTTCGTCGGCCGTCCCGTGGCGCACCGCACGTATGCGCCGCTCTTTCCGCATATCCTCGACGCACATACAGACGAGCTGGCGATGGAATTCGCGAATCGCGAGCTTTCCGAGATCGACCTGGCCGCCCGCATCGCCGAATCCGGGAAAACGGTGGCGGCGGGACTCGTCGACGTCAAAAATTACTTCATCGAACCGCCCGAACTGGTCGCTGAGCGCATTCGCGCCGTCCTGGAGCATGTGGGGCCGGAGGATCTGGTCGTCACGCCGGACTGCGGGCTGAGCCAGACCGCCCGATGGGCCTCCCGCGCCAAGCTCCGCAACCTGGTTCGCGGAACCGAAATCGTTCGAAAAGAGCTCGGTATCGAAGCCGCCGGCGCCACTGCTGCTGCCGAAGCTGACACCGCCTAACCGGCCCGGCTGCTCGGAGTCAGATCGCAGCTCCATCGCTCGCCGTTTTCGAGCACGACCGCCCGCTGCCCGAGCCGCTGCGCCGCCTCACGAAACGGAGCCGGCGAAGCCGTATTGAACTCGAACATGTCGAAGTGACACGGAATCGTCACGCGCGCATCGATATCGTGCGCAAGCTGGGCGGCTTCCTCTCCGGATAGATTTCCGGCGACACGCCTCTCCGGCGCGCTGCCATTGATGGGCAGGATGGCAACGTCGATGTCCCACATCCGCAGCCGCTCCGCCATCCCATCATACCGGATCGTGTCCCCGCTGTGATAGACCGTCCATGGGCCGAACTCGACGACGTAGCCGAGATGCGTGTACCGGCCCTGGTCGTCGCGCTCGAGGTCCTCGTGTGCCGCCGGCACGCCGTGCACCACAAAATTGCTCACCTCGACGGATTCGCCGTCGTCGAGTCCGATCGGCGCGGATGCATCCGTTCCCAGGCGGCCGGCCACAAATTCGCGATTTGCCTCGGGGATGACGAGCTTCAAATCGCGATTCACCCGCATCAAGGGACCCAGCGTTTCGGCATCCAGATGATCGGTATGATTGTGTGTGGATGTGGCCACGTCGATGAAGTCGAGCCGCTCCGGCTCGATCACTCGCTCGGTCATCCGCACGTGCGGCTTATCCGTATCGGCGTACTTCGCCGTGAGCGAATCCGACAGGTACGGATCGAACAGGAGATGCCGGCCTTTCCACTGGAGCAGAAACCCGCTCTGCCCCATCCACCAGAGATGAAACGGCTCGGGGCGGTCGGGGGCCCGTTCGACGTCCCCCAGAAAATCCCGACCGACCTGTGCGGGCTTTTTGATAGAGCTCACGCCACTCGCTCTGAGTCTACATCCACGACCGGCTTCGATTTTTTGCTTTGATTAAACTTGAGTGTCCGCACGGACCGATATCCCCGGCCCGTGTCGAGATAGATATCGAGCTTTCGCCGCGATTCGGCGTCGAGCAATCCGATCAAGGGCTGCTCCACATGGCGAAAACGGCCGAGCGCTTCCTGCACCTGCGTATCCCATTCCCTGTGATACGTCTCAATATCCGACGCCCGGACGACGTGCCGGCAATTGCCGCTTCCGCACAGGCATTCGAAATCGTCCTGCAAGTTGAATAACCCGTATTCATCCGTGACCTCCTCCCCCGCCTGAATATCGCGAATCGCGATCTCGAATCCATACCCCGCGCTGATCGTGTTTGGATCGCACGAATGATTGACATATTTGGCCGTATCCCAGCTCAAGATGCGGTATCCACGCGCATCGATGAACGAGTACTTATCTGCCATCGATCGCAGCGGCTCGCGAAGTCCGGCAAACCGAGCCGGCGGAAGCTCGATTTCGAGCGCATCGTGAACGTAGACCAGCGTACCTTTCGGGATGTGCATTTCGGCGAACACGCCGACTCCGATCGAGTCGCTGACTTCCTTGAGCGTCGTGCCGGGATGAATCATCGAGTTTTGAGATTGCCCTTCGTGAACCGTCTCCGCGCCGCCGGACTTCCTACGAAGGCCCTGAGAACACTGCTACGCACATTCGCGGCAACGCGCGCAAACAGTATACATGCACCGCTGCCGGATATAAACACGGCGCCGCCCGACATCACCCGACGCGCTCGTTATCGTCAAGAAAGTTGCAAACGACGGCCCCTGAGGATATCGTATCGCTGCTACGGCCTTCCACTTCACTCCGGTTGTGATGAGTAAATGGTTCTGTTTGTTCTTGATGTCGATTCTGTTGGTTGGATGCGGCGGTGACGCCCGCGACGGCCGCGAAGACATCGTCCGGCTGCGTTTCTGGCATAGCTTCGTCTCATCTACGCGGCCCGCTCTAGACGCGTTGATCGACCGCTTCGAGCAGGAGCACCCGGGCATCCGGATCGATGCGCAGTACGTCCCAACAGGAGACGGTCTCGTGCGGAAACTGATGGCGAGCATTCAGAGCGGAACGGCCCCGGATCTGTCCTGGGTTCACGCAGATTTTCTCGGCGACCTCGTGCAGGCGGATGCGATCTATCCGATGTCCATCTTTCTCGACGCTGAGAACGGCCTGACGTCGGAAGAGCTCGCCGACTTTTTCCCTGCGACGCTGCAGGCCGCCCGCTGGCGCGATACGCTCTACGCGCTGCCGATGGAGGCCACGCTGCTCGCGCTCGTCTACAACAAAGATCACTTCCGCGAGGCTGGTCTCGATCCGGAACGCCCGCCGGAAACGTGGGACGAGCTGCGGGAATACACGCGACGGCTTACGAAAGACACGAACGGGAACGGGCGGATGGATCGGTTCGGATTCTACGTCCCGGTCTTTCCGGCGTCCGGCTCGCTGAGCGTCTGGATGGTGCTGCAGTGGTCTCCGTACATCTGGAGCGCCGGCGGGCACATCATCGATAGGGACCAGACGCGCGTCCTCTACGACTCCGAGGCGGGCGTGCAGGCGCTTACGTTTTGGAAGGACCTGTTTGTGGATATGGATTCGCCCGCGCTGTCGATGACGCACGATGCTCACTTCACGGCCGGACACGTTTCGATGATAATGGACGGTCCGTGGGACCTGCCCCGCTTCCGCGCCCTCGAAGATATCGACTGGGGCATCGCGCCGCTTCCGGCCGGTCCGACCGGCCAGACGACGTATCTCGCCGGCGAGCACCTCGCTGTTTTCAAGGATTCGGAGCACGCCGATGAAGCGTGGACGTTCGTGAAATGGGTGACGCAGCCTGAGATTCAGGCGTTCTTCTCGATCGAATCGGGGTACCTTCCCGTGCGGCAGTCGACGCTGGAGCTGCCGACGTATCGCGCGCATCTGGAGGACGACTGGGCGCTGCGCGGGTTCGTCGAGCAGATGTCGCTCGGTCAGGCGCGCCGTGCCATCGATCTCCACCAGGTCGACATCAACCGTCACATTGCCGAAGCGATCGAAAGAGCGTTGATCGGCGGCGTCGAACCGGGCGAAGCGCTGCGTGCGTCGGCAGCGAAATCCAACGAACTTCTCCGTAAGCCCCAGACGATTTCGACCGGAAGGTAGCACCGGATCGGCACGTCTTCAGGATGCCCTCCATGCCAGGGCCGTGCCGATAGCAGCCGCCTCCCATACGGCACGCGGGCAATAATTCGGATTCAGGATCCGTTCTATCAGGCGAACCTCTCAACCGAACAGGTGCCTGAAATGAGGACTGCGCTCGCCTTTCTGTATTTAATCACCGTCACCGTTTGTGCACAGGCGCAGGGCGTCATCGTCCGGCCCGACTGGCAGCCGGCGCACGTCGTTCTCGAGGACCACGTCGTAGATGCGGCACTCGAGGAAAACCTGGCTACCGTCACGGTCGAGCACGTCTTCAAGAATCACGGCAGCGCCACGGCCGAAGGGACCTTTCTCTTTCCACTGCCGCCGGGCGCGCACGTGACCAGATTCGCGATGGACGTCGACGGCAAGGAGATGGCCGGGGAGCTCCTCACCGCCGAGGAGGCACGGAAAATCTATGAGGATATCGTGCGGCAAAGCCTCGATCCCGCGCTCCTGGAAATGGTCGGACACCGCTCCTTCCGAGCGGGCATCTTCCCCATTCCGCCGGGCGAAGAGCGGACGATCCGCCTCCGCTATGATGCCGAGCTGCCGAGAGAGGGCAACACCATCAGCTTCCTCTATCCGATGAAGGGCTCCATCCACACGCGCTCCGCCGGCAACGCGCGTCCTCTTCCCGAGCCGCGGCTCACACCGATTCCCGGGAGCGAGAACACATCCGACACCGCTAATGCGGACGATACGAACGACGCGGCGCGAACCCGCATTCGGCTCGCCCTGCACTCGACGGCACCAATCCTGAACGTCTACTCGCCGTCTCACGATGTGACGGTCGATCGCGACGGAGATCATGCTGCTGTCATGACCTATGACGGCGAACTGCGCCGACACGACCACGATTTCGTCGCCTATTTTGGCGTCGACGAACGTGACCTCGGTGCAACGCTCCTGACACATCGTCCGTACAGCGATCGACCAGGCTATTTTATGCTGCTGCTTTCGCCGCGCGTCGAGATCGCACAGGATCGTGTGCAGCCAAAAGACGTCGTCCTCGTGCTCGATACCTCAGGGAGCATGGCCGGCGAAAAAATCGATCAGGCGCGTGAAGCAGTGAAGTATTGCCTCAACCGGCTGGGCGATCAGGACCGATTCGGACTCGTCGCCTTCAGCTCCGACGTCGACCGCTTCCGCGACGAATTGCTCCCATCCACCTCACGTAAGGATGCTCTGTTCTTCGTGGATCAGCTGGAGGCCGGCGGTGGAACGAACATCCATGATGCGCTGCTGTCCGCCGCCGAGATGATCGAGGATAGCGAACGCGGCGTGGTCATCTTCTTGACGGACGGGCTTCCCTCGACCGGCGTCGTGGACGAGGAGGAGATCCGGCGAGCTGCGGCCCGTGCGCTGGACGGCCGCGCACGCATGTTCTCATTCGGCGTAGGCTATGACGTGAACACGCGGCTGCTCGACGGGCTCTCGCGCGAAACGGGCGCCCCCGCGGATTACATCTCACCCGACGAGAACATCGAGGAACGCGTATCCACGTTCTACGAGAAAGTTCGACATCCCCTGCTGACGAATCTCGATTTCGAAATCGAAGGCGCCGACACCTACGCGTTTGCGCCGAACGCGCTGACCGACCTGTACAAAGGATCACAGCTCATCATTTCCGGACGGTATCGTCAGCCAGGAGACGCCCGATTGATCCTGACCGGTGACGGTGGTGATGCCGCCAACGGCGACGGGCGCCGTGCGTCGTTCGAATACGACCTGGAATTTGCCGATCAGACCGGCGAGCGCGAGTTCGTGGCGCGCCTCTGGGCCACTCGGCGCGTCGGCTTCCTTCTCGACGACGTGCGGATGAACGGCGAGACGGACGCACTGAAGGATGAAATCATCGCGCTCGCCACGGAATTCGGGCTGGTTACGCCCTACACGTCCTATCTCGTGCAGGAAGACGAATCGATGGCGCACGACGCCGGCCTGCGTCCGCAGCTCGATGTGACGATGGCGGCGGGCGTACAGGCCTTTCAGACGCAAGCGTCCTCGGGTGCATCGGCCGTCGCAGCCAGCAAAGCGATCAATGACATGGAAGAAGCCGTCACCGTACCGACTGCCGGTGCGCGGGGAGTCCGTTCCGTATCTGGACGCATCATGCAGCGCGGCGCCGACGGCGAGTGGATCGACGCGGATTTCGAGGATGCGGATGACGTCATCGAGATCAAAATGGGATCCGACGCCTACTTCGCGCTGCTGAACGCCTATCCGGAAGCGATGGACTTCGCCACGCTCGGCAGCGATGTGACATTCCGGCTGGGCACAGCCTACGTGCGGATTGGATCGAGCGGACTCGAAGAAATCTCTT
>CAZKNF010000054.1:0-23176 GCA_964554105.1 uncultured Rhodothermales bacterium | reverse complement strand
CCACCGTGACGCAAGAGCTGCCCACGACGGTCGAATCGGCGACGCTGATCTGGGACGGCTTTCAGGTTGGCCGCCTCCCAATCGTCTTTCATGCGGCTGCAATGGGGTTCGGCGCTATGGCCGTCTGGAAAGGCGTGTCCTCCATCGAGCGCGTCAATAGAATCCTCATTCCGGCGCTGTTCACAATTGTCCTGATCTCCGTAGTGCGCGCCGTCACACTGCCGGGAGCTGGAGAGGGCCTGGCGTTTTTATTTACGCCGCAGCTCGATCTACTCGCCCGTCCGTCCATCTGGCTGGAAGCCCTGACACAGAACGCATGGGACACGGGAGCAGGGTGGGGGCTGATCCTCACCTACGGCGCCTACATGCAGCGACGCCATGGGATTGTCAAGAACGCCTTCATAACGGGCATTGGAAATAATATTGTTTCACTGCTCGCGGCAATCATGATCTTCGGGACCGTTTTTGCGGTACTCGGTGCCGAGATGTCGCGGGGTGACGTACTGGGTGTGATGCAGTCAAGCGGCCCGGCAGCAACCGGCCTGACATTCATCTGGATGCCGCAGCTCTTCGCGAAGATGGAGTTCGGCCGGCCACTGGCGGTCCTGTTCTTCCTCGGCCTGGCGTTCGCAGCATTCAGCTCGCTGATTTCGATGATCGAGCTGGCTACACGCGTACTGATCGACGCAGGCATTCGACGCACCCGCGCCATCGCTGCAGTCGGTACGATCGGATTCATCCTCGGCATCCCCTCGGCCGTGCATCTTGGATTTCTAGGCAATCAGGATTTCGTCTGGGGCATCGCGTTGATGATCTCCGGTGCGTTCGTGGCGGCCGCCGTAATCCGTTACGGTCCAGACAGGTTTGTCCGCGAAGCCATTGCCGCCGAAGAGCATGATTGGAATGTCGGCGCGATCTGGACGCGACTCATCAAATATGCCGTACCGCTCCAGGCTATTATCCTGCTCGTGTGGTGGCTGTATCAGTCTGCATCCGTGTATGCTCCCGACACGTGGTACAATCCTGTCGAACCCTACAGCGTGATGACCTGTCTCGTGCAGTGGGGATTGGCGCTGACCCTGTTCGTGGCACTCAATAGGCGGATCGTGCAGCGAACCGAGGCACTTCCTACGATCACTGGTTAATTTAAGCCGTTCGAAATGCGGCCGATACCACGTACGATTCCAGGTGTCCTTTGTCGGCTCGTTATAACGTGGTACCGCAATGATCGAAGTGGACGACGTCTACGCCCTCTTTGCGGCGGTTTTGCCAGATCTCCCCCCTCTTTCTCTGGCTCTGGCGGCCGCCGCCTCATTCTTTGCAATGCTTTTCCTGGTCGTCTGGCGAAAGTCGGCTCGATGGAAACGAAATGAAAAGCGGTGGCGGACGCTCTTCGATGCGGTGGGGAATTCTGCCGTGGTCACCGACATGGAAGGACGCATTCTAGAGTGCACGGCGTCGGCTAGATCCGCTTTCGGTGTCCCCCATCGTATCCGGCGAAGCAAACACCTGCTCTCTCTGATCGATTCAAGCGACAAGATTTCTTTGGATGCCCTGCTCGCGAAACTCGACAGTGAGGGAGAGGCCGATCTGGAAGTGCATCCGACTGCATCAGACGAAGACATCCTCCTGCGCGGGCGCGTCTCTATGCTGGAGGATTCAGCAGGCGACCGCTTGATGTGGACGTTCGACGACGTTACGGATGTTCGCCGACAGATCGACCAGTATGAGTCATTTTTAGATTACCTGATAAAGAATACCCCTCTGGAGGTAGCAATTCTCTCGCCGGACGGTCGGTATCATTATCTGAGCTCATCGTTCATCGCGGACGAGCGAAGACGACAATGGCTGCTCGGCCGGACGGATTTCGATTACTGTAATGAGTCCGGCCTCCACCTGGAGCTCGCGCTGCGACGACGCGCTCACAGGGTAGAGGCTATTGACCGAAGAGAGACGGTCTTTTTCGAGGAGAATCTGGTCGTGGACGGCGAAGAGCGTCGGCTCGCCTGGCGATACTGCCCGTTCATGGATACTGACGGCGAAGTGTCGATGGTGGTCGGCTTCGGAGTCGACGTAACCGATCTCGTAAGCTGTCGAACAGAACTCGCCGTTGCGAGGGAGGAAGTGAGTAAATCGACACGACTGAAGGACTCTCTCCTTCAGAATGTCAGCCATGAAATCCGCACGCCCCTCGCAGGTATAATTGGGACCGCACAGATGCTGCAAGCTGACGTTTCCAGCGAAGTTCGAGATTTCCTCGTGAACATCGAGGACAACGGCCGGCGGCTTGCTGAAACGCTCAATGAAATGCTGGACCTCGCCGGGCTCCAATCGGAGAGCTTCGAAATGCGATCCGAAATTGTCAACCTATCGGACGAAGTACAGGAAGTGATGCGCTCGATGCAGTCCGTAGTCGAGCGGAGGGGACTCTTCCTACGTGTAAATGTAGCACAGCCTGAAATACTCGTCCGCTGCGATCGAAGCGCCATTTTTCGATGCGTGCGAAATCTTGTAGATAACTCCGTCAAATTCACGACGGAAGGAGGAATTCTGCTCGACGTATCGGCGGGCTATGAATATGCGTACCTCCGCGTTATGGACAGCGGTGTCGGCATCGAGGAGGATGCCAAGGACGACGTCTTCGAGGCGTTCAATCAGGAGGAGGCAGGCCTCGAGCGATCATTTGAGGGAGTGGGACTCGGGCTGGCCGTCACGAAACAGATCCTCGAAACGATGGATGGCGAAATTCGGGTACACTCCCGGAAAGGGTCCGGCAGCTCCTTCGTCGTCCGCCTGCCTCTCGTAGAACCCGAGTTGCGGCGGCGCGGCGAATGGAAGTCGCGCGTCCTGGTTGCCGACTCGATGAGGGAAACACACAGAATGATCGGGCACATGCTGGATGACTATTTCGAGTTTGAATCCGTCCATTCTCTAGAAGAACTCGCCGAGCTGTCATCGTCGGAGTTTGATGTCGTTCTGTTGGACGGGCGATTTCAGCCGGATATGGAGTCAGAGCAGCTACTAACTGCCGTTCGTGAAATGCCTGCCTTCCAATCCGTCCCATGTATCGTAATCGACCATGAGCGAATTCCGGGCCGAAATGCCTATTTCACCAGGCAGGGTTGGGACGGATGCGTTGCGAAGCCACTTCAAAAATTGGAGCTCCTTAACGTCCTTTGCACGCACTCCGGAGACGCAGCGCACACGGCCGTCGTCTAAACGGACGCCTCCACTATCGGCAGGCCGCGGCGGAAACAGTGCGCGAGGACGGAAGTACGCCTCACCACCGGATGGCACACCGGGAATAGGCACGGATCACCCCTGGACATCGTCCGGAGTCGGGGACCCGCAGCCTCGATTATCGCCAAATTTTTTGAGGTTAATACTATGAAGACACGACCGACATTAGCACACGTGCTAATCGGGGCGGTTGCTCTGCTAGCAGTAATCACACTGCCCGCATCGGCTCAGTCAACGGAAGAGATCCCGCTCGGATCGGAGATTCCGTCCGCCTCTACCCAACTGGATCGGGTGGATGGGGGTCAGGCTTCTCTGGGCAGTCTGCAGGGGTCTGCCGGCACCGTAGTCGTGTTCTGGAGCAATCAGTGTCCGTGGGTGGAGAAGTACGAGGACCGCCTGCTCGATCTCGTGAACGCTTTTTCCGGACAGGGCATCGGTTTTGTGTTGATCAATTCTAATGATCCGTCGGCATATCCGCAGGAGTCGGCCGACGCGAGTGCGGAGCGCGCAAGCAGTGCGAACTATCCTTCCGCACTCGCCTATCTCGCTGATCCGTCATCGGATATTGCGCGGGCCTTCGGCGCCGAGCGGACACCCCACGTCTTCGTTTTCGACGGAAATGGTTCGCTCGTCTATGTGGGAACGGTGGACGACAGCCCCGGCGATGCCGGCAACGTGACCGATCAATATCTAAGACAGGCACTCGATGCAGTCGTTGCCGGCTCGAACGTCCCCGTGCCACAGACAAAAGCTTTCGGGTGCACGATCAAGTACACGAACTAATCGGGCGGCGTGACGGTAGACGATGTAGCACGGCAGTTTGCCGATATTCCTGAAAACCGCCCCGACCGATTCGACGAGATGGTAGGTGCGGTTTTCGCGTTTCAGCGGTCCGAATGCGCCGTGTATAGCCGTTATTGCGCAACAGCAATGGCAGCGACCCATCAGGCAGCCCGGTCGTCGTCGGGTGCGGAAGCAGGTGACCGCCGGCAGGCGACTGATGCCGCCGCGCTGGCCCCCTTTCTGCCGGTTGAGGCATTCAAGCATGCTCCGGTTACGACTTTTCCGCCCAGTGAAGCAGAAATCGTGTTCGAGAGTAGTGGGACGGGTCGAGGAACGCCCAGTCGCCACTTCGTCCGCAATCGTACGATCTATGAACGAGCCGTGCGGACCCACTTTCGGGAGGTCTTCGGAGATGGTCCATTCATCATCGTCGCACATCTGCCAGAGTACGCCGACCGCTCGTCTCTTGTCTACATGCTGCATCACCTGATCACCACATTCGGCGCAGAAGGCAGCGGCTTCTTTCTCAACGACACATCGCTGCTCCAGGACGCCTGTGCGAGATCGAAACATGGCGGCGTGAGACTTTTGCTCTTCGGGGCCGCATTCGGTCTGATCGATTTTCTGGATCAACAGCGCCAAAAGCTTCCCAGCGACTCGTTGGTCGTGGAAACCGGCGGTATGAAGACCTACCGGCGCACGATGTCGCGAGAGGTGCTGCACGCTCGACTTGCGGAGGGCTTCGGGATCGACCGGGCACAGATTCGTAGTGAATACGGAATGTGCGAGATGATGAGCCAATGCTACACACGCGGGGAAACGACGTTTTTCCCTCCGCCCTGGATGCATTTCACCGTTCTCAATCCGCTCGTTCCTACCCGGGAAGTCTCCTATGGGAAAAGCGGTGCGCTCGCTGTCATCGACCTCGCGAACGTGTATTCCTGCTCATTTCTGCTCACAGGTGACCGCGCTGTAGAAAGGAATGGAGGATTCGACATCCTCGGGCGCCTGTCTGGAGCCGAACTCCGCGGCTGCAACTTTCTGCTAGAGGATGCCTGAGCGGGAAATCATAATTGGCGCCATTGCCGATGCGGCTCGAAACTGGAGGGATCCGGAGTATCTCGTTCGTGCACATGCGGTCGAAGAGACGCTTCTGGCCGAGAATACATTTACGGAAGAGGCGATAGCGTTCGCCGTCAATCAGCAGATGAGCCTGCTAGTCGACGAGAGAGCCTTGCAAGAATGGGCACCCGAGCGAGCAGCCGCAGCTGATTTGGACATCGGTGTACTGAATGCCGGTAATGTGCCGCTGGTCGGATTGCAGGATTTTCTGGCTGTCATCTTGTCCGGTCATCGCTATGTGGGCAGCCTTTCGTCCCGTTCTCCGGTACTTCTGCCGGCGTTTGCAGGGAGCGTTTCGGAGCGAGTGCCGGGAATGGCGGTCGATTTCGTTGATGCGGAACGGCTATTCGAGCGCGCCGAGGCCGTTCTGGCAACTGGCTCAGACGAAACGGCTGCGTGGGTCGTGGAGACCTGCGAAAAGCACGGCATTTCGCCGAATCGGCGCATCATTCGCGGACACCGCTTCTCCATTGCAGTGATCGACGGCGGTGAATCCGCCGACGACCTTGAAGGACTTGCCGAAGATACACTCCTCCATGAGGGCGTCGGCTGCCGAAACGTGGCCCTGATTTGGGCGCCTACCGACGTGCCGCCGGATGATCTGCTCGATTCGTTCGCACGGTTTCGAGCGGTCTTTCCGCCGCATTCAGGCACATCGGGGCGACTCAAGATGCAGCAGGCATTTCTGCAGGCTGTAAATGCGCCGCACGCGTACGGCGAGCACCTGGAATTTCTGTTGAGCAAAGGAGACCCGGAGATCCAGCCGCCGGGCCACGTACGATGGGCCGAGTACGACAATCTTGACGATGTGCGCCGCTGGTTGTCACAGCAGCGAAATGCCATCCAGCTCGTCGTCGCTCGTGGGGAGCTGCATGGGCGTCTCGAGACAGACCTGCCGATTATCACGCCCGGTAATGCACAGCGGCCGCCGCTCGATTGGCGGCCCGATGATCGAGATCTGATCACCTTCCTCGCAGAACTGACGTAATGCCTACTTACTCCGACGCGCCTTCCTTCACATATGCCCGAATGGCTGATTCAATCTTGGGAATCAGGACGTCCCAATCCTCCGCCGGATGTTTTGTAACTGTTAGGAATTGCGGCAGAATGAATATGTTCACCACGCCTGGAAGGGCAAAAAGACGGCTTCCCAGCATGTTGTCCTCTGCTTCGACAGGCGAGCTGAAGGATTCCATCCCTGACTCAATGAAGACACCCTCTCCGAGGGTAAATTTGAGGCTATTAGGATTCGGTGTGGGGGCGATATGTATATCCGGCATTACGTAACATCTGTTGGGCGGGACGTCATCAGGAAATCATACGCGGCAAAGTGAGACCTGCTGCGGCACGGTTTGCTCCGTTAAGTACGACACCTGCAGGTAGACTGCCATGTAAAATTAATGTACCGTTCGATACGTAGGACGCATATGGGCGCACATGTCCCGACCTCTCTTGGTAAGAGACGAGAATCCTATGGGGCGAGATGTCCTTGGCGGGAGACCAGGGTATTCGCAAAAGTCTCGCCACAAAACATAGACTCTCAGAGGAGTACTTTACGACCTCGCACAGATCACTTGCGATAGTTTAAGGATACGGCAAATGGAGCAATTTCCGCAGCGTCCGGACGGAAACGAGAGCCTGGAGGTTGAGCCACCTTCGAGGCGCCTCCTCCCGAGTGGACAGAACAAAGTCGAGCGCATAAGCTCGCAGACTAAGGGACTCTTCAGTGACTTTTCGTCTTGGCTTGAACTGAGACTCAAGCTCTTTCAGGTCGAGCTGCAGGATAAGATTCAGGCGAAAGTCAACGAGTCCGTTATAAAGGTCGCGCCTTTCGCCGCAGGTGCAATTGCCGGCATGTTCGCGCTCGTGACGATTGCTCTCTTTATCGGGTGGTGGCTGGGTCATCCGGCATGGGGATTTTTGGTCGTGACGGCAATACTGTTGCTAATCACGGGCATTCTGCTGGCGAAGAAAAAGCGGTTCGAAAAAGAGAAGAGAATCGAAGCAGCCCGAGAACATGCGGCAAAGTCGTCGAATGGCGCGCCCGGCACGTCCTGACCGACCGCCTGGCTCAAATTAAATCCAACCTATAGTTTCCCGGATCCGCTCATGGAGCAGGAAGACAATCGATCGAGCATTCAGCGAGAGCTGAATGCCAAGGAAGTGCAGATTAAGCGCCGAATCGACAACCTTGAAAGCGAACTGGTGTCCATGCCGGCGGCGTTGAAATCGGCGATAACAAATCACCCGCTAGTAGGTGTAGGCGCCGCGATAGCCGTCGGCCTCGTCGGCAGCCTGATGGTTCGGGGCCGGAAGCGTAACCGCTCCGATAGTTCGCCGGCCCACCAGCAGCTCGTGGAACAGTACATCGAGGCGATCGCTCGTGACGTGCGCAAGAACGTGAGGCGTGGAAAGGATCCTGAAGAAGCCATCCGTAAGTCGCTCCGCGGTCGCGCACCGGTGATTTTCTACGCGCCATCGGTGCATTCAGCAGTAAGTGAGGACGCCAGAGGCGTCACTCGTCGAACATTCGACATTGCGCTGAAGTCGGTTCTCGCGCTCGCCGCGAAAACGTCCGTAGACTTCCTCATTTCGAGAGTGAATGTTAGCGCTCTTCAAGACAAGCTGGTGAGCCGCGGAGGAGATGGCGCTGCCGGACAGGCGTCCGCGCATTCTCACGAGGGTGACGGAGCCGCAAAGCCGTCTACGATGGAGAACGAATCGCTCGATCTGTGAGAATCAGTCTACGTCTGAGGCGAGCCGGTCGCTGATCACTCTCTCCTCCGGCAGCGCGACGGAGCCGCACGAACAGAAGACGGCGCACGCACTTTTCGAGAGGGACCTCTTGCCCAGCTTCCTTAGAAAGTCCAATTCAGAAACGTCAGAATCCAGGACCGCACGATCGATCTTGTGCTCGAGCGCTATGAGGAGCACGTCCGTGAAAGTACTGCGACGCGACGAGGACATCGAAATGATGGTCCTCACCTGACGAGGTCCGATAGCGTCCGGCGCAATCGGCAATATTCATCGAAAGTCCGACGCGCTGCTGAAGGTTCCACCTCTAACTTTTTGTGTAGCGGACGTCCGATTCCTATTTTCGCAAATCGGCAGTCGGGGATCGTACCCAGTGTCATCTCACTTTCAGGAGTTACGAAGGAAAATGCGCCTTGTATTTCTCGGCCCACCTGGGATCGGCAAAGGGACACAGGCGGCTCTGCTGGCAAGGCGCCGCGGGCTTACCCACACCTCTACGGGTGTCATCATTAGAGCCGCGATCAAAGATGAGACGGAAATCGGGCGGGAGGCCGAAAAGTATGTTCGCGAAGGTCGGCTCGTCCCAGATCGGCTCGTGCGGGAAATGGCCGAATCGGCGATCGCACGACAGAATTACGATAAGTTTGTCCTTGACGGTTATCCCCGAACAATCGTTCAGGCCGAATGGCTGACCGAATTTTTGGCGGAGCACGACGCTCCGCTCGACGCAATCATCAATCTAGATGTGCCCACGGAAGTAATTGTAGATCGCCTCTCGAAGCGACGAGTTCATAAAATCACCGGCGAGAACTTTCATCTGGACTATAGGCCGCCGCCTGACGACCTCGACCCCGATTTGATCATTCAGCGAAAGGACGACCATCCGGACTACATTAGAAAGCGCCTCGACGTCTACCGGGAAGAGACGAAGCCAGTGGAGGAGTATTATCGTCAAAAGGGCACCTATCTTGAAGTCGAAGGCGTTGGAGAGATTGAAGAGGTTTACACGCGGATTGAGGACGCTCTCGCTGCTACGCTGCTCGAGAAGAAGTTCTCGTAAACCCTTCACTATATGACGGTCGCTTCCAGTGACGTTCGCGCACGGAGTGCAATCCGGACGCTGCGCGACGAAATTGACCAACGTATTCCGGACCTCGTGCAAAATCGCGAACCGGAAGGCCTGTACGATCCGGTAAAGTACATTCTCCGAAGTGGAGGAAAGCGCCTTCGCCCGATATTGCTTCTGGCATCAAGCCGCATATACGGCGCGAATGACGAAGATGCGATGCCTGCGGCGCTTGCCGTCGAGGTCTTCCACAACTTCACCCTGGTTCATGACGATATCATGGATCATGCCGAAGAGCGGAGGGGACGTCCCACCGTTCATGTCAAATGGGACGAGAGCACGGCGATACTTTGTGGCGATTTCCTCATGGGGCTGTCGTATGATCTTCTCGCCCGCTCCGGCGGTGATGTGTCTATTTCCCGACTGATCAGGCGTTTCCAGGAGATGGTCGCACGTCTTTGCGAGGGACAAGCGCTGGATAAGGAGTTCGAGATCCGAGATGACGTATCGGTGGAGGAGTACCTCCACATGGTGGACTGCAAGACCGGCGCACTCGTCCAGGCGTCGCTCGAAATTGGATCGATGATCGGTGGCGCCGATGCGCATGGAATCTCGCTGATGGCAGATATCGGCCGCAATGTTGGACGCGCGTTCCAGATTAAGGATGATCTTCTCGACCTGACGGCTGACGACGCACGGTGGGGGAAGAGTATCGGGGGTGACTTGGTAGAGGGTAAGATGACGTATCTTCTGCTCAGCTCCATCGAGCGCAACTCAGGTCAAGATCGTGAATGGTTTGTGCGAATTGTCCGTGAGCGCGGTCTCGCTGCCGAGAAAGTACAGGAGGCGCGCGAACGAATGAAGCGGTCAGGCGTGCTAGAAGATGCACGAAACGAAGTGCTTCGGTATTCCCGAGAGGCAATCGATGCTGCAGCCGAGCTGGGCGAGTCGGCGTCCGTCGAGATGCTGACGTGGCTGCTCAAGCGAATGCGAGAACGGCTCCACTGAATAAGCGACCCGATACACCTGTGATTGTCGCATAAAATATGGTGGTTCGAGAGGTAACTGTCACCAACCGTGCAGGGCTGCACACGCGGCCGGCTTCGATGATTGTTCGAACTGCCTCCAAATTCGATTCAGATTTTTTCATCCAGAAGGACGGCTACGAAATCAACGGCAAGAGCATCATCGGTGTCATGACGCTGGCAGCCGAACAAGGCTCCGTGCTTTCCCTCACGTTCGAGGGGGATGATGAAGCAGAGGCAGCCGATGCCATCGCGGAGCTGTTTGAGAATGGCTTTGGAGAAGTTAAGTAGACCAGTTCATGCTTTCCGACGACCAGAACATAGGGACCTCGACCGAACAGGTAGCGCCTGAGCGGGCAGAAGAGCTCGCCGGCGAATATGTCGTCGATGGTATAGGTGTCGCCCCTGGAATCGCCATCGGTCCCGCATATCTATATGCTCGCGCCGCATTCGAGGTCGAAGAGCGGCACATAACCCGCGAAGAACTCGAGCAGGAACTGAAGCGGTTCGAACGAGCCGTCAGCAAATCGGAGCGTGATCTAAATAAGATCGCCTCCGTCGCGAAGGAGAAACTTGGCGACGATAGTGCGAGCATTTTCGAGGCACAGGCCCTGATGCTGCACGACGCACAGCTGTACGATGCCGTGCGGGAGCGGATCCGCGACGAACATATGAGCGCGGATTACGCTATTCAGACCGTCATCAACAAACATCGACAAGTTCTGAAGGCGAGCGACAACGAATATTTGAGGGAACGGGCAAACGACATGCTCGACCTTCAAGATCGCATCGTTCGACACCTGAGACGCGGGAAGATTCTCTCCGTCGTCGATGCAAATTCGATCGTGGTGGCAGAAAACCTCACGGCTGCTGACATCGTCCTGTTCAGTCGACGCGGCATACTCGGCACCGTAATGGATTACGGCGGCTCGACATCGCATGTCTCGATAATGGCGCGAGCCCTCAGCCTGCCCGCCGTTGTGAGTACGCACGGCATCACGAACCTTGTACACACGGGCGACCTGATGATTATCGACGGTCTCGAGGGCCGTGTAATCGTCGACCCGACGGAGGAGACGCTGGCAACGTATCGTGAGCGCCAGGAACGATATCGGCGGCTTCAGCACGAGCAGAAGCAGCTCGTTCCGCTTCCAGCCGAAACGGTCGACGGCCATCCTGTCCGGCTGTTGGCCAATGTCGAGTTTCAAGAAGAGCTAAGCCTGCTCGACGAATACGGCGCGGACGGAATCGGCCTGTTTCGTACCGAGATACTTTTCCTGATGCAGCGCCGCATCAATCTCTCCGAGGACGAACAATTCGCGACTTACAAGCGGATTGTAGAAGCTGTCGGTCCGAACGACGTGACCTTCCGGGTGCTGGACTTCGGCGGAGATAAGATGCTGCCCCTTGGCCACCGCGAGCACAATCCCTTTCTCGGCTGGCGCGGGATCCGAATTCTTCTCGACAAGCCCGAGCTAATGGTTCCGCAGGTCAGAGCCATCGTCAGAGCCAGTGCATACGGCCCCCTCCGGATCCTCATCCCCATGGTCACGGAACTGAATGAGGTAATCGAGTTTCGCCGAGTCATGGCGGAAGTCGTAGAAGATCTGCGCGATCGTGGGGAGGCCTTCAATGAGAACATCCCCGTCGGGATTATGGTCGAGGTCCCGGCCGTTGCGCTAAAGGCGTCGCGATTCGCATCGGAGGTGGACTTCTTCTCGATCGGTACGAACGACCTGACCCAGTACACGCTCGCGGTAGATCGCGGCAATGATCTAGTGGCTGAAAAGTACCAGGAGCTTGATCCAGCCGTGCTTCAACTCATCAAGCAAACCGTTACCGCCGCCCACGAGCAGGGCATTAAGGTCAGCCTGTGCGGCGAGCTTGCCGCTCGACCGGAGGCCACGCCGCTGCTGCTTGGCTTGGGCGTCGACGAACTGAGTGCATCTCCAGTATATCTTCCGGAGCTTAAACGAGTCGTGCGCTCTATCAATCTCGAGGATACACGCGCGCTTGCTGACGAGGCGCTTGCCTGCGGCGACGCGCACGAAGTAAAGGCGCTCCTCAAGAGTTGGGTTCAGGAATACGCCTGTGAACTCGTCTCTTACGTAGACAGCGATTAGCGTCGCTCGGGTGCTCCTCAGTTCGGGCGCACTTCAGGGCCATTAAGAATGGCTTGCCGCCTCACGATATTGCTCTAACTTGGGAACGGTGCCGCTATAACTCGCGTTGCGCTAAAGTACAACTAGCGGTATGTGTTCACAGAACAAGCGTTTAGCGGGCGCACATAACGCTACGGTTGACGACCGATTCTCCATTCCGCCTCGATCAAGACGCAGAGCCTCTCCATGTCCGTTGCACGTCTGCGGCACGTACTCCTTCTCGCGGTAACGTTCGCCGTCGCATTTCCTGCCACCGCACAGTACAATTTTCACTTTGGCCGGAATAAAATCCAGTACAACGATTTCGATTGGCACATCCTCAAAACCGAGCATTTCGACATCTACTATTACCCAGAGATGCAAGAGCTCGCTGAGCACGGCGCGCATTTCGCTGAGGAGGCCTACGAAGAGCTCCAGAACAAATTCAATTTCTCCCTTACGCACCGACCCCCACTGATATTCTACTCGTCGAACCTACACTTCAAGCAGACGAACATCACACCGGGCTTCATTCCTGACGGCGTCGGGGGATTTTTTGAATTTCTGAAGGGGCGCGTCGTCATACCGGCGAACGGAAATATACATCACTTTCGGCGGGTGATCCGACACGAACTCGTTCATGTCTTCACCTATTCGAAGGTCCTTCGCGTGGTTCGAGACCATCGCATCCCGCCTGACCGGTTCCTCCCGCTGTGGTTCACGGAAGGACTCGCCGAATATTGGTCCGGTGAGCCTGACCATTCGCACGAGATGATGATGCGTGACGCCCTATTCTCGAACTACCTCGTCCCGCTCGAGAATATGTATCGGGCCTACGGGAGTTTTTTGATGTACAAGGAAGGCGAGGCACTCTGCCGGTTTCTTTCGGAAACCTATGGGGAGGAGAAGCTGCTGCAGCTGATCGAGAACTTCTGGAAGGATCGTGACTTCCGAGAGGTCCTGGAAATTACGTTTAAGGAGGAGTTTCGCGAAATTGACGAGCGCTGGCACGAGTGGCTGAAAGAAAGATATTACCCTGAACTCGAGGATGTGCAGCTTTCATCCCTCGTCGCGAAAGGATTGGCAATCGAAGGATTCAACTCAAAGCCTGCATTCTATCGCTTCGACGATGGCGTCAGGAAGGTGTATTTCGTTGGTAATCGAAACGGATACAGTAATGTTTATGAAGTAGAGGTCGATTCTCTGTTTCGCCCCCTAGCCGAAGCCGACGTGCTCGTGGGCGGCGAGCGCACGGATGACTTCGAGGCTTTCCATCTCTTCGAAAGCCGCATCAGCGTGTCGAACGACGGCAAGCTGGCCTTCGTGACCAAGAGCGGCAGGTCCGACGTCATCCACATATATGATTTGGAATCGGATGAGCTCGGACAAACCTACACGTTCGACGATCTGGTTGCCGTGTATTCTCCTGATTGGAGTCCGGACGGCAAGCGACTCGTCTTCTCGTCGATCAGTAGGAACGGATTCAGCGATCTTTACACGTACGACATCGAATCGGGAAGACTCACGCAGCTGACGAACGACAGCTATGACGACCGTGAGCCGGCGTGGAGTCCCGACGGGGGACGAATTGCTTTCTCATCTGACCGAACCTCCACGGGCAAATCCAACGCATACAACCTGTTCACCTTCGATGTAGACAGCGGACAGATTGAGTACATCACCTTCGGAGATCGCCTCGACCTCTCTCCTCGTTGGAGCCCCGATGCGGAAAATGTGGTCTTCGCGAGTGCCGTCAAGGATTCGACCGGGCGGTTTGGTGCACAGAATATCTGGATCGCCGGCGTGCCGCAGCAAGAGGACGAAGTCGCAACGATGGCGTCGCGATCTGTTGTTCTACGCGATGGAACAGCCGGGATGACCTCCCGCACGCCCACACTTCGTAAACTCACCAATATTACGGCGGCCGCATTCGATCCCTATTGGACGGAGGACGACCGGCTCGTCTTCACAAGCTTCGAGCATTCTCGATTCACTATTCGCAATCTTGCGGATATTGATTCCCTCATCGCAAATCCGCGCGCGAAGCAGGATGTAGATATGTCGGAGACGGGCGAACACTGGGCCTTCGCGAAAATCGGCATTGACGACGGCGCCGAGCGCATAAACTACAAGCGGAAGTATACGCTTGACGTTGCACAGGGACAGGTAAGTCAAAATCCCGTGTGGGGCACAACCGGCGGCGCTGTTATGTCGTTCTCAGATATGATGGGCGACGATCGCTGGTATGTCATGCTGTACAGCAACTCCCGGGGACAAGAAAGCTTTTTGAGAAGCCTGAACTTCTCAGTATCTCGCGTTCAACTTCACCGGCGCACGAATATTGGATACGGAATCTTCCGATATGGAGGTCTTCGATACGACATTACGGATCCCGATGCTGCACGTGAATTCCCGTCCATCTGGGAGTCAGTATATGGTGGTTTCGGCGCGATCAGCTATCCGATTTCCATGTTTCGACGCATCGAGATCAGTACGTCGGTGAGCTGGGACAATAAAGAGATTCCCTGGAGGGAGATCGACCGCTCCGCCCTGCTCGTCTCGAACGCAATCTCACTCGTACACGACAATGCCCTCTGGGGCATGAATGGTCCGGTTGACGGATGGCGAGGGAGCATTCAGGCGGCCTACACTACCGACGTGCTGTACTCGAATGTGAACTACTTCACGTTGACGGCAGATGTCCGGAATTACTTTCGTCTGCACCGAAACATCACGTTCGCATCCCGCGCCCTCGGGAGGATGAATGAGGGACGCGAAGCCAGACTGTTCTTCATGGGTGGTAGTTGGGATCTTCGCGGATATCGGCTATTTGCGGTCCGAGGGCAGAAAATGTGGTTTACCTCACATGAGCTGAGATTTCCCATCCTGACGAATCCATCGCTTTATATACCCGTCCTTGCGCCCTTCGGAGTCGCGAACTTACGCGGCGCACTATTCTTGGATGCGGCACATGCCTGGAACAACGACTATCGTGAATCCGACCTGTCAGCGAACCGGCGCAGTCAGCTGAATATAGGTGAGACGTTGGGCTCGACGGGCGCTGGTCTCCGGCTTAACCTCTTTGGTGGTTTCGTTCTTCGTTATGACATCGGCTATCGATATCGCGACGGATTCAAGGAGCAGGACGGTTTTTTTAAGCAGTTCTTTTTTGGCTGGGATTTTTAGGCTCATTTCTCCCCATGAAAGTAAGAGTATTCTCGTACCTGATGATCCTGGCGTTCGGCGTAACGGCGGGATGCAGTGCATTGCAGGTGCAGTCCTCGCAGGTACAATCCGAGCAGGGCTGGCTGACTGAAGGTGAATCGGCGCAACGAACAAACGCGACCGACAGCCCGCTCGCCCCGCCGCTTGAGCTTCGGTGGGAGTTGAATGCAAACGCTGGCTTCGGGATGATCTCACCCATCATTGTCGACGAAGTCGTTTTCGTCGCGAATCGAAAGGGCGAGGTCCATGCGATCGAACTGGAAACCGGACGCCGCGTCGGCCGATCGTCATTTGGTGAAAGCATCGAAGGAACGCCGCTCTATGAGAACGGCAGCCTGTATATTCCGGTTGGATGGGGTCGCAGTTCGCTCGTTGCTCAGAATCTGATGCGTGGCACCGCTCGATGGAAGATTCCGGGCGCCTCAATCAGTTCGGGGCTGCTTAGCTTCGCAGATGTCATCATCGCAGCCGATGACGAAGGGTACGTGCGTGCCCACCGAAAGTCGGATGGCAAGCTGGACTGGAGTACGTCCCTCGGTGACGGCATCGGCATTTCGGCCTCTCCGATCCTCGCGGCGGGTCGCGTGGTGGTGGCCGGCGATCGCGGAGAAATCGCCGCATTGAACGCCATAGACGGCTCGGCCGAGTGGTCTATTGAGCTTGGGACGCCGGTGTTGTCCACGCCGTCGACTGATGATGAATCCATTTACGTCGCCACGACCCGCGGACGCTTCGTGAAGCTGCGGGCGGAGGACGGCTCCGAAGAATGGTCCTTCGGCGGCCCTGACAGCACCGTCTATTTGACCTCTCCGGCAGTCGATGGGGATCACGTGGTCTTTGGTGCATCCGATGGACAAGTGCGCGCAATCGGTGCATCGAGCGGCCGGGAATTGTGGTCAAGCAACGTGGATGCTGCCGTGACCGCGCCGCCACTCCTTGCCGAAGAGTTCGTATTTGTCGGTACGATGAAGAGCATGCTCTTCGCTCTCGATAGAAATACGGGCGCAGAAGTCTGGAGGTACGAACTCGACGGCCGTATGAAATCCGCCTTCGCCGCCAAAGGCGGTATGCTGGTGGTCCTCGCTGAACCCAGAAGCGTATATTTATTCGAATCGCCCACCGAAAGCTATGCACGGGGCAATGAATGAAGTTCTGAAGTCCGGAGCGCGGCAGGCCGTATCTGCGTGTGTATTAACCTTAGCCTTAGCATGCGTACTGATGGTATCCGTCGTCCCTCCGGCGTCGGCTCAGGACGTCATCCGTCCCGGTGACGATGCCGAATACATACATATCGATGTCGAGACGAACTATTCCGACGCAGTGCTTTTTGCCGATTCGAGCTGGATTGGAGGTGTTCCAGGAGGCATTATAGCCGTTCCCGCTCAGACGAGGCGCATCCGACTCGTTCCACAAGACATAAATTCGTGGTCAATACCACCGGTCGAGGTGCCGTTGCATGCGGAGGCTGGAGACACCGTGAAGTTGGATCTCACCTTCGATTACCACTATCGCATCGAGTCGGTACCCTTTGGTGCTGACGTCCGGCTGGAAACGGAAAACGAGCGGACACTCCTCGGTTCGACGCCGCTGCTCTACAAGTCCGAGGCACCCCTGAATGGAACGCTTGCGCTCGAGCAGCCGGGCTTCACAATCGAGCGAATTCAACCTGGGAATGACATCTGGAATCGCCATATCGTATCGTTGAATCCATCAGAGAATCTGGATCCAGCCGCCTCGCAGGTCGACTGGCGACCTCCGAAAAGGCATCGGGAATGGATCGACTATGCCGCGCTCGGTACGGCTGTTGCCGCCGGCGTAATCGCCGTCCATTACAAAGTTAAGGCGGACAACCGCTTCACTGATTTCGTGGATTCGGCCGATCCTTCGCTTCGACCGCAGATCGATGCATACGACCTACGTTCTGCGATCGCTCTCGGGGTAATGCAAACGGGAATAGGCATTTTCGCGATCCGTCTAGCTATTCGTTAGAGTGCAATATGCTCAAAGAAACGGTTGCCAACGACCTGAAGGACGCCATGCGGAGCAGGGAGGAGGTGCGGCTGCGAACGCTCCGCTCGATAATGGCGGCACTCAGAGAACGAGAGATCGACCTTCGTCAAGGCGGCAAAGGCGAGCTCACCGAAGATCAGGAAATCGAGGTTCTCCAGAAGCAGGCGAAACAGCGGCGAGATTCGATCGAGCAGTACGCAAAGGCCGACCGAGTTGATCTGCAGCAGAAGGAAGAAGATGAACTATCCATTATAGAAGAATACCTTCCACAACAACTCGCGGATGATGAGATCGAGAACGTTCTCCGTGAAATCATCGCGGATACCGGAGCATCGTCGCCGCGCGACATGGGCAAGGTGATGGGATCAGCAATGGATCGTCTTCGTGGTCGAGCAGATGGACGTCGCGTGCAGCAGCTTGCCTCCGCGCTGCTGTCACAGAAAGAATCCTGACCAATCTGGAGCGCAAGAAGGAACGTGTCGCTCAACTCTCTCGACATTCTCATTCTGATCGCGCTCTCGCTCGGCGTCGTTCGGGGCTTCATGACGGGTGCGATTCGTCAGATTGCCACGTTTGTCGGCACAATCTTCGCAATCATTCTCGCCGTCGAACTCATGAATCCCGTCGGCAGGATTGTCGGCTCCGCGCTGGGGATTTCGGAAGCCTTCTTTCCGGCGATTGGCCTCGTCGTGGTGTTCGCGGTTGTTCAGATCGTCGTCCTTTTGATTGCACGAACATTAGAGGCTACAATCAAAGCGGTCCGGTTGAATGTAGCGAACCGCGCAATCGGCGGGGTCGTAGGTCTCGGAAAGGGCGCTCTCCTGTTGAGTATTCTGTTCGTCGCGCTCGCCTTTTTCGATGTTCCGGAACGAGAGAATAGAGACGCCTCAACCCTGTACGGCCCCATCGCCGGAGTTCTTCCTGCTACCTGGGATTATGTGTCCCAGAGTCTTCCCCAGGTCAGATCTCTTTCGGATCGAATGGGTACGGAGGCACGGGCGGTACTAGAGGACTGACCGCTTCATCTGTCTAGCGGGCAGGCGATGTCATCAAGCGTGCTCTGCGCATCACGAGGACGCCCCCGATCACCAGCGCACCGCCGGCTATCTGTGATATAAAGATCGTCTCACCGAGCAGGAGGACACTGAATCCGACAGCAACGAGCGGCACGAGATTTCCATACACCGCCGTGTTTGAGGCGCCTACCGTGCCTATCGCGGTATTCCAGATCGTGATCGCGAGTCCGGTCGACAATCCACCCGAAAACAGGATGGCGAGCCAGTGAATCGCGCGAACCTGCCCCCAGTCCGTCGCAGCATAATATGGAATCGCGAGCCCGAAGAGGAAGGGCAGAGCAAATAGTAGGCTAAGAAAGCTGATGCCGGTCGCCGAGATTACTCGCAAGACCGGCTTGCTGAATGCGGTGTATGCACCCCAGAACACCGCTGCCGTGAGCATGATCAGATTGCCAATGAACGTCTGGCTGCTAAGATCAACCGCCGATGCTCCGCCGATCACAACCACAAGTGTGCCGATGAGCACGACAAAAAGTGCAAACCAGGAGGCACCCTGAAGCTGCTCCGTTTGAAAGACGCGCCCGACAACGGCCGTCCACAGTGGTGAGCTGGCCATTATGAGAGCTGCATTTCCGGCCGTCGTGTGGTTCAGACCAACGATAAAACAGAATTGATAAAGCACGAAGCCAAGGATCCCAAGCGCACCGAGGACGACGAAATGCTCGCGGAGAGGCTGCCAGAGCGGCAAGCCGAGGCGGCGCCTGTGAATCACGTAGAAGGCGCCGAGAACCAGAGCCGACACGACGAATCTCAGCGCATTGAGGACGTGCGGATGCATGATCTCGAGGACGGCCTTGACGACCGGAAAATTCAGCCCCCACACAAGGATGGTGATCAGGAGGGCTGCTTCTGCTCGCCATTTTTGTGTGGAGGTGTGCGTCATTCGAGCGGTATATCAGGTGCGCGCCGAATATATAGCTCGTGCTCTGTACATTCGCCGTCACACTTTTGTACTTTGAAATCAATTCCCCGGGTCTTCATCGATACACCAGTCAATGCGCGAAGAGGGCATCAAGAAACTGTACTATTCCATAGGAGAAGTCAGTGAGATGACTGATCTGGAGCAGCACGTTCTGCGCTATTGGGAATCTGAATTCGAACAGCTCAGCCCCCGGAAAAACCGCGCCGGCCGCCGCGTATACACGGAAGATGACATTGCGATGGTGCGCAGAGTCCAGCATCTGCTCAAGGATGAGAAGTACACGATCGAGGGGGCGCGGCAGGTACTCGGCCGCGAGGAAGCGTCCGACGACAATGCGGTCGAAAGGAATGAGAATCTTGTCGAGCTAAGGGAGTTCTTGTGCACTCTGCTCGATGAACTCGATGAGAAGTGAGCGGTCTGCTGCTCATCGGTGTGCTGACGGCGGCCGTAGTGTTCGTCGTATTCGCAACCGCCCGATGGAATCTACATCCCTTCCTGGTGCTGCTGGCTGCATCATACGGCGTCGGCATGCTCTCGGGGCTTTCGGCTGCTGGTACGGTCGACGCCATCACGGACGGTTTTGGCGGTACGATCGGCTACATCGGCATCGTGATAGCAGCCGGAACCATTATCGGAGCCGTGCTCGAACGTACCGGCGGTGCGAGGGTCCTTGCCGATGCTGTCGTGAGAGTCGTCGGCCGGACTCGATCTCTGCTAGCTATGAGTATAACGGGCGCCGTCGTTTCCGTCCCCGTGTTCTGCGACTCGGGATTTATCATCCTTTCGCCCCTGAGTCGCTCCCTGGCCCGTGAATCCGGCGACCCGCTGGCATCCTATGCCGTCGGACTGAGCATGGGCCTCTATGCGACGCACGTCTTCATCCCGCCTACGCCGGGTCCCATCGCCGCCGCCGGTGAACTCGGGGCTGAGCTCGGATTTGTGATCTTGCTCGGACTCGTCGTCATCGTGCCCGTCCTCATTTCAACCTATATGTTCGCTCGCTTTATGGGCGAACGAATCGACATCGGACCGCCGCAGGAAGAAACGCTCTCTGGCGAGATAGATCAGCGGGAAGGTGCGATGGACAGGTCGGACGCCACCGTGCCGCAAATTACGTCGGTTACCGCAGCAGCACTGCCAATCGCAATCCCCATCGTTCTCATCGCGCTGCAATCTATTGCCGCGCTGCCGTCGCGGCCCCTGGGAGAGAGTACGCTGTTCACGATGCTCACGTCTCTTGGAAATCCCAATACTGCACTTCTTCTCGGGGTGGTCGTGGCGTTCGTCGTCACCCCTAATGTCAACGGCCGCGTTTTCTCTGAATGGGCAGGCCAGGCGCTGAAAGATGGGGGTATCATTATTCTTATTACTGGAGCAGGAGGAGCGTTCGGCGCTGTCCTGCAGGCGACGCCGATCGGCGACTACCTCGCCGAGGCGCTCGCGGGGTATAACATGGGGGCTCTAAGCATTTTGCTGCCTTTTATTTTGGCCTCCGCACTCAAGACAACCCTCGGTTCTTCGACGGTGGCAATGATCACGGCGGCAGCGATCTCGATGCCCCTGCTCCCGTCGCTTGGGCTAGATGGTACGCTCGGTCCGGTACTCACGACCCTCGCTATCGGCGCTGGCGCCATGACGGTCTCCCACGCGAACGACAGCTACTTCTGGGTGGTCAGCCAATTCTCGGGAATGACCGTGCCGCAAGCCTACCGGCTGCAGACGCTGGGTTCCGCGGTCGCCGGGATCACGGGCATTGCCACGATCTTCGTCCTTGCCCTCGTCCTACTCTGAACCCTGATTTTGAAAGAAAAACCTCGACTGATCAGAGCGACTACAACGGCCAGTCTCGAAGGATCGCCTCTGTTTCTTCAAAGTGCTCGCTTTCGTCTCTGATGATGTCCTCCAACTGGACGACCAGACCCTTGTCTCCGTACGACTCCGCCTCCTTCGCACGCTGGCTGTAGTCATGGACTGCGCGCCTTTCAGACTCAAGCACGGCCTCAACCATATCGCGGTTGGTCGTTGCTTCGGGTATCGGCCGCGGCTGCGTCGTCGGTGTGCCTCCTAGCGCGACGATCTTGTTCGCCAGAAACTCTGCGTGAACTCGTTCATCGGCCACTTCGTCGAGGAAAAATTTGGCCAGAAGGGGCCTGTATGGACCGGTTGTCTTAGCGGCATACGTGATGTACTGGATCATGGCGCTGAGTTCGCCGGCGAGATCCGAATTTAAATTCTCAATGAGGTCTTGTCTTTCCATCGTATCGGGATGCGTGAGACGAATACATGTTACCTTCTGAGTATCAGGTATTACTGAACGTGATCGTTCGCGGAGCCTGCCGTCGTAAGATCGTCACGATTTCCCTGTTCGTTCGCCGCACCTGTCGGAGGGGGCGATCGTAAAAATTTTGCAGCCTCACATCACACAGGAACTTCTTAAAAAATGAAAGTTGTACGCCTCGAAACCCGGATGCTCCGGAGGTGATGTTTTCCTGAACTTAATACGTAAACTAACACGTTGAAAACGATGAAGAAGGCGGCCTGCGAGCTGCCTCGTCGATCTCTTGGGCCGGTGGAGAACCTCGAGGCGTTGGTACCGGCGGAGTGGTGGCGTGCTCTGTTCGGACCGACCTACCTTCTGACGGACGCCGACGTAATGGATGAGTCCGTCACACAGCGCGAGGTCACACGATTCATCCAGCTTCTCCATCTCGCACCATCGGACGCAGTCCTGGATCTATGCTGTGGCCAGGGCCGGCATGCACTTGAGCTTGCCCGCAGAGGGATCGCTGCTGAAGGGCTTGATCGCTCACGCTACCTTATTCGTAAGGCGCGTGAAGCCGCCCGCCGTGAATTGCTGCACGTTCGTTTCAGAGAAGGGGATTGCAGGGAACTTCCCTATGGGGCCGGCTCCTTCGACGCCGTCCTGCTCGCTGGTAATAGTTTCGGTTATTTTGACACGACCGAAGACAATACCAAAGTACTGAGAGAAATCGCTCGTGTACTGAAGCCCGGCGGCCGTCTGCTGCTCGATGTCGCCGATGCCGATTTTCTGCGCGAGCACTTTGCTCCTAGATCCTGGGAATGGCTGGATGAATTGCATTTCGTCTGTCGGGAACGCACGCTCGCGAAAGATGGATCGCGACTTTATTCGCGAGAGGTCATTGCGCACACGGAACAGGGTGTTCTGACCGACCAGTTCTATGCCGAGTACCTGTACGGCGCCGAGCAGCTGAAGCAACTACTCCTGGATGCCGGGTTTGACGAGGTTTCGCTCGACGGAATGCATACGCCGGCATCAGAGCGTAATCAAGATCTAGGAATGATGGGCCACCGGCAGCTGATCAGCGCGACTTGCCGGCACTCGAATGGCTGGGCGGTGAACGGACGGCCGGCAAATGGACGAGCACGAGACGACTTTCCCGCACGGCGGCGCTCGGCCATTGGAAAACGATCTCCTCAGCAGCGCCACGTGGCCGTGGTGATGGGCGACCCTCGTCTGCCCGACGACATGAAGCTCGGCGGCGTGTTTGATGAAGACGACTTTTATACGATCGCCCAACTCCGACAGGCATTGGAAACGCTCGACGGCTACCGGTTTACGTATCTAGATGATCACGCACGATTGATCGATCGAATACGTGATGCGCAGGATGTAGACTTCGTGCTCAACTTGTGCGACGAAGGCTACGGCAATGATCCTCGCAAAGAGTTGCACGTGCCTGCATTGCTGGACCTCTTCTCCGTGTCGTACACCGGCGCGGGCCCGCAATGCCTCTCCTTCTGTTATGACAAGTCGCTGGTGCGCGGCGTGG
>CAZKNF010000053.1:17664-23377 GCA_964554105.1 uncultured Rhodothermales bacterium | reverse complement strand
TTCTTGAGCCCGGCGCGCGTGCGCTGGTACCGACCGGCCTTCAGATCGCGCTGCCGGCCGGCTTCGAAGGCCAGGTCCGTCCTCGTTCCGGACTCGCCGTTCGCCACGGTGTATCCGTATTGAACAGTCCCGGCACGATCGACGCGGACTACCGCGGCGAGGTGAAGGTGATCCTCGTAAATCTCGGCAGCGAGCCCTTTACCATAGAACGAGGCGAGCGCATCGCGCAGCTCGTCGTCGCGGCACATGCAACGGTGGAGTGGGACGAGGCGGACGATCTGGCAGAAACCGTCCGGGGGGAAGGCGGATTCGGCCACACGGGTAAATAGAGGATAAACGCTGAAGTCATTCCACTCATTGTATACTCCATGCTGCTGAACCAGAAGAAAGTTCTCATCACCGGCGGCTCCCGAGGCATCGGGCGTGCGCTGTGCGACGTCTTCGCGCGGGAGGGCGCCGACGTGGCGTTTTGCTATGCCTCGAACCGTGAGGCGGCGGCTGAAACACAAGCGCTGATCGAAGGGCACGGCCGGAAGGCTGTGGCTATCCAGGCCGACGTCGGCGACCGCCCGGCTTCGCGCGAGATGGTTCTTCAGGTTGCCGACGAATTCGGGGCCATCGACATCTGCGTCATGAACGCAGGCGTGAATCGCGGCTCACTCTTCCTGAGAATGGCCGAAGAAGATTGGGATGACATCATCCGCATCAACGTGCACGGACTGTTCAACGTCGGCCAGCCTGTGTATCAGCAGATGATGCGACAGCGTGGAGGCATGTTTCTGTCGATCACGTCGATATCCGCGATCAGAACGGCGCCGGCCGGCGTGCCCTACGCCACGTCGAAGGCCGCGGCCGTCGGATTCATCAAGCAGATCGCCCGTGAAGGCTCGCGTCTGGGCATCCGCGCCAACGCGATTGCCGTCGGCGTCGTCGAAACGGAGCTAGCCGACACGATCCCCCCGCATTTCATCAAGCTCTACGAGGATTGGTGCGCGATGGGTCGGGTCGGAACGGCCAACGAGACCGCCGAGCTCGCGGCGTTCATCGTATCCGACCGCAATTCGTATATGACGGGAGAGGTTATCGTTCAGGACGGCGGGGTGGTGGTTTGAACGAGAAACGTGCTGAGAGGTGTCCAGTCCGGAGGTGCGAGTCTGTCGAGGCGAATCCATCTTGGTCCCGGAGTAAACGGCGGCTCCGGCGCTGACCGCGAACCGTCCCCCTGCTCGTACAGAATATTCAGACGGGCAGGAGGCGCCGGCACTTCGTCGGGATGCTCCAGCCTTTCGACCACCCGCGGCCGCGGATTTGGAAAAAAGCGGATCAGGCCATTCAAGAGCCGCGGCTCGGGAATGTCCCCTTCAAACGGCATGCAGTACTTCGGCACCGATCGCTTGGTCAGCTCGCGCAGCTGGATTCGAGACCGCCGGTCGTCGATCAGCGTGATGCTGCCGATAGGCACGAGGAATTCCTTGATTTTGAACCACTCACGAACGGCAAGCTTCAACATCCGCACACGGTCGTCCGGGTCCGTGATCCAGCCGGAAACCCACCCGAGCCGCAGCCCGAGCGCGTCGACGACGGTGTATCCGGCGATTCCGTCGCCGCCTTCACCGAGCGGGCGATTTTCTAGCGTCCAGTCCGGCATTATGGATGATCGAAGTCTTTGTTCTCTAACTCGACGTAGAACCACGAAGCAGCCGGCGCGGTTCTTCGCCGGAGGGTATCGCGAGTCTGTAATCGTGTACGGCGCATTCTAAAAATAGACACATCGATGGCTGCGAACACGACATCTTACAGGCTGATTTGCGACGTATCGGCGGTTGTCCGAGGATCCCCATATGTCTGAGCGGCCGATCTATTACTTTGCGCGAATCGTGCCCGGCTATCGGATTCCCGTCCTCGAACAGCTGAACGAACGACTGGACGGCCGGCTCGTCGTCTGCAGCGGTCAGCCTCCCGGCGCCTCGTCGCTCGAATCATTGATTTCCACCGATGAGACGACGTTTCGGCACGTTGCGCTGAAGAATCGATGGCTCTTCGGCGACAGGGTTCATGCGCAGCCGTTTCGGAAGGTCTTCCATGAGATCGGCGATCCAGCGGTCGTGCTCGCCGAAGAAAGTCCACGTTCGGTTTCCCTGCCGCTCCTCCTTCGCTACGCTCGCACGCATGGCGCAGGACGGGTACTCTGGGGTCACTTTTCGTCGCTGAATCGCACGTTTGATCCGAGGCGACATGTAAGAGACCGCCTGCGCGTTGCCCTTGCGCGACGAGTGGAGGCCTGTGCCTGTTACACGGCCGGCGTTGCTGACCTTTTACGGCCTTACGTGCCCGAAAAGAATCTTTTCGTCGCGCGCAACACCATCGACACGGCGCCACTTTTAAAGCAATACGACATCCTGGCGGAGGAGGGAAGAGATGCGGTACGCGCGCGCCTGGACCTTCCAATAGACGCCCCCGTGATCGTTTTTCTGGGTCGATTAATCGCGGAGAAAGGCACGTCCACGTTGCTGAAAACCTTTGCCCGGCTACGTGCCGATTCCCCAGCCGTACTTCTGGTCATAGGGGACGGTCCGGAGCAGGATGCGATGGAATCTCAGATCGCGGATGCGGTCACACCGGACGTGCACTTTCTAGGCCCCCTGTTCGATGAAGAACTGGCGCCCTATCTGTTTGCATCGGATCTGATGCTGATGCCGGGTTACCTCGGTCTCGTTGTCAATCACTCTTTCGCATTCGGACTGCCGATCGTTTCCTCTCAGAATCCCGTGGGGACGGCGTCTCACAGTCCTGAAATAGAATACGTGGAGTCAGGCGAGAACGGGCTCCTATGCAGCGGTGCCGGTGTCGACGATCTGTATCAGGGTGTACGGACGGTGCTTGCCGATCGGCCGCGCTATTCTACAAATGCGCTGACGTATGCGCGCGAAAAGCTTACCGTCGACCAGATGGTGGATGGTCTATTCCGGGCAATCCGGCACGCTGAAATACCGGCGATCAGTTAAAGTACTAACGATGATCCGATAAGGAGATGGCTGCTGCCGTGAAAGAGTCTCTTTGCGCCCGAAGCAGCCAGAAAAGCCGGCGCTAGCGCCCGGCCGTCTTCCGAAACGCTGCTCCGATCCCGGCCCCCGGATACCAGTGACCAGAAGGTTCTTCCCGGAAAAAGAGAAAACGTCGATCCGTGTCGAGTGCGAAATTTAGCAGCGCGTCGGTAGAATGGGCGTTGTCGCCGAGGATAAACGCATGTTCGGTTAGCTTATCTCGCACTACGTCGTATTCGCGTGCCTCGTATTCAGCCGAATGGTCACTGTCATTGATAAAGACATCGATGTTCTCGTCGAGGCCACTCAGGGACTCGATTGAATCCCCGTACAGAATCTCTCCGTACTGTGCGTAGTCGCCGCGGAGCAGGTATCCTGCTTCCGGATTGATATCTGTCCCGAAGTATCTGCCTTCATACCCCTCCTCGGAATTCTTCCGAAGTGCTGCCGCCAGGACGCACGCACCCAGACCCTTCTCTACACCCGTTTCCACCACGATTTTCGGCTTGACGGCTCGCACGATCGCATACCATCCGAGGCGCCGCCCGAACGGCATGTCGAAATCGGATTCCCGACCTCTCGGTGCGCCGGCGACGCCTGAGGCGATCGAGGTCCTGAGCTCGGTGTCTTCCTCGATCTCCCGGATGTGCTCGAGCATTTCTGAATACGAGCGGTCGACAACTTCAGCGGCGAATGCCGCGAGGTGACGCTTATTCCTGTCCTCGAGATCGTAGGTGTAGTTGGTGTACTCACGCGACGTGACCAGCCACCCGGCAAACGCAGCCATCGGCTGCATTACGTGTCGACCACCGCTGAGAAATCGATGCAGGAAACGTGCTACCCCTCGTAGAATGGGCGTCCTGCTCAGGTGGGTTCGAAGGCTTCCACGGCGTCCCATTTCTCCTCGCCTCTCTCCGTTTCGGCGACATTCTCGACGTCTCGCGAGCGAGAATCGCGCTCGACACACGCGTTACCGTTCAGCTCCGGCCTGGATCCAATCCTCGACGAGACTAACTTGATGCTCGGAGAGCTCTGTGCCGATCGGCATCTGAAATGTGCCCGGCGCCATTCGGTCTCCGCCAAGGATCTTGATGAGGAGGTAGCTGTCGGCCGCGTTGCCCGGTTCGACTCTCATCAGGTCTGGTACCTGGGCGCTGGGTACGTCGACGGTGCGCTCGTAGGCAGATCCAGCGGAGAGATCCAGTCCCGCAACGGCGTCGGCACCGGCATGGCAACCGGTTAGTCCACAGCTCGGAGTGAATACCTCGGCCTGCACGACATCTAGGGTCGGACCCTGTGGTTCGGCCGGATTATCCTCGTCGCAACCGACGATTGTCCACACCATTCCGACGACAAGTGCCAGCAAGCACCCGCGACTACGGACGAATCGTTGCTTCTGCATTTACGTGCTGCATTTACCGCGCAAGAACCATCTCGCGCGTAGTGGATCCTGATGGGGACTGCGCTCGAAAAAAGTAGATCCCGGCGGGGAGGTCGGACGCGTCAAAATGGATTTCTCGTTGATCACCTGCCGTCATCAACCCGTCGAACAGAACCGCAACTTCACGCCCTAGAACGTCATATGCGGCGACGCGGACGTCACCGTGTGCCCTACTCTCGAGTGAGAACGCAGTTTGATTGTTGAAGGGATTTGGACCGAGGGGATCGAATGTAAATTCCGCTGTAATGGGCGGTTCCGGGCCCGACGATGACGTCTCTGTGAACCGCATCACCCTGCCCTCAAACGTGAAAAGCATGTACAGCTCGCCGCTTTCGTCGACCCCGAAGGAGGAAATGAATCGCTTCGCGTCCGTGATCTGCTCGACCGTCGGTTCCGCACTTGATTCGTATGGATTCTCACCGTCGTACGTTAATGCCCACAATTGACGACCGCTCCAATCGGCAAAGATGTATTTACCCTGCAGGTCTGGAACGCGCGATCCTCGATAGATAAAGCCGCCGGTGATCGACAGCCCGATCTCGTGATCGTACGAGTGTATGGGCGGATATAGGTCGTCGGCGGAGCAGTTTTCGGGTGGATTGAAGCATGCATCCGCCTCCATCATAGGCCATCCGTAGTTGCCGCCCTTTACGACAAAGTCTACCTCCTCAAACGCCGTTTCACCGACGTCGCCCGTCCAGATGTGACCGCTCTCCGGATCGATCGAAAATCGCCACGGGTTGCGAAAGCCGTACGCGTAGATCTCTTCGCGGTAGTTCTCAGGATTTCCGACGTACGGGTTATCCGGAGGTATACCGTAATTTCTTCCATCATCAGGGTTATCGACATCAATTCGGATGATCGATCCAAGCAGCGTTTCGAGATTCTGAGCATTCCCGAATGCATCTTCTTCACTGCTTCCGTCACCTAGCGAGAGATAGAGATATCCGTCGGTATCAAACGAAATGTCCCCGCCATTATGCTTTGGAGATGGCTGATCCAGCTCGAGGATAACAAGCTCACTTTCCCGATCTGCGGTTCGAGGTTCTGAGTTCGATCTCTCAAACCGCGACAACCTGGAGCGTAACGGTTCGTCCGTCACATAGTAGATATAGAAGAAGCCGTTCTCCTGATAATCGGGATGAAACGACACGCTAAGAAGACCCGCCTCGATGTCAGCGTCATATACCTGATCCGTGATATCAAGATATAGGATGCTGTCTTGCGT
>CAZKNF010000053.1:0-17564 GCA_964554105.1 uncultured Rhodothermales bacterium | reverse complement strand
CCGGCAAAGCACGAGTAAGTCCGCTCATGAGACTCCGGTCACTTTCCATCATTACGTAGAAACGAGTATTCTTCTCCGCGGGGCGAAACATAGAACAGTTTATACCCGGATTCACGCAGACGAGCGACGGCTTGGGTAGTCTTTTCGATCCCAACCGTCTCAAAGCCGTGATGAAATTCAACGAGGAGTTGCGTGATATCGAGTTCGGCGGACAGGAGATCCTCGATCACGCCATATTCTGCGCCCTCGACATCCAGCTTCAGCACGTCGATACGACCATGGCCGAGTTGATCCATGATGCTGACGAGGCGCCGAACCTCTGCTACCACCATATTTTCCGAATCGCGACTCTCCGGGACAAGGGTGTACGATGAAAAATCCGGACGCGGAGGCGCTCGGAATGTCGCTTTGCCGTCGAAGTCCGCGATTCCGAGCCGGTGAAAAATAAAGGCGGCAGGCAAACTTTGTGATTCGACCCAGGCCACCGATCTGGGCGTTGGATCGAATGCATGCACGATCACTCCAAATTTTGCGATCATCGAAAGGTCGAAAGAAACGTCCGTTCCAATTCCAAAGGAATAGATGACGGCGTCGGCCGAGAGGCTATCTGGATGAATAATCCACCCGCCGTACTCGCTTCCGTGTCGCTCCGATGAAACGTGGATTTCAGCGCGATGAGCGACATCGCGCCCGACAGCAGCCCGTGCAAGTCTACGGCTCAACCGAAGTGTATCCTTTAAACCCATGCCGCAGGTTCTTTCTGAGCTGAACGATTCTATTATGCGTGCAGTAATGTCAGCCACTTCTGGCGCACCACGTCGGGCGAATATGCATCCAGGAATCTTCGCCGCGCATTCTGCGAAACGCGATGCCAATAGTCCACGTCCGACAATCCCTGCACGGCAGCCGCAAGCGATTTCGGATCGCGCGGTGGTACGAGCAATCCCTCTTTTTCGTGCCCGATCATTTCAGGAATGCCGGCGTGCGTCGTGCTGATCACCGGCGTGCCCGCATTCAGAGCTTCCAGAATAACCAGCGGTTGGGCTTCGTTCCGGTAGTAGCTGGGGAGAAGAAGAACGTCGGCCTCCCTATGTAGCTCCTTCATGGCGCTGCGCCTGGTTACCGGTCCATGATGGATGACGACGTTCTGCAGACCGCGGCTCTCGACACGCGCCGCAAAATCCTCCCGATCCCCATCATTGTTCCATCTACCCACGAAGTGTGCTTCGATCGGCGTCTTCAATTGGTGGACCAGATGGACGGCTTCCAGCACATCGAGATAGCCTTTGGAGGGCAGCATATGCCCGACAAAAAGTAAAGAGAGCACCGTGCGACCTCGTCGGCGTTCTCGCTTTTCTGCGACCTCGAAATCTGAAAAAAGTAGGTCTTCATCTATAGTGTTCGGTATTACTAGACGCTTGTGCTCCGGAATCCACCTGGAACACTGCTCAGAGAGTTGATGCGTCAGGAAGACGAAGCCGCGCGTGCGTCGCACAAGCAATCGTGCCGTGGCGGTCGTCGCCGGAGATTCGAACAGCCGGCGAAAATTGCCACGATGGACGATGGCGAAAACCCGCCGGCTACGATGAACCGCGCGCAGCGTGATGAGGAGATCCCTGAAATGACCTGGTGGATCAGGTGAAACCGCCGGCCACAAGACCGTCCCGGCCGGATCCACCGCAAGCTGCGATCGGAGCTCGGACCGTAGGCGAAGAAAGTGCGCCGCGCGGTAGAGCGGGTGGGCGGCCGCACCGGCGTCTTCATCATGAGAAGATTCGGTGTTGACACGGTGCACCTGTACGTCGTTCTCGATCATTGTCGCCAGGCGCTCGGTTGCGAGCGTCTGACCGTCGACGGGAGGCGGAAATCGTCCGAGCACAAAGACGGTCATACGAGCGACGACGATGGCGCATAGCCGAGATCGGACAGTAGGTCTGCAGCGACGGCATCGAAGTACTCCAGATCATCTGCCGAGAATACATCGACGAATGCCCCTGTTTTGCCCTGCCGAAAATTTACGGATGTCAATTCCCGCCCTGCAACGTACTGACTGTAAAGCTTAAACAGCTTCTCACGACCACGAGTGAACACATTCCACGATGACTGCCCCTTTGGAGTCGTTCTGATGATATTCGTGATTTTTTTCGGCTCCTGAAGCCCGAGGAATGAACTCAGGCGCACGATCTGCTCATCGTAACTACCCACAAGCGACTCGTACGATAAGAACAGGACATTATTTTCATTGAGCCAACTGGAAACGTGATGCTTCCAATACTCCACGTTGTTCAGCGTAGGAAACGATTTTCGAATGCCGAGTGGATCCTTCATCCGAAGGAATTCGCTGAACGATCTCGATCTGACGTTCGGGTTTACGCTGCACGCGTAGTGGTAATACGATGTCATAACGTCTCGACCATCCCGGTACACGTATATGATCTTCGATCTACCGACGATATTCAGCACCATCTCGCGACCTTTCTCGGTATGGAAGTGCGCTTCGATTTCGGCCGGCGCATGGCTCTTGATTACACACGGCGCAGCCGCCAGCCGATCCGTATACGACTCCACCCTCTTTTCTGAATGACTGTCGGTTTGCAGGTCATCCAAGTTTATGAACGGAGCTTCGTACGCGGCGAAGTTGTTCCGGATGGCGTCAATCGTCAGGTGCGTACCCGATCGACGGTGCGAGAATACAACGACGTGATCTGCCATCTTGGTAAACCGTTCTTAATCTTACGACGCCGGAACGTGGCGCCTGGCCGGATATCGCGTCCGCATATCAGGAGTCGGCCTGCATTCTCGTGGCTGTTCGTCCCACTCGATAGCGTCCGAAATAGATGAGGAGCAGCACGACCTCTGGTACGATGGTCGCCACCGCCGCCCCGTTTATGCCGAACGCAGGTATTAACACGACATTCAGTCCTACATTTAAGATCACTGCGAATCCCAATGCGATTGAAACAAAGCGTTGATGTTCCATCGAGTAGAGCGCCGCGAACAAGAGGGTGTTTGCACATAAAAACGGGAAGCTCCAGACGAGAATTTGCAGTGCCGCTATGGATGGACCATAGGCAGGATCCGGATCGAGGAGATGAATGATAGAAGATGCTAAAATCGTAAGTGCGACCGTTATCAATACGCTCGCGACGACTATGCCGAGCATACTTTTTCGAAGAAGCCGACGAAACTCCGAAAACGATCTCTCATGATACAATTTGGAAAGACGAGGATATACAGCCGCGAGAGCAACGATCGCGGGCAGCATGTGAAGAGCCTCCAGTATCCGAAATGCGGCGCCATACTGGCCGGTCGGAGCCGCACCGAGAAACGCTTCGACCATGACCATGTCGACCCGGTAGTAAATGACCGTAAATAGCCCGGCCAGCCCGAACGGAATAATGGTTTTTAAGGAGCGCGCAAGGAACGAGAAGCTCAGGAGTCGCAGCCGAATCTTCGCAAAATGACGATCTATCCACCAGATATTGGTGACGGTCGCAAGCGCCATTCCAATGGTCATACCAGCCAATGTCCATGATGCCAGGCGCGTTATATACAGGAGAAGAAGGCCTCCGCCGACCACCAGGAACTTCTCGATAACGAGCATTGCAGCCTCCTGTCGTAGGTCCTCCGCGGCCCGATAGATGCAGCGGCAATAGTTCGTCAGATTGAGAGTGAGCGCGTATCCGCCGGCAAAGAAGGCTGCCGCGAGTGCCGTTCCTCGATAGCCTAGCAGGATGGCGGCGACGACTGCCCCGGTCCAAGCGAGCAGTGAGTTGAAGAGCCGCAATGCCATGAAATTGGAGAAGAACAGCGAGGCGCGATCCGGCTGACGCGACACTTCGCGAACCGTGTACTGTGACATGCCGAGATCCACGAAGGCGGTCGCGATCATGCCCAGAGATAGCGTTGCGGACATCACTCCGTATTCGTTCACGCCGAGCAGCCGCATGCAGGCTGCCGTGATGAAGACGAACCAGAACGGTTTGACCAGGACGTTCGCAAGCCCC
The DNA here is from genome assembly GCA_964554105.1 of uncultured Rhodothermales bacterium. Classification (GTDB taxonomy): domain Bacteria; phylum Bacteroidota; class Rhodothermia; order Rhodothermales; family VXPQ01; genus CAZKNF01. The sequence goes on along the minus strand of CAZKNF010000053.1, from coordinate 13,557 downwards.
AGCCACGACACGTTGTGAAGAATGTTTGGCGCGTATTTCGACCTCTCAGCAGAGACCGGTTCGTCATTTCTCACGTGCGCCACGTGACGTCTGCTCGGAAGGATGCCGCGAGCCGGCGGCTACACCCGTTATAGCGCCGATCATGAACGTAGAATCGGACACGGCATACGGATTAGCCGAATTTCCGACGAGCGCTTCCGCCGCGAGACAGGACACGGCCGCGATACCGATGAGGCGGCTAAACTGCGAGAGAGCTCGATCACGTGTCATCAGGAAGCACGCCCAGAGAGACCCAAAGTAAAAGAAGAACAGAAGGAGGAATCCAATCAGGCCGTGCCTGTATAGCACGCCGACATATCCGTTGTGGACATATGAGCTTTCCCTGGTGGCTTCGTACACAAGGCTATAATACTTAATGGGTACACCAAAGCCGTGTCCAATGATGGGATTCTGCTTGATGTTCGCCCATGCAGCCTCCATTTCGACGAACCTGTTGATAAGTGAAACATCCTTTGTGGCGGCCGTTCGCAGCGAAAAGAAGCGGTCGGTGAGTCCCGCGATAATCACGGTAAAGAAATTCTCAAAAACGACGGCGCCAACAGCGAGCACTGCCCCAACTCCGGCTAGCCCGAGTACCACGATCTGAATCTTCCTCTTCTTGTCCACGAAGAAGAAAATGATCGCCACACCGAGCAGAAATGAGACCCATACGGCACGGCTCTGGGCGATGAGTATCCCCGCTGAAAATATGAGGAAAAGGCCACTCAGCAGGGATCGGTTCGGCCATTTTCGGGCATAGAGAAGAAAAACGAGCGTGACGAGTCCCGCCATCATCAGCACGTGCTCGTTCATCACGACCCGACCGGAAGCAATCTGCCACAGGTAGTCGGCTTGAGACAGACCGATCCTGTAGTCGTTCATATTGCGGAAGGCAATAAAAAGCGCTACAAAGCCGATGCTCAGGAGGATTGGCTTTTGGGGAAGACGATCCCGACGCCGGATGCATACCTCCTTTATTGGGAAATAGAATGCAATCATCGTAATCGACAGCCATTCACTGAGCCCTGCCCGCATATCTCCTCCTAAGAGAGGAGTTAGGACGAGTGAGAGCGTCGTGTAGATGAGAAAAAGAAAGAGCGCCCAATCGATCTTCGTGCGGAGGACGTTGTCGCGATAGAAGAATAACCGGCTGATGAACCAGTACGAGAGGTACCCCATATAGACGAGGCCGTAGAGTACTTCCTCTGGTTGAAACCCTTCCTTGTACCGAACGACTACCACGAAGCCGGCTAGAATCGCGCAGAGCAAGGCGACTTCATCTCTGGCGAGAAATGTGAAAGCCAGTGCACCGATGACGAGTGCGGTGATGACGGCAAGAGCAGTCGTAGAAACCCATACGCTCAAGAGTACGATCGTCACAACGAGAGCGAAGGCCATGAAAAGGAACGCCCTGGACCAGTTCCAGAACTGTTCCGGCTCCATCTGACGTATGACGGCGGAGAGGCCCTTCATCACTCGGCGGATGCGTGCACATGGGACGAAGCTCTGGCGGTTGCAGCTCCTTTCTGTGCATAGATCTCACTTCTTTCTCCCGGAGCATCCGTCAGCGGCGTTCCGTCCATCTTGAAAAGCGAGTATCCATGCGACGTCAATTGATCCAAGCACAATTGGCTCTGTTGCCGTCCGTGAAGCGCCAGAACGATGTCCGGTGCACCATCGCGTAGAATGCCTGTAGCACCACGAAGGAGCCCTGCCTCGGCACCTTCCACATCCACCTTAAGCAAATTGGGGCGAGCTTCGGGGTGGTTCGCCACAAATTCGTCAGGCGTAATCGTCGGCACTAGATACGAATTTTCGTCTCGTGAGACGTGGCCCATGGCGTTGAGCGGTGCCCTGTGAAAGCCCACAAGTCCGCTGCTTTCCCACATGGCGGCCTGGACGACGACTGCGTTGTTCAGGTTATTGAGGCGGACGTGATTCAGGATGTTGTCTGCATTCTCTGCGAACGGCTCGAATGCATATACTCGGCCTGCATCCCCCACCAGGCGCGAAAGTGCAAGAGTATAAAATCCTGCATTTGCACCTACGTCCCAGACGACCATTCCCGGGCTAACGAGCCGCGACAAGAGCTCCTGCTTTTCGGATTCATAGGTTCCGAGCCAACACTTGTGAATGCTCGAACCTACTCTCCACCGTGCACCCTTGTTAAGTCCCGCCCTCACGGAAACCACACTGTTCCGTGGGATAAGCCGGAGCGGCATACGCAGAAGTGATCCAAGTACCGAATCGGGACCGAGCGTGGACAATGCTCTTATCATTATGCGAATCCGGCCTTATTAGTACACGTGATTTCGGACTGCCGGTTCGAGCCGACCACTACTCGAAGACGGCCGGTCATCTTTTCGCGGGCAAGCCTTTCAGCCGGTGTAGATAGTGTGTGTGATTTTGCCGCCACCACTCGTAAACAAGCACAAAGGCGACCGCGAGAAAGAAGGCTGAAAGTGTGGCTAGAATGACGATAACCGACCGCTTGGGCTTGGCCTTAATCGTCGGCGGGATGGCCTCGTCCACGACCTGCACGGCCTGGCGCTCCTGTTCCTCCTGAAAGCGGGCCTGCTCGTAAAGGGGGCCAAGGACTTCGAGTATGGTAGCCTGGATCGTTCGCTCGAGTTCGAGCTGGGTAAATTGACGTGCTACGCCAGGGACGGCCGACTGCGGCACCGGGAGCAGCCGCTCCTGTCCGTCGAGGGCCTGCGAATATTTCCGATTGGCCGCACGTGCCAGCTCTTCGACGGATCTCACCTGAGGATTGTCGGGTCCGTATTGCGCGAGGAGAGCTTCGTGGCTAATTTCGGCTTCGACCGCCGACTGCCGAAGGTCGGCCACCTGCTCGAAAAACGCCTCCGTCTGAGTGGGCAGATCATAGACGCCGTACTCCGTCTGGAAGCGCTGGGTCGCGTCGAGCACCGAATCCATCGCCGCTCGGGCCTCCAGGTATCGCTGCTCGATAAACCTGCGGTAGTTGCCGGCACTCTCCGTCGTCAACCGTTCGTTGACCTCGTTAAGCGTCCGAACGAAATAGTTTGTCATGGCGGCAGATCGCTCGGGATTCTTGTCGAGCACGGATATGGACAGAAATTCGTACTCCATATCGATATCGAAATCCGAATTGGCGCGAAGCTGCCGTATCGCGTCTTCGCGCGGGGTTGCATTACCTTCTACCTCGTAGATTCGAATCAGGTCGAACGTGTCGACGGCGGCCGTCATGACGCTGCGGCTCGTGAGAATCGCGAGATAGCGGGTGTAATCCCCGCCGGCGCCGCCTCCGAGCAGCGCGGAAGCCGCTGCCGGAAGATTGCCGAGAATGGCAGACGACAGGCCGCTGCCCTGCGACTCCGGCACGAGCAGCCGCGCTTCGGCCCGGTACCAGTTGGGCAGCAGCAGGCTGATGATTACCGCACCGACCGCCACGAACGCAGTCGCCCCGATAATGAATGTGCGCCGCCGGTAAAGGCGACTCAGAACACTCCAGAGTGCGTCCTCTGCCCGCTCCGTCCTGGCGCGCTCGGTCGTCTCCACCGATTCTCCAATGTCTTGAAATGGTTGCATCGAGTTCGAAATCGGGGTCAGACTAGTTCCTTTGTATCAAAAGGTAGGTCGTAACAAGTGCTGTCGCTGCACCCACGGACTGCACGACGTTTTGCCACGTTCGCGATCGCCGTTCGAGATCGGCACGCCGCTCCTCGTAAAGCAGGCGCTGCAGCTCGGCCGAGTCCGCACGGTTCTCGCGTCGGTCGACGAACACCATGTCGCCGGACCGGGCTTCTGCGTTACGTGCATTCACGTAACTTCCGGTGCCGGCCTCGATGAGAAAACTTTCTCCTGCCATGTCGCTTCGTCCGCCGGATGCCTCGACGTACTCATCCACGGACATCCCCGGCGTTGCAGGTACATATCCCGGACGATGAACCTGTCCAAATACAAACACCATGTTCTCGTCCTTTGGCACGAAGACGTTATCACCATCTTGCAGTGGGATTTCGTCGCCGCCGCCGCTCAAGACGGTTTCGAGATCGATGGGCACACGACGCTGAAGCCGCAGCTCCTGCGCTAGATAGGCCCGGCTGAGAAAATCAAGGTTAGCCAGCCGCGTCGTCTTCAGGATCGCCGCCGTGTCCTGCGGGACGACGAGCAGATCGTTCGGCACAAACTCAAATCGGTTGTTTCGGCCGCTTTCGAGACGCGGACTCGGAAGCGTCTCGCGCTCCAGGTAGGCGCCTCGCGCAAGCGCGCCCTGGCGAAGCCCGCCGGCGACATCCACCAGCTCCTGAAGACTCGTACGTCCAGGAATGATCGAATAGGTCCCAGGATACTCGACCCAGCCCTCGATCGATGCCGAGCCGCGAATCGTTTCCTCCGGAAGCGCGAAAATCTGATCGCGCGGCTGGAGATCGATGTCCGAGCCGGCCAGAGTGCCCAGATCATGAATTTGGGCCTCCACCGATCCGTCGTCATGTGGCCGTGTAACCCGCACCTGCCTGAATCCCTGTGGCGGATTCTGGCCGGTCGCCAGTACGAGCAGATCGTAGACCGTGTCATCAGGTCGATAATCGTACGTCCCCGGAAATGCCACGGCCCCGCTGACGTGGACGGCGTCGTAATTCGGGTCGTAGGTCGGCAGCGAGATCACATCACCGTCACGGAGATACGGATTGTGATCCGTATTGCCGGTCGAGAAATACCGCAGCAGATCAACCGATTCCTCACTTCCGTCTCTGTGGATGAGCTTGACGCTGCGCATGGCCGGTCGGTACGACGCATTGGCGACCGGCGCCTGCATCGTATCCGCGAAGGCCATATAAAGGACGGACGCTACACGTGCTACCGGCGTTGCGAGGAATCGGCCGGGCACCGGTACGGCGCCGGAAACGTGAACGTAGAACTGGCGAGGTTGGGAAAGCGTGACCTCCAGGCGCACCTGCTGAAACTGCTCGCGAAGCGCGTCTGTTGCTCGTCGCCGTGCCTCGATGAGCGGCAGCCCGGCCACGTCGACCGCTCCGGCATCCGGAAGCATCAGATATCCGTCCGCCGAAACCGGCAGTGACACCATGATGGCAGCCGGTCCACCCACGGAAATGTCGAACATGTCGCCCGGCCCGACGATATACTCCGCCGGATCGACGGCACCCTCCAGTGCAACGGTTGCGCTGGCCGGCGACATGCGGCCGAGCTGCGACAGGGGATTCCGGCTGCCGCCCATCAGCTCGCCGAATATGTCTTCACGCTCCGGCTGGATCTGTGCCAGACTCGTCACGGGCAGTGCGAATAGGAGTAGGAGCAGCGCGACGATAAACCCGTGGGGTACAGTCGTCTTCAAAGGCAAGACGTCAGACATGTAGATATCCGGTGATGAAGGATCTTCTCGGGAGGCCGTGGCCGAATCCTGAATCGACTCGTTGGCTCGTCTGCAACTCGCTGCACGAGCCGAACGACTCGATAATACCGATGTAGTTACCTGAGGGACTCTGTATCGATATTCCTTATAGGCGAATATCAGGAGGAGAGGACTGCCTGGATTTGCACCGCATAAAACGTATGGGCTCGAAAATACGTGTTCGAATCCGCCACTGCAACGTGGCTGTTCTCAACGGAGTGAGCGCGTACGGACCGGAATCGCCGGACGCCTTAGCGGAAGGAACCGGCCTGCGCCGGGAATCGCAACTGCGGCACGTTCAATAGGTGATCCATTCCCATGTTCCCTATCCTTTTGGTCGGCCGTCCGGTTCGCAACCAATTCCTCTAACTAGAGGCTCTCCTCCTACACGCACGACCACAGCAACACTCAAGTCCGAGCCGCAGCAACATCCACCGTGACCCTCAGCAACACGCCATTCACCATCCGCAGAAATGCGCCCGCCAAGATCAACCTGGGCCTGCACGTCCTGGGCAGGCGGCCGGACGGCTATCACGACATCGAGACGGTCTTCCTGCGGATACCCTGGGTGGATATTCTCCATGCGAAGCTGTCCGACGAGGTCTCGATGACCTGCACGGATGCAGAACTTCCGACCGATGAGCGCAATCTGGTGATGAAAGCCGCGGCGCTTCTTCGGCGCGAGTACGGTGTTCAGCACGGGGTCACCTTCCACCTTGAAAAACACATACCGTATGGTGCCGGGCTGGGCGGCGGATCGAGCGATGCCGCCGCGGCCCTTGTCCTGCTGAATACGATCTGGGATTTGGACTTGTCCCTCGAGGCTCTGGGAAAAGCGGCCCTCGAACTCGGTTCCGATGTTCCGTTTTTCCTGGGAGCCGGAACGGCGTTCGGGCGCGGCCGCGGCGAGCAGCTTGAGCCTCTGATCGACCCGGAGACTGACGAGCCGTACCGTCCGCTGTATCCGCTCGTAGTCGCTGTACCCCGAGTAGAAGTCCCAACCGTCGAAGCCTACACGATGATCGAACCCCGAAGGACACCCCGCCCGGATCTGCGGGAGGTCGTACGCTCGAATGATTTGCAAAGATGGACGGACGAATTGATTAACGACTTTGAACAGCCGGTGCTCTCGCGGTACTCGGCCATCCGAGAGGTGAAGATGTCCCTGACATCGGCGGGCAGTGCGTATGCAGCGCTTTCCGGTTCCGGATCAGCTGTATATGCCTTCTTCGAAGAGGATGACCGGGCAACGGCAGCCGCAGAGGCATTGAGACAGGCCGGGCACCGTATATGGATGGGCCGGCTTTGAGCGCACCGCCCCGAGAAGCGGTGCGTACCAACTACCACCCGACGCGTCGATCGTCGTCATCCCGGCGACCCTCTCCACCCGTTTGCGGGAGGTCGTAGTGGACATCGTATTCCTCAGGACGCGGAAATCGCTGATCGGTGATCTCGATCTCGTCTGAATCGGCAAGCTTTCTGAAGTAGCTGCCGACAAGGAAGAGCGCGTTGTGACCACCCTGGCCCCAGAATGTGGACCGGAAGGATACCCTCCGGTCGTTGAAGCCTACCCAGGCTCCGGTGACCAGCTCTGGATGCATCAGAATAAACCATCCGTCGGCGGCGTTCTGCGTCGTGCCGGTCTTCGCCGCCAGATCGTAGCCGGTTAGACCATACTGCCATCGAATGCGCGAGCCTGTCCCGCCCGTGTTTACGATGCCGCGCATCATGTCCACCACCGTATATGCCGTTTCTTCCGAAAGGGCCTCTTCAGGAGTCGGTACATGCTCGTAGAGGACATTGCCGAAACGGTCCTCAATACGCGTAACCATCACGGCGTCGTACTGGAGCCCGCCATTTGCCAGCGTGCTGTATGCAGAGGTCATTTCGAGCAGCGTGACGTCACTCGTCCCGAGGCCCAGCGCCGGTACCTCATCTAGCGGGCTCTCAATCCCCATACGCCGCGCATAAAACGCGACCTGACTCGGATTTACGAGCTGTGTAATGACGCGTGCCGTAACCGTATTTCTCGAGCGCGCGAGCGCATCACGCAGGGTAATCAGATCACCGCTGGCTGAGTTGTCGAAATTCCCCGGCTGCCAGATTCGCCCCGTCACCGGATCCTCATAGGTGTATGTACTGTCCGGCAGGCGGTAGTAGGGCGACCAACCATTGTCAATAGCTGCGGTGTACACGAAGGGCTTGAATGTCGAGCCGGGCTGACGTGCCGCCGTCACGACGTGGTCGTACCAATCTGTCGCCAGATCGCGGCCGCCGACCCACGCTTTCACGTATCCGGTATGCGGGTCCAGCGACACCATCCCGGCTTCGAGACGGGTCTTCTGAGCCCTCAGCGAATCCATGAAGGTCTCATTTGCCCGCAGCTGATCGAGAGCCTCATCCGGAGCTGCTCCCGTGCTGCGCAGACTACGGTAATGCGCTGTTTCGCGGACGAACGAATTCACCAGATCGGGTCGCGAGTTCCAGAGATAGCCGAACGGCTCGTAATCCGATTGCTGCAGATACCAGTTGAGATCGGACGAGGGGGCTCGAATGCCCGATGCGCTCCACTCGTAGTCGACGACCTTCTGGAGGCCGTCCATGTTCTCCCGGACTGCGTCAGTCGCCATCTCCTGCATGCGCGAGTCGAGCGTCGTATAGACGCGAAGCCCGTCAGCATATAAACTCCGGCCGTTGTCACGGGCCCATTCCCGCATCCAGAGGCGTACCTGCTCCGCGAAGTACGGCGCTAGACTCGCCGTCACCTCGGCGGAAGGATTGTACTGTACGACGACGGGATCGTCCCTATGCTCCTCGACGAAATCCGCGCTCAGGAAGCCGTGCCTGACCATATTGTTGAGCACGACGTTCCGGACCTCACGCGAATTTTCCGGATTTCGATGTGGATTGTAGTATGTCGTGGCGCGGAGCATGCCGACGAGCACGGCGGCCTCCAGAGGGCTAAGCTCAATGGCCGGTTTGCTGAAGAATGTCTGGGCGGACGCCTCGATGCCGAATGCGTTCTCACTAAAGGGAACCGTGTTCAAATACATCTCGATGATCTCACGCTTCGTATAGCGCCGCTCGAGCTGCACGGCCGTGATCATCTCCTTCAGCTTTCTCGTCACAGAGACGTCGAAACCGATATCCTGATTGTACAAATTGCGAGCGAGCTGCTGGCTGATGGTCGAAGCCCCGCGAAGATCACCCTTCGTAACGATTTCAGCAGCAGCAGCGAATATGCCAGGTATATCGATCCCCCAGTGACTGTGGAATCGATGATCTTCAGTCGCAACAAGGCCGTTGATCGCGTGCGGAGAGATCTCGTCGTAGGTGACCCACGACCGGTTCTGAAATGCGTATCGTGCGAGCTCCTCGTTGTCGGCCGTGTAGGCGATGGTCGCTAGTTGGAAATTCGGATTGTCGAGCTGATCGAATGTCGGCAGGTCATCAATCAGAAATAGCGACCAGATGCCCAGTATGAGTACGACGAGCAGGCCTGCTCCGGCAATGAGCGAGAGCACGAACGCTGCCTGAGCCTTCTTTGCATCGTCGAAGCGACGATGAAAATACCCGCGGAAGCCATTCCTCGGACGTCTCCGGTGCGGCCCTCTTCCGCTTCCACCGTTGCCGGTCGGGCGGCGAGCTCCGCGATCGCTGAAGTAGCGATTCAACTCTTCTTCCGTGTACTCTACATTGGACATGTATTATCGGATGAGTCAGCACCCGTGCATAGTTAACGTTCCACGATCTCGGCAGTCCGTCCGTTCCACTGCATTAATTGCAACTCGCCGTCTACCAAACGACCAAACGTGCGAGATTCGTGCCAATACCCCGTATTCATGTACCGCCCAACCGGCCACTGGTGGAGTTCCGGGAAATGGCTGTGTCCGAGAACAACAGTGTCAACGGGTGATTCCGCCAGAATTCGGCGAGCGTGAACGCGAAGCCCCTCCACCAGATCCCAGTCGATTTTTCGGTTTCCGAATCTCGTACTCACGATTCGCGCCAGCGAAATACCCAGATCGGCAGGCAGCAGTTGTCGATACATCCAAACGGGAACGGGATGACGAAGCCAATCGCGAAGCCACGCGTTCGCCCGCGACGTCGACACTATTCGGTCTCCATGCGAAAGCAAGAGGCGTCGATCCTGATGGGCGGCAAAAAGGTCTCCGAATTCGATCGTCACTCCCACCTCGTGCTCAAAGTAATCCACATGCCAGGGATCGTGATTTCCGACCAGATACGTGATCGGAATTCCAGCATCCGACCATTCCGCCAGCAGGCCTTTGAACCTCGTAAAACCCTTTGGAACGACGTGATGATATTCGATGAAGTCCTCGAACACGTCACCAAGCAAATACAGGTGCTCCACCTCCTCGCGGACCGATCGAAGGAAATGAAGAAGCTGCTTCTCCTGCTCCCGTGAGGATCGTTCGCCGGCTCGGCCAAGGTGAAGGTCCGACAGGAAGATCACGGTGCGCCGCATAGTGTCTGGCCGCACGAGGAGCGGACGTGTAGGATCGAGAACGCGTAGATGCCCTGTTAAAATACGGAGGAATTCGGCCCGCAGGGTACCCTATCTTTCGAGCGAACCCTCCGTAGGCTACGATTGCAGGACGAACTTCCTTAGCTTTCGCGGCTGCGCGGCGCTCTGGAACGGGGGCTACAATCGAACAAGAATGGAAGGGCATGCAACAGGATTATTATCGGCCCCCGACCCAATTCGCGGTATTTCCGCCCGTCATTAAGAATCTCCTGATTCTGAACGGGCTGGTCTTCCTCGCTCAGATGGTCCCCACGACGGCAACGGTGCTCGAGTACTGGTTCGCCCTCTGGCCGTTCGGCGCCCCGGACGTCGTCCAGACGCCGTACGGACTTCGTCGCCTCGGAGACTTCTGGCCCTGGCAGCTCGTGACGTACTCGTTCCTTCACGGAGGGCTGGGTCACCTTTTCTTTAACATGTTCGCCCTCTGGATGTTTGGCGTGCAGATCGAGAACTCGTGGGGCAGCCGGCGCTTCGCTGTCTTCTACTTCATCTGTGTAATCGGGGCCGGACTCATTCAATTGACGGTCGTAACCACCAGCGGCTCGTTCTATCCGACAGTTGGGGCATCGGGAGGTGTGTTCGGCATCTTGCTGGCATTCGGGATGATGTTTCCGAATCAGCCGATCTACATCTATTTTCTCTTTCCGATTAAGGCGAAGTGGCTGGTCATCGGCTACGGCGCCATCGAGCTCTGGGCCGGAATTACGGGTACGCAGGCGGGGGTGGCGCACTTCGCGCACCTCGGCGGCATGCTCTTCGGCTTCCTCCTGATCCAGTATTGGCGCGGCAAGCTGCCGATCCAGCCGGGCCGCCGAATGCAGTGGTAGCGGGTGGAATCTGGACGCACTCTAAGACGTAGTATCCCCCCGCCAAGAATCGTAAGAGCCATTTCCTGTAGGTCGTGAATCGTTTCCAGGCCTGGTATCGAGTGCAGCCGAAAGCATTGAAGGCGCTGCTGACGATCAACGTCGTCATCTACGTTTTCTGGCTCCTCATACTCATCCACATCGATGCGGCCTACGTATTCGTCTGGAGCCACCTCGCTCTCAATCCCGGTCTTCCCGGCATTCTGATCGAACCGTGGCAGCTCGTCACGTACAATTTCCTTCATCTGCAGCCGGGCTTCTGGGGTCTGATCCACATCGGATTCAACATGCTCTGGCTTTACTGGATAGGGAAGGAGTATGAGGAGCTGCATGGGCCGCATCGGCTGTTCGCGGCTTATATCATAGGTGGAATTGGAGGCGGACTGCTTACCGTGCTCCTGCATGCTCTTCTTCCCGGCGTCGGCGCATTCGGCGGCGTAGTCCATGGCGCGTCGGCGTCCGTCCTCGGCGTTATCACAACCGTTGCCATTCTTTATCCGTACAAGAGCGTTGCGCTTATCTTCATCGGAACGGTCCGGCTGATCTATCTCGTGGTCGGATATCTCGCTTTAAATCTCCTCTTCCTCTCGGGCGGAAGCACGTCGGTCTCCGCCCACCTCGGCGGTGCGCTGTTCGGATTTTTGCTCGCACGGGCGGAGGGCCGCGGGATTGATATGTCGAGTTGGGCCAAGATTTTCTTCCAGGGGAGCAGCCGCGGACGGAGCCGGCGCCCCCCCTCACCCTACCGGGATAAGGGAACGGGCATGTTCGGCAAGCTGAGCAAGTTGAAGTCCTCTGGTGAAAGCGACGAACCCCGCGGGCCCGCCCGAATCAGGGCGCTGCAAAGCGCTGAGTCGCATGCAGAGGAGGAGAACGGCAGAAGTGAAAGCGAAGTCGATCGGATTCTGGACAAGATAAGCGAATCAGGGTACAACTCGCTGTCGGAAGAAGAGAAGCGCATTCTCTACGAAGCCAGCCGGCGGTAGACGGCATCAGCTCCCACCGACGTTCCCAGTAGCGTACACCGACTTGTTGCGACGCGTCTCCTGGATCATCTTTCTCGCGCTCGACGCACTGCTCATTTTCCTGTTCGTCGTCGGGTTCCTGGCGTACTACGTGCGGCCGGGCATCTTCTGGTGGATCGAACTGGTCGCCGTTTTCCTCCCTTACCTGGCCTTCGCAGTTCTAACGGCTGCCATTGTACTGCTCGTCGGACGACGATGGATGCTGCTGACCATCCATCTCTTCCTCGTCATGTTGATCCTCGTGCGGATGAACCCGTTCGCGCGGCTGACGCATTCGGCGGACGAAAGTCCGGACGACCTGACGCTGATGACATTCAACGTCCCACGGTGGTGGGGCTATCTCATGCCCGAGAAGACGACGGAAATGGCCGAACTCATCGCGCGCATCGATGCCGACGTAATCGGCCTTCAAGAGGCGCCGATTAACTACTATTCGGATGATCCGCCCCGGCGCGCGCCGTCCTACCTCGCCGTCCTGTACGATTCCCTCGGCTACGGTACTGTCGGGCCCCGCCGATCCGGCGGTACCTCCACCCAGCAGCCCGTCCTGAGCCGGCTCGAGATCGAGGGTCAGGAACAGTTTCACTTGAAGCGAACCGCGAATGACAGCCTCTCTACGAGCGTCACGCGGACCGTTTTGAAATGGCAAGGGCGTCCGTTTGCCGTCTACAATCTGCACCTCAGAACGTTTGGGGAGCAGAAATTCTGGCAGGAGGATGAAACGGCACTCCTGCGGTGGAGGAACATCGTTCGTTATCTGCAGCGGTATCGTGAGGCGTACCGAACCCGGTCGTGGGAGGTGGAACGTATTCTCGAGTGGCTGGAAAAGGAAGAGCTGCCCGTCGTAGTCTGCGGAGACTTCAACAGTACACCATATAACTACGTGATGCGGCGCTTCGCCGGTGTCATGCGAGACGCTTTCGGCGAGGCCGGTCAGGGATGGGGAATGACGTATCACACACGTCTGCCGATTTTTCGGATCGACTACGTGCTGGTCAGCGACCACTGGGAGATCGTGTCGGCCGATGTCGTAGACGCGTACCTGTCGGATCACCTGCCCGTAGTTGTCAGGATGAGGCTGAAGGAGTAGCCCTAGACACTCGCAGAGACGACCCGTCCCGGACGCGAGGATTAGCCCTCAAGGCTCTCGAGGTAGGACAGAAGCGCGTCGATCTCGGAATCGCTGCGGCCATCCAGAAGGCCCTCATACATTAGCGATTCGCTTGTCGATTCCTCTGCGGAAATATCTGCTTGCGGTACATCCACAATCCTGTTTCCGACTATCATGAGGCGAACCAGCGTTTCGTCACTGGCGACCACACGTCCGAGGAGCACCTCGCCATTGTTCAGAGTAAGCCGCGTTGCGCCCATGCTCGGCTTAACCCGGCGGGACGGGTCTTGAATTTCCTCGAGGATTTCCTCTCTCGAGTAGATGTGGCCGATATCCTTCAGATTGGGACCGAGAAGTTGGGTCTTTCCGTCGACACCATGACAGGCGCTGCAGGCCAGGTCGGCGAAAAGCTGGCGTCCGAGCGCTAGAACGTCGTCAGATACCGCTCCGCTTTCGGTCCGCGACGTATCGATCACGGCAGGTTCGACCCATGGTGCCTCTACGATCCTATAAAATCCGCCGTCAGCGTCGTGCAGAGGCTGATACCAGTAATCCGTCCGTCCGACCTGAGC
>CAZKNF010000052.1:0-23686 GCA_964554105.1 uncultured Rhodothermales bacterium | reverse complement strand
CGATCGGTCAGATCATCGAGTACGCGGGGCCCGCGGTGGAGGCGCTCTCGATCGACGAGCGCGCCACGATGACGAACATGGCGGCCGAGGTGGGCGCGTTCACGGGGATCGTGGCGCCCGACGGGAAGGCTGCTCGAACATCCCCGAACTGCGCGTGAAGGTGAAGCGGGAGGGATGACCGCGCTTGGCGACGAGATGAGTGCGCGGACCGAGATAATCGCCTGCACGAAAGCATGACGGCTCGTGTGCCCAAAACCTGTGCACAATACCGCAGCACCAAGGCTCACGTGCACGAAAACAATACGGCGCCACTCAGAGATTCTCGGCTCCCGAGAACATCTCAGGGGCATCAGACAGGAGGTCATCCGCCAATTCCGTGTAGGTGCGGCGCCGGCGTACGAGCTGCAGCTCTCCGCGAGACGTGAGAAGGGCCTCCGCAGGCAGTGGGCGCAGATTGTAATGCGATGCCATCGCCATTCCGTACGCGCCGGCATCGAGAATCGCCAGCACGTCGCCTTCATGGATTTCTTGCACGTCGCGAGCACACGCGAATACGTCACCGGATTCGCAGATATTGCCCGTGACGTCGTAGACCGCCGTCGGACCGTTCGGATTTGACAGGTTGAAAATTCCGTGGTAGGAACCGTAGATCGCCGGACGGACCAGATGATTCATCCCGGAATCCGTCCCGGCAAATACGCGGTCGCCGTTTGTCTTCAGAGTATTCACACGCACGAGCAGCACGCCGGCTTCTGCAGATAAGAACCGCCCAGGTTCAAACCAGAAAGAAAGATTCTCGGATGGATGCCGGTCGGCAAACGAGCGAAGCGGATCGAGTATGCGGCGTCCGAAATTTTCGAGATCGATCGGCTCATCGGCAGGATTGTAGGGCACGCCGAGACCACCGCCGAAGTTCAGAAACTGCACGTTCGGGAATGAGGGCGCTACCTCGAGGAGCACAGTCATCGCCTTCCATAGGGTGTCCGTGCTCATGATGCCGCTACCGATGTGTTGGTGGAGTCCGACGATCTGCAGTCCGTACTTTTCGGCTATAGCTCGCACGGCATCCGCCTGCTCCACGGGCACACCAAATTTCGAACGCGCGCCCGCCGTGATCACATGCGCGTGGTGGCCCGCGCCTACCTGTGGATTCAGCCGCACACAGACCGCGCTGCCTGGAGCATACCGCCCGAATTTTTCGAGGCGAGACAGCTCTCCAATATTCAGCAATACGCCGGCTTCCGCCGCGTCCCACATCTCAACATCCGTCATATTGTTCGCCGAGAAGAGGATCTGCTCTGGGGGAAACCCCACTTTCAGCGCTAGGTGTAGCTCCCCGGGTGACACGGCGTCAATTCCCAGGCCTTCATCGAGCATGATGCGAAGCACGGCAGGACTGCCGTTTGCCTTCATCGCGTAGAGCAGTCGGTACGGAACGCCCGAGAGGTGACGCTGGAGCTCATTGCATTTGGCCGAAATAACCTGCTCGGAGTAGACGTACGTTGGTGTCCCGAACAAATTGGCGGCCCGCAGGAGGGCATCGGGCTCGAAAGCAGATTTCAAAATGGGGTTGAGCTGGTTCTTTAGGCGAGAAGTCGATTCTATGCGATCAAAACCCCATCTGTGTCATCCGCAGCTGGATGGTGCTAGTATAGGCTCCCATCCGTTCGGGAGAACGAACACGCGGTGCGGGGATGACCGCTGCGAGCGATGCCGCTTGATAGCGGGTCAGACTGGATGCGGATTCCCCGAAATGGTGACGAGCGGCGGCTTCTGCTCCGTATACGCCGCTGCTCCATTCGATCACGTTCAGATACAGGGTGAGAATTCGCTCCTTCGGAAGAAGAAGTTCGGCAAGAAGCGCGAGCGGCGTCTCGAAGGCCTTCCGCACGAAGGAGCTGTGAGTCGTCATGAATAAGTTCTTGACAAGCTGCTGCGTGATGGTCGATCCGCCCCGCCACGTCGTACCGCGTCGTCGGTTGTCTTCGATCGCTTCTTCCACAGCCTTCCAATCGACACCAAAATGATCGTAAAATCGAGCATCTTCGGCCGCTATGACGGCATGAGCGAGGTGTTGTGAGATGTGCTCTCTAGATACCGGCTCGTAGCGAAAGACGAGAGCTTCCCTGTCCACCACTCCCTCGATCAGGCGCTGAACCTGAACGCCCGTAATCGGAGGCGAAATTACATTATAGGAGAGCAGGAGCAGCGAGCAGATTCCGTAGTAGGAAATGACGACCGTCAATACGACGGCGCCCGTACGCCTTACTGCGTACCCAAATGCATTTGGCTTCTTACGCCGCGACGTTTTACGCACGCCAATCTACGGTTCTGCGGCGAGACTAGCGACTTATATTGAGCACTTCGAACTTCACGGATCCGGCCGGAACGTCGACCTCGACGACGTCACCGATGGCGGAGCCGAGAAGACCCTTTCCGATCGGACTCGTGACCGAGATTTTCCCGAGACTGACATCGGCCTCATGGGCAGACACAAGCTGGAATGTATGCTCCGAGTCCGTCTGCAAATTCTTCACGAGCACGTTCGACAAGATGCGCGCTTTGCTTGAGTCAATGACTTTCTCATCGACCAGGCGTGCGCTTGAAATCGTTAGCTCGATCTTGGCAATCTTCGCCTCGAGGTGGCCCTGGGCCTCCTTGGCGGCGTCGTACTCCGCATTTTCGGAGAGATCTCCCTTTTCGCGGGCCTCCTGAATCGACTGCGCGATGCGCGCCCGTTCCTTGATCTTGAGAAAGCGCAGTTCTTGCTTGAGGCTCTCGAGACCTTCTTCCGTCAGGTAGACTGTTTGCTGTTCCATAACGTGAAATCCGTTTCGCGATTGAGCGCGGCAAAAGATTGGCGCCGGCGTTCACATGGATGACTATTTGTGCCGGATAAACTGTTGGCTCCGGTATAAAAAGAGACCGCCACGGCCCACGTATAGGCTGCGGCGGTTCGATCTTACTGGTGTACCTAACGAAAACGACGGGATCACGTAACGTATCACGTATCCAGCCGCTCCATTATGAACTTAGACTCAAAACATGTCTGTTGGATCCCGGAAGGGCAACAGAGGCCAAGTTCCTGTCTATGCTACCATCCGGCCCGCCGTCTTTCAGGCCTCTCGATCTGCTGCTCGTCCGGCTTGCTGGAAGTGAAATTACCATCCCACTCAGAGGCAGCAGGGGGCATCCGCACAGGGTGCGAGGGATCCGGAAGAACTCGGCGCGACGTCCAGTATGCTCGATCCCAGTATGCCTCGTCAAGCTCAGATATAATGACGCCCTGACTGCTCGAGGCGTGCGCGAACTCACCGTCATTCAAATAAATGCCGACGTGACGAGTCCTGCTCGGCGGTTTGAAAAATACGAGATCTCCAGGCCGCAGGTCACGTCGCGATATGCGCACCCCGGCATCTACTTGTTCTCGGGTGGTACGCGGAAGGTGAAGATCAAATGCGCTGGCGTATACGCGCTGCACAAATCCGGAGCAGTCTACACCGCGCAGCGTGGTACCGCCAAGGCTGTGAGGCGTACCGGCCCAATCGGCATATGCGGATCGCAGGCGAGACTCGACGACGGCAGCAGGGGATGCCGCGTCCGATTCCTTAGCTGGCTGAATTGCAGGTAAGGGAGCTTCGGTCACGGACCGATTCGACGCTGCGCAACCGGAGAGCACAAGCAAGATCGTAAGCAGTGCCAGCGGCTCGACCGGCAGAACGGAAGTGCCGGTCCGACCAGAGAGACGAATACGTCGCGCGGAATTGGACATGTTCTACGGGAAAACCGTCGATTCAGAGCGGGAAAGAGGTTGGACTCGTCTCATAACGTCGAACCGCCGACTCGACCTGAGATGGGCTAACCTCGGGCCGCAGTATCGGCAATATACTTGACGGATCAAACATTTCCTGAAATCGTACCTACTTACCCATATGTAACTTCAGAATTTCGATACAATATGCCATATCCCGAAGCCCTCGTTCAACCCATGCGCCAGGAACTCACGCGAATGGGAGTTGAAGAGCTGCATGATGCAGCCGATGTAGATCGTGCAGTACGTGAATCCGAAAGCGGCACGATGGCCGTGATCGTCAATTCAGTCTGCGGTTGCGCGGCCGCCAATGCCCGACCGGCCGTCGCTCTGGCCCGGCGGCACTCGTCGCAGCCCGATAAGTACGTGACGGTTTTCGCAGGGCAGGATCTCGAGGCAACCGCACGAATGCGCGAATACCTCGAAGGAATCCCGCCTTCTTCGCCCTTCATAGCGCTGTTCAAGGACGGCGATCCCGTATACGTCATCGAGCGGCGGCATATCGAAGGCCGCAGCGCGAATGCCATCGCGACGGATCTCGTCGGAGCTTTCGACAAATTCTGCGCGACGAACGGTGAGGCGGCGGATGCCCCCGAGCGTCCGGACGAGGCCGAACGAGGTGACGGAAATCTTCCGCCAACCTTTAAGTCGATCCTTTAGATCGCTTTACTCGGCGGGAAAATCGGGAAGCAGGCGTTCTCGCCACACCACGACGGCCACGTAGACGAGCCCGCCGCCCGCCGCTGTCAATGCTACGCCCCAGAGGGGGAACGTATCACGGACGAGGTATGTCGGGATCACGAGCGGAACAGTGTATGCTGCGTACCTGAGATAGGGTACGAGCGCCTGCCGTCCGGCCACTTGCGCGAGATGCATCATTGTGTAGATATGCATGATGCGGATTACCACGCCTGCTGCTGACATCAGGGCCATCGTCAATATGACATTGCCCGTGCGGCCGCCGACGATTAGGGCGGTCGTGAGGGCCAGGGCAGTGGATATGCTGATGAGTAGTTCGGTACGCTGCCGCTCCATCACATCAAAAAGCCGCGTCAGCGGAGACGACACCCCGCCCACGAAGAACCAAGCCGCAAGATATTGTTCGAAAATTCCCGCGGTGCGCCACTGTGCACCGAAGACAAAGGTGAACAGCTCCGGTCCGACGGCGATCAGAAGGAGCGTGGGGAACATGCCGATCATCACCAGTCGTGCGTGGACTGTCCGGGTGAATTCGGATAGACGGCTGTCGCGGTAGGCTTCCGCGGCATGCACGAAAAAGACCTGCGAGATCGCCGTACCGATCAAGCTCAACGGAACGGCGAGCGCCACGAATGCACGTCCGAAAAGCCCGACCGTTTCGAGGCTGAAGTAGATCGGTAGAAGAAGAACGGGCAGTCGGGCAACAACCGCATTCAGTGCCGCCGCAGGCATTGAATAGGCCGGGAATCGCCGATACCGGCGTGCGACGCGACGCACCACCGACGAATCAAACCCTCCTGGAAGCAGCCGACCCGCCCTCCGGGTTAGCGTCACGAGGTAGTACGTCGCAGAAGCCGCGTGCGCCGCCAAGAAACCACCGATGAGTCCCCCGGCGCCAAGATTGGTCGCCGCCCCTGCCGCGACACGGGAGGAAAGCATCGTGCCTTTGTTTATGATCTCCCCCGCAGTGATTCTGCGAAAGAACTTGGAACGGGATAGCCACACCTCGCTCAGCTTTCCGAATCGCATCAGCAATAGTGTCGGCGGCACGAGCCACAAATACGGCGCTACCGGTGCGACGCGGAGAAAAGAGGCGATTTCATATCGCCATATGGCAGCGATCAGCGTCAGCAGTACAGTAACACCGGTGAGGACGATGGCAAGCCAGAATACGGCCGCCGCATCGCGATCCTCTCGAGGAAGGAGAATCGCATCTTCATATCGGAGCGATGAAAACGTGATGAGAATGCTCATGATCATCACGAAATAATCGGATACACCGAACTGTTCGGGAGTGAAGAGCCGCGTCAAGATCGGTACCGTCAGGTATGAGATCACCAGCGTGACAGCGGTACCCGAGAGAAGGGTCACCACAGGTCCCCGAAAACCCTCGCGGGAATAGAGCAGTCCGAACCACGACCGAAGGCGATCCATCACTCCGACACGTCCTGTTCGAGAGCAGGGGTAACCAGCCGATAGATGTAGAGTCCGTCTGCACGAAAGACTTCCTGAAAACGTGATGGTACGGCCGCCTCGAACGTGGATACGTCGAGAGAATCGGCAGGTGCGTCGGAGCCCTCCTGCTCGGGCATTACATCGGCGGCTGCCTCCGCCGCCAACGGGTCACTGCCGTCGCCAGCCGTCGTGTCAGCGGGCTGCACAGTCGACGTCGACGTGTCGTACCCCAGCGCCAGCGGCGCCGGACGAATCACATACTCAAACCGGTACGAGCTCGCGAGCCTCCGCAGGTCGTCGACGTCGAGACTCGCGTAGGCGCTGTCGAGATCGGAGATCATCTGGGACGAGCCCCGTTCCGGGAGCTCGATCGGTGCCATGTCGGTCAACCTCTTGAACCATGTCAGCATCTCCTCATCATCATAGGGGATCGCCTTATGATTGATGACGATCGTACGCTTCGCCTCGCTGCGGAAGGACGAATACGATGGTGGGACCGCGAATATCGCGGCGGACGAGGTGTTTCGGCGCGCCCATTCCTCGACCTGACCGACGGGCTCTTCGGCACGGCGGAATGGGCCGATGAGGTCGCGCAAAACCCCGTCGTCGAGAACGGTCGCAGCACCAACGCCAATCCATGCTGCGGCCACTACGGCCAGACCCACGCGGGGGAACTTCATCACGGCGTCCAGCACCGCTCGAATTGCCTGAGGCATCCAGAAGAAGACCGCTCCCATGATGAGAATTATGAAGAATAGCTTCGCGAGGACCGTCATCTTAAAGAATTGCAGCTTCGCAATCGTGAGAACGGGGAATACTTCCGTGAACACCGTGCCTGTGAGGCAGAGCAGCGCGATAATGACCAGGCTGCGGCCAATGAAGGACAGGTCGTCGAGGCCCCGCCGAAAACGCGGGGAGAGCAACGCGCCGCCCGCAGCGATGGCCAGCAGGCCGAAGCGAACATAGGAATGCAGATAGAAGGAGCCTGGGAGGTAGTGGTGCGGCAGGCGGAACTCTGCAAGTATATAAAAAAGGGAGACTTCGAGGTCGTGAGCAGCCGCCTCGATTCCCATCCCGAGTCCTTCTCCACCTTCAAAAAGCTGTTGGTAGATCAGCGGGCCCAGAGCAGGGAAGGCCCAGAGCACGAAGAGTCCGCCGAAAAGAAGGACACCACCGATCGTGTGTGGGCCCGGCTCCTTGCGAACCAACGTGTAGAGGCGAATGGCTATCAGGAGGATGGCGACGTGCAAGCCGACGAGCGCCTGCATCCAGCACGCTACGCCGAGCAATACCGGGGAAAGTAGAAACCGGCCCCGCAGGTAATGATAGACGGCCCAGAGACTCAGCGCCCACGCCACCATGCTTGCCACCAGCATGCTGTGTACGAGATCGTTCCCGCCAAGCGTCCACATGGGTGTCAGAACCAGCGCAACCACCACGCTGGCCGAGGACGCCAGCGGATCTCGCGAGATATGAAATGCGAGCTTGTAGATGGCTGCCGCAATAAATAGCCAGGCAGCGACGTAAATGAGCAGCGTAGTCAGCCAGACGGGCAGGATAAGTGAAAAGGTGTGCAGCATCCAGACGAAGTACGTGCGGACACTGAACTCGCTCATCTGGATAGACACAAACCAGTCCTGCGTGAACATACCGGGGTCCATCCGGTGCAGGAGATAGGGGATGATCTCGTCCTGATCGCTGTTCGCGTAGTCGTATCCGAAACGAAGGAAGTAGAGCAGGAAGGAGCCCAAGAGAATGAATAACGGCGGGTGCGCGTCGTGTATATTCTCTCCGACTCGCCTTCTTCGGAATCGCCTCAATGCCGAATGATCTGAATCTTAGGAGGTCTGAGCGAATTTCGCGCGCCGCGGTCCCACGGTGTCACCGTGCGTCAGATCAGCCGTTTGCCTATCCGACGACTTGGGCGCCTCCGGAGCGCGGCACGAAAGATAAGGAAGTAGAAGCCGCACGTTCAGCGCAAAATCTGCTTGAGGGTGTGCAGCAGTCTTAATTCCGCTCGGGTGAAGCGCTCGATGCGCTGATACGGCGCCAGGCGGCTTCCGAACTTGCGTTTGAATTCGGCGATCGAAGGCGTATTCGCGCCTACGAAATCAAAGCGGTTCGTTCCCTGCCTCGCGAGATGCTCAAAAAGCTTGCCGACAAGGACCGTCATCGCCGGCCCCGGGAGGCTTCCGGCAATCCAGTAAAAGGCGGATCTGTCGTCGCGCGGAACGGCAACGGCGGCTTCAATCTCATTCGAGTCCTTGCCAAGCGCGCCATAAATTACGACGTCGCCGTCGTTCGTCAGGCGTTCGAGAAAATGACGGATTCGATCGGTTCGCATAGGCGGCTCGCGTCCGCTGCGCCCGTAACTTACGGCGCAGAGTGATGCACATACCGCCGCACTCGGCTCCACTAGGTCAAACTCCTCGGCGTGCTGCCGGAAATAGTTTGCGGTGCTCGAGGACCAGCCATTTGTTGGATCTTCGGATGCACTCAGCTCATGTTCGTACGTGTAGAGGGGAAGCGGAGTCCACCCACGCCATACGGCCGGCCGAATATCGTCTAAACCGGGCGGCAAGTGGATGCGAATTACGTGATAGTTCGCCTCAATGCTCTCGAGCAGATGCTCCAACGGCGCGCGGCGAGCGTGGACATCGGTCTCTCTCATCGGGTCGCGAAGCAGGAATCCCGAATAGGGAGTAAACGCGGGAATAACCACTTCACTGTAAGGGCCCCGGCGGCGCCAGTGGAGCGCACAGCCTGCGACGTCGTCGCTCCCATCTTCAACCAGGTGGACGCGGACGCGGAGTCCGTCGGTAACCTCGGCCGTCGCACGGAGAAATGACGAGGTTGAGAAAGGCGATCGCTGCGGCGACTTGCGCCACAGCGTTCCCCATCGTTCGTCGATGCCGGCGTCGTTCAGCGCGTGAATCGTGGTGGTCAGACTCACGAGGTGGCTCAACTAGAGGATGTACTGGCTGAGATCCCGATTCTTGACGATGGAGCTGAGCTTCTCTTCGACCATGGCTCCATCAACTTCGATATGCCGGATGGTTTCGTTGGGGATGTCGAAGAGAATGTCCTCGAGCAGGGTGGTAAGTATCGTGTGGAGGCGTCTGGCGCCGATGTTCTCGACTTCCGAATTGACTTCCGCGGCAATCCGGGCGATCTCCTTCACCGCATCGTCTGTAAACTCGATGCTCACGTCCTCTGAGGTCATCAGCGCAGTATACTGCTTCAGAAGAGCGTTCTTCGGTTTCGTGAGGATCTCGTAGAAGTCATCTTCATTCAGGCTTCGCAGTTCCACGCGGATTGGAAATCGCCCCTGCATTTCCGGAATCAGATCGCTTGGCTTCGAGACGTGAAAGGCGCCGCTCGCGATAAAGAGGATGTGATCCGTCTTTACCATTCCGTGCTTGGTCGTGACGTTCGATCCCTCGACAATCGGCAGGAGGTCCCGCTGTACGCCTTCGCGCGAAACGTCTGGTCCTCCGTTCTTGCCCGAACGAACGGTAACCTTGTCTATCTCATCGATAAACACGATCCCCGACTGCTGCGTCCGCTCGAGCGCCTCGTGCTTGACCTTGTCCATGTCGATAAGCTTCTGCGCCTCCTCTTGAACGAGCAGCTCGCGTGCTTCTTCTATCTTGACCCGGCGCTTCTTCCGTTTCTTGTTGCCCATGTTGCCGAAGAGATCCTGCAGATTGACCCCCATCTCTTCCATGCCCATAGGGCCAAACACCTGAAGCATTGGCGACTGATCCGCCGATACCTCTATCTCGATCTCTCGCTCTTCCAGATCCCCGCGCTGCAGCTTCTCACGAAATTTCTTTCTTGTCCGCTCTCGCAGCTCCGCTTCGGAAAGATCCTCGGCTGATTCGTCGCCGTTCTCGTCATTCGGCTGAATCACGAATCCGGGTCCGCTCACAACCTGATTGGATCGCTGCGCCTGTTTCGCCGGTGGAATGAGGATATCGAGGATGCGCTCATCCGCAAGATCACGCGCACGATCTTGAACGTCTGCCTCCTGTTCTTCCCGAACGATATTGATCGCAATGTCGACGAGATCGCGGATCATCGAGTCTACGTCACGTCCGACGTAACCCACTTCCGTGAACTTCGTCGCTTCCACCTTTATAAACGGGGCCCCGGACAGCCGGGCCAGACGGCGGGCAATTTCCGTCTTGCCGACGCCGGTCGGGCCAATCATTATAATATTGTTGGGCATGATCTCATCGCGCATCTCATCCGGAGCGTTCTGCCGCCTCCAGCGGTTTCTAAGCGCGATGGCGACGCTCTTCTTCGCGTCATCCTGACCTATAATGTATTTATCGAGCTCCGCTACTATTTGCCGTGGCGTAAGCTCGTTTCCCGCTGCCAATTTATCCTTCTCTTGAAGGCTCATCATAGTCATCACCTGAGAATTCATCGTCACCGAATGCGGCATCGTACTCGTCGTTCGATGCACCGTAGCCATCGAACGTAGCGAAATCAGCATCTCCTTCGTCGCCAACTTCGGCCTGGCCGTCATTGACGTATTCGCCATCGGATCCGCCGCGCCCCGGCGCACCATACCCATCGGAGCCGGAGTCGCCGAATCCCTCAAAAGCGCTGGCGTCCCACGACGAATCATCGTCTTTTGGATACGGATTCGTATACGCTGCTTCTTGCTGCACGCGTGCGACGTCCGGATGGTCCTTGTTCACGATCAGCACGGTGTAATCATGCGGAAATCCCTCACGTTTCTCCAGGCGAACTGCAACATGCTTCTGCAAATCGCTTACGATCGCCTTGGGGTCGCAGGTCCGCTCGTCGAATATCTCCGACATCTTGCGGAGGAGGGGAGTGAGGTACACCTCGTCATAATGACCGAAGTGTTCGTCGATGATCTCGAGCGTCCTGATCAGTACCGGATTTTCAATCGACCGATATTGGCTCGATTTGCGATAATGAGAGCCGTTCTCCGTTTCCGCAGTGTTCGTCGAGTGGATGCCCGGCCGCCGAACCGATGTCGAGCTCAGTAGATCTCGTGCGTCGAAAAACCACTCGCCGTCCAGGTCCTGGACGTGATCCAGAGACGGCGGCTCTTCAACAGCCGCAATCAGAACACGTCTGCCGAAGCGCTTGAGGTGCTGTACGAGAGGAAGATAGCTGCGTCGTCCCGTGAGGAGCACGAACATGTCGATATCCACACGGTGGTGCAGGATATCCATGGCGTCGACGCATAGTTGAATCTCGGAGGCGTTTGGCTGCGGCGCTCTCGGAACGAATCTGGTTTCGACGCCCTGCAGATAGAGCATGCGCTGCACGGCGTCGCCCATGCCATCGAGATTCGCAAAATCAGCGTACGCTCTCGAAACCGCCGCCTGCGTGCCTCGCTCCTGAAGGAGGCTCCGCGTCAGAGCCTCCAGCATCTCGGAGACAAGCTTCCCGGCATCCTCGTGATGCTCCGGCCTTTCATTAAGCGTGTGAATAATATCTTCGTAATCGATAAAAATAGCTGCGCGGGCACTCTGACGATCACGCCCGCCCTCGGAGGCGCCGTAACTCATGGAATACTGGACCAGAATAGTGGGAAATAGCCAAGAACAACGAAAATTTAGTCGGCATCAATTTCCAGGATGGTAAGATGGTCGTTCGTATAAATACATATCTCCGCAGCGATCGTAAGCGAATGCTCGACGATCTCTCGTGCACTCAGCTGCCCGGCAAGTTTCTTTGTCGCCCTGGCGGCTGCGAGCGCGTAGGGTCCGCCCGACCCGATCGAAACAATCTCGTCATCCGGCTCGATAACATCGCCGGTTCCACTTATCAACAGCAATCGTTCGGCTGATCCGACGGCGAGCAGCGCCTCGAGGCGCCGCAAGTATCGGTCGGTTCGCCATTCCTTGGCCAGCTCTACGGCCGACCTCGTAACGTTTCCACTGTACTGTTCGAGCTTCTCCTCGAACCGCTCAAATAATGTAAATGCATCCGCCGTTGCTCCGGCAAAACCGACCAAGATACGGCCGTCATACAGCGTCCGTACCTTCTCGGCATTGTGCTTCATGACGGTGTCCTTCATCGTGGCCTGGCCGTCAGAGCCCAGCGCGACTTTTCCGTTGTGTCGCAGCCCCAGGACGGTGGTGGCATGCATCAACGGAAAGCGGTCGCTGCTCATTGGCAATTCGTCTGTATGATTGTTCGTCATTATATCGAGTTGGCGTTTTAGACGCCGCCTCTGGTTCAAAGTTCGACCTGGATCGGTCTCCAAATGCGGGATACATGCCGGCCTTTACGGTTGCCTACTATACCGCGCCAGCACACTCGCAAGACGATCCTGGGCACGTCGGACGGCGCGCGTAGGCTCGGTGAAATGGTTGCTCATTGCCGAGAAGGCGAGGGGCGTTCCGTCCGCCGCATGGATGTAGCCGCTCAACGAGCTAATATTGGACAGAGATCCGGTTTTTCCACGAAGATTCCGATGCGCCGGTCCGCTGCGCATCCGGTTTCGCAGCGTACCGTCGACGCCCGCCACCGGTAGGGACTCGTAGAACGCTTCGCGCGTCGCCCGATCGGGATGCCTCCACATGAATTCAAGCAGCCTGACCGTCGTTTGGGGAGTGACTAGATTGTGTCGCGAGAGCCCGCTGCCGTCCGCAAGTTGGATGCGACTTGTGTCGATGCCCGCTGTGACGAATGTTTGCATCGCTACTTCCAGGCCGAGTTCCGTCGACCCGGATTCGGCATCGTCGACCTCCCTCGGAAACTCCGCGGCGAGCGTCTTGATGAGCATGTCCGCGTAAAGATTCTGACTCGGCTTATTCACCATCCGTACGATATCGGACAGTGGCAGCGATGTGTGCACCGCCACACGCCTCACGCCGGGATCGGAATACGCGGGTTTGATGGAGATAAAGTCAACATCGACTGCGTCACCCGCTACGGGGATACCGGAATTCTGCAGAGTCTCCCGAAGAACGTGAGCAAAAAACCGGGTGGGATTTTCCACCGTGATCTCCTCGATATCCTTGTCGCCGAAGGGCGTCAGCGTCGATACTTCAATCGTATTCGAATTCCGATGACGGCGATAGCCTTCCTCGAGCGAGCTGTCGGCGTGAATCGTGCGCGTGCGGTTTATCACATTCACATAATCGGTGTTGATGGGATCCCACCATATGCTTGCGGGGCTTCCCGGCCCCTCAGACTCGACGTGCATATGAACGACGTTGTCATT
This sequence comes from uncultured Rhodothermales bacterium, assembly GCA_964554105.1. Taxonomy (GTDB): domain Bacteria; phylum Bacteroidota; class Rhodothermia; order Rhodothermales; family VXPQ01; genus CAZKNF01. The sequence continues at coordinate 10,502 of CAZKNF010000052.1, read as the reverse complement.
GAAAGAGAGACCGCTGAGCTGCGCCGAATAATAGAACGTCTCATCATCCCAGCTCCAGCCGGGACCCAGCGGCACGTCGTCGACCACATCGTCGTCCCCGATAATGTCACCCTCTATTCGCGTGATGCCGGCCGCGCGGAGGGAGTCGGCCCATTCTCGAAAAAGGTGCACGGCATCGATCTCGGCCTCCCATCTACCGGTAATCGCATCGTAATGGCCGCCGATCGTCGGGTCGGCCGCACCTCGGACAATCAGATTGCCCTGTAAGACTCCGTTTTCTATCGGGCCGTCGATGTAAAGACCCGTACGATAGACGTAGGCAGGACCCAGGAGGTCCAGCGCCGCCGACGTCGAGTACAGCTTTGTATTGGATGCGGGGACGAACGCTTTGTGCGCATTCCGTTCGTAGACGACGTCCCCCGATTCTAGATCGAGCACCGCAATTCCCCAGAACGCGTTGTCGAATTCTTCTGCGTCGATAATCCGATCGATTTGCGAACCTAATGCCGACGATCCTACGGCTTGCGCGTGCGCGCCCGGGAGTAGAATGAGCCGGAGAGCGCATAGGAGGAATAACAATACGCTCGATCTGGGGGTCGTCATTGGACGGCGTCTTCTTCAAGTTCGAGGCGCTCGACGTCGGGTCTGTCGAGAATGACGAATGCATGTTCGGCCGTGGATAGGGAAGTGGCCGGCCGTAGAAAAATCGAGAGGTCGTTTCGACCTGTGCGTGACGAAACGGAGTCAATGACACCGACTGGAAGTCCGGCTGGAAAGACGCCGCTGTACCCGCTTGTGACGACGAGCTGCCCGCTTTCGACAGGCTCTGTTTTCACTACGTGATCCATTCGAAGCCGGTCCGATGATCCGCCTTCCCAGCGCACAATGCCGAAAGCTTGGAGCGGCTGCACCTTGGATGGAATTCGAAGATCTGTGTTCAGATAGGGCATTACGCTCGAGAAATTTCGGCTGACGAGAACGACCTTGCCGATAATGCCGCGCTCATCGATGACCGCCATGTCGACATCGACGCTGTCCGCTGACCCCACATTCAGCGTCAGGAAATTCCGCTGCTGCGTGATGTCCTTATTGATGATTCTCGCGGCCTGCAGGTCGAAATCCGTCGTATCCTGAAATCCGATGAGACGTCGCAGGCGCTCGTTTTCGAGAATGGCCTCTCGCGAGCGCGCCACTTGACTCGACAGGACGATGTTCTCCTCCCGAAGAACCTCATTTTCCCGCAGTGCGCGAAAATAACCGCCGGCCCACGCGAATCGTGCCTCGAGAAATGCCGTCGCCTCCAGCGCTTCGGCTCGGAGCCCGCGTAGAACAGGCTGGTTCTCTGTCAGGAGCGTCAGAAGAGAGACGGCAAGCAGGACGCCCAGAACCACCCAGTCGCGGATTCGATCCCACAGACGAAAGGTCATTTATCGCATCGTTGTACTGGGAATAACGTGTGCCGCAATCCGACTAATCAAAGTCCGGGGAGATCCCGGCGCAGCTCACGTCAGCACACGTTCATAATCTTCGACTGCCTCTAGAACCTTGCCCGTGCCGCGCACGACTGCGGTGAGCGGGTCTTCGGCAATGTAGACGGGAAGTTCGACGCGATTGCGAACCATCGTATTTAGCCCTTTGAGCATCGCGCCTCCGCCGGTCAGCATAATGCCCCTTTCCAGGACATCTGACCCGAGCTCGGGAGGGGTCCGTTCGAGGCAGCGCAGAATAGCTGCCGTGACCTGGGCGACCGCATCGCGAAGCGCCTCGCGTACATCTTCCGAGGAGATCGTCCGCACTTTAGGTATTCCACTCACGAGGTCGCGCCCCTTCACGGACACCTCAAGCTCCGGATCGAGCTCGATCGCGCTTCCCACTTCGCATTTAATGCGTTCGGCCGTACGCGAGCCGATGAGAAGATTGTGATTTCGCTTGAAGTACTGTACGATGGCGTTGTCGAGTTCGTCGCCGCCGACCCGAATCGACTCGTTAATGACGATGCCGCTGAGCGCGATCACGGCAATCTCGGTAGTACCGCCGCCGATATCGACGATCATGTTTCCGACCGGCTCATCCACGTTCAGTCCGATTCCGATGGCGGCCGCCATGGGTTCGTCAATCAGAAAGACCTTTCGTGCGCCCGCATGCTCGGCGGAGTCGCGCACGGCGCGCTTCTCGACCTCGGTAATGCCGCTGGGCACGCATACGACCATGTTGCGAATTGACGTCATCCAACTTTTCTGCACCTTTCGGATGAGTCCGCGGATGAGCTGTTCCGCCACTTCGAAGTCGGCGATGACGCCGTCCTTGAGCGGTCGAATGGTTTCGATTTCCTTGTGCGTGCGCTCGTGCATCTGCTGCGCTTCGTAGCCGACGGCGAGCGTCTTGCGGCTGTTGCGGTGCAGGGCGACGATGCTCGGCTCATTGAGCATGATGCCACGGCCGCGGATGTAGATCAGCGTGTTGGCCGTGCCGAGATCGATGGCGATGTCTGTCGACAGATTAAAGAAGCCCATGTACGTCTTCTAAGATAGAGTGCCCTACGGCAAATATCGGTTGGATGCTCCGGGGATTAAACGCTGCGAGGCATCGCCCGGCTATTCTTGTGGTTCTTTGTCGCACCCTGTGCGGTCGTCGCGCAACCGGTGCGGTGGTCGCATTATAACGGTCTAATGTCGGAAGTGCCGGGTTCGGGTGAAAACCATCGCCATCCCGTGCTCATTGGCGGCTGCAATCACCTCGTCGTCGCGAATCGAACCGCCGGGCTGAATTGCCGAGCGAGCACCGTTCTCGGCTGCCGCTACGAGCCCGTCGGCGAACGGAAAAAATGCGTCGGATGCTACCACGGCTCCCGAAAAATCAAGTTCCGATTTCCGGCCCTTCATCACCGCCAGCTCTGAGGAGTCGATTCGGCTCATCTGCCCCGCACCGATCCCGAGGGTCTGCCGATCCTTCGCGTAGACGATTGCGTTACTCTTCACGTGCTTCGCGACACGCCATGCGAAATCCAGGTCCGCCCATTCGGCCTCGGACGGCTGGCGCTCGGTCACGACTTCGTACGCTGCTCTAGCATCATCTGCCGTCGGCAGTGCCGCATCGCGTGCCTGCACGAGGACGCCGCCGACCACCGATCGGATGTCCGGCGCTTCGTCGTGGCGCGCACTTGTGAGCGACCGAATCAACCTTCTGTTCTTCTTCTTCATAAGATAATCGAGCACGCCATCCTCGTAGTCCGGTGCGATGATGATCTCCGTAAAGATGGCATCGATCGCCTCAGCCGTCGCACGATCCAGGATTCGGTTCACGATAACCACGCCACCGAAGGGTGATTGACGATCGGTGGCGAATGCTCGATGATACGCTTCTTCGAGCGAATCAGCCAGTGCCACGCCGCAGGGATTGGTGTGCTTCAAGATTGCGCAGCCCGCGGTCGAATCCCCGAACTCGTCGATGAGCTGCAGTGCTGCGCTCAGGTCGACCAGATTGTTGAACGACAGCTCTTTTCCGTGAAGCTTTTCGTAGAAGCGATCCGGGCGGCCATACAGTGCGGCTCGCTGATGCGGATTCTCACCATACCGCAGAGATTGAGCGCGCGGCATCGAAATATAGAGGCTGTCCGGCATTTCACCGTGATCTTCCGGCGGTTCCTTCGCATAAAAGTACTGCGTGATCGCGCCGTCGTATTGGGCCGTTCGCCGAAATGCCTCCCTGGCGAGCTGTCGGCGCGTCTTCAGCGAGAGTCCGCCCTCCGCTTCCAGCTCCGAGGCCACCGCGTCGTACTGTGAAGGCGACGTAGCCACGCCAACAAAGAAAAAATTCTTGGCGGCGGCCCGGATCATCGTGGGTCCGCCGATATCGATGTTCTCGACGGCCTCCGCATCCGATATATTGCCGCCTGCCGCGACATCCTCGAACGGATAGAGGTTCACTACGACGAGATCGATCGGATCGATGCCGAGCTCGTCGAGCTTTTGCACATCCTCGGAATCGTTTCGCCGTGCCAGCAGTCCGCCGTGAACGACGGGATGGAGCGTCTTTACACGCCCGTCGAGAATCTCAGGATAACCCGTCAGGTCCGACACATCGTCGACGGGAAGCCCGGCGTCGCGAAGGGTCCGCGCCGTTCCGCCGGTGGAAAGCAGCGCCACGCCCTGCTTGTGGAGGCGCCGCGCGAACGGCACGAGCTCCGATTTGTCGAATACAGAGATGAGGGCGCGTCGAACCGGATACCGATCACTTGGTGGCGGAAGGTCTTTTGCGTTGATCATACGTTAGGTTGATTCATCGATTTTCAGGTGTATTCATCGATCTTTGTGACTCTCGGGTATCCATGTCGAGAATGCGCACGCGCCGTGCTTCCAGGCGGACCCGGTCCTGCGCGTAAAACCGAAGCGCCGCTGGATAGAGGCGATGTTCTACCTCCAGAACGCGCTCAGCTACATCCTCAGGGGAATCGTCCGGAAAAACAGGTACGGCCTCCTGAAGGACGATCGGTCCGGTGTCGTACTCTTCGTCTACAATGTGGACGGTAGCACCGGTCCAGTGAACGCCGTATTCGACAACCGCTTCGTGCACTCGCCGGCCGTACATTCCTTTTCCTCCGAAGGCGGGCAAGAGGGCGGGATGGATGTTGATGATGCGGTTCTTGAACATCCGAATGATTTCCACGGGAATCTTCTTCAGGTAACCCGCGAGTGCAATGAAGTTGGCATCGTGGTCGTGAAGCACTTCGGCCAGTCTGCTCGCGTAGTCGTCAGCGGACTGAAAGTCCTGTGGATGAATCACCACCGTAGGAAGACCGCTTTCTTCCGCACGCTCGATCGCGCCCGCGCTCGGTCGATCTGTGAGGAGGAGAACAACGTCCAGGTCAAGTTCATCTCGTCCGACGGCATCCAGTATAGATTGGAAATTGCTCCCGCCTCCGGAGGCGAATACGGCGAGCTTGAGCCGAGGATCATCCATGGACTGGCGCGAGCGTTTTGGCTAATCCGAGGTGATTGACATTGATGGAATGAACGGTCCTTTGAGAAAACGGATCGCCGAGTTGGGGCGCCCCGCCAGCTGCTCGCTCACGCGTCCGTGTTGACGACAGGTTCGAGAATCGCGAGCGAAACTCGCTCGGAAGTTACCTCCAGGCGAGCCTGGACACCAACTGGAAGTGTGTTCTTCACTGGAAAATGACCGTAAAGCAGGTCTTTCGCAACCGGATAGGGCACGTCGCACAGATAGTCGTTCAGAACCTCGTCAACCGTCAGTGAAGGGCTGTCTTCATCGGGTTCCGAATCCGTGAATGATCCGATCACCAGCCCACCGAGCTTGTCCAGTAGCCCACTCAACTTCAGCTGCGCAAACATGGCATCGATTCGATACGGTTGTTCGCCGACATCCTCGATGAACAGAATAACATGCTCGAGCGGCGGCATAAACGGCGTTCCGATAAGGCGTACGATCACCGACAGGTTGCCGCCGAGAAGGACCCCCTGGCTCGTGCCCGGGCGAAGCGCCGTCATGCGTTCTCCCCTCGGTCCCAGAAGCGAGTCTGGCGTTCCACCCCGGATGAGATCCCAGAATAGCCGCTCACTCGGGGGATCAGGATCGTGCCATTCGACCGCCGCCATCGGACCGGATATTCCGGGTATGCGCGTGCGCTCGTATACTGCAAAGTGCAACGCGGTGATGTCGCTGTATCCGACAATAAGCTTCGGATGTGCGCTCAGCGCAGCGTAATCGAGATCCGGCAGAAGTCGCAGCGTACCATATCCGCCGCGGGCCGCAAGAATCATCTTGATGTCCGGACGCTGCAGAAAACCATTGAGCTCGTTCATGCGATCCGGATCGGGACCGCACAGATATCCGCGCCGAACGTATTCGGATCTGCCTACCTCTACGCGATATCCCCTCGAGCGAAGCTGTTCGACACCGCGCTCGAATCTAGGCAGGTCCCGCGGCGCACTCGCGGGCGCGATGATGGCGATGGTATCTCCCTCGCGGAGCGGCGGCGGCTTCGAAGTCACCTTATTCAGTCTGATACCCCCTGGAACTCTCCGTGTGGATGTCCGACTCCGGTGCGGTCCAATCGGTCTCCGGCTCCGTACGCGTTTTCTCGAGCTGCCGGAGCCGCTTCCGCCGCTTCATGAGCGTCGGCGTGGCAGCGAGGATGCCGACGAGGACGCCCATGCAAAAGGTTACCAGAAGGATGAGCGCCGTCGAGCCGTTGATTACCCACGGACCGAGATTGACGTCTATGAACGCCGGATTCTGCAACGCAAAGATGACGGCGATAATCGCAAGCAGGAGCGACAGTATTAGAGCAATACGCATGAGGACGACACCATTGGGCTGGATCGTTTCAATCTAGATTACATAATATAGCACGGAATTGTGATGTGCGTTGCCTGAGACGCTAAACCCGCGATTCCGTCGAGCTCTCCATTCTCCATCCCTGTTATGGTGATCAACCCGTATCTGATATCGCACCTTCGTCCGGGACAGGTATGATCGCCGTTCGACCGCCTGAATACTGGCCCCGGCTGGAGACCTGTGCGCTTTTGGATCGGGTGGATCACTTCGTACTCGCCGATACGTTTCAGTATAGCCGGCAATCTTTTCAGAATCGCGCGCAGCTGCGCACCCCCGATGGGCTGCAGTGGATCACCATCCCGCTGCATGGACGGCGTCACGGCCGACCGATCTGCAATATCGAAATACACGGGAAGCACAGATGGCTTCGCAAGCACTGGCGCGCCTTTAGTTACAACTATCGGGCTACTCCGTTCTTTGAGTACTTCGAGGACGAGCTGCGTCCGATGTTCGAGGTCGAATGGGAGAGACTTGCGGATTTGACTTCGCACACGATGGACCTGACCTGCATGCTTCTGAAAATCGAGACCCCGCTGGTTCGTGCGTCGGACCTCGACGGAGCGCCGTCGTCGCTGGATGCCGTACTCGATGCGATGGATGACCACGATCTGCTCGTGCCGAGCGTATCGGCGTCGGTCGATGGATCGTTGGCTTCGTCTATACTCGAATTCGACGAGGCAGAGCGTCGCCAGAACTTCGAAGGCTTCGAGAAAGGGACGACGGCCCTCGATCTCCTCTTCAACTACGGACCGGATGCGCTCGGAATGATTCGCAAGCAGGCACGTGTGCTCGATCCATCGTAATCGAGGTGCAGACCATTTCATGGAGATGCAGAATGTGCTAATTGCTCCAGCTTTCTGAAAAAGCCGAAATTTACACCCGCTCTGCTCCCTTCGTTCGGTGACGTGGCCAGGTAGGATGAAGAAGGGGACACGAAAACAATAGATAGGTCGATCCACAGTACTCATGCCGAAGTCGAAAGGCCCATCCCATCTTATCTCTTCCATCGCGGCGCTTGCAGATCGCCGTCGCGACGGGGGCAAGCGGCTGAAGAAGGAGCTCACGCTGTTCGACGTGTACGCAATCAGCACGGGCGCGATGTTCAGCTCCGGGTTCTTCCTCCTTCCGGGCCTCGCCGCGGCCCAGGCGGGACCTGCAGTCGTACTTGCCTATCTCATCGCGGGAATTCTCATCCTTCCTGCCATGTTGAGCCAGGCCGAGCTCTGCACAGCGATGCCGCGAGCCGGTGGCGCCTACTATTTTCTCGATCGCAGCATGGGGCCGATGATTGGGACGATCGGTGGACTCGGCACCTTTTTCGCGCTGACGCTCAAGAGCGCGTTCGCCCTCGTGGGTATGGGCGCATACCTCGCTCTATTCATCGAGCTGCCGATAAAGCCACTTGCTGTCGCGCTAACGGTGGCATTCATGGGTCTCAACATCTTCGGGGCGAAAGAAACGACGACCCTGCAGCGGATACTGGTGGTCATTTTGATATCTGTACTTGCATACTTTGTCACGCAAGGGATTTTCGAGATCGTTGGCATCGGGTTTTCCACCATCTCTCGCACTCAGTTTACCCCCTTCATGCCGTTCGGCATCGCCGGAGTACTGTCTACCGTGGGTTTCGTTTTTGTCTCGTACGCCGGGCTGACGAAAGTGGCTAGTGTCGCCGAGGAGGTTGAGGATCCGGATCGCACCATCCCACTTGGCATGATGCTTTCGCTCGCTTCGGCGACGCTGATCTATGTTGTCGGCGTATTCATCATGGTGTCTGTATTGGACGCGGATGAGCTCCGCACCGATCTCACACCTGTCGCAACCGCCGGCGCCGAGTTTTTCGATTGGCTGCCCGGACCTACCGGTCTCATTCTGATCGTAGTGGCGGCTGTGGCGGCCTTTGCGTCCACCGGTAATGCCGGATTGATGTCCGCATCTCGGTATCCCTATGCGATGGCTCGGGATCGCCTGGTACCCGATCGATTCGCACATCTCGGCCGATTTCGGACCCCACACGTATCCATTATGCTCACGGCCGTCCTGATGATAGCTTCGATTGTGCTTCTTTCCGAAGAAGGTATCGCCAAGCTCGCGAGTGCGTTTCAGCTTCTCATCTTCGCGCTCCTGAACGGGGCCGTCATCGTCATGCGCGAGAGCCGGCTGAATTCGTACGACCCCGGATTTCGGTCTCCACTATACCCCTGGCTGCACATTTTTGGTGTAATCACGTCGTTCGCGCTCATCGGATTGATGGGCTGGCTGCCGATGCTCTTCACACTCGGCATGATCGTGTTTTCACTGGTGTGGTACTTCCGTTACGCGAAGAAGCGCGTCACGCGCGATGGTGCGATCTATCACTGGTTCGAGCTCTTGGGCCGAAAACGCTATCACGGCGTGGATCGAGAGCTGCGTACGATCCTCAAGGAGAAGGGCTTGCGTAAAGAGGATCCGTTTGAAGCCGTGGTCGCTCGCGCCGGCGTATTCGATGTTCAGACGAGTTCGTTCGAAGAGATTACGGCGATTGCCGCGAAGGACTTTGCAAAACGAATTGCCATAAGTGAGGCCGACATCCGTGAGGAATTTCTCGAGTCTCCTCGAATCGGTGCGACGCCCGTTGCACACGGCATCGCCCTGTCACATTTCCAATCCTCTGAGGTCGATCAGCCCGAGCTTGTTCTCGCCCGCTCGCTTCAAGGCGTGCCGATAGAAGTAGATGCCTCCAAGGTGTCGGATGCCGATATTCACGGCGCTTCCGAGATCATGGCGTACGGCGTTTTTTATCTGATCAGCCCGGCTCATGATCCGGGCCAGCATCTCAGAATGCTTGCGAAAGTCGCTAGCCGTGTCGACCGGCCCGGATTCCTGCCGCTCTGGATGCAAGTTAGGTCTGTCGAACGGCTTCGGGATCTCCTGCTAATGGATCAGCACACTGTTTCTCTGCGAGTTGGGGCAGATCAACCGACACGCGACCTGGTCGGACGCACCGTCGCAGATATTGACTGGCCCTCAGGATCTCTCGTCGCATTCGTCGAGCGGGGAGACGACTCCGTCGTCCCGCGGGGTGGAACGGAACTCATGGAAGGCGACGTGATCTTCATCATCGGCTATGTCGACGCCATCGAAAAGCTTCGAAATCGATACGAATCGGCAGCTGTGGAGGACGGCTAGCCCGCGGTATATCGGCCGTTGGTACACAGCTATTGTAGTAGGAAGTCTGGCAATTCTATGGTTACCTTCAGCATTCTCGCACCACGGCCGGCCACTTCGTAGACGGGCACATGAAGCCACTCTGATAGGTCGGTAAACTACGACTTCATCCTCGTGGAGTCTGCTATGAATCAGGTGCCATTTCTTCGGAGTGGGATTACCTTGGAGATCGCTCTCATCTGCACGTTTACTATTGGGTGCTCAACGCCTCGACTCTTGCTCGCGCAGGACTCCCTCATGCTGAGTCATCGCGTACGAGTCACTGCGAAGACGGCAACGGGATGGGACGAACAGTACGTCGGTGTGGCGACGTCCATTGACTCAGACACTCTCAAGGTATTGAACGAGGGGCTGACACGAGCTTTCCACCTCAACACTGTCCGCCAACTTGAGGCGAGCCAGGGTCGACTAGGAAATGCACGTCGCGGCGCCTTAGTGGGCGCCGGCGCAGGCGCAGTGCTGGGGCTCACAGCGCTGATCGGTCAAGATGCCGAAGCGGGCGCGGACTTGGGAGGTGCGAGCGCGGGCGCTGTCATTGCGGTGCCGCTCGGCGCGCTGATCTTTGGCGGGATCGGAGCAATCGTGGGAGCAGGCGTACGGACTGAGCACTGGGCGGATGTGCCGACAGAACAGTGGCGAGTCCCTTAAACTGAGTAATCAAGCAAACCTTGATTCGCAGACGCGGCAGAAACGCTGGGCCGCTCACATCAAACGATATACACGCATCTCCGAAGCGGTAAACTAACCCACAGTGCTCCCACGTCCAAAGAAAAGGCCCTGGAATCGTCGTTTAAAGCGTTCTCAGGGCCTAATTTACTAGCGGTCCGGACGTGACTCGAACTTGTCGCCTTCTGGCACTTGCTGTCATTCCACAAACCGCCATTTCTTGGCGATGAGAGCGGATTTGTGTATATAGGCAATGACTGCTAACCAACTGT
>CAZKNF010000051.1:13288-24520 GCA_964554105.1 uncultured Rhodothermales bacterium | reverse complement strand
GATCGCTATCATCGGTTTTTTCGGCACGGTGATCACAATTCTGAACGCTTTTGTCGGTTAGGGAACGACGGCGCAGGGGGATGGCGCGCCGCCATAACCGGCGTCACTCCGGCTGGGCACGAAAGCCGGCTGCTTCGATGACGTGGGGCTCGGGAAGCCACGACTCTTCCAGGCGGTAGCCGGCGCCGACGAATCCGAAGCCGTTCTCCACGTTTGTCATGGTTTCGGGCTGCACGAGGCGTTCGGGATCGAACGATCCTTCGGGAGGATCCCATTCTTCGTTGCCGACGACGAGCTTTAGCGTCAGATTGAGGAGCGTGAGACCGGCGCCGCGATCGACCGGATGATCGATGCGCTCCGTGATCGTCTGCTCGACCTCGTCGAAGTCGCGATATGGATTGATCGCAATGATCCAACCTTCCGGCGTCCGTTCCTGAACACCGTCGTACGAGATGCTGACCGCATCCGCATCCGGGCGCTGTGCGCCGGCCGGGACGTAGGACACCGTGTAGACGATCTCGATGCGGAGCAGACGCGGAGCCTCACCCTCGATAACGACCGGCAGTACTGCCGACGTCGCACTTATCTGCGGCTCGCGGATGACAACCTCGGTCTGCCTGGGTACGGCAACCTCGACGACCGACGCATCTCCGTTCGAGCGGCTAACCGAGAGCCGATAGGTGTGCCCGTATTCGGCGCGAAACGGGGCCCAGAATACGTGTGCCCGCTGGTCGAGGGCATCCAGAATAACCGAGTCACGCCAGACGTGCTCGTCCCCGCTTTGCAAGTCTGTCGAGACGAATCGTGCATCGAGTGTCTCGCCGGATTCGGGCTCCAGTACGCCCTCCACGGGAAAGACGCGTACCCACTGCGAATCGAGCTGCGGCGAGACGACCCCGTAGAGCGTGAACGGCTGGTCCGTGCCCAGCACGGCGGTCACATCTTCCTCGCAGCCCGTCAGCGCCAGGATGACAAGGAACGCAGCCGCCGACAACCACCGGCCGATTCGGTATGATCTGTCCGAGCTGATCTGCTCCAAAATCTCAAGTTCTCCTGTTTGTGCGAAAATAGTTTTGCGGCAGGGCACTCATAAGAATTCGACCTTGAGTCCAAACGACGGCACAATCGGCAGCTGGTCGACGCGCTGCAGCGTGAACACGTCCAGGTAGAACAGGTTGCGGCGATCGTACGCGTTGATTACGCTGCTCTGGAGCGTCACATCGGTGCGCCCAAGCGAGAAGGTTCGCTCCAGGGAGAGGTCGAGTCGATGATACGTCGGTAGAACGGCGTTGAACGGCCGCTCATAGATGACGCGGCGAATTCCCGCTATCTCCGAGGCCTTCTCGATGTCGTCGACGAGCGCGAATCCGTCGAACCCGACCGCTCGGCTGAACGGCAGACCCGATCCGAATTCCCAGCGCGCATTCAGGCCGAATCCGGCAAGCGTCGTGCTTGCCAGCACGTTGACCTGATGCCTGCGGTCGTGCGGCGGACGAAAGGTGGGCCTCTGCTCACCGAACCAGAATCTGAACTGGTCGGTTTCGGCCGTGTAGCGCGTCGACGAGAGACCGTAATTGACATATCCGTAGAACGGTCCGCGACGCACTTCAAGCCTGAAATCCGCCCCGAGTGCACGGCCCGATGCCGGCTGCAGGCGGGTGGATAACTGCGGGATGGCCGTCCATTCCGAGATAAGCAGATTGTCGAGGTCCTTGTAGAAGCCCTCGATGGACACATCCAGCCAGGGCACGGGGCTTGCGCGGTACCCCAGAATGCCGTGAACGGCACGCTGGATGCGGCCCTGTCGCACGTCGGGGATGTTGGGATTGGGCTGCGGGATGTTCGTCCAGACCGTAAACACGCTCGCGGCGTCCCGGCGATCGCTTATCCCGATGATTTCCTGGCGGTAGACGCCCAGGGCGGAGCTGATTTGATGCGGTCCTCGCTCCCAGACGACCCGAAGCCGGGGCTCGAGGTAGGGATTGAATCGGACCTTATAGAACTGCGCCCGTATCCCCGGGCGCACGCGCAGCCCTCGTCCGACATCGATGTCGAATTCGAGGTAGCTGCCCCAGTTCGACACGGTGGCGAAGCGGAGATCGATGTTCTGATAGAGCCCTCCGATTTCGCTCTGCAGCGTGCTCACGCGGAGTGCGGTACCGGCTTCCGCGTCGATTACGTCACCGAAGTAGGAGGCGTCGATCGCCACGTGCGTGTTCTCGATCTCGGAGACCCGGGACGGATCGTCCGGGTCTCCCAGCTCCGTCTTATATCTGGAATAGGACACATGCAGATCGGCCATGATGGAGACGAAGCGCGGGAGCATCAGCAGCCGGAAACCCACTGCTTCGTTCCGCCATCGGATCTCTTCGGGAGCCTGCCCTCCAGTATCCTCCGCCAGCACACCCCGGTCGCGCGTCTGAAGGGCGGTCACGGACGCCCTGCTGTTCTCCGTGATGACGGCGCTGATCTTCCCGAAAGCATCGCTGAAGTTGAACGGCAGCTGATCGTCGAGGTAGCGGGAGGCGCCTTCTTCCAGATTCGACCGCCGCACCGAGGCCAGAAACGATACGCGATTCGGATAAAGCGGCCCTTCGACCTGAACCGAGCTCAAGAACGGCGACACGGCAGCGGATCCGCCGAACCGGCGCATATGGCCCGAGCGCGAGCTGATGTCGAGGACCGAGGATATCCGTCCGCCGAACTTGCTGCCATATCCGCCCGCGTACACGTCGGCCCTGTTGATGATATCTGACGGAAACGCGGAATAGAATCCGAGAATGTGGAAGGGTTGATAGAGGAGGATTCCATCGAGCTGGATGTGATTCTGTGACGGTTCGCCACCGCGGATGAAGAGCTGTCCGCCCCGGTCGCCCGTCGAGACGATGCCGGGCTGTGCGGTGAGGTAATTCGCGAGGTCTCCCGAGACATCTAAGCCCGGCACACCTTCGATGTCGGCCGGACGAACGATCTGCTGCCCGGCCGTCACTCTCGCCCCGCCGCCGACGCGTTCGGTTTCGATGAGCACCTCGTCGAGCTCCTCGTCCACAGGGGACAGGGCCGGATTCAGCGTACGCGCATCACCGGCTTCGAAGGTGAGCGTATCGATGAATGCTTCGTATCCGACGTACGAGACGATGACCTCATACGTGCCGGGATCGAGGCCCGAGATGAGATACAGACCGTCGCTGTTGGTCGTCTCTCCCCTCAAGGAGCCGTCATCGGCCCGAAGCACGACGTTCACGAGCTCGAGCGGACGGCCGTTCGATTCGTCCGTGACGAATCCGCTCAGCGATGCCTGCTGGGCATGGGCGCCGGAGGCCATTCCCCAGAGCAGCACCACGAGGAAGCCACCTCTACAGATTTGTCTACGCATACGATCCATGACGCCCATTTTCATTACTGCCCCCGGCACTGACGCTCTCGGCTTCTGAGACCTCCGGAGCGAATCAGGGCGCAGGATTCGACCACTTCAACCCGCGACGGCTCCTTAAGACGACTGCTTAAAACGACTCCATATAACGACAGCTTACAACGACTCCTTAGGACGCGTCCGGAATTTCTGATATGCGAGCGAGGTATTCGTGCACGGCGGGATGGCCCGGTTCGAGCGTCTCGACCTTTTCCCACGATTGCCGCGCCTCATCGCGGTAGCCGGCGTTGGCATACGCCGCTCCGAGATTGAGCCAGACGTCGGCGAGCGTCGAATCGACCTCGAGAATGGCCCTGTAACGGCCGATCGCCGCGTCATTTTCCCCGTTCTCCATCAGTAGGAGGGCGAGGTTGCTTTGCAGATGCAGGTTGCGGGGATGGAGCGTCGTGGCGACCTTCAGGGCCTCGATGGCCTGATCCACTTCTCCGAGGTCCCTCAGCACAGAAGCCATGTTGGCCCAGTGCTCCAGATTATTCGGTTCGCGTCCGATATCCTCTTCGGCGTCGGAAATCACCTCCTGCATCTGCTGGGCGCTGTCGGCCTGCGAAAAGTAGCCCTGGGCTTCGTCTTCCTGTCCCATGCGCATTAAGACCTGTCCCATGTTGAACTGAGCGCCGTGATGCCAAGGACGCTCCTTGGCGACGGCCCGGAGATACGGCTCGGCTTCATCGACTTCTCCGAGGCGGAAGAGCAGCGAACCGACGACGTACTGGTAATCGGGATCATCCGGTCTGATTTCGAGACCGGCTTTCGAGACTTCGAGCGCCTTGTCCATCTCTCCGAGCTCTTCGTAGAGCTGGCCGAGCCACATGAGCGCCGTCGAGTTGCTGCTGTCGAGCTCGATTGCACGCTCGTAGGCCATCCGCGCACTATCCGGCTCGCCGAGTCTGGCGTAGGCCCGCCCAAGCTCCAGGGATACATTCGATTGCTCCTCTATCTCCTCTTCTTTCTTAAACCAGTCGATCGCATCGCGAAGCTGGTCCTGACGGTGCGCGATGAGTCCGAGATTGAAGCGTGCTCCACCGTACTTCGGATCCACTTCCATCACCTTCTCGTAGGCCGCCTGCGCGATCCGAAGCTGGTTGAGCTGCATGTACACGTTGCCGCGCAAGAAGTGAAGGTCGGCCAGGTTTGGCGCGTGTTGTTCTGCGCTATCCGTCATGGCGAGCGCCAGGGTGTAGGATCCCCGCTCATAGGCACGCTGTCCTTCTATCAGATATCTCCCCACCTGCGGACCGACGAGCTGCCGCTGCCGCTCGGTGGCCGATAACTCGTCCTCTTCCGACCCGCAGCCGGCAGATGCCACGGCCAGAATGAGGATTAACAACCATCCGGCCGAGCGGATGAATCCTGTGGCTGCGCGGCTCTTCCGCATCATGCTCTCCCCTCTCTCAAAATGCATTGATCGTAGTCTATCGAAACTCGGCATCGCTCGCAGTTTCATCGATTAGCCAGCGGTTGACCTTCTTCCTGTCGAAGCGTTCGACCGGGCAGCGGCGCCCGCTCCACCATGCCCGTACCTTCTATTACGCGTATTTCCTGATTGGCTTCCAGATCCGCGAACCGGTCGACGTGTCCGCCCGGCCAGAATACAAGGAGACTGTCGACACGCTCTGAGGCTCCCAATCCGAATACGGCAGCCGTTTCCGACTGCGATAGATAACTGGAGCCGGTCCGAATGCGCCGTTCCATGCGCTGGCCGTCCGCGACCAGCACGAGACGCGATCCGAGGGCATCTCGATTGCTCTCGCGGCCTTCGAGACTCACCCGCAGAAATCGGCCATCCTCGAGATCGTTCCGCCACAGATGTGCCGGGCCGTCGTTTTCTATCAGGAGGATGTCGAGGTCGCCGTCGCGATCGACATCCGCATACGCCGCGCCCCGGCCGACCACCGGCTGCATGAGCACGTCATGCTGCTGCGACACTTCGTCGAAGACGCCATCCCCGCGATTCAAATACAACTGCGACGGCTGTTCGAAGGTCACTCGTTCATGTATTTCCGAGATGTGCGTCTGGACGTGCCCGTTGGCCGTGAACAGGTCCAGATCTCCATCGAGATCCACGTCGAAGAGGAACAGGCCGAACGTGAGGGTCAGCATGCTCGGATATGCGAGCCGCGCAGGTGCGACTCGATCGACGAAGAGGCCTCCGCCCATGTGGCGAAAGGCGCCGACAGTTTCTTCCGAAAAATTTCCGACGAACAACGTGACCTGCATCGTACTGTCGACGACGCCCGCGTCTGCTCCCATTCCGGCTCGCGCTCTCCCGTTCTGATCGTATGCGACGCCGGCGGCCACCCCTCGTTCAGTAAAGGTGCCGTCGCCATTGTTCACATAGAGCAGATTCCGCTCGGTATCCTCTGCGATGTAGAGATCGGACCAGCCGTCGTTGTTGTAGTCGAGCTCGACCGCGCCGTACACTTTACCGGGAATCGGCGTGAAACCCGCCTCGTCCGTGCGGTCGGTGAAGGTGCCGTCGCCGTTGTTGTGGTAGAATCGGCTCGCGATGCCGTCGTACTGCTGCGGCGTGCAGTATGCTTTCTCGCCGTTGTGCGGACAGTAGATATCTTTTGCGGGCGTCCAGTCGATGTAGCCGCCGACGTAGAGATCTACGTATCCGTCGTTATCCGCATCGAAAAACAACGAAGAGGAACTCCATTCCGACCGTTCCGCGATGCCTGCTTCCGCTCCGACTTCGACGAATGTGCCGCCGTCGTTGCGAAACAGCATATCCTCGTACAGGGTCGACAGGAAGAAATCCTCGTCGCCGTCGTTGTCGTAGTCAGCGGCCGTGATGCCCATTCCGTAGGTCAACACGTCGGCCAATCCGGCTTTCTCCGTGCGATCGGAGAAGGTGCCGTCGCCGTTGTTTCTATAGAGATACAGCGCCCGCACCGGTCCGTCGTTGTACTCGCGAAATTTGCCGCCCCCGACGAGCAGGATGTCGGGCCAGCGGTCACCGTCGTAATCGATAAAGCCACCGCCTCCGCTCGCGATTTCCGGGACCCACTTCTGTCCGAAGCTGCCGTTCACGTGCTGAAAATCCGCCAGACCCGCCGCAGCGGTGATGTCCGTGAATGACAGGGCACGCTCGTCCTGCCCATCCGATCCGGAAGATCCGGCCGACCTCGAATCGGTGCACGCGGATGCAGCGATGCCTGCCGCGAGGACCAGAACGGCCGGCGCGATGCGGACGAGGCGACGTATGGAGCAGAACATCGTCTTCATCGTCCGGCGAGGCTCCTCTGTTGGATTCCGTGCATCGGCACCTGTTCAAATCTCCCGCTATTCTCCACGATCCTCAGTTCCTGATTGCCCTTCACATCCGCAAATCTGTCGACACTTCCGTTCGGCCAATGGACGATCAGGCTGTCGACGCTCTCCGCGGCTCCGAGTCCGAAGACGGCGGCTTTCTCGGACTGCGAGAGATAGCTCGAACCGGTTCGGATCCGCCGTTCCATTCGATGGCCGTCCATCACCGCGATGAGGCGCGATCCGATTGCATCCAGGTTGCTTTCGCGGCCTTCGAGCGTGACCCGCAGGAAATTTCCGCCGTCGGTATCGTTGCGCCAGAGGTGCGCCGGACCAGCGTTCTCGGTGACGAGGACATCGAGATCGCCGTCGCGATCGTAGTCGGCATAGGCAGCGCCGCGCGCGATCAGTCTTCTGCTAAGCACGCCGTCTTCCTGCAGGACCTCAACGAACGTACCGTCTCCGTGGTTCACATAGAGCTGCGCCTGCTGCTCCAGCGTAATCTTATCCTGTTCGCCGAGGCGATCCGGATAGACGTGCCCGTTCGCGACGAAGAGATCCAGATCGCCATCCAGATCGACGTCGAACAGAAACAATCCGAACGTCAGCGTGATGTAGCTCGCCTGCGATAGGCGCGACGGGGCAGTTCGATCTTCGAAAAGTCCGCCGCCTAGATGGCGATATACGCTGATTGGCTCCTCGGAGAAATTGCCGACGAACATCGACACGCGGCCGGTGCTGTCCACGACCCCCGCGTCGACTCCCATGCCTGCGCGCGCCTCGCCGTGATCGCTGAAGGTGACGCCGCTGAGCACGCCTCGTTCGGTGAAGGTCCCGTCGCCGTTGTTCTCGTACAGGAGATTGCCTTCGCCGTCGGTTGCCACGTACAGATCCGACCGGCCGTCGTCGTTGTAATCGAGCTCGGCGACGCCGAGCGCCTTTTCGCGCACCTCTCTCGCACCGGTAATGAATCCTGCTTCCTCGGTGCGGTCCGTAAACGTGCCGTCGCCGTTGTTGTGGTAGTATCGGCTTGCGATGCCGTCGTAATCGGCGGGAATGCAGTAGACCTTCGCCAGGCTGCCTTCCGGGCACCACTTATCCGTTTCGAGCGTCCACTCGACGTAATTGCCGACGAAGAGGTCGAGCCGGCCGTCGCCGTCCGCGTCGAAGAAGATCGGCGAGCTGCCCCAGGCCCAGCGATCGCCGATCCCGGCGGCGCTGCCGACTTCAGTGAAGACGCCGTCGTCGTTTCGGAAGAGCATGTCTTCGCCGAGGTTGGTGACGACGAAATCCTCGTCGCCGTCGTTGTCGTAGTCCGCCGCGGCAACCCCGAGCGAATACGCCCTGACGCCGGCGAGTCCGGCGGCTTCGGTCTGATCCGAGAATGTGCCGTCCCCTTCATTGCGATACAGCCAGATTCCGCGCCGCTCGTCCGACGCTCTCGCGGCGCTCGCAGCATTCGCGGCATCCGCGGGCCAGACGGCATCTCCGGGTCCGGCAGACTGCTCGTCGAATGTGCCTCCGCTCAGCAGGATGACGTCGAGCCATCCGTCCCCGTCATAGTCGATGAATCCGCCGCCGGAGCCCATCATTTCGGGGAACAGCTTCTTTCCCGTCGCGCCGTTTTCGTGTAGAAAGCCGCCGAGACCGGCTTCGTCCGTGACATCCGTGAGCACCACGGTTGCGTCGCCTCGGTCCGCGCCGGAAGACGGCTTCGATTCAGCCGAACAGCCGGCGCCGAACAGAAGCAGTGCGGCTGCCAGAACGAGCCAGCCGACCGAATACCGCCAGCCGGCCGCGCGCGCTCTGTTGAGCACATGCGTCCCTCTGAGCGCCGGTGTCTGGTAGGCTAATAAATATCGTGAAGGATTCATCGCGATGAGCTGTCACTCTGCACCAGATAGTGCATCACACCGATAGCCTCTCGGGCCTCGGCCAATCTTCCGGCTTGCTGCAGCAGGAAGGCGTAGTTTTCCCAGCGAATAGGATCATCAGGCTTCTGAAAAATGTGGACGTGGCTTCGTTCGATATCCGACCGAAGCTCTTCGAGTGAGTCGGCACGAGAGAGAAAGGATTTACCGTCTTCCGTGCGCCCCGTCTCGAGCAGGGCTTGGCCAAGGTTGTAGATGGCCGTTCGATTCCAGGGCGCCTGTTGCGCCGCCTCTTCGAGGTGGGGTACCGCTTCGTCAAATTCGCCGAGTTCCCTGAGGAGAACGCCGACAAGCAGGCGATGCTCCGCGTTGTCCGGATCAATTGCAGAGGCACGCCGCGCGCTTTTGAGGGCCGCCTCAAGATCTCCAGACTCCTGTTGCAATCCTGCGAGCCAGGCATGCGCCGTTGCTGTCGAGCTGTCCACCTCGATCGCCTGTTTGTATGCATGCGCGGCGGAATCGGCGACGTCGAGATTCCAATACGTCGTGCCGATCTGGAGCAATACGGCGGCCAGCGCCCTGGGATCCCCGTCGTAGACATCGCCGTCCTCGGCTATCGTTCGCAGCAGACGCTCCTCGTCCCGATAATGCCGAAGCGCCTCGCGGTAGGCGTCCTTCGTGAAATACATACTCTGATGAAAGGCATTGTGGCCCATGTTGAACCGCACGCTGCGATAGTTCGGATCCAGCTCGAGTGTCTTCTCGAACGAGGCATCGGACTCATCGAAGCGATACAGATCGGCCAGAACCAGACCGCGAAGGAACCACAGGTCGGGCAGATCCGGGATATAGGTCGCGGCGCTGTCGATGAGCTGGATCGTCTGCGCATAGGCACCGGAACGATATACCTGCTGCGCCTCTCCCAGAAGCGACGTGCCGCGCGGATCATCGTCGCGCCGCTCCTGCTCCGTAGAGGCTCCGCAGCCGATGATGACCAACGTAAGCATGCACAGGAGGATGACCACGACACCGCCGGTCGTCCACGAAGCATGTCCGTTTGCCCTCCGGTCCGCTAGTGTACTCATATCATTTAGACGTCTTCTATCAGTCGAGGCTCATGGCGTCAAACCCGGTTTCATCCGCCGCGCTGCGCCTCGTACTCGCGACAATCCCCGCTGCAAAACCTGAATCTTCCGTCACGCGAATCTCCTGATTGCTCGGCACGTCCGTGTGCACGTCGACGTGGCCGCTTGGCCAGCGCACGATCAGTGAATCTACGGAGGCGCTTTCTCCGAGTCCGAACGTCGCTGTCGATTCCGAGGAAGACAGATAGCTGGAGCCGGTACGCACGAACCAGGTTATACGGTGCGAACCGACGACAGCCACTATGCGTGCGCCAACGCCGCGGCGATTGCTCCGGCGCCCGTCGAGTTTGACACGCAGGTAGTTGACCCCGCTCACGTCGTTTCGCCACAGGTGCACCGGGCCGCCGTTCTCGATGAACAGCACATCTACGTCGCCATCCGCATCGACATCGCCGTAGGCCACGCCCCGCGCGACCATTTTCGCATCCGGCGTGCGGCCCGCGCTTGTTTCGCCGGGGACTTCAAACGTTCCGTCGCCACGATTACGATAGACTAGCGACGGCTGACGATAGGTGACCGTACCGTCGACCGCTTCTACTTCGGGGTTAATATGGCCGTTAGCGGTAAGGACGTCCGGATGTCCGTCGAGATCCGCATCGAAGACGACCACGCCGAACGACAGGAAATTCATGCTGGCCTGTCCGATGCCAGCCTGCTGGGCGCGATCGACGAAGCGGCCGTTTCCCATGTAATGATATGCGCCGATCTTTTCGCGGGCGAAGTTGGCGATGAATACGGTGGGTCGACCGGTCGAATCCACCACGCCAATGTCGATCCCCATTCCTGCACGCGCTTTCCCGTTGAGGTTGTAGGCGATTCCACTGGCGACGCCGACCTCATCGAACGTTCCGTCGCCGTTGTTCCGGTACAGCAGGTCCCGTTCCGTATCATTCACGACGATGAGATCCGGATCGCCGTCGTCATCGTAATCGAGGTGAGCTGCGGCGAGGGTCTTGCCCGGCACAGGAGGCGCGAACCCTGCAGCTTCGGTTCGCTCCGCAAACGTGCCGTCGCCGTCGTTGTGATAAAATCTTCCTGGAAGCCCCTCATATGCATCCGGCGTGCAGTAGCTGCGGACGCCGCCTGCAAGCGCGCACGGCATGTCCGTCTCGGGTGACCACTCGACGTAATTGCCTACATACAAATCAAGCAGTCCGTCCCGATCCGCATCGAAAAACACGGCAGCCGTGCTCCACTCGTCCGGACCGGACACACCCGCATCTTCCCCAATCTCGAGGAAGACACCTTCGTCATTTCGAAATAGCATGTTGTGACCGAGTGCCGTCAAATAAAAGTCGTCGTCCCCGTCGTTATCGAAATCGGCTACGGTGACGCCGAAGGCATAGTGGTCGACATCTTCCAATCCGGCATCGGATGTCCGCTCTTCGAATGTGCCGTCGCCCATGTTGCGATACAGTACGAGCGCCCCATCGGACTCTGCTTTTCGCCCTTCGCGCGCCTCTACACTCTGCTGGTCACTCTGCTGGTCACTTTGCTCGGCTCGCGGCTCTGCGCCGGGTTCCGCAGCCGC
>CAZKNF010000051.1:0-13188 GCA_964554105.1 uncultured Rhodothermales bacterium | reverse complement strand
CACTCTGCTGGTCACTTTGCTCGGCTCGCGGCTCTGCGCCGGGTTCCGCAGCCGCAGAGGCCACGTCATCCCACCCAGCCCCGCGGACCAACAGGATGTCGAGCCAGCCGTCGCCATCAAAATCAATAAATCCGCCGCCTCCCCCCATCGTCTCGGGCATCCGATACTCGCCTTGGGCGCCGGTAACGTGGCGGAAATCACTAAGACCCGCCGCTTCGGTCATGTCCGAATACGCGACGACGTTACTTCTCGCCGGCTGCCGTGCCTCTGATTCGAGGCTGCGGCACTGCCACGCACCGGCTGCCAGGATAGCTGCGGCCCAGGCCAGGAGCATCCACACCCCGCGCAGCGGCACAATCCGGACGTGTCTTCCTCTGCTCATTCTTCGATGGCATCGAGAATCCTATTGATAGCGTCGACGACGATGTGGGGGTCTTCCATATGTACGTGTCTACCGCTCTTAGCAGACGCCATGAACTCGCCGCCCAGCTCTTCTGCAAGGCTTCGATACAGTTCCTCTTTCGCCTCCAATCCTTCCGGCGCTTCACCGATCCAACGCGGCGTCTCGGACGGACGCAAGCCCGAGAGTACGAACACCGGCACGTCGGGGGTTGTGGATGACATTAATGCTTCCGGCGGCCCGTCCGACGGGATGTCGTCGTGGAACGCCTCGAATTCTCGCGCCGCAGCATCTGAAATCGTCGACAGGAATGCACGCTTCCGGCTCAGATAGTCACTGCGAGAATCCGCATCGACGGCGGCCCACATCTCCTCCTCTTTTTCGTGCGCCGGATCCACGAGAACGAGTCCGGCGACCTCGTTCGGATACAGCGCCCTGAACTGTCGCGCGATGAAGCCACCGGCCTCGTGGCCGACCAACAGGTACGGCGGCTCGATATCCTGCGAGTCGAGCAGGTCGCGCAGCTCTCGTGCCATCGCCTCGGGCGACCGCGGCACGGGTGAGGTATCGGACTGGCCGATTCCCGCCCGGTCGTAGGACAGTACGCGGGTGCGCTTCGCCGTCTCTTCCTGCACCTGCTGCCAGACTCTGTGGTCGTCGCCTACGCCGGATACGAGGACGACTGTGACATCGCCCGAACCCAGATCGGCGACGTTCAGGCTGTAGTCGCCCACGTCGACCATGCGTGTCGGAAGCGGCTCAGGGGCCTGGAGGTCCGACTCCTGCGAGGCGGGCTGATCCGCCATGCGCTCGCGCTCATACTCCTCTCTGGACAGATCCCAGACGTCGAACGCCGTATCGATGTCGATATCCATCGGCTCGGCGGTCACGCCGGGGGGCCCGATAACGGCCGGACCGACGTTGCCCTTCGGATCGACGCACGCCCCCTTGTACTGCCGCGTGGCCTGCTGCTCGAAACGGCAATCCATGACGAAACCGGCATCCATCGTAAACGTGAGGATTTTCCCATCCACATGATAATCGACGAGGGTGAACCGCCGGCCGCCGAACTCCATGGCTGCCACGAGGTCACTGCCGTCCTGCACGACCCGGTACGTCGTCGAGGCGACCTCTCCGCCCGGCGTGAGGAAATGGCCCGTCCACTCGCCCTCAAGCATTCCCTGGGCCCCGGCGCACGGTACGATAAGTAAGACTGCGAAAAGGGCGATCGTAGCCCTCGCTCTTCTGATAAAGTGCTTCAAAGCAAACACACCGTGATAGGATGGAAACGTGGTCTCGGAGAAGACGTATGTGGGATGGCGCGGATAGATCCGTGCAGCATCAATTATTATAAGATCGGTCGTCGAGCCGCACAATCCGAACCGGATTGCCCTAAACGCAACGGCGGGGTCGTGGTTCAACGAACGATCTCAGTTCCACCGGAACGCCCATCTGCACGCACGCCGCTCGGCAGGTAGATTCGTCCAAGTTTTTGCGGATGACCGGCGGATACGCTGCCGTCCCGTCGTACCGTTTTCGATTCCCCTCATCGCACATATGATCAGAAGTATTCTCGTCGCCGTGATCGTGGGCGCATTTCTCGCATTTGCGGCGTGCTCGCCGGATCCTGTGGAGCTAAGCTGGCACGAGGAGGACGGCTACCGCTGGGCGGAGCTGCCTGCGGGGAGCGGTGCGCAATCGGGATTCGAGGAGGTCTCCTCGTCCAGATCCGGCGTTAGCTTCGTCAACACCGTCGATGAGGAAAGCATCCTGCAGAACCGCCACTTCATGAACGGTTCGGGCGTCGCCGTCGGGGACGTCGACGGCGATGGGTGGACGGATCTCTATTTCGCACGGCTGGACGGCCCGAACGTCCTCTATCGGAATCTCGGCGGCTGGCGCTTCGAAGACGTCACGGCGGATGCCGGCGTCGGAGCGCCGAACCGCTATTCGACCGGCGCCGTGTTCGCCGACGTCGACGGCGACGGTGATCTGGATCTCCTGGTGACGGCCATGGGTGGTCCCAACAGCGTGTTCGTCAACGACGGAAACGGACGATTTGCGGAGGCAGAGACGGATACCGGCCTTGAGTCGTCATCCGGCAGCACGACCATGGCGCTGTCGGACGTCGACGGAGACGGCGATCTGGATCTCTACGTCGCGAACTACAAAAAGCGCTCGGTGAGCGACATCTATCCGCCCTGGGAGCACTCGTTCGACCGGACGATCATCGGGAACGGTGACGATTACCGCATTGCCCCGGGCTTCGAGGAGCACTACGAGATCATCGAGCATGCGGGCGGCTTCTTGCGGGTCGAACGGGCTGAACCGAACGCCTTCTATCTCAATGACGGGGAAGGCCGCTTCTCGCCGGTGCCGCTGACCGCCGGGGCGTTTCTCGACGAGGACGGCGTTGCGTTGGAGGAAGCGCCCGAAGACTGGACGCTGACCGCGCGTTTTCACGACGTGAACGGCGACGGCGCACCCGACCTCTATATCTGCAACGACTTCCACAGCCCGGACTACTTCTTTTTGGGCGACGGCGAGGGCGGTTTTGAAGCGGCTCCGCGGCTGGCGCTGCGAAAGACCAGCTTCTCGACGATGTCCGCCGATTTTTCCGACATCGACCGCGACGGGCACCTCGATTTCTTCCTGACCGACATGCTCAGCCGCGATCACGCCCGGAGGATGACGCAGGTCGGGCTCACGATCCCCATGACGACAGAGATCGGTGAGATCGAGAATCGGCCCCAGGCGGTGCAGAACACGCTGTTTTTGAATCGCGGTGACGACACCTATGCCGAAATCGCCCAGGTCGCCGGCGTGGCCGCGTCCGATTGGACGTGGTCGGGCCTGTTTCTGGATGTAGACCTCGACGGCTACGAGGATCTTTTGCTCGCGACCGGACACGCTTTCGACGTGCTGGACATCGACTCGCAGCAGCGGGAGCACCAGCGTGAGGGCGCGACGAGGGACCACGACGCGCACCGCCGCCTCCTGCTCGACTTCCCGCAGCTCCATCTTGAAAACGTCGCCTTCCGCAACCGCGGAGACCACACCTTCGAAATCATGCCTTCCGGCTGGGGACTGGGCGAGGAAGAGGACGTCTCGAACGCATTGGCCTTCGGCGACTTCGACAACGACGGGTATGTGGATGTCGTCGTCAACCGGCTGAACGATACGGCCGGGCTGTTCCGAAACGCCGCTTCTGCCCCGCGGGTGGCGGTACGTCTTCGCGGGCTCGCGCCCAACACACAGGCGATCGGATCGAAGATTCGCCTTACGGGCGGCGGACTTCCGATGCAGGAGAAGGAAGTCATCAGCGGAGGACAGTATCTCTCCGGCAGCGATCCGATCTACACCTTCGCCGCGGGAAGTGCCGATTCCGTCCTATCCATCGAGGTAGCCTGGCGCAGCGGCGGCGTGACGCGCATCGAAGATGTCCGGGCGAACCGCATCCTCGAGATCGACGAGCCGGATGAAGCACGGGAAGACGGTTTGTCAGGCGTGTCGGCCGAATCGGGCTCGTCGGATCCGAACGATGGAGCTCCTTTTGAATCTGTAGACTACGCCGCGGGCGCGGATTCCAACCTGACGGCATCGCTGTTTATGGATGAGAGCGAGCGATTGGGGCACCGGCACGTCGAGGCGGACTATGTGGATTTCGAAAGACAGCCGCTCCTTCCCCGCGCACTGAGCCGGCAGGGCCCGGCGGTCGTCTGGGCGGATCTCGACGGCGACGGCCGCGACGACCTGGTCGTCGGCAGCGGACGCGGCGGCAGCATCGGCGTGTTTCGCAACGAAGGAAACGGGCGATTCTCGGATGGCGGGGACTTCGGCGAGGCACCCGACGATCTCGCCGGTCTGGCCGCACTCGAAAAGGCCAACGGCGGCGCCCTCGTCTTTGCGGCGATGACCAATCTCGAGCGCGGATCCGCCGATTCGTCGTCGATCTTCGTCTTCGACTTCGGCGCAGACGGACGGGCGGTGCTCGACGACCGGCTACCCTTCGGAAGGGAAGGGATCGGTCCGCTGGTGCTTGCCGACGTGGACGGTGACGGTGACCTGGATCTCTTCGCAGGAGGCCGCAGCACACCGGGGCGCTATCCGACGGCTGCATCGTCGCGGATCTACCTGAACGAGAACGGTACCTTTCGCTACGATTCGACTCTGAGCACACCCCTCGACGACGCGGGCGTCGTATCCGGGGCTGCGTTCGCCGACTTCGACAACGACGGCGACGCCGACCTGCTGCTAGCAACCGAGTGGGGGCCGGTCCGATTTTTTCAAAACGAGGGCGGCAGACGGATGGTCGAGCGCACCAGTGAGATCGGACTCGACCGCTTCACGGGCCAGTGGCAATCCGTCTCGGTGGGCGATTTCAATGAGGACGGGCGCCCCGATTTCATCGCGACGAACTGGGGCTGGAACGGCGTCCACGGACGGATCCACCAGGCGGAGACTCCTCTCAGGCTCTACTACGACGATTTCGACTCCAACGGTTCGCTGGACGTTATAGAGGCGTATCACGAACCCAGTCTCGACGGCTACGTCCCGCAAGCCGGATTGGCGTCGCTGTCTCAGGCCATGCCCTACGTTCAGCAGCGCATACCGACTTTCGATCGATTCGCTGCATCGACGCTGCAGGAGATCATCGGCCCTAGAATCGATCGCGCGCCGTATCTCGAGGCCGGGACGCTTTCGACGATGGTCTTCCTGAACGCATCCGACGGCGTTGTTCAGTTCGAGGGAACGCCCCTTCCATTCGAGGCGCAGATTGCACCGGCATCCAGCGCTGCCGTCGCGGACTTCGACGGCGACGGCCACGAGGACGTTTTCCTTGGCCAGAACTTTTTCCCGCTTCCGATGGACGTTCCGCGCCAGGATGCCGGCCGCGGACTTCTGCTCATCGGTGACGGCTCCGGCGGCTTTACGCCCGTACCAGGGCACGAATCAGGCCTGACCATCTACGGCGAACAGCGTGGTACGGCGGCGGCAGACTACGACTCGGACGGGCGAACGGATCTCGTCGTGACGCAGAACGGAGCAGAAACGAAGCTATACCGCAATACCGGAGGATCTCCCGAAGATTCGGTGTCCTACACCGGGTCCGCCGAGCAGTGATCCACTGGACGCGGTAGACGCCTGATAGCTCCGTACGCAGTCGGCCCCTGAAACCTCCAGACGCGGTAAACGCGCGCCAGGACTCTTATTCCTCCGTCACGGTCAACGCCTGGTTAGAGGTGATCGGACCCGCAATCATCTGTGAGTCGCCGGTGGGCCAGCGCACTTCGACCTGATCGATCTGCTCCGCGCCGTCGAGGCCGAAGTAGAGGGGATGGACGCCGTGCGAGAGATATCCCGTCACGCCGTCGTGGACCTGCACATACTCACGGCCGCCGGCGCGAACCGTTACGGTCGATCCAAGCCCGTCGCGGTTCGACGTGGTTCCGACGAGATCGACTTTGAGAAACGTCAGATCCTGCCGGCGTTCTGAAAGGTCGCTGACGAGCACCATCGGCTCCGAATTGAAGTCGTTCGTCACGATGTCGAGGTCCCCGTCGCCGTCGATGTCTATGATGGCCGAACTCCTCGAGCCGAGCGCTCCCCAGACGAGCACGTCGCCGGCTCGACCTTCGCAGTATTCGTGATCAGCATCGACGTCGTCGCACGACAGCTCGTACCAGGGGGTCACGACGCGGCCGTCGCGGCGAGGCTCCACGCCGAGGGCGAACTCGCTATCCAAAAAACCGCGGCCACCGTCATTCAGAAGAACGGAATTGACGCCGTACCGGAACGGATAATTCATGCTCGAGGCGACGAATACGTCCGCGAACCCGTCGGCATTTAAATCCCCGACGCTCAGCCCCCATGGCCAGTAGTTCTCGGCGCCGATCTCGTCGGACACTTCGCGGAAACCGGATTCGTCGCGTTCAAAGAAGGCATTACCGAAGATACTCGACCCACCGGTCGCAAGGACGTCCTCCGGCCACTGCATGTCCGCCTTGTGCTTCTCATGTTCGGGTCCGACGAGCTCGCTCATATCCGAGTGCATGTCGGTCAGATACATGTCGAAATCTCCGTCGTTGTCGTAATCGAACACCTTCGCGCTCATGGCGCCCCACGGCGTCTCGGGGAAAAACTCGGCAGTTTTCTCGACAAAATGCTCGCCGCCGACGTTTTCGTAGTAGGCGTCATTTCCCTGCATGTTGAGAACGTACAGATCGAGCCAGTCGTCGCCGTTCAGGTCGATCGGCGTCGCATCGCCGGACCATATTGCCTTGGAAAGCCCCGTCGCGCCCGTCACATCTGAATATCGTCCGTCTCCTAGATTTTCATAGAGGATGCTGGATTCACTTCGGTCCGGCATCAGGTGGGAGTTGAAAGCGTCCTCATAGCCTTCGTAGAACGTAAACTGCTCATCGGACTGCTCCGGCGAGGTGCCGTTCGCCACCGACCGCACGTTGTCGCCCGTATATTCACCGACGTTCACCACAAAAAGATCGAGACGACCGTCCCGGTTGTAGTCGAAGAAGACCGCACCCGACGAATGCCCGCTGTACCCGACGCCGGCTCGGTCGGTCACGTCCGTGAATACGCCGGTGCCGTCGTTCTCGAACAGCGTATTTCCACCCCGGACGCTCGTGACGTACAGATCCGGATCGCCGTCGTTGTCGATGTCCGCGAAAGAGGCCGCGACATTCACGCGATCGTCGAGGGCCACGCCGGCCAACTCAGTGATGTTCTCAAAGCGGCCATTCCCCGAGTTGCGCCAGAGCTCGTTTCCACCCACCTGGCTGGTGAGGTACAGATCGAGCATGCCGTCGCCGTCCACGTCGGCCACAGCGACACCATTTCCGTGGTCGTAGTGGTTGGGGATCCAGTCCTTGCCCGCGTTGTCGACGACCTTATTTCGAAACGTGATGCCGCTGTCGGACAGGCGGTCCGTGAAGCGGAAATCAGCATACACGTCGGCGTTTTCCACCTGATCGATCTGCTCATCACGACGTTCCTCCATCCAGGGCAACTCGACATTATCCGGCGGCACGACCAGGTGCGCACGTCCGCTGCCATCGTCGAGATGCGGTGCCTCGGGAAGAATGAACCGCAGATCGTCTACGATTGCGGTCAGTTGTTCGACATTCGAAACGTTGTATACGCCGCGCACATTGTGCTCGCGATCGACGAGCACGAAACGGCTGCCCGTCGTGATGATGCCCTCACCGGACTCTGCGCCGTCGCGGACCGGCAGCTGAAGGTCCTCGATCACGTCGACGAGGTCGGCGCGGGGCCCAGTCAAGTATTTCCAGTGCGTCGTGTCGGTGCCGACGCGTCCAGCGAAGCCCTTCAGCACGTCCGGCGTATCGTACGCGGGATCGGCCGAAAGCGTGACGACCCGCATCCCGTTCCATACGTCATATTCACCAAGCTCGCGCTCCAGGGTAGACATCACGGTCACCTGCTGTGCCGCGGCACTTCCCGTCGCGATTGCGGTGGCGATCCAGACTTTGCCGCGCAGTTCGTCCGAGCCGAACGAAGTCCCCTGCTCGGACGTGAGGGTGAAGTCCGATACGGATCCGAGAACGGGTGCGGTTTCGTTTGCGGCAGACGGCGGCGCGTCGTTCGCGCCGGAAGTACAGTGGAGCTGTGTAAGGAGGGCAAACCACACAATAGCGAGCGTGGCAGCCCGTGTGGAGATGGCCATGATAGCGTGAGATGAGGACTATAAAAAGAGAAAGGGACAGGTGGTGAATCGATGTTCACCGCCTGCCCCCTTACGATCACAACCTTGATGAGGTCCTTAGAATCCGACGTTGATGCCGATGCGCTGGACGTCGCCGAACAGTCCCCAATCGGTGTAGGCGTAATCCGCGCCGACACGGAAGCCGGAGAACTCGTGATGCAGGCCGGCGCCAAGGCTCACGCCCTCTTCTTCGCTGACCGTCTGCTCGAAGCCTCCTCGGAGCGACACGATATTCATAAACGTGTATTCTACGCCGAACTTCACGTGCTCCTCGAAGTCGCGAGGCCGCTGCGCATCCACGTGGAGGGTCAGGGAGTGCATATCCGGATTCATCGCCGTCAGATCCAGGAGGTTCATCGAAGCGCCTAGCTGAAACGTCAGCGGCAATTCGAAGCGCTCACGCTCGTAGATCTGTTCACCTGCGAAATTACGAGCGCTCATCGCGATGAGAAGGCTGCGGAATCCCGTGTGATAGACGACCCCAAAATCGACGGCGATCGTTCCCTTGGAATAGCTGTCAGTAGCCTCGACAGCACCTGGATTAAACGACCCGCCGGTCTGCTCGCCAAAGTCTTGCTCCGTGACAAAGTCGTCGCCGATGTTCTGGTACGCGTATTTAAACTGCGCGCCGGCCGCAAAACGGTCCGTAAACGATCGGGCATACCCGACACCCACTGAGAGCGCCGTGGGGCTGTACGCACCGGTTTCAACAAACCCTACCTCGTTATTTGCACGGATGGTGCCGATAAACTCGCCGTAATCGACACTCGCAACGGAAACCCCAAATACGCCGAAGTTACCGCCTGGGGGCCGATATGCGGCGCTGGCGCTGAGATAGTGAATGTCGGTGATGAATTGAAGGTCGCCGAAGCTGGCGCTGAAGGATCCAGGCATTCCCGCCATGCTCGCAGGATTATAAAAAAGTGATGTGGAAGATCCTTCTCGTTCCGCCGTCACCGCTCCGCCGATCGCCGTCGCACGCGCATCCACGGACATGGTCAAAAACTTCATGCCCGTCTGCCCACGCTTCTCGGTTTCGACCTCGGTGTCCGGGCCCACGACCTCCTGAGCTATAGCCGCTGTGGTGAACAGGAGGGTGACCGCGATAGCCACTGAGTAAGAATAGAAACAACGTTTCATAATGCCGTAAGGGGTTTTGTGATGATCCATACCGCTTGCCCTTCTCGTGTTGCTGACGTTCCTGATGATCATCCTGCTTAGCTGCCTGCTGTAATGAAATCTCGGCCTCCGCTGCGCTTCGTCGGCAGCGGAGGCCGATTCTAATCAACGGATGACCGTGAACTTCAGGATGGACTGATCGCCGTTTTCAAGGTCTTCGATCACGGCGATATAAATACCGCTGACGAGCAACTGGCGTGACGAGGTCGTCAGATTCCAGATTTCATCACCGCTGCCGTCGGTGTGCTCAATCGTCTCGACCAGCTCACCGACCTCGGTGAAGATCTTGATCGTGGCCTGCGGCGGGATGTTAAAGAAGGCTACGCGGTCTTCTTGCGAGAAACGCACGTTGGAATCCGATCCAAGGTTGACCGGGTTCGGGACGATGCGAGCGTCACTGACCGTGCCGGACGTACCGTACGGCGGGCGTTTGAGCGTCGCGGGCAGATACGTCTGCGTGAGATACCGGCTGCTCATAAGTGGAACTCCGCCCGGCGTTCCGTTTATCCCATAAGGATCGGCATTCTGAGGCTCTCCAACTCCCACGATATAGTAGAAGTAATCACTGCCTCTACCGGCGGTGCGATCTTCAAAGCTGGTTTCGCTGAACGGTATGTCGTCCGCGATCAGCTCATAGCCGTGCTCCAGCTGCTCTCCGCCGGTTCGTGTCGACACGTCGAAATTACCGTCTCCGTCGGGATCGAGCAAGTTGTGCGTGAAGCGGGACGTCCGGTAGATTTCCCAGTGATCGATCGGCGGCCCTCCGTCCGGATTCGGCGTCCACGAAATGTCGATGACATCAGGAAGTCCAACAACCTGGACCTCAACCGGGGCATACGGCGCCTCCGGAATCGGATACTCCGTAAAGTCATTACTGGCCTCGTACACGTCACGTGCCCGGAAGAACGTCTTAAAAAGTGAGTCTCTGGCCGTCATGAACCACTGGTTCTTCGTGAGTGCCTCGCTTCCCATTTCAGGACAGTTCGTGCATCCTTCACCCTGGTAAAGCGGCAAGCCGACTGTCTCGAAGTTGAAGGGCTTCTCTTCGATCGTACCGTCTCCGTCAGCATCGTATTCAATAAGCTGGTCGTCGTCGCCACCGGAGCGTTTGTACACTCGTCCGATCTGGAGTCCAGCGTCGTAGCTAAGACCATCGACCCCCTCGACAACGGTGTGGCCGATGCAGTCACCAAACTCAAGATCGTACGGACCGAGGGCTTCGGTCGGTGCATACCCACCCTGTGCGGCGGCGCCGTACCCGGCACTTGCGTCTCGGGTCGGATTCCAGAACTCGCCGGAAGGCTCGACCTCGTCCGCGTAGTGCGGGAAGTTGCGCGACGGCGATGAATGTGTCAGCCCGAGGATGGCTTCTTCGTAATATCTTTCGTGGCTCTCATTGACGCCGGCGAGCGGATGATCCTGGTCAAGCCATGCAATCGACGCTGGCTGGCACTCCTCGAACGTTTCGGGCGTGCACTTGACATACGTCTCATCAGTCGGGGATTGGTCGATGTGCAGCTGGGCTCGGCCGACAAAATTCGCACCTGAAAGCCTGCCTACGGAGTCACCATCCGCTACTCCCCAGGACTGGCCGCCGTCGCGCCAGAGCGGACTGCCCAGGCTGTTGTACTCCGTGACCGTCGGGTCGTACCCGTGCCAGACATAGAATGCTGTGAAGTCAACCGGGTACTCCATGTGACCATCACCCACGACGTCGATCATATTGAATCTTCCCCAGGCCTGTCCCGCGCTGCCTTCCCACGCAGCCTGCTCGGCGCTTCTCCATCGATGCAAGTGGAAGATGTAGGTGTCGGTCAGTGTCTGACCCTCGAGCTCGATGTTATCATCCTCATCGATGTTGCCCGTGTTGCAGTATTCGTAATCAATAAGATGGTAATTGTCGTGGAACTGATTGACGTAGGCGTATACGCGCCTCGTCGTGGTAACGCCGACATCCAGGTTAAACTGGTTGATCAGCATGCGATCCGCCGGTATCGACGGATCAACTTCATCCACGATGGCCAGCTTATCGAAGCCGAGGGCGCCATCGACAAACACCTCGGTGTCTTCGTAGCGCGAAATGATGCGCGCATCGACGGCGCTGGTAAACTCGACGCCCGGTTCACGCGGACCAATCCGCGCGACGTAATACGGGTAGTTCTGACCGTTCTCGTCAGTCCAGTTCTGCGTCCCGATCCAAAATCCTCGTGCCCAACCGTGCGAGGAGCCCTGGAGATAGGCCGGGTAGTTCATTCCCGGAGGAATACCGGGTGCTTCTTCCTGACGGGCGCCTCCCTCCGAGTAGACGTTGTGGTAGTCCCCGATGTCGAGCCAGAAGCCTCTGAATTGCGCCTGCGCCTCGTCCGCACTCAGCAGCATCAGCGCACTCAAAGCAACAGCGGTTGCCACGATTGTAACGGTCAGTTTCATTACGCTTGCCTTTATAAGTTGCCTAAAAAATCAGGTAGGGACGGAACTTCGGCGGCGGCCGGAGTCCCTGACGCGGCGCGGGAACGAGCGTGCTCCCGCGCCACGTGGGGCTTAAACTCAGAACGTGAGCCTTGCGCCGAAGGTGAAGCGGCGAGGATTCAGGAACGTGTTGAAGCGGTAGTTCGGCATATCTATGTACGCCTTGTCATCGATTGCCTCATCCACTTCACTGCTCGGGACCTCCTCCCAGGCGCTTCCATTCCACCGCTGGTAGGTGTCGGTGGGACGCTCCCAGTACCATGCTCTGTCGCTCGGGTCGCTCGGCAGTTCATCCACAGCCTCGATGGGCTGGAATTCAACATCCTCATCGCGGAAGACGCCGGGCCGGTCGTCACCAGGTATCCACGTATACGGTAGCCCCTCTTTCTCCGAAAAGGAACAGTCCTCGATGTCGACGCCCTCGTCCGAACACCTCACATCATTGAGCGTGTCGAAGATATCGTCGGGCATATGGAGGGAACGCATATACAGTATCTCGTCCCGCTGGGCACTTGCGAACGCAGCTGCATTATAGAGGTGCTTCCGGTTGAAGACATTGTCGACGTCGACGAAGAGCTGCAGATCCGCGAAATTCGTATTCAAGTGCTTAGTGAACCGAAGGTCGAAGTTCCAGAAGTCCCGCCGCTGCACGTTGTTCTGCAGCTCGGGGAAGTTCTGGTCGCCGCCCGTCCAGGTGAACTTCTGGCCGGCACGCCATTCGCCGAGGAAGCTCACCCGCCAATCCGACAGCGGCTGCATTCCCGCGACGTCCGGCCCGAACTGCTCCGGTGTCAGGAACATCAGATTTAGCCGGGCGAACGGCTCAGCGACAGGTGCGAATTGCCGGTAGTCCGTCGACGTCCGCAGATAGGTCTGCTGATCGAAGGAGTTCTCGTAGAAGTTCGCAAAACCGAAGTTGCCTTCCTTCGTCTGCTGATACGTATAGTTGACGAAGCCTCGAATCCAGTTGCCCCGGTTCTTCGAGAGCGTGAATTCCGCGCCGCGAACGTCCTCGTAGTTCCACGGGCGGAGTGTCGTGTAATTGACGACGCTGCCGAGGCTATTGAAGACTACGCCCCGGTCCTGGTCGCGAATGTCGCGATAGAACCCTGAGACGCGCAGCAGGAAGAGGTCGAACAGATTCTGGTCGAATCCGAGCTCATAGGCCACCGTCTGCGGCATCGGGTGCTCCGGATTGCCGATAACGTCGATGCCGCCCGCAGGTGTCGACTGTACGCCGAAGATGTCGAACGGACTGAGCATCTGACGGAAGTGGCCGTAGTTGAAATACAGCTTGCTGTTCTCCGTAATCGGGAAGGAGATGCCGATCCGCGGGCTCAAGTACAATTGCGCTTCAGGATCTTCCTTCGGAAGCTGCTCGTCGAGCGTGGGTTCT
>CAZKNF010000050.1:0-24756 GCA_964554105.1 uncultured Rhodothermales bacterium | reverse complement strand
GGCTTTCGGCGCCGGAAAGCGCACCCAAATCCGACCGCTGGTTTTTCGCCGTTCTGATCGCAATTCCGATTCTAGGGATCGGCCTGCTCACAGCGCTGGTGGTCTGGCTGCTGACGCTCCTGGTCTGAGAGCAGGCACTTGCAACAAGGTTATTTCGCCGAAAACTGTGCCGAGTAGTGCAGGTTCGACTACTCTTCGGGGACATTGAGCCCATTCAGGCAACGATTAACCGGCTACAGATATGTCGATGAGATCAGTGTGGAACGGAAGCATCGCCTTCGGGCTGGTGAGCATCCCTATCAAGCTTTATTCCGCCGTAAGCCAGCGGAGCATCGGCTTCAAGCTGCTCTGCAAAGAATGCATGACGCCTATTCGGTACGAACGTCACTGCGAGGGGTGTGACGGCCCGATCGAGTGGAGTGATACCATCAAGGCGCTCGATCTCGGAGACGACCAATTTCTCCCATTTACAAAGGAGGAGCTCGAGTCCATCAAACCGGAAAAGACGGATCGGATCGAGATCATCGAATTCGTAGCTGGTGAGGAGATCGAGCCGATCTTCTACGATAAATTTTATTTCTGTGGACCGTCAAAGAAGACGGACCGCTCGTATTTTCTTTTGAAGCGGGTGCTCGAGGACAGCGATCAAGTCGCTATCGGTCGATTCGTGATGCGGGAGCGTGAGTATGTCGCGGCGATCCAGCCCTACCGTTCGGGACTGCTTCTCGCGACGCTCAGTTATGCCTATGAGGTACGAGATATAGAAGAAATCGAGACGCTGCAGGAGCCACCCGAACTCAAGGACCAGGAACTGGAGCTTGCACGGAAGCTCGTTGATCAGCTGAAAGAGGACGAGCTGGACCTCCAGGAGTTCAAGGACGAGTTTGCCGAGCGGCTGCAGGAGATGATCGATAAGAAGGAGAAGATCGTCGTCGAGGAGACCGGGGAAGAGAAGGCATTCGACGAGGAATCCCTCATGGAGGCCCTTCAGGCAAGTTTGAATTAGCGAGGGTCTTTCAGTGAAATGCATTAAGCCGATGCTGGCCCGTCTCGGCACCAGGGCTGATCTCGAGCGCGATGGATACGTGTTCGAACCGAAACTGGACGGGATCCGTGCTACGTGTACGCTGGATGGCGGTGAGCAGCGGTTGTTCAACAGGTCATGTCGCGACGTATCTGCCCGGTACCCTGAATTCGACTTCGCCGATGCTGTGAAAGCAGAACGCTGCGTCCTCGACGGTGAGATCGTACTCTACAACAGGAGCGGGAATCCAGATTTTACGGCGCTCATGAAGCGACACCTCGGCACAGGTGGAATTCGCGGGCCGGATAGGGCCATCCGCTTCGCGGCGTTCGATATCTTGAGAAAGGACGGCGCCGACTTGACTTCGCGTCCGCTCATAGAGCGGAAGGAAGTGCTACGAGCGACGATTGGCAAGCATCCTCACCTCGAGTATATCATCCATACCCGCGAGAGCAAGAAGCTCTGGGACTTCGTGGAAGAACGCTCGCTCGAAGGCGTCATTGCAAAGCGTGCGGATTCAAGATACGAGGAGGGTCGGCGCTCGTCGAATTGGCTGAAGGTAAAAGCGTTCGCTACGATCGACGCTGTGATTGTCGGGTACACGAGTGATAAGAGAGCGGTGTCGTCGCTGGCTGTGGCCGTCTATGACAATGACGAGCTTCGGTTCATCGGCAAGGTGGGGACGGGAATGAGTGCGGCTGACATCAAGGCGCTTCACGAGAAGCTTGCCCCCGAGCGGACGAGTACGCCCCCCTGCGAGTGTCCGGCAGGTTATAGGGATATTCAATGGGTTCAGCCCAGATACGTCGCTGAGATCCGGTATCTGGAGTTCGGCACGCAGGGAATGCTTCGTAATCCCACCTTTTTGAGGCTGCGTACCGATAAGACTCCAGAAGAATGCCGGATCGAGACACAGACAACCTGATAGTAGGCGACCACCGAGTTCCCATTTCGAACCGCGGCAAGGTTCTTTTTCCGGAGAGTGGAATCACAAAGGGCGAGTATGTCGATTATTATGAGCGTATTGCCCCCTTCATGCTCGCGCACATCCGCGACCGACCGTTGAGCATGGAACGTTTTCCGGAGGGGATCGGCGGCGAAAAGTTTTATCAGAAGGAAGTGCCGGCGTATTTCCCCGATTTCGTCGAGCGCGTCAACGTGAAGCCGGACGATGGACCGTCGAAGTTGTACGCGACGGCGGTCAACGAGGCGGCGATCGTATACCTGGCTAATATGGTGACGATTCCGCACATCTGGATGAGCTGCACGGCCGACCTTCGCAAACCGGATCGGATGGTGTGGGACCTCGATCCGATGAACGTATCGTTCGAGAAGGTTAAGGTTGGTGCTAAACTACTCCGATATTTGCTAGGTGAACTGGGCATTGACGGCTACCCCATGCTAACAGGCTCTCGCGGCATTCACGTGGTGGCTTTTCTTCGGCCTAGGTACGACGTTGAGGTAATCTTCCATTTCACGAAGAGCGTCGCGCAACTCATTACGCGTAAGCTGCCGCAGGTTTTTACGGTCGCGTATACTAAATCTAAGCGGGGCAAGAAAATTTATGTGGACTACCACCGTAACGTGTACGCGCAAACGGCCGTCGCTCCGTATTCGGTCAGGGCAATAGAAGGTGCGCCTATAGCCTTTCCAGTTACCTGGGACGACCTCGACGACGACGCGCTCGAAGCTCGATCGTTCACCATTCGAAATGTATTTGAGCGCATCGATACTGCAGGCGTAAGCTGGACCGACATCGAGCACGTCGAAGACTTCGAGAGCGCCCGCGAACGTGTGGACGATTTGCTCCAGCGCTCACGAATTGCCGGCTAGTTGTAGCATTTGGCCGCCCTATGACATGCGGCTGACACAATAGGCGGCTATATTACTGGCGACTTCCCTGGGTAGTCCACCGCTGCCGCAGCTCATCCGGGAAGATCATATGCCGTTGTTCGTACCTTCTGTCGTTGCGTCGTGCCGCGTTCTGCCTCTATTCGATACCATCTGGCGCAGATAGCGGAGCTCTGCCGCAGTCATCCGCTTGCCACAAAAGTTGTTTTTGTGCCGAGTCGACAGATCGGACACAATGTAGGCAATGCGCTTGCAAGGGAAGGGATCTCCTGGGTGAATCTCCGTCTCACGACACCAGTCGACTGGGCAGGAAAGCTTGCCGAGCCAAAGCTCAGGGCTGAAGGGTGGCGGCCACTGGTGCCGGACGCCGATCATTTCTTCATGCTGGACGCCGTTAAATGTATCGAGTGGCCGAACGGTCATCCGTTTGGCCGCGGGTATTCGGCTGATGGTCTGGCCAGGTCGTTCTTGAAGACCGCCAGGGCGCTCAGGATCGCATCGATTCCGCCGACTGAGCTTGCTTCAGCCGAAATTGTGCTTCCGGGCCGGCGAGTGTTCATCGACCTGTATGCCAGATACTGCCGATGGCTCGAGGAGGAGCGCCGCTATGACGACGCCAGGCTTTTTGTGGAGGCGCAGCAAACCGGCCACGCGCCGGACATTGTCGCCGTATTCGACGAAACGCCGCTGACGGAGGCGGCCTTCCAGTATATAGAATCCATGGGCACCGCGGTCGTCCGGATCGGCCGGCGAAGTTACGGAAGACAGGGACCGCAACATTCCGCCGCCGGTCGGTTCGAACGGGCGGCTCTCGGAAACGGGCAGGGCTCGGTCGGACCGGGTGGACGAGCGTATACTGACGGCATCGATACTTCCGATCGAGAACTACTTGCTGTTCGCGAGGCGGTGGGCTATGAGAATGAAGTAAGAGGGGTGCTGAGAGAGTTCATACAGCGTGGCGTCAAGCTCGACCAGATCGAGATAGCGTATGCGTCGGAAGATCCGTATCTGCCACTTCTAGTGGAAATCACCGAACACCTTGACATCTCAGCGACCTTCGCGGCGGGCGTGCCGGTCACGCTAACACGTCCCGGGCAGGCTGTCATAGGTTTCTATCGATGGATTGCGCAGGGATTCCATCCGACTGAGATTGTTCGACTTCTCCGAAGTAGACTTTTATACGTGCCGCACAGCCACGGGCAGGATGACGACGGAGAGGTCACATCTCCCCTTCCTGACGTGATCGATCCTCCTGAAATCGCTCAGTTCATGCTCGAAGCACGCGTTGCGCCAGGTCGAACAAGTTGGACATCGGCGTGCGCACGTGCGGAATCGCAGATCGAGCGTGAGCTCTCGAATGATAGCTCGGAAGCTCGTCGAAGGTACATGGAACGAAGGCTGGCGGTCGTGCGGTGCACTTCCGCGTTGCTGGAGGGCCTCTACGACGTCGTGCCCCGATCGAATCAAACGTCGGCCGGTGAGTTGGCCGACGCGGGAGCCGCATTTCTCATGGCATTCGGACGCAAGCAAACGGTGCGCGATCAGCGCTCAGGGGAGTCACTCGTAGATCGGTTGCGGAAGTTGTCTGAGTCCGTAGCCGTTGATGGAGATCTAAGCGACCTGGCTGCGTCGATGGTAGATCTCATCAGCCGGCATAAGGTGGAAGCCGCAGTGGCTCGACCGGGGCAGATCTATATCGTTCCGCTCGAACGGGCTGGGTACTCGGGGCGTGAGGAAGTCGCTATTCTCGGTTTGTCGGAGTCTACATTTCCAGGCGCAGCAATAGAGGACCCGATACTCCTCGATGAGGAACGTACGCGGATATCGGGCCGCCTCGTTCTGCAGAGGGTGAAGGCAAGTGAGCCGTCGTTTCATTTAATACGCGCGATGGGCATGAGTAGCGGCCGCGTAACGCTGACGGCCAATCGACACGATATCACCGAGGGCCGCGGGACCTATCCTGCAGCAATGTTCGAGCTGATAAAGGAGCAGCTTGGGGTCACGGATGCGCCGGTCTATCGCGTCATCCCTGATGCCGGTATGGCGTTGACCGGCGATGAGGTCACCATGGCAAT
Source organism: uncultured Rhodothermales bacterium (assembly GCA_964554105.1). Classification (GTDB taxonomy): domain Bacteria; phylum Bacteroidota; class Rhodothermia; order Rhodothermales; family VXPQ01; genus CAZKNF01. Next base: position 19,806 of record CAZKNF010000050.1, on the reverse strand, counting down.
GCGGACTACCGGGTCGATCTCTGAACCGATCCTGAATGAGCGGCCGTGGCTAGCCCGCGGTCTCGAAGCGGTACGGAACCGGGCGGCTGCGTCGCTCGGTCAGCACGACGGGTGGCTTGGACGAGAAACGCCCGAGCTTCGTCCAACATCCGCAAAGGCAATATCTCCATCGCGCCTCGAAGAGCTTGCGGCATGCCCTCATAAATATTTCCTCCGGAACGTTCTCGGTGTTAGACCTCCCGATGTGGTGGAGGAAACACCCGGTCGATGGTTGACTCCGTTGGAGTTTGGCAGCTTGCTGCATGAGGTCCTCCGCTCATTTATGGAGCGTGTCAGTTCGAGAGGAGAGGCTCTGGATGTTGACCGGCATACCGAGGAGATGAGCGAGGTTTTGTCTGAGGCATTGTCGCGTTGCCGGGAACGTCTTCCTGTGAAATACGAAACCGGCTATCAGATGGATGTCCGTCGGCTGGAGCGGGCTACGCAGATTTTTCTTGCGGAAGAGGCACGCCGCATGGTGACGCCGGTGGGTTTCGAGGTAAGTTTCGGGCTCGGAAAGAGCGGTGAGCTGGACGTTCCCGATCCCGTATGCATTGTTCTGGGGGAAAATACGCAGTTATTGCTGCGAGGCTCAATCGACCGCGTAGACCGGACCGACGATGGATATGAGGTCTGGGATTACAAGAGCGGCTCCACGTACGACTACGACGAAACCGACCTTCTAGCCGGCGGCAGGCGGCTCCAGTGGGCTCTCTACGCGTACGTCCTCGACGAGCTTCTTGCACGGGCAGGCATTCATGGTGTTACCCGTCGCTCGGGATACTTTTTCCCGAGCGACAGGGAGCATGGCTTTCGTCTCGCCGATCAGCCTCCAACGCGTGCCGCGCTGGGCAGTAAGCTGGCGCCGTTGTTCGATCTCGTCGAGCAGGGAGCGTTTTTGCACGTGCAGAAACATAAGGCATGCACGTTTTGCGACTACAACTCGATCTGTGCACGCGAGCGCAGGGAAAAGAAGGACCTTGAAGAAACGATTGCTGACGAAGGTGACCGGCCGTTTTATGGCGCGGTTGCTTCGTGGTTGGATGCGTAGTCAGGAGAGATGATCGGAAAGATGGCGGCCAGAGAAGGAGAAAAGGCAACACTTCGTGATCAGGATGCTCGTGACGTCATCACAGAGAATCTGGATGACAACGTGATGGTGCTGGCAGGAGCCGGCGCAGGCAAGACGTATGCACTCATCGAGCGGATGGTAGCGTCAATTCGGACCGGCGCTGCTGATGTTGATCGGATGGCCGCTATCACATTCACGCGGAAGGCCGCAGGTGAGATGCGGGGCCGGTTTTTCCTGCGGCTGCGAAAAGAGGCGGCAACGGTCACGACGGAGAAAGAGGCGGCTCGGCTCGAAAAGGCCGTAGCATTGGTTGATCAGTGCTTCATCGGGACAATCCACTCGTTTTGCGGTCGGCTGCTCCGTGAGCGCCCTTTGGAAGCCGGTCTCGCGCCAGATTTCGTCGAACTGGAGACGCGCGACGAGGCCATCCTTCGTCGCGAAGTCTGGGATCGATTTGTGCAGAGCCAATATCTGGCGGGTGACGGCCGCCTCGACGAGCTCGATGAACACGGCATCACGACAGAGGATCTATATTCGTTTTTCGGCAATCGATGCAAGGACGCCGATTTGAGCTTGAAGGTGACTACGACACCGAAGCCCAATCTCGTCTCCGTAGTGCCTCAGGTAGTGGCCTTCGTTGACGAGGTGTCAGCTTTCGTGCCGCACCAGCCTGAGAAAAAGGATAAACTCATGCTAGCCCTGCGACGAGCACGGCACTTCGTCGATAATCACGGTGTGGAGACGGATAAGGATGCTGCCGTACTGCTCTCCCTCTTCGACGGGACGCTCCGCGTAACCCTAAAGCATTGGTCCGACAAAGACGTCGCCCGGGAAATCCGAGATGATATACTCCCACAGTTTCAGGGTTCTGTTGTTGAACCGGCTCTGCGTCGCTGGCGTGAGTGCGCCTACAGTGTCGTAACGCAATTTGTGAATGACGCCGTAGCGTACTACGATCAAGCCCGGCAGGAAGAGGGGAAGGTCACGTTTCAAGACCTGCTGGCGCGAGCCGGTGAGATGCTTCGGAATTCACCAGACGTGCGTCAATATTTTCAGAGGCGATTTAAGACGATCCTCGTCGACGAATTCCAGGACACGGATCCTATTCAGGCAGAAATTTTATTCTATCTCACGGGAACGGATGTCGCCGAGCACGACTGGCGGAAATTGTCGCCGCGGGCGGGCAGTCTCTTTCTCGTCGGTGATGATAAGCAGTCGATTTATCGGTTTCGGCGAGCGGATGTGGCGATTTTCCGTTCTGTCGTCGAGCGAATCGCCGCAACAGGTGGGTTTGTGATCCATCTCACGACCAGCTTCCGCTCATTGGGTAACCTCTGCCGATGGATCAGTGAATCCTTTCCGTCGATATTTTCGACAGATCAGAGTCCGTATCAGGCACCCTTCCAGCCGCTTCTCGAGTACCGTCCTTCAGGTATTGATCCGCATTGTGTTCGCAAGATCACCTTGCCGAAGGTCTACAGAAATTCGCGGGCTGCCATCGTGGAGCTGGACGCCGAACGGATAGTCGGATTTATCTCGGCAGCGCTTCGAGGTGATACACCCCTGAATCAGGATGACGACGACGGTATTTTGCCGTCCCGCGCTGCCGCAGGGGACTTTCTGATTCTGACGCGAACGACGGGTCAGCTTCCCGTCTATGCTCGCGCCCTCGAGAGGGCCGGGATTCCGTTCGATATTGTCGGTGGAGGACGTCTTGGCGACGTTGAAGAAATTCGTGCGTTTGTGACGATGCTGGAGTGCATATACGAGCCGGAGAATTCGCTTCGCTTCGTCGCCTATCTGCGCGGGGCGCTTGTAGGTCTCTCCGATGGAGAACTGTACGATTTCCGGAAGGCCGGGGGCCGCTTCTTGATGAACGCGCCTCTGCCGGAAGGGCTTGATTCTGAACTACTCGAACGTCTCGAACAGGCGGTCGGGCAGCTCGCCGCGGCGGAGATGGATCTGGTAACGCTGCCTCCCGGCGCGGCGCTGGAGCGTATTCTCGAACGTGTGGGACTCCTTTCATTTTCCGCCGTCCACCCCGATGGTGGTGGCTCATCCCGAGCAGGTAGTCTGATCCGACTCCTGGCGCTCGTACGCAGACATTCTGCCCGTGGCTGGCATTGGGGCCGCATTGTAGAAGATCTACGAGATCTCATCGATGCACGCGACTACAAGGTAGAGGAGATGACGCTTGAAATGGGCAGTGATGATGTCGTCCGGATAATGAACGTCCATCAGGCGAAAGGACTTCAGGCTCGGGTCGTGTTTCTAGCAGATCCATCCGACTCATCGTTCCAGAAGGATGCACAACTTCATGTCTCTCGGAAAGGTATTCGGCCTTATTTATCGATGATCATATCGAAGCCAAAGGGAGACTACCATAATGAGATTGTGGCCCAGCCCGAGGGATGGGAGGACGATCGTGCATCTGAGGAACGATTCGCGGCCGCTGAGGAAATTCGTCTTCTGTACGTAGCGGCGACCCGAGCGAGAAATCTTCTCGTCGTATCGGAATATGCCGCAAAGCCGAATCACGGCCCTTGGTCGCCACTCACACGGTTTCTGGATGACGTACCTGAGTTGCCGCCCGGCACTGTTGCGGCGCGTTCCTCGGAGGAGGGTGACGAGTCTTCGTTCAGTTCTATGCGAGACGCTGCCGCGGAACGCCTGGAACGCGCGAAAGAAGCCTCGTATTCCGCACGTTCGATATCAGGGAATGATGTGGACACTGAGATCGGCGGTGTTTCGAGAGCCGGTCGCGGACGCGACTATGGCGTACTCGTGCATCGCCTGTTCGAGGAAGCCGTGACGGATCGCCTTCCCTCTCAACTTGAGGAATACGTCTTCGGACTCGTACGCGACGCCGAGCTCAGCGATCACCTCGGCAGAGATGCCCTGATAGCGCTGGAGCGGTTTCGGAGATCGTCATTGTGGAGCGAAATTCGTGGCGCCCAGAAAATCCTCACTGAAGTTCCACTTTCGATTTCAGAGCCGGGTACGAATGGAGACACCATTGTTAACGGCATCATAGACCTGGCATTTCTCGACGATGCCGGATGGCACATTATCGACTTTAAGACTGATGTGGCAGCGACAGCAACCGAAATGGAGCGGCTGCGACGGAAGTATACACCACAAGTTCGTGATTACGCGAGGTACTGGACACACGTGACCGGCGAGGTTGCGGAGTACGATTTATGGTTTGTCCATGGACCTGCCGAAGAGGATCAACTCGCTTTATTCTAAACGTTCCTCATATGGTCATCCGTTCGTGCGATATCAAGGCATTTGGCTGCCTCGAGGATCAGGCGTTTGCCGACCTCGATTACCCCGTCATCGTGGTTCGCGGTCCGAATGAAGCAGGTAAGAGCACGTTTTTTCATTTTCTCCAGACGATGCTTTACGGCATCTATCCGACGAATGAGGCTAAACATCCTTACGCCCCGCGCGGGGGCAAGAGGATCGGCGGCAGCCTTACTATGGCAGCAGCAGATGGAGAATCTTTGAACGTATCGCGCCAGCTGCTAAGCAGCCCAGGTGGTTCGCTGGGGCGGGCCGACGGCAGCTCTCTAGATCTGCGAAACCAGACGGTCCCGATGATATCGCACGTATCCAGAGACGTTTTTGAGGCCGTCTATGCACTTTCTCTCTACGATCTTACAGCATTGAGTGATGAATCCGCCTGGCAGGGTATCCAGGATCGGCTTCTTGGGAGTCTCAGCATCAACTACATTCGGCCGGCGCGTGGGACGATCAATGAGATCGAGTCGGAGGCATCATCACTGTGGCGGCCGGACCGAAAGGGAAAACCCGCATCCTCCGAGATCCGGAAGCGTCTCGCCGAGTTGCATAAAGAATCTGGAGCTGCCCGCGAGCGCGACGCGAAAGCGCGGGCGTTAAGCGACAAGCTGGCCGAAGACGAGGAAACCCTCACGGAGCTTCGGAAGGAGCGGATCCGACTTGCGGCCGAAAAACGTCGAATCGGGCGACTCGCACCTCTGCGGATTCGACTTCTTCGGATCGAGGAGGCGAAGAGCATCGCAGGAGACGTCGACGAGATCAGTGATTTTCCGGACGACCCAACCGCCCGACTCCATGATCTTCGCTCCCGACGCGCCTCGATAGAGGATCAGATGGATCGCCTAGACGCCGAACTGGAGGAAGCAAATCGAGTTCGGGACGCCGTCACTGAGGCCGATCGTTTCTTGCTAGAACGGGCCGCGGAGATAGGCTCATGGAGTAAGCGTATCTCGACACTCCGCCACCGGCAAGATATTCACTCCGAAGCCGAGCGCAGCCTCGTGGAAGCCGAGGCGACACTGCGCGAGCGCACGACAGCCCTTCTTTCAGATGCCTGGAACGAGGACGTTGGGGAGGCACTCCGTCGGGTGTCGCCGACAGAACTGCGCGCGCGGGTGGATGCCTTTGCAGACGCTGAAAGGAAGTTTGAAGAGCGACGTGTACTGGAAGATGCACGGAGGGAGAGCCTTGGCACTCGTCAACCACAGGTAGTCGGAATAGTTTTGTCCCTCATTCTCGCGCTCACAACAGTCGTTCTGGCGATCCGTGGTCTCGTGAGTTTCGCCGCGATCTGTGGACTTCTTGCGCTCGCAGCCGGATGGTGGGCCTACAAAGTTCGGTTGCAGAACGCCGCCATCGAGCGGTTGGAGTCCTCTCCGATGTCTTCGAATCTCCGAGAAGCGACGAGGGCGCGGAGCCGCGCCGTGGCCGAGATGCTCGACGGTGTACCCGTTCCATCGAATCGTCTTGATCGTCCTGATCCATATCTCGCGAACGACGTGCAGGCACTGAAGCAAGCCGCCGAACGTGTAGCCGCGTTGAATGAAAAATGCGAGCGTCTCCAGCAAGAGATCGACGGTGAATCAGCGGCGCTCCACGCGTTCGTCGGACACTTCGAAGTGGCGGAGACGTCGATCGACAATCCTGAACTCCTCGTTTCTAATCTTGAAGCGTCGCTGGCTGACGCACAGAAGCGAAATGGCGCGGCGGAAGCGGCGGCGAAGGACTTGCCACGTTTGGAGCTGCGCAGAAAGGAACTGGATGGAGAGCGGATTGATCTGCGCAACGGTATCGCCGAGATCGAGGGACGTCTCTCAAAACTTGGAGATGGGAATGTCGAACGAGGTGTAGATGTACTTGGCGTCAGAAAGGATGCGCTCCAGCGGAGCCGCTCCTATGAAGAAGATCTTCGAAAAGACGTTCAAGACGTGGACGATGTCGTGCGTGAAATCAGGGAACTAGAGAATGAAGATGCGGAATGGCAGCTTTCAGACGACGAGATATTACGTCTCGAAGAGCGCCTAGATCAAGTTGAAAGAGAGGTGAATGATCTGACTGCGTCTGTTGCCGCCGGTAAATCGGAGCTGGAGCATCTGACGGCAGACCGATCTCTTGATTCGCTCGAGAGTGAGAAAGAGCATCTCGAACACGAGCTGCGAAGCCTCGGCGAACGGAGAGATCGACTAATGTTGCTTGCGGAAGCTATCAAGCTTGCAGATTTCCGCTTTCGTGAGGAGCACCAGCCGGACGTCCTACGCCGCGCCGGGGCGTATCTGCACCTGATAACGAATGGCCGATATGACAGGCTTGACTACGAAGAGGGGACTGATTCCCTCCGGGTACATGACGTCCAGGAGGGCAGAGGACATGCCGTCGAGGCGCCGTTGAGCCGCGGGACCAGAGATCAGATATACCTTGCCGTTCGCCTTGCGATCGTGGATCATCTGGACGAAGGGCACGAGCGGCTGCCCATTTTTCTCGATGAGGTTTTTGTCAACTGGGATATGGACCGCCGAGCACGATGTTACGAGATTTTTCAGGAGGTGTCTAAGACGCGCCAAGTGTTCATCTTTACCTGCCACCCGTGGCTGGCCGGCGAATTGGAAGAGTGCCTTCCTGCCAAGATAATCGACCTGAAGCCACAGTCTACGATGGTATTACCATCGAATGATCACTCGACGGAGCGATCTTCCTCTTGGCTTCAGGGGAGCCGGACGGATTAAGCCGTCCACAATCATTCTAGGCAACTTTAAAATTAGGCAAAGGCTGCCGATACCAGACATGCCAGGGTATGCGCTCGTGAGGATTGTTATGGCACCAGGCACATCGTCAGCCGTTAAACCCCGGGTGCTCGTTATCGAACGAGATACCCAGATACAGAAACGGCTAGCAGTGACGCTCGCCGATTCGTACTTGATTGACTTGACGTCATCCGGATCGCTGGCTCTGCTCCTAATGAAGGATTACCGATACGCGTGTATTGTTGCGTCATATAATCTGCCCAACCGACACCGAGGCTCGGGAATTCTCCAGGCCGTGAGGAGAATGCCCGGCGGGAAGTATGTCCCGGTGATCGCTACCGGCATCGGGAGCTCGGAAGGCATTTTGGACGAGGTGAGATCGGAGGGCTTTGCCGCCGGATTGCATCTTCCGGATGATCTGACCCGCATGCGGCCGACGATTGACGAAGTTCTTGACTCTTGGGATTGAGTTACGGTAGTATCTTGAGCCGCAGTGATATTCCGAGCATCATCGCCAAAGGCGCGCCGGGTCTGTAGTGATCTGGATTAAAATTCTTCACCGTGACTAATGCAGCGAGGCAGCGCTGATGTTCAAGTTCCTCCACCTGGCCGACGTTCATCTTGACACGACTTTTCTGTGTCGCAGCGATACGTTGCGTGCGCGGTTGCGGTCCGCGCTCCGCGTGGCCTTCAAACGTTCGGTGGACTGCGCGATCGAGGAAGATGTCCATGCCGTCCTCATAGCGGGCGACCTCTTCGATAATGACCGACTGAGCTTCGCCACCGAGCAATTTCTGCTCGAGCAATTGCATCGACTTGATGCGAATGACATCCCCTGCTTCTATGTGACAGGCAATCATGATCCGGGGGGACGGAAGTACCGTAACAGACGAATGGAATGGCCAAAATCGTTTCGATTCGTAGGCGAGAGCGGGCCAATATCGTTCACCGTCCGCGACAGCTCAGGTGACCCTATGGCCAGAATTGTTGCTGCCGGCCACGTCACCAATCGCGACGACGAGAATCTTGCTGCCTCGTTTCCGGCGGCCGCCGATCGTCTGCCGCACATCGGCCTGTTGCACACGTATGTGACCTCCGCCGAACAGGCTGCATCCCACGACAGGTATGCGCCATGTTCTCTCGAGGACCTACGTAGAGTAAAGTATCGATATTGGGCTCTCGGTCACGTTCATCGTCGTCAGCAGGTATGTGATATCGCAGAGGCATGGTATCCGGGAAATATCCAAGGTCGGCATCCGCGTGAGACCGGCGCGAAGGGCGGAAATATCGTCATCCTTGACGGTTCCGGGCCGGCGCGGGTCACGTTCCGATCGTTCGCACCTGTGGGCTGGGCCGACATCATTCTCGATAATCTTGAGGATGTGCATACCGCCGGCGACCTGGTTGGACTCGTTGAAGAAGCGATTGAAGAGACTGCGGCTGACGTAGACGGAGCGGATGACTGGCTCGTCCGTGTCGTTTTATCGGGCCGCACTCCACTTGTAAACGAGCTACGCGAAGCGGGACAACTGAAGGATCTCGAGGAGATTCTCGCAACGCGCTTGCGGCTACTCGACGTGCACGTGAAGGCGGAACGCATTGCCTCACCGATCGACGTAGAACAGCACCGTGGCGAGCCGCACTTGCTTGGATCGGTGCTTCAACTGATGGAGGACGCCGGCGTCGATTCATCGCTATTGCTGCAGCTCGCTCCAGATGCCTTGTCTCGGGAGTTTCATTCAGAGGACGAGAAGGTTGACTACCTCCGTAGTCTCTTGCAGGGACTGGAATCCAGCGCCGCTGAGCGACTTCTGATCCAGACGTAGGCGTCTAAGCGCGAGATCGCTCACTTCACGAGCTCGCGCGGCGGCAGGCAAGCCGAATGCAACCGTACTGTGAAGGTCGTATTGCTGTCCGTTGGGCGACAAACACCCGCCCCGAGTTATCGTATTAATATCTGTGCACTGGCGATTTGCCTTCAGGCCAGTATGGCGATGTTCTGCCGGATATCATGGAGCATTATCGAGGGGTAGCTGGGCACTGGGGTGTTGAAACGTAAGGCACCGCGACAATGGCAGAAGATGATAGATTGATTGAGTACCGGTCGAAGCGCGATCTCAGCAGGACACCGGAACCGTCCGGAAACATGGACGGCGAAAGCGCGCAGTCGAGGTTTGTTATCCAGAAGCACGACGCGCGGAATCTGCACTACGATTTCCGGCTGGAAGTCGATGGCACGCTGGCATCATGGGCGGTTCCGAAAGGGCCATCAACGAATCCAAGTGAGAAGCGGCTCGCGATCCACGTCGAAGATCATCCGCTGGATTATGCTGACTTCGAAGGTGTCATTCCCGAGGGCACGTATGGAGCAGGAACCGTGCTTATCTGGGATCGAGGCACGTATCGGAATCTAATGGAGGAGAAGGCCAATCCACTCACAATGAGAGAGTCGATCGAGGCGGGACATGTGGAGGTGTGGCTCGAGGGCACGAAGTTGACTGGTGGATATGCACTCGTGGAGATGAAAGGACGCGATGGCGACCAGTGGCTGCTTATCAAGATGACCGACAAGGAAGCCGATTCGCGGCGGAATCCCGTCAGTAGTCAGCCAGATTCTGTTGTGAGCGGCGCGAGTATTGAGGAGATTCGAGAGCACATCGACGCTGATGAGCAGACTCGAGATCGGTAGTTACGCCGTCGAGACTTCGAGCCTCGACAAGGTGCTCTTTCCCCGAAATGGCATCACTAAAGGCGAACTGATCGGATACTATCGCCGGATCGCCGACACAATGGTTCCTCATTTGCGGGACCGCCCGCTGAGTATGCGGAGGTATCCGAAAGGGATTGGTGAAAGGGGATTCTACCATCAGGAGGCGCCCGACTATTTCCCTGAATGGATTAGCCGTGTGACCGTTGAGAAAGAGGGCGGCGAAATCGTCCATGCCGTCTGCAACAATGCGGCGTCGCTTGTCTACCTGGCCAACCAGAACACGATTACCCCTCACGTGTGGCTGAGCCGCGTCTCTCACGTGCGCAAACCTGACCAAATGGTCTTCGATCTCGACCCGTCCGGTGACGACGTCGAGGCACTTCGTAGGGCCGCTCGATACGTACGAGAGATCCTGGAACAACACAATTTGATGCCGTTCCTGATGACGACCGGTTCAAAGGGAGTGCACGTGCGTGCGCCGATCCGGCCGGAATACGACTTCGATACCGTTCGACGATTCGCCCGCAAACTTACGGAATCACTCGCGGAGACGTACCGCGAGGAATTGACTACCGAGCAGCGCAAAGAGAAGCGGCGGGGGCGGATTTATCTCGACATCATGCGGATCGCATACGCCCAGACTGCCGTCGCGCCTTATGCAGTCCGTGCCCTTGAGGGTGCGCCTGTCGCGACGCCCATTGAATGGAACGAGCTGGGCGCGTTTACTCAGGGACGTTACACCATACGCAATATCTTTCGTCGGATGGGGCAGAAGGAAGATCCGTGGAAAGACATGCATCGTCATGCCGCTCAGCTTCCGATTGAGAGCGTTTCCGCGTAACGCCCGCAACGAGCGACAACAAACTTGATACGCGTTGCGAAAGTACGTCGTCTGTTGGATCACATGTATGTGTAACATATATTTATCCGAGAGCATAGGACGTAGCAGTCAGGCGGTCAGAAGCCCCATTCCAGATTTGAAAGACGATATCTATCAAGAGCTTCCCGTTCGCCAGGGGAGGGGCGCGAGATTGAATCCGCCGAATCGCTTCGAGCCGATGCACCTCGAAGAGCACCCCGATGCGCTCGACGAAGACGAGCTTCGGCAAGTCCCCACCAAATACCTCCGTGATCGCTCGAGGTCTGTTCTCTCACGCAACGCCAGCCCGGATACAGGCTTTGAGTACAGTATCAATCCGTATCGTGGATGCGAGCATGGCTGCATCTACTGTTATGCACGGCCGTCGCACGAATTTCTCGGGTTTTCTGCGGGACTCGATTTTGAAACGCGCATACTCGTCAAGGAAGAGGCGCCGGATTTGTTGTCGGCGGCATTTCAGAAGAAGTCCTGGAGTCCGCAAGTCGTTGCTCTTTCAGGAAATACTGATCCGTATCAGCCGCTCGAGAGGCGCCTAGAGCTCACGCGCAGATGCCTCGAAGTCTTTTTGAAGCACCGAAACCCCGTCGCGATCATCACTAAGAACTATCTTGTGACGCGCGATGGCGATATTCTGGAAGAGATGGCGCGGCTGAATCTGGTGCGGGTCGCATTTTCGATTACAACGTTGAAATCAGACCTGGTCGGCGTCATGGAGCCGCGCACCTCGAGGCCGGAGCGGCGCCTTCAGGCGATCGAGGATCTTACTTCAAGGGGCGTTCCCGTCTCTGTGAATGTGGCGCCCGTAATACCGGGGCTTACCGACGAGGAAATACCGGCGATCCTTAAGGAAGCCGCAGATCGTGGCGCGATGAACGCCAGCTACATTATCGTCCGACTTCCTGGACCGGTCAGAGAACTGTTTCTCGACTGGTTGGAGCGCGAGGTCCCCGATCGTGCACAACGCATTGTCAATAGGCTCACTGACCTGCGCGGTCCGCGGCTCACTGACAGCCGCTTCGGTGTGCGCATGCGCGGCGAGGGTGAGTGGGCGGAAATGATCTCGAATCTCTTCGCTCTTCGTTGTCGCAAATTGGGACTAAACAAGAGTTACCCTCCGCTCTCTACAAACCACTTTCGACGCCTTCATCTAGGGCAGACGGATCTATTCTGACCGTAGGTCAGCAGCTGCATCTGTGGCAGCATCTTCCGGTGCGTACAACTCAACGGGGCGACTGATTTACACCTTCTCTGGCGGCGAAATCCAATCCCCGGCATCTCGATACCAACTAGTATTAGGGTGTCGGCACCGATATATTATCATTCGCGCGACGGTTACTAGGGTCCTGTTTTCGGTCAAGGTAGTAGAGTCACGGATTCCCACCCGAATACGGTATGGACGAATACAATGAGACGAATCCAGACACACAGAGGGAGTGGACGCCGAACTTCGAGATCCGCTTTCCCCCCTTATCGCGAACGGTAGCCGAGGTTACCAAGCTTCTCACCGACACCACCGACACTCCAGACACTCCGCGTCTGGTTGAAATCGTTAACTCGGATCCCGTGATAGGGGCCTTCGTACTGCGGCGCATCAATTCAGCATATTACGGGATGCGGACCCGCGTGTCTGACATCCAAAAGGCCTGCTTCCTCCTTGGGTTTGAGGAAGTTTGCGATATCGTGCTGACTGCCGGGATGATGAAGCTGGGCGACATCTTTGACTCCGCTTCCCAGATCAAGATTTTCGAGCAGATTATGGAGATGAGTTTGGGGACGGCCGGGTTCAACAAAAAGCTCGCGCAGCATCTCGATCTTAGTCGCCGCGGCTTTGCCTTCACGACGGGACTCATCCATACTGTCGGCCGCCTCGTCCTGCTCTATAACCGGCCCAAAGACTACGAAGCCCTCTGGCACTCGTCAGAGTCAGGTGGATCGCCCACCGTGACGTCCGAGCAGATTATTTTCGGTATGGATCATGCCGAACTTGGTGCGAGAGCGGCCGAGAGCTGGCAGCTACCTGATGATGCTGCGACGGTCATCAGGAATTACCTGACTCCAGGTCACGTTGACGATGCGGATGTGCGCGTGCTGGCCTTGACGCTCTCTGTTTCAGCTGCTGCAACGAGGCACTTCTTCTTGAATGCCGGAGGTGGGAATGAAGCGTTTTCCCCTCCTGCTGCCCTATACGCTCTCGCTCGCCACGCACGGATGCCGGCCGACGGCGTTATCACTTTCGTTCACGAGCAGCGAGAGGACGTCGGTACATTCATTCATACCATGGTTAATGCGTGACCCGGTACTTTTTTGTGCCTAGACGTTTCACTGACCTCACGGTAGTTTCACTCGAGGATTTTCATGGCTGAGCTTAAAACGTACAGACTCTTTTTCAAAGAGGGACTCGAAATAGACATCCGTGCGGCCGATGCAGTGCTGGATCATTCGCGCCGCCAGGTTCGGTTTACGGGGGAAGGGGGCAAGTTTATCGACGATGTGATTATCGTAGTCGACGAGCTCCAAGCCATTATTCCGGTTGCTCATATTTCGGAGAAAACAGCTTCGTCCAACGGCGTCGATTGAGAAGGTCGGAGAGAAGGGCCATTGTTGCATCGCGCCTATATTCTTGAATACGTCCATGACGAGGAATCCATCGACCGGAAGCATCGCAAGTGTTATCTCCTCGATCTGTGACGCTGTGCATGAGATGGCGGAAAGCGAGGAGCCGGAAGCCGGGCTAAGGCAGCTGACTCAGGCCTTAGGCGGGCTCGGCAGAGACTCAGATGAGGCAGTAGCGGCGGCAGAGATAGGAGAGGGTCCGCTTGAGAATAGTTTCCAGGCGATCAAAGATCTGGCCCGTGCACAGGCAGCAATGGCAGGAGACGATGTCGCGAGGGCGGTGACGTTCATTAACTCTGCATCAGACCATCTTGCGGCCGCAGCGAGGGCTGTCCGATTAGCCGGCCCTGAGAGTGAACCTGTTGACGCTTCGATGTCCAGGGCGCCCGTACAACTAAGTGTATCGGAAGCACTACGCGTTCCGAATGAAGATGCCATCTCCGATTCACTTCGCAATTTGCTCGACAGAAGCGAATCTGAGGCGTTCGTGATCTTTGTCGATGCACGGACCGGCAAGCTTTGTCAGTTCATCGGTTCGAAGAATGGTCCGCTTCTGCTAGATCTTCCGTTCGCATCTCTGACAGATGAAGAACGTGCGCGCGCTCGGCTGTTTTTGTCTGCGAACGGGTACGAGAGTACGGAGGGCGGGGAGGGCTTTTCGGTGGAGCTCGATCGGGATATTGACGCCGGTACGAGACTTGCAATGGGTGCCTTTCGACATGTCTATCTCGCAGACGCTGATTTTTCACTGAAGATAGAAGAGAATTGATGTGTAGGTCGCCATCAATAGACCTCGCTGCTCCGGCGCGGGGTTCGTCTCGTCACGCTGCGATTGCGACAGCAATCATCGTTTTTCTTGCGGGGCTTACTGGCTCGTCGGTTCATGCTCAGGAGATCGAAGAGCTGCAGGAGGAGGTCGCGGCCATATTCGCGCAGAGCTGTGCTCAAGTTGGATGCCACATGGGCTCCGATGCGCAGATGGGCATGAGTCTGGAGCGCGAAACCTTCGTCGGCCATACTGTGGCGGAGGCGAGCAGGGAGCGTCCTGATCTCGAGCTCATCGACCCGGGAAATCCGGACAGCAGCTATCTTCTGATGAAGGTGAGGGGAGATGAGGACATCGTCGGCGCGCCTATGCCATTTACGGGAAATAGTCTGTCTGAGCAGGAAATCGCGTCGATCGAGAACTGGGTGAACGCCTTGGCCGATGTAGACGTTGACGCGCTAACGTTGGGCGCACCGGCAAAATCGGTGAGTCCGTTCGACGGCTGGAAAGTCGTTAATCTGCCAACAACACGGATGGTCGACCGCGGCCTGTGGTTCTTTCTCATCAGCCACAGGTTCAATCCGGAGATCGCGGCGGGCTACGATGCGCTTTACGGGCTGGACGGCAGCTCCATCATCTTCCTGAACCTGGGGTACGCACCGACGGATGACTTGCTGTTTGTGCTCGGCCGCAGCAACGAATCCGACAATGTCGAGCTGCAGGCGAAGTACCGGATCTTCCAGCAGACGGCGGAGACGGGTTGGCCCTTGAGTCTCGCCGGCCAGGCCAGCATTAACTGGATAACGGAGAAGCCCGACGGAGAGGACCGCCTCCGATCGGAAGCATTCAAATTTGGCGGACAACTGATGGCTTCGCGGAATCTCGGGGAGAGACTCGGGTTTCTCGTCGCTCCCGGCATCCTCGTGAATCAATCGGAGTCCATTGGTGGCGAAGACGTCCTCGTTACTCTTGGGCTTGGGACGAGATGGCGCTTCTATCAGAACCTGTCGCTGCTGGCTGAGTGGGTTCCGATATTGGGCGGATACGAACGCACGCGGACATTCGGCAATGAGAATCGCTTCGACAGCTGGGGCGGCGGACTGGAGATACGGGTCGGAGGTCACGTCTTTCAGATAGTCGTGACGAATTCTGCCGGTGTGACCACGGATCAGTACATGAGAGGCGGGGATCTCGATATCACTGAGCGTGAACTTCGTCTCGGATTTAACATTTTCCGACTGCTTCAATTTTGATGATGCGACGCCGGAAGTTCTTTTCACGCTTGTGCATCATGCTGGCAGCGGGCTTTTTGTTCGCTGCATGCGAACACGCGGACCCTCTGGAGACCGGCGGGCTGCAGCCGACACTTACGAGTATTCAGGAGAATATCTTCAATCTGAATTGTGCACTCTCGAACTGCCACGGTTCGAGCCCGCAGCGGGAGCTGGATTTAAGGGAGGGTGCAGCACGAACCAATCTCGTGGGTGTCGACAGCAGAGGGCAGCCGGAATTTCTGCGCGTGGATCCAGGCAATCCGGACGACAGCTATCTGGTCATGAAATTGGAAGGGGATCCTCGAATTATTGGTTCACGGATGCCTCTGGGCCGAGAACCCCTATCCAGCGAAGAAATCGCCGTCATTCGGGAGTGGATTTTGGGCGGTGCTGAATAGAGGCGAATTCTCGCCGAATGGCGTGCCTACGCCGATTCGATGAAATCATACGCCGCACCCGCGACGGCCGCATACACGGCGTGATGCAAGACGTCAGTCGCCAGCTGTTCCACACTCCATTCCGTAGCGGGAGGCGCGACATCGAGCGCCGGCAGCATGACTTGAGCAGCACCCCAGACAGCCGCGAAGTGGGCCACACATGCCGTTGGACCGCGCAGCCCGGTCATGGAAATGAGCCCGCGTGCTGCGCCCCATGCCGTGCCATATGCCCAGTGCACGATATTGCCGAATTTCGCTTTGCTTTCGGCGTCACGTGGTTCAACGCCGAGAACTTTGCCCGCCGCAATTGCCGGCGTATCGCTGGCTTCGCGGCCCGCCAGCTTCATTTCGAGCGTGCTTGAAAGGGTCATCGCAGCGGTGCCCGCGAATCCGGCGAAAAGTCCCTTTCCCACGGACGATGCTAGAACATTCAACATTACCTCCTCCTCCGGTATCGTGGCTTGATCGACTCACGTTTCATACTTCCGGTGAGTAGAGGAAATCCGCTCCGATATGTAATCGATACGTTAAGAGGGAAATGGATCGGCTCATTTCCACGCTGTGATCCATATAACATCATGGTTAGATAACGCGCCGCTTCGCCGGTTCTCCCAAATGAGGATCGTGCTGCGGGAAGCGTAAATGAGCAAGGTGACGAAGAAAAGAGTGGAGGATGATATGGCAGATCTTGGATTGAGCGTGCTCGACCGCACAATACACGATACAAACTCATGGTTACAGGAGATAAGCGAGAAGCTCGGTCATCCGGATCGTCAGATGGCCTATCATGCGCTGCGAGGTGTATTGTTCACTATGCGTGACAGATTGACGCCGGAGGAGGCAGCAGATTTTGCGTCCCAGCTTCCGCTGGTCATCCGGGGGATCTTCTATGAGGGATACAGGCCCGCGAATAAGCCGGAAAAGTATCGCGACCGTGACGAGTGGCTGCAGCGCGTGAACCGCGAGCTGGAGATGGCCGGCGGACAGAACCCTGAGAATGCGACCCGCGCCGTGTTTGGAGTTATCAACGAGCATGTCACCGGCGGTGAAGTGCAGGATGTCCGACACATGCTCCCGGAGAGCGTTCGCTCTCTCTGGCCTGAGGCAAGCCACCAAACTGCGTAGCGATCGTTGCGACACGCATATCCTACAGGTCACCGTATGTACAGTCGCAGATCTTTGGTGGACGGCTCACGATGGTTAATTTGATGAGCTGATTCGGGTGCGGGGATCTCGTTCGGTTCACGACTGTCGGATCAAGAAAAGGACTCAGATGTGAGCCCATGTTTCAGAATCGTTTCCACTCTCGAGAGTCTGCTCTTGTGTACCGAGAGATAGCGGATTAAATTCATTGGTGCCTGGAGCGGCGGACCGACCGTCGTTGCAGCGTGGCAGCGATCCCCATTAGTCGAATAATTACCTCAGACATGGCGTATACGTACACAAATTCGAAGGGCAAGACTTACTTCCTCCATTCCAAGGTGACGACGCTGAAGAATGGGCGTACACAGACCATCTACTTTTTTGCAAAGGAGGAGAAAGATGGTACGCTGGACGATCTGCCGGAAGGCTATAAAGTCGCAGAGACGGCGAACGGCTTGCCGGTGTTGAAGAAGAAATAGGCCACCCCTTGGAGAATGTCGGGCGGTGGACCGAAGCCATGGAGTGCGCCGCCGCATCCTCATGGGCCTTCCGCGCGGCTGAACGTTTCTAACCACGAAGAGTAGCGTTTGCCCGCTTGATTCCGTCGCGGGAAAGCGCTATTCTTTTTAGCAGGGTGCGCAAACGATTGTGCAGAACCGCCGAGCATTCAGGTGAGCATTTACTTTCGCCGGGTAATGGAGAAGCCAGATGGCTATCAGGATATGAACGTCGCATACAACGATCGAAAATTCGAGTGGATCGACAACTGGGCGCGCGTTCCGGATACTCCGAGCGCACGCGAGAACGGTCGAACGCATGGTGTGGCCGTGACGCGTGATAATACCGTCGTCGTATTTCTTCAGGGCGATCCGGCGGTAGTGTTTTTCGCGCCCGACGGCACTCAGACGAAAGCCTGGGGCGATCGTTTTCCCGGGGCACACGGCCTTACGCTCGTTGAGGAGGATGGACACGAGTTCCTGTGGCTGACCGATGAACGCACGGGAGAAGTGGTGAAGACGACGCTTGACGGAGAGACGGTGCTGCAGCTGGAGAAACCGCCGCATCCGATGTATGATACCGGGTCGTACTCACCAACCTGGGTCGCGGTGAATGAGGAGCGCTTCGGTGGTGACGGCGACATTTGGCTCGCGGATGGATATGGATCGAGTCTAGTGCACCGCTACGATCGCGACGGCACCTACCGCTCCACGCTGACAGGTGAGGAGGGCGCAGGTCGGTTCGACTGCCCGCACGGCTTGTATGTCCGGCACACGGGCAATACGCATGAGCTCTTCATAGCCGATCGCGGGAACAGCAGATTTCAGGTCTACGATGCCACGGGCGGGTATTTGAGTTCGTTTGGCGGTGGAGTGCTCGAATTGCCATGTATGTGCTTCGAGTATGAGGGTCAGTTATTCGTTCCGGAGCTAAACGCAAGACTTACGGTTTTGGAGCCGTCGGGATTACTTATCGGGTACGTTGGGAGCAACGAAGTCGTCTGTCAGCAGCCGGACTGGCCTAATGTGCCGGATGATGATATAAAACCAGGGAAATTCAACAGTCCTCACTCCGCTGCGGTGGACGGCGAGGGCAACTTGTACGTCGTCGAGTGGATTGTAGGTGGTCGCATCACCAGACTCGATCCCCTGTAATCGTAGCCTTTCGGGCTTCGGCAGTTGATTTAAGCAATACAATCAGGAGAAGTTATGCCTACACAAACCGCACTCACCATAACGGACGAACAGAAGCGCAAATATAGGGAGGATGGTTTCTTCATTCTCGAAAACGTGATTCCTGACGAGGATCTCCGGATGATCCGTGAGACCTGTGATCGGCTTGTAGCCGAGCAGGAAGCAGAGATGGATCGCCAGGGCGTCGATCAAATCAAGCTAAGCAAGCGCAACAAGCGATACTTCGTGTTTCTTGCGTTTGAAAAGCATCCGGAATTGGGAGAGTGGCTCTTTAGCGACCTCATGGCTGAGATTTGCAGGGCAACGATTGGTGACGATGCCATGTTGTTCTGGGAGCAGTTCGTCGTAAAGGGCACGAGCGAGGAGGGTTCCTCGTTTTCCTGGCATCAGGATTCCGGCTATGTCGAGGGTCCTCACAAGCCGTACGTCAATGCGTGGGTCCCGCTCGACGACGTCAGCGAGGAGAACGGAACGGTTTACCTGCTGCCGTACTCGCAGGCCGGCACGAGAGAGAAGATCGAGCACACGCTCGACGAGGCGACGGGAGACAAGGTCGGTTATTTTGGCGATCACCCCGGCGTTCCAGTTATAGCTCCGGCCGGGTCTATTGCCGTATTTTCGAGCACGTGCTTTCACCGCTCGGGACCGAACAAGACCGATCAGATGCGGCGAGCGTACGCGGCCCAGTTTTCGCCCGAGCCGGTGCTAGAACCCGACGGTTCGTTGAAAGGACTTGCTGAGAAGTTCTTGGTGGCCGGCGAGCGTGTGCGGTAAGAGAAGCGGCTCTAAGGGCCAGGTCAACCACGCCTGGATCTATTGCGTTGCGGAATTGCACAAACGATTGTTCGGCAGTAGAATATCTCGTACAATGCATATGCAAGCGTGTCGGAGCATCTTCTGAATACCTAATGGCCGTAACTCTGAAGGATATCGCCCAGCTGGCTGGTGTGTCGGTATCGACAGTATCGCGCGTCCTGAACAACAAGGCGACAGAATACCGCATCAGCGCCGACACCGAGGAGGAGATACTGCAGGCGGCTCAGAAGTTGAAGTACCGACCGAATCAGATTGCGCGTGGCCTTCGGCTCAAGAAGTCGAATACGCTGGGCGTGCTCGCCCCGGACGTATCCAATCCGT
>CAZKNF010000049.1:0-25483 GCA_964554105.1 uncultured Rhodothermales bacterium | reverse complement strand
TCGCGGATCTCGCATCCTCGCCTGAATTGTGGGCCGGCCTGGGCGCAGGATACCGTGTTCTGGCCCGATTCGTCGTGTGGGAGGGCGATAATGTGCTGATCGTCCCGACGAGTGCGCTTTTTCGCACTGAAGACGGATGGGCTGCCTTCGCGGTGGAGGGCGGTCAGGCTGTTCGGAAGCAGGTCCAGGTCGACAATCAATCGGGACTGTCGGCTCAGGTCATTTCAGGTCTCGAGGAGGGTGAACTGGTGATTATCCATCCGAGCAATGAAATCGAGGACGGCGTTCGCGTGGAGCCCCGCGAAAGCGACTGACATCATCGATCGAGGTCCTCGAGTGATTACATCAACGGAGAGTTCTGATCATATGAGCACGTAGTTCGAGCTAGCACGTTCGATCTCATCGCTCGGATTCGCCGACGTCTTGCCGACCCCATCCACCGCCGCCGGGAGTTTCGATGATCAGCGCCTCGCCGGGCGCGAACCGACGAGTGAACTTCGACGGCAGATCGTCCCACGATCCGTCGATACGCCGAAGCAGGTTTCGTCCCGCCGCCCCGCTGCCGCCGCCGTTCAGGCCCCATGGACCGACGTCTCGCCGTTCGCTGAGGACGGTGACGGTGGCCGGTGCGTCGAAGGCGTACGTGCGGACGATGCCCTCGCCGCCGCGAAAGCGTCCGGCACCGCCGCTGCCACGTCGCAGCCGATACTCCTCGATTCGAAACGGGAAGTCCATTTCGAGGGCTTCGATGGGTGTATTGAGCGTATTCGACATGTGGACGTGCACACCGCTCGGACCATCCCCGTCTGGTGCTGCGCCCATTCCACCGCCGATCGTTTCGTAGTACGCGAACGGCGTACCGTCCGCTCGCGCGCCCCCGATCGTCAGGTTGTTCATCGTGCCCTGCGAAGCAGCCGGAATTCGGTCGGGGACTGCCTGGGCGAGGGCGCCGAGGACGGCGTCCACGACGCGCTGTGAGGTCTCCACGTTGCCGGCGGCCACTGCGTGAGGGGGACGAGCATTCACGAGACAGCCCTCGGGCGCGCTCACACGAACGGGAGCAAAGCTTCCCTGGTTGATGGGAGCGCCCTCACACGCCAGGCAAGCGACCGCATAGTAGCAGGCTGATTCGGTGATAGCGATTACGGCGTTGAACGATCCGGCGACCGCCTCGGAGGTGCCCTCAAAATCGAACTCCACGTGGTCATCTCCGATTCGTACCGTCACCACGACGTCGGCACGGCCGGACTCACCCGCGTAGTCGAGCGCAATGTGATCCCGAAACGTGAAATCTCCCTCGGGCCATTCGGCAATGCTCGCACGGGTGATGCGCTCGGAGTATTCGAGCAGATGAGAGGCATAGGCTGTCACCTCATCGATACCGTGCCGCTCCACGAGCTCTCCCAACCTTCGCTCCGCAACCGCATGGGCTGATCGCTGCGCGGCGAGATCACCTCGGCGCTCGTCAGGCGTTCGGACATTCCGCAGCAGCAGGCGGAGCAAGTCCTCATTTGACTTTCCGGCGCGAACGAGTTTCACGGGTGGAATGATAACACCCTCCTGGAAAATCTCGCTCGAAAGCGGAAGCGAACCGGGCGTCATTCCTCCGACATCTGCATGATGAGCTCGGCTGACCGCGAAGAAGGCCGGTCCCGATGGGCTGCGCGGCCCGCAGAACACCGGAGAGATCATGGTAATGTCGGGAAGGTGCGTGCCACCCGCGTACGGATCGTTCAGGATCACGACATCACCCTCGAGCCACTCCGATATCGAGGCGCGCGCCGCGGCCACACTTCGAGGCATGGCGCCCAGATGCACCGGGATGTGAGCAGCCTGGGCGACCATCCGGCCGGTGCCGTCGAAAACGGCGCACGAGAAGTCGAGCCGCTCCTTGATGTTTGGCGAATAGCCCGTGCGACGCAGGGTCACGCCCATCTCTTCCGCGACGCCGGCGAAGCGGTGCCTGTAGAGCTCCAAAAGAATGGGATTGGCCTGGGTCATCAATTTGTCAGGTCAGGAGCGGCGAAGGATGAGATTGCGCCAGGTATCGACTTCGGCACGCCAGCCGGGACTCACATATGTTGTCGTATCGTACTGGAATATGAGCGCCGGACCGGCGAACGCGTCGCCAAATCGAAGCTGCGACCGCTGGTATGTCGGCGCGCGAACACGGCCCTCGGGCGTAGAGGTCAGGACATCCACGCGACCGGATACCGCCGCCGCGGCATCGTCGCGGTGTTCTGCATCCCGGGGCAAGTCCGTTATGGAGCCCGGCGAGGACGCTCGGGCGCGCAGCGCGACTATTTCCACGGGCCGCCCGCTCATCGCGTGTCCATATCGCATCCGGTGCGCGTCGTGGAACCGATCCTCGACGGCCGCAAGGGCGTGTTTGCTGACGGGTAGATCCAGCGGTACCTCGAGATCATAGCTCTGGCCGACGTAGCGCATATCGACGAATGCATCGATGCGGATGTCTGATGTTTCGTTCTGATCCAGCACGCGGCGAGCCGAGGCGGTCTCTCTTTGCACCAGGGTCGTGAACGAATCCAGCCGGAGCGCACGAAGCGGCTGCATGACCGCGATCGACGTGTCGTAGACGATGTCCGCCATCAGCAGTCCGAGCGCGCTCAATACGCCGGGATTCGGCGGCAGCAGAATCGTCCGGATACCGAGCGCATCCGCGAGCTCGCAGGCGTGAAGCGGACCCGCACCGCCGAAGGGGACCAGCGTATATTCACGCGGATCGTGCCCCCGCTCGACTGAGACCCGCCGCAGCGCACGCTCCATCGAGGCGTTTGCGACACGGATGACGCCCAGGGCCGCGTCCTCGGGATCCAGATCGAGCCGGCGCCCAAGATTCGAAAGGACCTCATACGACGCAGTGGGGTCGAGCGAAAGGTCCTCATCGCCGCCGAGGAATCGCTCCGGCTGCATCCGGCCTAGCACCACATTGGCATCCGTCACCGTAGCCTTACTTCCGCCCAGCCCATAGCACGCCGGGCCCGGATCGGCGCCGGCGCTCTCCGGTCCGACACGCAGGACACCCCCGGCGTCCACGCGCGCGATGCTTCCGCCACCCGCCCCGACCGTATGGATGTCCACGGAAGGGAGCCGCAGCGGCAGCGATCCGATACGGCTCTCCGATGTTCGTGGGATGCGTCCGTCGCACAGCGCGACGTCGGTGCTCGTGCCGCCCATGTCGAAGGTGATGAGGCGCGGCTCCGGGACCGCGGCGGTCTTCTTTGCGAGGGCCACCGCCCCGACGACGCCGCCGGCCGGGCCGCTCAGAACGAGGCGGGCCGCTTGGCGCGCTGCGAGCGCCGTATCGATCGTGCCGCCGTTGGACTGCATGACCCGCACGCCCCGCGGCGCGACGACATCGGTCAGGCGATCGAGATAGCGCCCGACGACCGGCCGAACGAACGCGTTCACCACGGTCGTGGTCGTGCGTTCATATTCGCGATACTCCGGGAGGATGTCTGAACTCAGTGAGATGGAGACGTCCGGCAGGAGTTCGTGCAGGATCGCAGCGACGCGGCGCTCGTGGACGGGGTTCTTGAACGAGAAAAGGAAGACGACGGCCACGGAATCCACGCCGAGCTCGCTGAGATTGGCGGCGACGGCGCGAAGCGCGTCCTCATCCAGAGGAATGCGAATCGCTCCATCGTGGTCGATGCGTTCGGGCACCTCGAACCGGAACTGATCAGGCACGAGCGGCGGAGGGAGGCTCTGCGTGAATCGATAGAGGTGAGGCCGATTCTGCCTGGCAATGGCCAGCACATCGCGGAAGCCCGCGGTGGTAACCAGCGCGCACCGGCTGCCGCGCCGTTCGAGCAGCGCGTTGGTGGCCGCAGTCGTGCCGTGAGCAATCGACGCGTCGGCGGGGATGCCGAGACTCCGAACGCCTTCGGCGATGGCAACGCTCTGATCGGCCGGCGTCGTCGGCTGCTTGTGCACGACCATCCGGCCATCCACGAGCCACACGAAATCGGTGAAGGTGCCTCCGACATCGATCCCAACGAGATGCGTCGCGTCACCCCCGGCCGTTAGAGCGCTTGTAGATTCCGTTCTTGTTGACGTGACCTACGTACCGGCCGAGAATCCGCACCTCCTCGAAAATATCCGGCTTGATGTAGATGTCGGTGTACTCCTCATTGGCCGGCTCGAGGCGAAGTCCTTCCTTGTCGTAGAAAATACGTTTTAGAGAGGTGTCTCCGTTGTACAGCACGGCTCCGATCCCGCCGTTCGGTATATCATCGTCGATAAGCAGGACGTAATCGCCATCCTGAATGTCCGCTCCGATCATCGATTGGCCGGCCACGCGAATGGCATAGATGCGGTCGATGTTCGGAAAGAGCATTTCGAGCGAAATGGTGCCGAGGTTCGCCTCCACGGCTTCCTGCAGCTGCCCAGCGGAAATGATTCCTCGCACCGGAATGCCGGCAAACGCGTTTTCGAGCTTCTCGTCTACGAGATGGTAACCGTCCCCATCCCGCTCCAGATAGCCTTTCTTGTGAAGGGCCTGAAGGTTCTGTGTGACGCTGTTCGGTGATCGATAGTCGAAGAAATCCACGATTTCTCGGTAGGTCGGCCAGACGCCGCTCTCTCGCACGAAGCGGGTAAGATATTGGAAGAACGCGTGCTGTTTGGAAGTGAGTTTTTTCCGGCTCATGTCCAACCAAATCTCAAGAAAACGCGCCGCCGGCGAAAGGGCGGGTGCGCGTGTCACACATGGAACGCACAGTATAACCCTGAACGGAAAAGACTTCAAGTAAAGTGAGGCCGATCTGCAAAAATTCAAGGTGTTCCGTCGAGCATCTGGCTCACGATTTTTGCCGTGCGCGTAGGAAATGAATCCTCTACATGGTAACGAAGATAGTCGTCGATGAGACGACTCAACTCCCGTGTGGTCGCCGCATCCAGCCGCATCCGCATGACCGTTTCGAGGTCAGCACGCGCACAGACGGCGAACGCGCGGAGCGCCTGACGCGACGCAGAACGGATCGACCGGTCGCCGTCACGGCGCTGCGGGAGAATGGTCCCGGACTCGAGGGAGAGTACGCCCGCATCCGACAGATTGTCGAGTGCTTCTCTGTGGATGTCCGGCTCGAAGCCAAGAACGGACGCGAATCGGATCTGAAAATAGAAGAGGAGATTCTCAGTGCGTTCGACGGTTCGATTCAATCGCTCCAGGACTTCGAGCACGAGGTCGAATGCGGACGCATTCTGTTCTTCGTCTTGCATCAGCGCGTGTACGAGCTCGACGACGCGAAGTCCACACGATACACGCGCCAGATCACGTGTGATGCTGTCGAAGAAGTGGACGTGACTGCTCTCGGTGAGCGTTTGCACGCCGCGAGACGGCTTGTAGTAGATGACCACGTGCGTGTAGGACATCGGCTGGAGCGATGATCCGAATCTGCTCCCACTGCGCCTGGCACCCTTCGCCATCACGGCCACCTTGCCGCGCTGCCTCGTGAACAGCGTCACGATGCGGCTGGTCTCGCCGTAGTCGATGCTGCGTAGAACGAGTGCTTCGGTCTGTAAAATCATCGCGGCAGGCAGGTTATGCGGACGCGCCGTCCCGTGTCTGTAGTAGAAAATGCAATGGCTACACCGACTTCAGCAGCGAGTGAGCATCACTCGAAACGAAGCGCTCACCCTGATCTCGCTCTCCGTCTTTTTCATGGTGGGCATCACCGGACGCCACGTGTGCCGGCAGGCGCCGCACGTCGAGCCGGATGCCTACGCCGAGATTGACAGCCTGTTCGCCGTTCAGTCGAGCTCCGCCGCAGATGCCTCTCAGAACGAAAGCGAGAACGAGAATGTGAATGGAAGCGAACGCCAGGTCAACGCCTTCGAAAAGGACGTGAACGATACTCCGGCGGACTCGGATTCAACGGCTCAGAATACGGATTCGAGCACCGATCCGCCTGCGGCGAAACCCGTTGACGGAATGTCCGTGAGCGAAAAGATCGATCTTAATCGCGCAACCGCCGCGGATCTCGATCAGCTACCACGAATCGGACCAAAAATGGCGCAGCGAATTCTCGAATTTAGACGCGCATTCGGACCGCTTCGAAGCGTCGATGAACTCCTCAGCGTGCGGGGGATCGGTCAGAAGACGCTTGAGCAAATTCGACCCCACGCGTATGTGTCCACCGGCGGCACAGCAGCAGACCAGGGTTCCTCCGAGGGTGCGGTCCCCGATCAGTCGGTACCGGACACGACACGGTGAGTATGGTGGCCTGCCCAACAGATCACATGCGTAACAGATCACACGTCTCACAGATCGCACGCCCAGCAGATCACACGCCCCGTAGATCACATGCCCAGCAGATCATGCCCAGCAGATCACGTACTCATCCACCCGATCACATCGTCGCTCATTGCTCCGATCGCTCGATTCCATCCACCCCATTCGGACCAGGGGGATCCTCACGCCGCCGCCGGGCCAGCTCTTCGGCCGTCCATTTATCACTGGCTTTCTCTTCGCGTCTCAAAAAGCGATAAACGGGTACGAGCAGAATCGCGGCAAGCGCCAGAAAACCGACGAGCGTTAACAATATGATTACGGTGTAATCGTCCACCTGGGAAGCCGCTCTCAACTTGTTGGAGGGAATAACATGAAATGAATTCAACAAATTCGTTATTTGATCCGATCCACCCCATGACGGTCGTCTTCATCTTTCATCCTCCGCCATCCTCCCGTACGCGACGCCGGTGGCCGGTGCGCGGTGCGCGCCGGTGATCCGAACTTTAAGGTGTCCCGAACTAGAACACGAGCCTTCCGATCCTCCGCCCGTTCAATGAATCTTCCGGCCATACAATGAATGAAAGCGGCTCCATACGCATGCTCATCGTCGAGGACGATCCGGACATGGGCAGTGGTCTGCAGGATTATTTCGAGATGAAGGGATTCGAGGTCACGCGTGCCGTAGATGGTGAGCGCGGATATCAGCTCATTACTATGCTCCCGGCGTATGACATCGTCCTGCTCGACGTGATGTTGCCCGAAAAGAACGGATTCGATCTTCTTCGCGACGCAAGAAAGGACGGCGTCGACTCCCCGGTGGTCATGCTGACGGTAAAAGGGCACGAAGACGATAAACTGCAGGGATTCGAGCTCGGCGCCGATGACTATGTGACGAAGCCGTTCAGTGCTGAAGAGCTCGAGGCACGTGTACGTGCCGTACTTCGGCGATCAAATTCGGCGGCCGACGCACCCATGGACGTATACCGTTTCGGGAATTTCGAAGTCAACTTTAGTGCGCACAGAGCGCTCGACGACAATGATGAGATTCAGTTTACGGCTCTCGAGTTCGATATTCTGCGCTACCTTATACAGCACCGGGGTCGAACGGTTAGTCGCAAGCAGCTCCTGCGTGATGTCTGGGAGATCAGTGGCGAAGTTACTACGCGAACGATCGATCGCCACGTGGCCTCGCTGAGAAAGAAGATCGAGCCGGATGCCGATGATCCCATCTATATCGAGACGGTGTACGGCATCGGGTACAAATTCGTCGGGTAGCACGTCGATGTTACGATTCTGACTCCGGTGAATCATTGAATCCGGACTGCGATATTAGCGGCACCACGCAGTACTCCAAATTCCAATCGGTTCGGGGATATTCGTATGGAAGCTCAAGGAAAAACACGGTCCATTCTGCGCGATATCGCGCTGATATACATCGCACTGGCCCATAGCACGGACCAGGACCTGTCGGAACCCGAAGTAACAACGATTTCGGAGCGCCTGCGAGCCTGGCAGACCGAGGCCACCGAAGAGACGGTGCTCAGTGCGATCAAGGATGCCCTCGAAGACTACACGCACGAACGGGCGCAAAACGGGTTAGAAAGCGCCATAACAAGGGTACGAAACGACGTCGACCAGGAAAAGCGGCGGATGATTCTCGAGGATCTTACGGACATTGCCCTGGCGGATGACAAGTTTCTGTATTCGGAGGGCTCGTTCATCGGAGAATTGGCGCGCGCCTGGGAGGTGCAGGTCGAAGTGGAAGGAAACGGGGCGCGATCATGGTCTGTTCTGAACGGACATGGCCAGGGCAGTGAAAACGGGAACGCTGAAAATGGAAGCAGCTGGACGGCCGTTCACGATCTGGCGCTGGTGTATCTCGAGCTGGCGCACGGCACGGACGAAGACATCGTCGACTCCGAAGTGGATGCCATCGCACAGAAGATCAACGAGTGGCTGCCGGACGCTGAGAGGTCGCAGATTCTGCAGGTTGTTCGCGAGGCCATGCATGCATACGTTCAGGGCCCCGACAAGCGCCTCTTCGATGATTCCGTCGATACGCTCAAGAATGTGGTGCCGACGCACCAGCGCGCCGCCCTGCTCGCCGACCTGAATTATGTCGCGAGCGCCGACGGCGGCATTACCGAGCGAGAGCAGCAAATGATCGACAGACTAACCCAGGCCTGGGACGTCTCGCTGAGAGACGCCGAGTAGGCTCTCCGGCGTAAGCCGTCGACCGCCGCCCACGCGTTTGTTCGTTTCCCGTCGTGACCATCCCCACCTTCTTCGCCATCCACACCTTCATCACCATCTCCACCGCCATCCACAGCTATGCTCGTCGAAGTCTTCGAGGACTATGATGCCGTAAGCCGGCGCGCCGCCGAAATCATCACTACGCAAATCCGACGAAAGCCGGACAGCGTACTCGGGTTCGCCACCGGTAGCACCCCTCTCGGTCTCTACAAAATACTGATCAAAAATCATCTAGAGAAGGGTCTCGATTTTTCGAAGATCACAACGTTCAACCTTGATGAGTACGTCGGCCTGGCTCCGGAGCACCCACAGAGCTATCATCATTTCATGTGGGAGAACTTGTTCAACCACGTGAATGTCACGCCAAGCCGCGTATTCATACCGCACGGAATGGCCGACGATATCGAGTACTTCTGCCAGTGGTACGAAGAGCAGATCGAAAAGGTGGGCGGAATCGACATCCAGATCGTCGGCATCGGTTCGAACGGCCATCTAGCGTTTAACGAGCCCGGATCATCACTCGGATCTAAAACGCGGATCAAGACGCTTACCGGCAAGACCGTACGAGACAATGCACGCTTTTTCGATGACCCGGATGAAGTCCCGCGTCAGGCCATTACGATGGGAATCGGTACGATTCTCGACGCTCGGACCATCTTGCTCGTTGCCTCCGGAGAAAGGAAGGCGGACGCGATAAAGGCGGCGCTCGAGGGTCCGGTAACGGGGATGTGTCCCGCGACCGTGGTCCAGATGCACCGCTTCGCGCACGTGGTCATCGACGGCGAGGCGGCATCGAGACTGGAGTACCACCATCATGGTGGGATCGCCGAGCCGAAGGAGTAATTAAAACCACCCCTCGAGCCCTACGCCGATCCATTTGCGCTCAACCCATTTGCGCTCAACCCGTCGCCACCTCCCGCTCCGTATTCGTAATCCACTCGCTCCACGATCCGGGATACAGTCGGCCGTGTCCTAGGGCCGCGTGCGCCAGGGCGAGGAGATTGTGCGCTGCCGTCACGCCCGATCCGCAGTAGGAGACGACCCTGGAAGCCGGCGTATCACCGACGAGATCTTCGAACCGTTCGCGAAGCTTCTCCGGCTTGAGGAAGAGGCCTTCGTAATCCAGATTTCCTTCGAAGGGCGCCGAAATCGCGCCGGGAATGTGGCCTGCTACCGGATCGATCGGCTCCGCCTCACCGCGGTACCTATCGGCTTTCCGCGCGTCGATAAGACGCCATTCCGGCCGGGTACGAAGATCTTCGACCTCGTCGGCACTGACGATCCACTCGTCTCGAGGCCGAGGGGAAAATGCACGCCGCATGTTCGCCTCCCGGCCCGATCGTGTCGGGAGTTCGGCATGCATCCATCGCTTCCAGCCGCCGTCGAGGACGGCCGCCGCATCGTGTCCCAGATAGTGGAGCATCCACCAGAGCCTCGAAGCAATCGCCCCGCCGGCATCGTCATAAGCGACGACCTGGATGCCCTCTGCGATGCCCATCGAAGAAAACGTCTCCGTCATCTCGTCGACGGTGGGAAGGGGGTGTCGGCCGGATTGACCGGCAATGATGGTCCCGGATAGGTCTTCATCGAGATGCGCATAGACCGCACGCGGAATATGCCCGTTCAGGTAGTCCCGCCGTCCGCGCTGCGGATCGTCCAGCGAGAACCGGCAGTCAACCACGACCCAATCGTCGTCCGACAACCGGCCGGCTAGCTCGAGTGCGGAAATGAGGGTGGAATAGATCATCGAAATCCGTGATTCACTTGTGTAACAGGCGCCGCGTCCCCGGACTCCCAACGGCCCGGATCGAAGAAGGAGTTTCCTGGTAGAACGAGGCGAATAAAACGGTGTTCGGCGAGGAGCCTTGCGGACGATTTCCGGGCCGGACGACTAAAGATGATCCGATTTCGATGGGGCCCCTTTCTCGACTTAATCACTACTACTGGAAGTACAAGCACCTCTTCCTGCCCGGGCTCCTCTTCGCGATGATCTCGGCCGGCTTTTCGATTGCCGTGCCGATCGTCGTTCGCACGGCGATCGACAGCATCCCGCAATTCGTGACGCTCTATGAGCGGTACGCCGACACCGATGTCCAGGGGTACCTTTATGTCGGCATCTTTTTCGGGCTGCTCCTCTTCGGCTTCATCATCATCGTCCTCAGCCTGGTCAGCGGGGTGTTTTCATTCTTGATGCGGCAGACCCTCGTCGTCGCGTCCAGACACATCGAATTCGATCTCCGCAACGCGCTCTACGACCACCTGCAGCAGCTCTCGCAGAGCTTCTACCGTACCTACTCCACAGGCGACGTGATCGCACGGGCAACCAGCGATATCGAGGCGGTGCGACGCTATATCGGACCCGCGGTGATGTATCTGGTGCGGGCGCTCGTGATCGTGATCGCGGCCATCACGGTGATGCTCATCATTTCACCGACGCTGACATTCTATGCTCTCATTCCGATGCCGTTCTTGGCGATAGCCGTCTTCTACATGGCGCGGATGGTCCACAGTCGCAGCGATGCCATTCAGGAGCAGTACTCGAATCTGACGAGCCGCGTACAGGAGGCGCTCGCCGGGATTCGTGTTTTGAAGGCCTACACGCGCGAGGAATCGGAGTCGAACGCCTTTCGGAAGGAGAGTGCGCTCTACCGCCGCCGCAACCTGGATCTCGCGCTGGTCGATTCCGCGTTCCGACCGGTCTTTCTACTGCTCGTCGGGCTTTCTGAAATCATCGTCGTCTGGATCGGGGGGCGGCAGGTTGCCGCAGGAATTATTACGATCGGCAACATCGCGGAATACATGATCTACGTCGCTATGATGACCTGGCCGGTTGCGTCCATGGGTTTTGTGATCACGATGGTGCAGCGCGCGTCGGCATCGATGATCCGCCTGAACCGCATCATGGACACGGATCCGGAGATCGCGGACACCGGTGAATCCGACACGAGTCTCGAACAGCTCACAGGGCACGTTCACTTCGACAACGTATCGTTCCGATTTTCGGAGGACGGTCCATGGGTGTTGAAGGACGTCTCGTTCGAGGTGCCTGCCGGATCGACGCTCGCGGTCGTCGGCCGCACGGGTGCGGGAAAGACCACGCTGGTAGAGATGATCCCGCGGCTCGTCGAGCCGACTCGCGGCGAGGTGCGAATCGACGGGCGGCGCGTGCAGGAAATCCCCCTCGAAGCACTGCGGTCCTCGATCGGATACGTGCCCCAGGAGGTCTTTCTGTTCAGCGATACCGTTGCGAGCAACATCGCCTTCGGCGAGCAGGAGGCGCGGATGGAGGAGATCCGCCGCGCCGCCATGGAGGCCGAGCTGCTCGACAACATCGGGGACTTTCCGGAAGGATTCGAAACGTTCGTGGGAGAACGCGGCATTACACTCTCGGGCGGACAGAAGCAGCGGACGTCGATCGCCCGGGCTCTCATCCGACTTCCCAAAGTTCTCATCCTGGATGATGCCCTTTCGGCCGTGGATACGAATACAGAGAGCAAAATTCTCGGCTATTTACGGCAGCACTACGGTAAGAGAACCGTCATCATCGTGAGCCACCGCATCTCGTCGGTGATGGACGCGGATCTCATCCTCGTTCTAGATGAAGGCGAGATTATCGAGCGGGGTACACACGAGGACCTCCTCCGCCACGAAGGAGCATACGCGGAACTGTACAACAAGCAGCTTTTGGAAGCTGAAATCGAGGCGATGTGAGACGTGGTGATTGAAATGGCCGACATCAAAATCATCCCGCTCGGTACCGCCTCGGCCATACCCACGCGCGAGCGCCATCCGTCGGCGACCGCCCTGCTGCGCAAGGGTCGCGTGCTGCTCTTCGACTGCGGCGAAGGTACCCAGATGCGGTTGGTCAGGGCCGGAGTGAAGATCACGCGCATCGACGCTGTCTTCATCACGCATTTTCACGGCGACCACTTTTTCGGACTGCCGGGACTCATCTCGACCCTCTCGATGATGCGCCGCACGGAGCCGCTCACGATCGTCGGACCCTCCGGCATCGGCGATGCGATGGCGAGAATGCCCGGAATCGAGCTCGATGCGTATTCGTTCCAGACTGAGTTCATCGAACTGCACGACGCGCTCGATCAATGCATCGTCTACGAATCGGAGGAGCTCCTCGTCGAAGCGCGGCCGCTCGAACACCGCACGTTTACGGCCGGGTACCGATTCGCAGAGCGGCCGAAATCAGGGCACCTCGACGTCGAACGTGCACGGGAGCTCGGGGTGACGGACTACGAGCATTTCCGCGAGTTGAAAGCCGGACGCGCCGTTCAGGTCGGCGGCCGTGCCGTCACGGCCGCGATGGTCGTCGGCGCGGATCGGCCGGGCCGGTCGTTCGCCTACGTGACGGATACGCGTCCATGTGAAAACGGGCGGATCCTCGCCCGAGGCGCCGATCTGGTGTACCACGAGGCCACGTTTGCCGAGGAATATGCGGATAACGCCGTGCGCACCGGACATTCGACTGCACGGGAAGCGGCACATATAGCACAGCGGGCGGAGGCAAAACAGCTGTTGATCGGCCATTTCAGCGCTCGTCACAAAGACCCTGCAGGGCTGCTCGAGGAGGCACGCCACGTGTTTAAGAACACGGAACTGGCTGAGGAATTAAAGCGCTATTCGGTTTGACGGGGAAGCAGCCAGGCCGAAGGCGCGGCGCGACGGATCGAGTGCGCCGTACGGATCGAGGCGCTCTCACCCGAGTCGGTCACCCCCGGAAAGGTAGGCGGAAGCGAGATTCCGACATGTCCGACAAATCACCGAGAAAGTAGAGAGGACCTTGGCGAGCGACACGAACAATCCACGAGAAGAAAGGCTGCATAGCGAGCTGGACAGCCGGCTGATCAGGCGGATTATCCAGTTTCTGAAGCCGTATAAGTGGTGGGTGCTGATCGCTTTCGTCTTCACCCTCGGGGCGTCGTTTCTCGGACCGCTGCGTCCACGGCTGATCCAGGAGGCGATCGATCGGTATATCATTCCGGGAGACCTGGACGGGCTCTCCTTCATGATCATGCTCCTCATCGGCGCCCTGGTTGGAGAGGGCATTCTCTCGTTCGCCCGCGGCTACCTCACGCAGTGGGTCGGCCAGCAGGCCATCTTCGACCTGCGCGTCGACATCTATCGGCACATCCAGAAACAATCGCTCTCCTTCTTCGACCGCACGCCGGTCGGCCGCCTGATCACCCGGGCAACGAGTGACGTCGAGGCGCTGAGCGACGTATTGTCCGCCGGAATCGTCGTCATCATGGGCGATCTATTTCGGCTCACCTTCATCCTCTACTTCATGTTCACCCTGAACTGGGTGCTCGCGCTCGTCGTCCTCAGCGTGATGCCGATCATGGTCTACGTCACGTTTCTCTTCCGGTCGAAAGTACGAGACCAGTACCGGGAGACACGCAAGCAGGTGGCCCGCTTGAACTCCTTTCTGCAGGAGCATGTCTCCGGCATGAGCATCGTTCAGGTGTTTAGCCGAGAAAGGGAGGAGATGCGCAGATTCAGCGGCATCAATGACGACCATCGCGCCGCCCAGGTGAAGACGATATTCTACTTCGCGCTCTTCTGGCCTGCCGTCGACATCGTCGGATCGATCGCCCTCGGACTGATCATCTGGTTTGGGGGGCTGCACGCCCTCGGCGGAACACTGACGCTGGGCGTGTTGATCGCGTTCATCCAGTATACACGTCAGTTTTTCGAGCCCATCCGAAATCTTTCTGATCAGTACAATACGCTGCAGAGCGCGATGGCCGGCGCCGAGCGGATCTTCGGTTTACTGGATGAGGACACGGCCATCGAAGAAACCTCCGACCCGGTAGAGGTCGGACGGCTGGCCGGGCGCATCGAATTCAAGAACGTCTGGTTCACATACGATCGCCTTCCTGCGGACGGCCAGGAACCGAACTGGATCCTGGAGGACATCTCATTTTCCATCGAGCCGGGCGACAAGGTAGCAATTGTCGGTGCGACCGGCGCCGGCAAGACCACCATTATCAATGCCCTGCTCCGCTTTTACAACATCGAAAAGGGCCAAATTTTGATCGATGGGGTCGATACACGAGACATGCGGCTGGCGGATCTGCGCGCCCACGTCGGACTCGTTCTGCAGGATGTCTTCCTGTTCTCAGGATCCGTCGAACGGAATCTTACGCTCGAGAATCCCGACATCACGCGAGAGCAGATCGAGCACGCCTCACGTCTCGTCGGGGCGGATGCGTTCATCGACAAACTCCCCGCCGGCTACGAGCAGGACGTTCGCGAACGAGGTGCATCACTTTCATACGGTCAGCGCCAGCTGCTGTCGTTCGTGCGCGCGCTCGTCTACGATCCGGAAATTCTCGTGCTCGACGAAGCCACGTCGAGCGTAGACACCGAAACCGAGCTGCTTATAGAACAGGCGCTCGAAGCGCTCATGGAGGGGCGCACCTCCCTCGTCATCGCACATCGGCTGTCGACGATCCAGCATTCCGACAAGATCATCGTAATGCATAAGGGGAGGATCCGCGAGCAGGGTACGCATCAGGAGCTGCTCGCGCTGGGCGGATTGTACCGGAAGCTTTACGAGCTGCAGTACAAGGAACAGGAAGAGCAAAAGGCGGCCTAACCCGGCCGGGGTCGCCATTTTTTCAATGGCCGATAAAAAGTTTTTCGTGCGGCGAAACTTCAGCTTTACCTGCAGGTATCGTACATCGCAAATATACGATAAAGCGCGGACGACCGTCGCCCGCCGATCTTAAAACTTTACGGCACGAGAAACCATGGCGGTGAGCAAATCGACAGCATTCGATGAGGCGCCGGTCCGGCTAGCAGGCTACTTCAAAGCGCTGGGCCATCCGGCACGTGTGGAGATCCTACGGCTCCTCGCTCAGCGAGGGACGTGTATTTGCGGGGAAATCGTGGACGAGCTCCCGCTCGCGCAATCCACCGTTTCACAGCATCTCAGAGCATTAAAGGAGGCCGGACTGATCCGAGGATCGATCGACGGACCCGCGGTATGCTACTGCGTTGACGGTGAGGCGATCGCTTCATTGCGAGAGGAGGCCACCACGTATTTCTCCACCATGAGCGGCGCGAACGCCTGCTGGAATCCCACTTCAACCCTGGAGGATTAAACGATGACACCTGCAATAAAGGACACCGTCCGCACGAAATACGACGAAATCGCCCGGAAGGGAGAAGGTGCCGGCTGCGGCTGCGGATGCGGATGCGGATCGGATGTGACGACGATGATCGGTGATGAATATGCGAATGTGGAAGGCTACGTCGCTGAGGCTGATCTCGGCCTGGGATGCGGCGTGCCGACCGAACTCGCCGGAATTCAGACGGGCGACACGGTACTCGATCTCGGCTCCGGCGCCGGAATCGATGCCTTCGTCGCTCGGACCATCGTGGGCAACTCAGGCCGCGTGATCGGCGTCGACATGACGGAATCGATGGTCGAAAGCGCCCGCAGCAATGCCGCTAAAATGGGCTACGAGAACGTCGTGTTCGAGCTCGGGGACATCGAATCGCTGCCGCTCGACTCGGACTCCGTGGACGTGGTGATAAGCAACTGCGTATTGAATCTCGTGCCCGAAAAGGAGAAGGCATTCGCGGAGATGTTTCGCGTTTTGAAGCCGGGCGGGCACTTCTGTGTGTCAGATATCGTGACGCGGGGCCGCCTGCCGGAGTCCATCCGCAGCTCCGCGGAGCTGTATGCGGGTTGCGTCGCCGGCGCGCTCGAGATGGACGATTACGTCGGACGGCTTCGAGATGCGGGATTCGCGGACGTCGACGTCGCCCGAGAGAAAACGATCGACGTACCGGACGACATCATCGAACGGGAAGCATCCGCAGCCGAGATAGAGACGTTTCGTAAGAACGGCGGCGCCATCGTCAGCGTAACGGTACGTGGGCGAAAGGACACCTAAGGGTTCCGGCGCTCACCGGGCGCCTCTAAAACCTTCCGAGCGTCTCAACAAATCGTACCCTCACACAGCAGCAGCAATTATCGATGGATACTTACTACAAGCCCGAACATCTGCCGAAGTTTGGCGAGATCGAAGAAGGCAACCAGGAGCTGGCGGACCTCTTCTTCGCGTATTACGGAAAGGTGTTCGAAGACGGTGCGCTCACGGCGCGCGAGAAGGCGCTCATCGCGCTGGCCGTGGCGCACACCGTTCAGTGTCCCTACTGTATCGATGCCTACACGTCGGAGTGCCTCGAGAAGGGCTCCGATCTCGAAGAAATGACGGAAGCCGTACACGTCGCCACCGCGATCCGGGGCGGCTCCTCACTCGTTCACGGCATCCAGATGCTCGAGCAGGTGCAGCATAAAATGATGTAGGGGATCCAGTTCTAAACGTCGTTTATGAGTGACATAACAGATTTTATACCGCTTACGCAGGTCGTGGGTGGGGACGGGTCCATCCTGGACGTCGAAGGTCCTCGTACCACGACGAGCCTAAAGTATCGGCGTGAGCCGCTGGCCGAGCCCGGCGAGCAGTTCGACGTGCTGAATGCGCTCGAATTCGACGCCGGACCGTCAGGTACGGGCGACTTCGATGCCGATCTGAAGGCCGCCGGCTGGCCCGACCTGACGCCGGCCGCGCTCGACGTCTTCCAGATCAACGTCGGAAAGCTGTGCAACATGACCTGCCGGCATTGCCACGTCGACTCGGGCCCGGATCGGACCGACGAGAATATGGATCGAGCGACGATCGACGCGTGTCTGCGAGCGATCGACATCTCCGGCGCACATACTGTTGACTTGACGGGCGGCGCCCCCGAACTCAATCCTCACTTTAAATATCTGGTGGATGCCTGCGTGGAGCGCGGAAAGCGCGTCATCGACCGGTGCAATTTAACCATCCTCACGACACGCCGATTCGCCGATCTCCCGTCCTGGTTTGCCGAGCGCGGCGTCGATGTGGTCTGTTCGCTGCCGCACTATCGAAAGCTCGGTACAGATGCTCAGCGAGGATCCGGAACGTACGAAAAAAGCATCGACGCGCTCCGGCGCCTAAACGAGGTCGGATACGGAAAGGGCGATCCTCGGCTGCAGCTGACGCTCGTGACGAATCCGGTAGGCGCTTTCCTGGCAGGCAGCCAGGCATCGCTCGAAGCGGAATGGAGGGGTGCACTCGACCGCAATCACAACGTATCATTCGACCGGCTGATCGCGCTCAACAACATGCCGATGTCGCGATATCTCGAGTGGCTGCTCGAGAAGGATCTCGTCGAAGAGTACATGGAGCGGCTCGTGACCGCATTTAATCCGGCGACGATAGTGGGACTCATGTGCCGCAACACACTCTCCGTCTCATGGGACGGCTATCTCTACGACTGCGACTTCAACCAGCAGCTGGACATGAAGATGGAGCTCTCCGGTGCGCGACGCCCTCACGTGGGCGATTTCGATCTCGACGCCTGGCGTAACCACGTCGTGCGGACCGCTCGCCACTGCTACGGCTGTACGGCCGGAGCCGGAAGCTCCTGCGGCGGACAGACAGCCTGATGGGCCGATAGTCGCCCTAACGCGAGGACAGACGTCCTAATGCTCGGACGACCGTCCTAATGAACGAACCGACGCGTTAATACGAACCGAGGCGCTAATGCACCAATTGACGGTCTAGTACAGTGCCATGTCAAACTTCCTCCGGTACTTTTTCACCACTGGATGATCGTCTCCGAGCAGCGTGAACACGGCGACGCATGCCTTCCGTGCGCCGTCATCGTCGTAATATCGATCGGTTCGGATCACCTCGATAAACCGCTCGAGCGCCGTATCGAAGTCCCGCGAAGTGAGAGCTTTCAGCGCGGATAGATAGGTGCCGCGTCCGTCCCCCTCCGGCAGTGCGCCAGTATCCTCCGCGAGTTGAAACAGGCGCGCCACCGTCTTGACGGCCTCCTCGATCTGGACGAAACCCGTTCCCGCGAATGCACTCACGGTCGCGAGGTCGGCCGCTCGCTGCGGCTCTCGAAACGCCAGGATGCGTGCGAGCAGCAACCGCGCCTTTGGATTCTGCGGCTCATCCTCGAGAATCTCCTCAAGCAGGGACTCCGCCGTAGACTCATTCCCCTCCTCGATGGCGCTCTCCGCCCGGGCAAGCCGCTTCTTATTTTCGGAAGGAAGCGCCTTTTCGAGCCACTGCGTTACGGCATACTCCGGGAGCGCGCCGGTGAATTCATCGACGACCTCCCCGTCCACAATCAGTTTCACCGCTGGAATCCCTCGGATCCCGTATCTCTGCGACACATCCGGATGCTCGTCGGTGTTCAGTTTTGCCAGCTTCCACTTGCCGTCGCTACGTTCCGCCAGGCGT
The DNA here is from genome assembly GCA_964554105.1 of uncultured Rhodothermales bacterium. GTDB lineage: Bacteria > Bacteroidota > Rhodothermia > Rhodothermales > VXPQ01 > CAZKNF01. The sequence goes on along the minus strand of CAZKNF010000049.1, from coordinate 6,661 downwards.
TCGAGAATCGGCCCGAGAGCATGGCAGGGACCACACCAGGGCGCCCAGAAATCGACAAGGACCGGTACCCTGCGGCTCGTCTGGATGACCTCATCCTCAAAGTTGTCTACGTCTATCGGCATGTGCTTCTGTGTCTGAAAGTTCAGCGTGTCGCGACTAATAGGGTCGTGCCGCGTCCGATCATATTCCTCGATTGGATAAACGCTCAATAGGCGTGGAGCGTTCACTTTCCGCTCGGAGCAGCACGAAAACAGGCGCATCCGCTTGACTGCGCTGCAGCAAAGAACGTAGATTAACTTGAAAGTTAGCCTAAACTAATCCTTTGGCGTTGCGTTATCTGCTTGGCAGAAATTCTCGATTAGAATATATGCGCCAGCTCATACTCGTCATCGCAATCAGCTCCCTGTTCGGGGCCTGTGGTCCGGCCGATCGCCCCGGACAGACCCAGGATGGAGCGGTCAACGTCGTTGCTACCACGAGCATGATTGCCGACCTGGTTCGGCAGATAGGAGGCGAGCACGTCCAGGTTACCGGACTCATGGGCCCCGGTGTAGATCCACATCTGTACCAGGCCAGCGCCGGTGACGTAACGCGCATGTCTGAAGCCGATCTCGTCCTCTACAACGGCCTTCATCTCGAAGGGAAGCTGACGGACGTTTTTCAGCAGATGCGGCGCCGGGACATACAAACCGTCGCGCTGGCAGAAGTGGCGATCTCAGAAGATGAGTGGCTCGAATCTCCCGCTTTCCAGGGTAACTACGATCCGCACGTCTGGTTCGACGTCTCACTCTGGGCGGATGTCGCCGAAGCGGCGAGCGAAACGCTTTCCGCGATGGACCCCGAGCATGCCGCCGACTATCAGGCGAATCTGGAGGACTATCAGGAAGAACTCGCACGCCTCGATAGAGACATTCGGGACAAGGTCGCGCAGTTGCCGGAAGATCGGCGCGTCCTGATTACATCGCACGATGCATTTGGATACTTTGGCAGGGCGTACGGATTCGAAGTCTACGGACTGCAGGGCATATCGACCGCAACGGAAGCGGGCACGGCAGACGTCCGGGCGCTCGTGGACTTCGTCGTGTCACGCGGCATACCTGCGCTCTTCATCGAGTCCTCGGTTTCCCCTAAAGGTATTGAAGCGGTTCGGGAAGCTGTACGTGCGCGCGGGTCCGAGGTATCGATTGGCGGCACGCTGTACGGAGATGCGCTCGGCGCGCCGGATTCGCCGGCAGGCACGTACACGGGCATGATGCGACACAATGTCGATACGATCGTGGCATCTCTCCAGGATGAGAACCTCGCGTCTGTACGCTGATTATATTTTTATGAACGCGCCGCTCTCGAAACTCGTCAGCTAAATGTCTTCTGAAACAGGCAAAAGAACGGCCATTGAGGTACGAGATCTGACGGTAGCGTACCGGGACAAGCCTGTTTTATGGGATATCGACTTGACGGTGCCATCAGGCGTCCTCATGGCGATCGTCGGCCCCAATGGCGCCGGCAAGACGACCTTCATTAAGTCCATTCTCGGCCTAATACGCACAGCGGCAGGTCAGATCCGCATATTCGGGAAGCAGTACGAACAGCAGCGGCGCCTCGTCGCGTACGTACCACAGCGGGGAAGCGTAGACTGGGACTTTCCAACGAGCGTGCTCGATGTAGTAATGATGGGGCTCTACGGCCGTCTCGGATGGTTTAAGCGACCGAGAAAGAACGAGCGGCGACTGGCCCTGGAAGCACTTGAGAAAGTGGGCATGCAGGACTTCGCCGATCGGCAGATAAGTCAGCTCTCCGGCGGTCAGCAGCAGCGCGTCTTTCTCGCACGGGCCCTCGTTCAGGAAGCGGAAATCTATCTTATGGATGAACCCTTCCAGGGTGTCGACGCCACGACGGAGCGAGCCATCGTTACGCTGCTCCGGGACCTGCGTGCTGCGGACAAGACGGTGGTGGTCGTTCATCATGACCTCCAGACGGTAAGCGAATATTTCGATCACGTGATGCTGCTCAACGTTCGGCGAATCGCCAGCGGACCTGCCGACGAGGTATTCACCGAGGAAAACTTGCGCCTCACCTACGGCGGACGCGTTGCGTTCTTGCATGCAGACGAAAGATCGGCGGATACCGCCGCAGCGAGTCAGAAGGTTGACGAGGAGCGCGACGAAATCGCCGGCGGGCGGCCTCCCGAATCCCACCTGGAGCTCGGAAACCGCCTTTAGCACCTCCCCGACGGCGATAACGCTCCGATTCCGAATCTAGCATGGAGATCTTTCGGCTGCTCTTTACGGACTATACGCTGGGAATGGTCGCGATGGGTTCCGCGACGCTCGGCATCGTGAGCGGTTCACTCGGGACGTACGCCGTCTTGCGGGGACAGAGCCTACTTGGCGATGCCATCTCCCATGCCGCGCTCCCGGGCATCGCTATCGCATTTCTCCTCACCGGAAGCAAGACCCCGATCGTGCTCATGGCGGGCGCGGGCGCAGCAGGCTGGCTCGCCACGCTGCTGATCATGTCCGTAACCCAGACGACACGGATCAAGTACGACAGCATGTTGGGAATCGTGCTCTCGGTTTTCTTCGGAATCGGTCTCGTATTGCTCACGTTCATTCAGAGGCGGCCGGATGCGACCCAGGCGGGCCTCGATACGTTTCTATTCGGCCAGGCGGCGGCGCTCGTGCAGCGCGACGTCGTAACGATGGCCGCCCTTGGCGGCACCGGCCTCGTCCTCATGGTGATCTTCTGGAAAGAGCTGAAACTGCTGTCATTCGATCCGGAGTTCGGTCGTACGGTTGGATTTCCAATGCGCCGGCTCGATGTCCTCCTTACGACGCTCCTCGTAATAGCCATCGTAATCGGACTGCAGACCGTCGGCGTAGTCCTCATGAGTGCGATGATCGTTGCACCAGCCGCGGCAGGCCGCCAGTGGACCGATCGGTTGGGCTGGATGGTCGTTATATCGGCGGCCCTCGGCGCACTCGCCGGCGTGAGTGGTGCGGTGGTAAGCAGCACGATGCAAAACATGCCGACAGGACCGACCATCGTATTATGCATGGGAGGAATCGTGCTCGTTTCGCTCTTGCTCGCTCCGAATCGCGGGATCGTATGGAGATGGATCCGTGAGCGGCGAAATGCACGGCGCCTGCAAGTCGAAGCCGTGCTGCTGGATTTATACGCCCTCGGACTTCAGCATGCCGATCCGCAGCATCCGCATCAGGAAGCAGTTCTGGCCGTGATGAGTCCGGAAGCAGGCGGCGCCGTACCTGCGCTGACGCGCCTGCAGGAACGAGGCCTCGTCGAACGCGCAGGCCCCACCGAATGGGCGCTTACGGAGAAGGGCGTTCACGAGTCGGAGCGGCTGCGAAAGGAGAGGGGAGGACGATGAGCCAGGGTCAGATCGAGATTCAGCTGATCGCCGCCGTCGTTGCCGCGGCATGCGCGCTGCCGGGTGCGTTTCTGGTGCTGCGAAAAATGGCGATGATGAGCGATGCCATCAGCCACTCCATCTTACCCGGTATCGTCGTCGGCTTCTTCCTGACGCACGACCTCAATTCGCCCATTCTAATCTTTGCGGCCGCGGTCACGGGTGTGTTGACGGTCGTGCTCGTGGAATTGCTCACGAAGACGCGGCTTTTCAAGGAAGATGCGGCGATCGGACTGGTGTTTCCGGTGCTCTTCAGCATCGGCGTCGTGATGATCGCGCGCTTTGCCGGCGACGTGCACCTCGACATGGACGCTGTCTTGCTGGGTGAGCTGGCGTTCGCTCCCTTCGACCGGTTTATCATCGCGGGACGGGATCTCGGGCCCCGCTCGCTCTACGTGATGGGCGCCGTTGGGCTGCTGAACGCGATCTTCATCGCGGCGCTCTACAAAGAACTGAAGCTGGCCACATTCGATGCCGGACTCGCGGCAGCTCTCGGCTTTATCCCGGTCCTGATCCACTACGGACTGATGACGCTCGTTTCGGTGACGGCCGTGGCGGCGTTCGACGCGGTCGGGGCTATTCTCGTCGTGGCGCTCATGATCGGTCCGGCGGCTGCGGCCTTTCTCCTTACCGACCGTCTCGCGTGGATGCTCGGAATCAGCGTCCTCATCGGCATCGCGTCCGCCGTCTCGGGATTCTGGCTCGCACATATGCTGGACGCCTCCATCGCGGGTGCGATGGCGACGATGGTTGGCGTCTTCTTTACCCTCGCCTATTTGTTCGCGCCGCAGCACGGCGTCCTCGCCGCGGTGCGGCGGCGCCGGCGCAATACATGGCTGTTCGCCGAGAAAATGTTGACCATTCACCTGCTCAACCATGAAGGACTACCTGAGGCGGAGCAGGAGAATCGCATCGCGCACCTCGAGGAACACCTGAGCTGGGAACGGTCGTTCGCGCGACGCATCGTCGAACGCGCACAGGAGGACGACCTCGTGCGCCGCCTCGACGGATATCTGGAGCTAACAGAACAAGGAAGGTCCCTCGCTCGAGAATCGATCGTGGAGACCTGAGAAGCCTACGTCACGTGCTTCTCTAGCCCCTTCTTCACGCGGGCGAACTGAGTCTCCAGCTGAACCAGCAGGCGGGGCGCCTGCGAGAGACCACCCTCTTTGCCTGCCTTCTCGAGCGTCTTGCACGTGGTCGCCATGTCATCCGCTCCGAACACGGCCGCGCTCGATTTCAAGGTATGGGCCGCGTAGTGCAGCGCTGAGGCGGCGTTTGTCCGAACCGCTTCGCGAATCTGAACCATCAGATTCTCGGAATCGGTGAGGAACTCGTCGACCAGCCCGACCATGAATTCCGGATCTCCGCCGCCGAGCATTTCATTGAGCTCCGACAGCATCGTCGGACTGACGACGGCCTCCGCCTCTTCCTTCGTAGGCACGCCGTCGCCTCCAATGCGACGACACCGCTCGAAGACGTCGAGCAGATCGTCCGCACGTATCGGCTTGGTGAGGTATTCATCCATGCCGGCGTTGAGGCACCGCTCCCGATCACCTTGCATGGCATTCGCCGTAAGCGCGATGATTCGCGGTCTCCGCTCTACAGGAAGTCGCTCGATGATCTGTTTGGTCGCCTCGATGCCGTCCAGCTCGGGCATCATGATGTCCATTAAGATCACGTCGAACTGCGTCTGCTCTACGGCTGACAGGGCCTCCACGCCGTTCTTGGCCACGTCTGCCTCGACTCCGAGCTTCTTGAGCATCGAAAGCGCGACTTTCTGATTGATAAGATTGTCTTCTGCAAGGAGAACACGGAGTGCGGTTGTTTCGATCATGGCAGGCGGGCCGTCGATTTTGGACGGCGCGGGAAGGTGATTATTGGAGAGCGGATCTAGCGTATCGGCGAGAATACTGCGCAGTTGTGCTTGCTTCACGGGCTTCGTCAGGTACCCTGCAGCCTTAAAGCGCGTTCGGTCGATGCGCCGTCCCAGGTGGTGGGTAAAAATAATTGGTAGATCTCGGTGTCGAGACGCCCGCGTGATAATCCGCCCGAGCGTCGGGCCGTCGAACGCTTCCATTTCAGCGTCGGCGATCATCACATCGAAAGTCCCTTCCTTCATCAAAGCGAAAACCTCGGATTCAGAGGATGCCTTCGTGACAACGAGATGGAAACGCTCCAGCTCGCGGCCGATCATCTCACGAGTCGCCGCATGGCGGTCAACGATGAGAACGCGCATTCCGGCGAGGGTGGTTAACGCTTCGTCCTTCGGCGGAGCGACCGGGCGTGCCTTGAGAGTAAAGTGGAAAATTGATCCGCGCCCGACCTCGCTTTCGGCCCACATCGATCCACCCATCGATTCACTGAGACCCTTACTGATCACCAGCCCGAGCCCGGAGCCGCCGTACTGCCTCGTCGTGGACGCGTCTACCTGGCTGAAGGAGTGAAAGAGCCGGTCCATCCGTTCTTCGGGAATACCGATACCCGTGTCGCGAACTGAGACGTGCAGCTCGGGCGATCCCGCACCTTCCTCGGAGGTGACCTCGAGAATCACTTCGCCTTCGTCCGTAAACTTGATGGCATTGCTAAGTAGATTCACCAGCACCTGCCGAAGACGCATCAGGTCGCCCTCGATCCACTCGGGAACAGCCGGGTCGATCAAGTAGGCGACGGATAGTCGTTTCGAAGCGGCAGGAGGGGAGATCGTGTCAAACGCCGCCTCGATGCAGGCGCGCAGCTCGAACGGCTCACTTTCGAGTTCGAGTCTGCCGGCCTCAATCTTACTGAAATCTAGAATGTCGTTGATAATGCGGAGAAGGCTCTCGCCGCTCGTGCGGATCGTCTCGGCGAGCTCGCGCTGCTCCTCCCGAAGATCCGTCTGAAGCAGGAGATCCGTGATCCCGATCACCCCGTTCATCGGAGTGCGTATCTCGTGACTCATCACAGCGAGGAATTCGCTCTTCGAGCGCGTTGCGTCCTCGGCTCGCTCGCGGGCGATCTGCAGTTCCTCGACGATGTCTCCGAGCCGCGCTGCATGTTCCTCCGCGATCGCCTTTGCCTCCTCCAGCTCGCTTGCTTCGCGGCGACGGGTGGCTTCGATCTGCTTACGCTCGGTAACATCGGTATGCATCGCCACGCTGCCGAGGGGGTCACCTGAACCGTCGTGGATCATGTAGATCCTAACCTGGGCTCCGAAAACCGTCGCGTCGTTCCGGACGTACCGCTTCTCGATTACGA
>CAZKNF010000048.1:20676-26927 GCA_964554105.1 uncultured Rhodothermales bacterium | reverse complement strand
AATCCACCCGAACATTCTGCGGCCGGCTCAGCCAGATCGGATCGGTGCGACCGCCATCTTCATCCTCAAGCGAGATTCGCGGCAACTCTGCGCCCGCGATGGCCGTAGGGCCGTTCAGATGGACGATCAGGCTGTCGAATCCGGACAGATCGACCGCGGGCCATCCGTCCTGACCGACGGCCATCTCCCAGCTGCCTTCCGTATGCCTGTACTCCAGAACTCCACTCGATTCGCCGCCGGCGGCGTGATCGAAATGCAGCGGCAGTTTCTCACCCTGCAACAGATTAAGCGTATCGGGCGGCGTGACGATCCCCCGTGATGCGTCACGATAATCTCCGGCCCCATCCGCCTCGTCCAGGATGACGACAGATTGCTGCGCCGCCGCTGAGTGCAGGATTGCACATAATAGCAGGAACAGAAGGAGCGACCGTCTCTTCACTGGCATTGAAACGGCGGTTGATCGTTCGCACGGCTCATTCATATTCGAACGGCGGCTTCTGCGTGTGTTTCGAGGAGGTGTACTTCTTGGCCCTGCCTGGCCTATCGGCCGGGAACCTGGAGCAGCCGCTCACCGGCCTGCCATCCGCCGCGCCGGATGGGCACGCGCATCGCATCGGCCTCCTCCAGCCGATCGAAGAGACGATTCCGCATCTCATCGCGCACGTCGCTGAATTCCGGCGATTGGATCAGATTATAGCTCTCGGTGGGGTCGTTTTGGAGATCGTACAGCTCATTCAGATCCCAGACACCGTGATAATAAATGTACTTGAAACGGTCACCTCGCAATGCAATAGTCGTCGGCGTGTGCGGAAAGGCGTGCTCCCAGTAGTATTCGTAGAGGAACTCACGGTCATCGGCCGCGCCCGTCGTCGCCGCACCGCCCTCGTCGCTCAACAGCGTCATGAATGACGTGCCTTCCACATCGATCGAGGTCGTAGCCCCGGCGAGCTCGAGCACGGTCGGCGCGATATCGATATTGCGGACGAGGGATTCGATCGTGCTGCCGGGCTCGACGAAACCCGGAGCGTAGGCGAGCATGGGGATGCGCATCGACTCCTCGTAAGCATTTCGCTTGTCGATCAGACCGTGCTCACCCAGCAGGAAACCGTTGTCACCTAGATAAAGAACGAATGTATTCTCGGCCAGCCCGGATTGGTCAAGGTGGTCGATCACGCGGCCGACACTCTCGTCAAGCGCCAACAGCGTCTCCGTGTAGCGCTGATAGAACTCGTCAAAAACCATGTCGCCGTGGTACATATAGTCGACGCCGTGCCAGCTTGCCCGCTGCTCGCGCACCCAGTGCGGCTTCATCTGGTAGTTCGATTCCGTGTACGGCATCGATGCCGGATAGGGGATGTCGGCGTCGGCGTATGCACCCTCGTGCCGTTCCGCGGGCATGAACTCGGCGTGTACGGCTTTATGCGAGAGGATCATGAAAAACGGATCGCCGTCGGCACTTTGCTCACCGAGCCAGTCCAGGGCGTACTCCGTCAGGATATCCGTCGTATACCCGTCGAATTGCTGCTGCTCGCCGTCGATGTTCAATAGCGGATCGTAATACGTGCCCTGGCCGCGGAAACTCACCCAGCGGTCGAATCCCGGCTTCGGATCGTCGCTCGCCTCACCCATGTGCCACTTTCCAACGTAGGCCGTGTTGTAGCCCTGCTCCTGCAGGTCCTCCGGGAAGAAACGGGTGCCCTCCGGTACCGGAGTCGAGTTGTCGACGACTCCGTGGGTGTGTGCGTACTGGCCGGTCAGAATGGATGCCCGGCTCGGTGAGCAGAGCGATGTTGTAACAAAGGCATTGATGAGGTGCGCTCCCTCCTCCGCCATCCGGTCCATGTTCGGCGTCTGGAGAAAATCAGGCGCATCCGAATGGAAGCCCATGAAATCGTGCCGGTGGTCGTCGCTCATGATGATGACGACGTTGCGGGGCACGTCCTGCGCCCACGCATCGGCAAGGTCCCCCGCAGCGCAGAGCGTTAGTGCAGCCGTGAACAGACAGACAAGAGAGCGGGTCGAATGAGGCATTTGCCTATCGTAATTCATCTGTCTAAGTGTCGCGATTATTCGACGGAATGTGTGGTGGGTTGTCGCCGAAGGATCTTGTCGGATGTTCTCGCATCATGCTTCATTACGTCTCAACGACCTCGAATCGAACTTCCTGTACGTCTACCGAGCTCGTACCAACGTACAGGGTGAAAAAGCCGGGTTCGACGAGGTATTCCATATCCTTATTGTAGAGCGAGAGGTCGTCCGAAGTCAAGGTAAACCGCACGCTGCGGCTCTCATCCGGATCGAGGCGAACGCGGCGGAATCCGCGAAGAAGCATCACCGGGCGGGATATGGTCGCCACTTCGTCGCGCACGTAAAGCTGCACGACTTCGTCGCCCGCGTGCTCGCCTGAATTTGTGACGTCTACCTCGACGGTAACCTGCCCATCCATTGTAATCTGCTCGGCGCTGATGCGAGGTGCACCGTATGCGAACGTCGTATATGAGAGTCCGTGACCGAAGGGATACAGCGGCGTCCACGGGATGTCCAGATACTTCGACGTGAACTTCTCCCGTGCATCCGGCGGCCGTCCGGTGTTCTTGTGATTGTAGTAGATGGGCACCTGACCGACGCTGCGCGGAAAGGTGACCGGGAGTTTGCCTCCGGGATTGTAGTCGCCGAGGAGGACGTCGGCCACCGCCGTGCCTGTCTCGATGCCGAGGAACCACGTCTCTATAATGGCGGAAAGATGTTCGTCCATCCATGAGATCGAAAGGGGGCGGCCGTTCGTTAGCACGGCGATGACGGGCGTTCCGGTCGCGTGGACCGCCTTGACGAGCGCCAACTGGCTGCCCGGCAAATCCAACGACGCCCTGCTGCTCGCCTCAGCGGTAATGCTCGCGTGCTCGCCGACCACGAGGACGACGACCTCGGCTTCTCGCGCCGCATCCACTGCCGCCGCAATCCCGGTCGTATCGTCCGTATTCCAGTCCGCACCTCGTTCGTATCGAATATCCGCCTCCGGAAGCGCCCCCCTGAGTCCCTGCAGGATGGTTATCACGTCGTCGGCTCGTCCTTCCCCCGGCCAGCCGCCCAATCCTGACGCAGCATCGTCCGCGAGCGGACCCACGACCGCGAGGTGCTGTACATTCTTGGACAGCGGCAGCAGATTGTCGTCGTTCTTGAGCAGCACGATGGATTCACGAGCCAGTCGGCGTGCGGCGCCGCGATGCGCCGGCGTAAGCGTCAAGGCGGCCTCTCTCTCGGCATCGCTATAGCGATAAGGGTCGTCGAACAGGCCAAGCTGATGCTTCGCCCGCAGCACCCTCCGCACGGCATCGTCTACGATATCCTCCGAAAGTCGCCCCGACTCGACTTCGTCTTTGAGGGTCAAAAAGATGCCGCTCACGAGGTCGACGTCAATACCCGCCTTCAGCGCCATCACGCCTGCGTCGGCGGAATCGGCAGCGACCCCGTGCGCGACCAGTTCAAGAATCCCGGTGTAGTCGCTCACTATGATTCCCTCGAATCCCCACTTTTCACGCAGGAGTCCGTTCAACAGGCGCTCGTGGGCATGCATCGGCACGTCGTCTATGTCATTGAAGGCAGCCATCACGGCTCCGACGCCGGCGTTGACAGCCGCTTTAAACGGCGGGAGATAGGTTTCGTGCAGCGTCCGCTCGCCGAGGTCGACAGTATTGTAGTCGCGCCCCCCTTCCGGATCTCCATATCCAACGAAATGCTTTGCGGTTGCGAGGACGGTGTCCTCCGCCCTGAGATCATCGCCCTGGTAGCCTCGGATCTGTGCGGCGGCCATCACCGAGCCGAGGAAAGGATCCTCACCGGCTCCCTCGACGATCCGTCCCCAGCGAGGCTCACGCGATACGTCGATCATGGGTGTGAACGTCCAGTGCACGCCGTGCGCAGACATTTCTACGGCGGCGATGCGGGCCGCCTTCTCGACCAGATCTGGATTCCAGCTACTTGCCTGCGCCAGCGGGACAGGAAAAATCGTTCGGAAGCCGTGCAGGATATCATGGGCGAAAAGCAGCGGGATGCCCAGCCGCGACTCCTCGACCGCGAGCCGCTGCATCTCGCGTGTGTAGTCGGCGCCGTGAATGCCGTAGAACGTCCCGACCTTGCCGTCGAGGATCTCCTGCTCGCCGCCTTCTGGGACGCGCGGCCCCACGTCGCTCCACTGTCCGACGAATAGCGTGAGCTGGCCGAGCTTTTCACCTACGCTCATCTTCGCGAGAAGCGATTCGACAAAGTGATCTACCCCGTCCCCCCGGCCAGCCGCCGGTGGCGTGAGCGTTTCCTCGCTCGCCTTCACTCTTCCCAGTGCACCTGCAACGAAGAGTCCTGCCGTCATTAGCACACCGGCCGAGGCGATGATATCGATGATCGGGCGCATGTATCCTGGCGTAAGCGGTCGGGCGTCAGCAATGTGCCGGGCGTTCAGCACAGAAACTGTAAACGTTTACATAGCCGCAAGCGGCAGTATAAAGCAGAAGCGACATTTTTTCATGTCGATTTGATATACTTAGTGCACTTTTCGGCGGCCTCCAAAGAATCGGTCCCTTCGATGCAGGTATTCTCCACGCTGGATTGGTTCGTCGTCGGCCTCTACTTCGCCGCGATCTTCGTCGTGGCCGGATGGGCTGTCTGGCGCGAGCGCACGACCCATGAAACCTCAGCCGACTATTTTCTCGCGGGGAGAAACGTGGGATGGTTCGTTGTCGGCGCATCGCTCTTCGCATCCAACATCGGCTCCGAACATCTCATCGGGCTTGCCGGAACTGGCGCCGCCAGCGGCGTGGCGCTCGGGCAATTCGAGTTGCAGGCATCCGTCATCCTCCTCCTGCTGGGGTGGGTTTTCGTCCCGTTCTACATCAAGAGCGGCGTTTACACGATGCCCGAATTTCTGGAGCGACGCTTCTCACCGGCGGCACGATGGTACCTGGCGATTATTTCCATCATCGGCTACGTGCTCACCAAGATCTCGGTAACGATCTATGCCGGCGGCGTGGTCTTCGAGACGCTGATGGGGATTTCATTCTGGACGGGTGCGCTTATCGTCGTCGTAATCACGGGCATCTATACGATATTCGGCGGGCTTCGGGCGGTACTCTACACGGACATGGTCCAGGCGTTCGTACTCGTGGCTGGTGCGGTGACGGTCACGATTGCCGGGCTTATCAAGGTGGGCGGATGGAACGAGCTGACAACCGCAGCGGGCAGCGGGTTTTTCAATTTGTGGAAGCCGATGACCGATCCGGATTTCCCCTGGACAGGCATGGTGTTCGGCGCACCGATCATAGCCGTCTGGTACTGGTGTACGGATCAGTACATCGTTCAACGGACCCTATCCGCACGGGGCATCGAAGACGCTCGCCGCGGGACGATCTTAGCCGGCTATCTGAAGCAGTTGCCGCTCTTCATCTTCGTCATTCCGGGTATCATCGCCTACGTCCTGGTCCAGCAGGGCGAGCTGGTTCTCGACGCGCCCGATCAGGCACTGCCGGCGCTGGTCGGCGCGCTCCTGCCGATCGGTTTGCGGGGACTGGTGACTGCCGGACTCCTTGCCGCCCTCATGAGCTCTCTGTCCTCGGTGTTCAATTCATGCTCCACGCTCATCACGCTCGACATCTACAAGAAGCTGCATCCTGCAGCTCCGGAGCGGCAGCTCGTTTGGATTGGTCAGATCGCCACCGTCGTCCTGGTCGTGTTCGGTCTGCTCTGGATTCCACTCATGCAGAACATCTCCGGCGTCCTTTACCAGTACTTGCAGAGCGTCCAGGCGTACATCTCCCCACCTATCGCCGTCGTGTTCCTACTCGGCGTCTTCTGGAAGCGGGTGAACTCCGCCGGCGCCATGGCGGCCCTGTTGACGGGATTCGCACTGGGGATGGCGCGGCTCGTGGCGGAGCTGAACAAATCGCAGCTCGACGGCTGGCTCCATCTGTTTGCCGACATCAACTTCCTCCATTTCGCCGTCTTGTTGACCGTGGTGTCGATCGTCGTACTGGTGGCCGTGAGCCTTTCCACTCCTCCGCCCTCCTATGCACGCATCGCCGGTTTGACGTATGCTACGGCAACTCTGCCGCCGGCCGAATCTGAAGCGCGACCAACACCTTCTGAAGCGACCATGATCGAGCCCTCATCGCCTAAGAATCGTCGCCGTGACGTGATTCTGTCGATCTTGCTGCTGCTCCTGGTCGCCGCAATCATGCTCACCTTCACCGGGTAGGGGTGGG
>CAZKNF010000048.1:4930-20576 GCA_964554105.1 uncultured Rhodothermales bacterium | reverse complement strand
TTGCTGCTGCTCCTGGTCGCCGCAATCATGCTCACCTTCACCGGGTAGGGGTGGGTAACGACTCAAGCTCGTCCCGAGAGCTAGAATGAGAACCCGACGGTAAACCGTTGCACGTCGCCGATGCGGCCGTAGCTGTTCCAGGCGTAATCGAATCGAAAGCCGAATCCGCTAATGTCGTGCTGTAGCCCGGCTCCGAGCGTGGGTCCAGTCTCGGTATCCTCTTGAAAGAGGTGCTGGTAGCCGCCACGCAGCGAGAGCAGGTCCATAAATGTCCACTCACCTCCGAAGCTGACGCTCTGAGTATTGTCACTTGGCTGGTAGGCGCTGACGACGATCTGGGCTTCGTTGTACGCTCCGAACGACATAGGAACGCCAAGACCCACGCGAAAGAGAATGGGGAGCGGATGCTCATCGGTAGTCAGTGCCGCGGGTAGATTGCTGTTATCCCCAAAACGATCGGGGTCCTGATCGTAGCGAATCCGGAGGTCGCGCCCATCAAATCGGCCTCTCGTGCCGAAATTCACAAGGCTGGCCCCCAGATAGGCCCGGAACGGCAGCTCATACAGCACACCGAAATTGAAACCAAACGCCTCCATCGCACTGTGCCAGATCGTCTCTCGAACGTAGTTGACCTGCACCCCGGCTGAGAATCTGTCGGTGATCCGGCGGCTGTAGCCGATTCCGAGCGCGAGGTCTTCTACCGAGTAGCGCTCGCCCGTACCGAGCGGCTGCTCGACGGTTCGGACGTCGATTTCCCCCGAACTCAGAGCGGTCACGGAGAGGAGCACGGTGCTCAAGTCGCCGATTCGAATGCCGGACGAGAAGTGGTTGTACGCGATACCCGCGAGCCACGGACTGTGGGTGAATTGGACATCCGATTGCGCCATCATCCCGAGGGCGCCCGGATTGTAAAAAGCGGACGTGACCTCGTCGTGGAGCGTGACGCCGGCATTGCCCATGGCCGCCACGCGAGCACTCGGTTCTATGAGCAAGAACTGGCCTACGGTCGTCCCGGTTTTAGTCTGCGCGATTGCAGAACCAACGCCGGCGCACGAACAGGCGAGCAGCAGCATAGTCAGTATAGATATCTTCCTCATGTCTCCGCCTCGAGTCTGCACGGCCGGCAAGCCGAACCGCGGATCAGGATCCAGGAACTCGTTCATTTTCAAGAACTCGCTCATTTGATGACCGCAAACTTGCCGACGTGCTCGCCGAATTCGGAATCCACCTGGAAGATGTAGAGACCGGGCGCGATCTCCAGATTGTCCTTGGACCGGAGGTTCCATTCGACGACGCCGGTCCTCGAACCTTCGTGACGCAGCATCTCGACGAGCTCACCTCGAACCGTGTATATCCGGATGGTTGCATTCGACGGGATGGCGCGAAACTCGAGTCGCCGCACACCGCGACCCGATACTGCGAATCGTTCCGGCTCGAAGCTCGCCGAGGCCACGTAGGGATTGGGCACGACGTACGGTTCCTCTTGATCGAATTCCTGCTGCGCGTTCGCATCGTCGACGAATTCCCCGTTCGCTCTGAACGTAAATGCATCACCCGGACCGAGCGGCTTGCTCAACGCCAGAAGGTATTCGTCGCCCTGTCCGGGCGGCACGGAGTAATCGGCACCGCCGGTCGTATCCACAGAGAATCGCCAGACGGATTGCGGCGGCCCCACGCCGTCGGCTGCAGGAGCGAGTGCTTCGATAAATTCGCCGGGCTCGTTGAGTGTACGGTTGCCGTCGACGTCTCGAAAGCGAAAGTCGAACTGTATGTCAGATTCCTCTGTGACGATCTTAAAGTGAGCCGGAACCGCCGGCGCACCTATGGCGGCCAGAGATGTATCTAGCGGTTCGTCGGCGAACGTGATACGAACATTCTCGGGGAATCCCGGCCGAGTAAGATTGATGGGCAGGACGTTTACATACGTCGCTCGCACCTTGACATCTGTATCGCTGCCACTCACCCAGCCCACAGCGGTGCTGTCGATCTCTATGGTCGGAGAGGTCTCGATGATCGGCTGAAGTCCGGCGCCGACCGGCCCGGTCGCAGCACCTTCAAGATCTTGCCCCGTATCGAATAGGATCTCGTCCGTATCCTCGTCGATCATCCTGTAACTGAGGGCACGAACACTGTCCGCGACACCTTCAAATTCGATCCGAAATGTATGATCGTCCGGAACGAGAGCGCTATTGCGCACGGCGACGGCCAGGGATCCGGTCCCATCGCCTGCGACTTTCGAAATGCTTGCCTCATCGATGCTGGCGGGCACGAACCCCGGTACTGGGCGGTTCGGGCGTACTTCCACTGTGTTTTGTGGAAGAATGGTGCCGCCCCTCGCCGTCCTCGAGATCGTAATCGCATTCTCCGACGGAAAGAAGTTGAATTCCTCCGATCCCCGGTCGTACGACGTGACCGCGTAGTAGTAGGTCTGGCCATTGGTCACGTCGTCGTCGGTATACGTGTGTGTGATGCCGGTATCTTCACCCAGCCAGTATGACGTGCCCTCGACCTGCAGATCGGAATACCCGCTGATGCCGTTGTCGAGATCGAATTGTGCTGTCGGCCGGCCGTTTCCGAAGGGTCCGGTTCCACGCGCATTCGTGATTTCCTGTGCGTCGAGGAAGTTCGGGTCGGTCGAGCGGTATATGCGATACCCTTCGAAATCATTGCGATTCGTAACCGGGTCGAGCCCCTTCTCCGCAGCATTATCCCACGATAGGCGTACGTACCCATCCCCGGTTTCCGCAGTCAAAGTCGGAAGGGGCGGCGGCGTCGCAAACTGGTAATTCGCGCTGTAGATCGACTGGACGGTTTCGACGGTGTTCTCTAGCTCGGTAAGATCCTGGCCATAGGCAAGTGCCAGGCTGAATCGCTCCTGACTGCCCGCATTTAATGGAAATGGGCCTGATGCGAAGAGAAATCCGATATTGTAGTTTTCTACGAGCGGCATATCAAATCGCACCTCCTCGTCCGGGCTCGAGAACTGATCGTAGAGCCGCTCCGGCCAATCGTTTTGATTTGTGAAGAACACGATGTTGTCCGTTTCTGAGCTGCTTGCACCGGCGCCGGCACGGATGCGGTTCATTTTGAAGCCAGTCAGGCCGATCATGTCCGACTCATGAATGTCGGTCTGATCGAAATTCGGCTCTCCCGCAGTCGGAATCCCGTCGCCCTCACCCGTGTCCGGATCGTTCTCGTCGTCGGCAAAAATGCCGTCGGCGCCGGTATCGTGGAATTCGGCGAGCCAGTCCAGATCCTCGTCGCCAGTCCACCATTCGCCGGCCACGAAGGCCGGACGTTCCTCTACAGGACCGTACATCTGCTCGAACAGCGCGACGTCGTAGTTGCTTTCGAAGTAGGCACGGATCGCATCCTGACCCTCGATGAATTCGCCCGGACCGCCGTCCCGCCTCTCGTCGATAATCCCGTCCTCATCGTCGTCGATACCGTTTGACGAATTCCCCGGCGTCTCGAGGTAGGCGTAGCCGAGGTATCCGGTATCTTCACAGTTCGAGTTCAGGCCCACGCCATGACCGTTCCGGTCCCACGTATAGACGAGATTGAGACCGAAATCGCGGTTATAGAAGGCGTTGTCATCGTCGCTCTCGGCCACGCCGTCACACGAACGGGCAGATCCGCCCACTCCCGAATCCATGTAGAGGCCGAAGATGATGTCGTCATACGTGGTCGTGCCCTCGTTGACGATATCGTAGTGCCAGAAAATGACGTTCTGAGCCTGTGGATTCGCCCACTGGAATCCGCGTACCTCGACGCGCAGGCCGAGACCCCGTCGAGTGTGATCGCGTGAATCAGGATAAAAGTCCCAGGCATCGTAATACTGGTCGTCCATCACGTAAAATGACTCCTGATCCGCATTGGGGCGCTTGCCGAAGTACCCGTTCCAGGAACCGCACCAGCCGGGGTCGTCCGGATCGTCAACCCGGTCGATCCAGCAATCCTCCGGATCGGAAGATGGCGCGAGCGAACCCGATGCGTTGGTGGCGCCCGGCCAGGTGCGCGGGTCGTTGCTGAGCGCAATCGACCGCCCCTGATTGATGTCGGGATTCGCCTCATTGTAGCCGGGTCTCGGCTCGAATCGCATAACCCGGCTCGTGATGGGACTGGTAGCCTGTCGCTCACGAAAGCCCGTGAGCATTACGTAGGCCTCCTCTCCGTTCTCCTGCGTCACTCGCGCCAGCACGAACGGTGTTACCCCATCGGAATAGTTGATTCCTGACCCTCGCGGCACTTCTACCGAATGGAATACGCTGAGGTCGGGATCGACCTCGAAGTCTCCAACCATCCCAAAATTCGCAAACTGGGTTCGTACCCGGTTGGCGTCATGTATGCCGGTGCGTTCGGCGTTGATATTGCCTCGAAGTTCAGGAGGAACCACGGGCTGCAGGTCCTGAGCGGAAGAAGGAGGAACGACGCACGCCGCCGCAATCAGGATTGCTGACAGGAGGCTCCAGTCGAATCGAATCACATCCATTACTCGGCTCGATATCGTCATCGTTGGATCACCCCTCTAAAGGACACACCGATCTCAACGCGTCGGGGGGGATTCAGACGGTCCGGATTCGGATTTCGCTGCTGCACGGGGTCGAGCGTATAAAAAGGACTTCCCGTATCGCCGTAGACGAATCCGTTCGTGAAGTGCTGGTCGAAAAGATTGAACACTCTAAGGAATCCCGTCCAGCTCATCCCGCCCGTCACGAAGAATTTCTCCAGCCGCAGGTCGACGGTCGTGTATTGCGGCTTCCGACCGGAATTATCCTCGAGGTCGGCTCCAAAGCCGGTACTGATTGACGGCGTGTACGGCTGTCCGCTCGCCAGCCGTAGTATCGCGGTGACCGCGAAGTTATCCGGCACAAACCAGATCAGCGTCCCATTTAGCGTGTGGCGTTGATCCCAATTGAACGGCACCTGGCGCGGGCGCGGGTCTTCGCCCGCCTCGGCGCGGTTCGCCGTCTCCCTCGGATCGCTCGCGTTGCCGACGGCCGTTTGAAGTGTGTAATCTAGGCTGGTGGAGATCGGACCCGGCCCCCGCTGATCGAGCGAAAGTGTAAATCCGCGTACGCCGCCGAAGTCAATATTTGTCAGCCGCGCGTACTCAGCCGCTGTGTACGTTTGCACGAATTCGACACCGAGGAGGTCGCGGATGTCCTTATAGAAAAGGCTCAAATCGAGACCGAGAAAGCTCGTGACCTCCGACTTGAATCCGAATTCGTACTGGGCCGTGAATTCCGGCTTCAAATCCGGATTTCCCATCACGCCGTAATCCACCGCTCCGGCCTGGAGATCTTCCAAAATCGCGTAGTCGGAGTTACTGAACATCTCGCCCAGGCCCGGCATCTGATAAAAGTGGCCGTACGAGAAAAAGAGTGAAGCGCGGTCCAGAATTGGGAACGAGACACCGATGCGGGGCGCCAGTCGAAGTTTGACGGACGTGGCCTGAGGTACGGACTCCGGCGCCTCGTCGATCGCGTTGGCTGGGTTGGCCAGATCGCTGGGGATCGTCGCGTTCGCGTCGAAATATTCCATGCGCAAGCCGGCCCGGACGCGGAGATCACGCCATTCGATCCTATCCTGGAGGAAGGCGGCGCCCTGGATCGGCTCGTATCTCAGCACCTGAGCGTCGAGCGTATCGCGCAGCACACCTAGAACCTGCTCGCCGTCGATCACCGTCGGCTGGATCCTTCCCGGCGTACCGAAATCGAGTATCGAGGCCTGGAGCTCCACACCTCCCTTCAAGAGGTGAGACTTCGCGGCTTGATTCGTCACCGCGACCTTCCCGACCCAGGAGTTCGTTCGCTGAACGAATCGGCCGAGCGCGACACCCTGCACGATGGCGCCTTCCTCGAAATTGGCGTCTCCTTGAGGTTGACCCGGAGCGCGATACGGAGAGTCCTCCGGCAGCGCGAATCGGGTTCCGGCACCCGGAGGGGGAGTGCCGATGTCGTCGAATTTCATGTCCTCGTAGTCGAAGTAATTCTGGCGCAGACTGACCTCGTAAAACAGGCGGTCGGAAATCGTATGCGTCCAGTCGAGGCCGTGGACGATCGAGAACCGGTGGATGTCAGTCGTGCCTTCCGGATTCAAGCGAAATCCGTGGCTGTAAGCCTTCCGGTCGATAACGTTCGAGATCGCCTGATATCCGATCTGAATGTTCCCCAATGATCGATTCGTGACCTTCGCGAGCCACGACCATTCCTTGGAGAAATCCATCGGCACCAGCTCGCCGTCGCCGGTCGGATTGAAGATCCGCTGTTCGAAATCATTTGTATCGGTCGGAACGAACATGCGCCGGCCGAAAAGATGCCCTAGATCGACCTTTCGCTGGCCGTTGAACAGAAACGTCGTGTTCGGAAGCACGGGCACCGGCCCGCTCAGACTCGCCTGGAAGTTCTGCAGCGTGGTAGGATCGATTTCATCCACATACGGGAACAGGGCCACTTCGCGCGCGCCTTCGAGCGGTGATCGTACGACGATCGAGTCGTTGCCCGGGCTGACGTGATCTCCCATGAAGGCCTCGGCGCTGAACTCATACCGATCCTCGTCGCCGCTGCGAAGTACGGCATTCACGACGCCGCTCATCGCCTGTCCGTACTCCGCGTCGAACGTCCCTGAGATCACCTGCACTTCCTGGAGCACCGAGCGGTCGAGCTCGAGCGTCGACGAATTGTCATATGGATTATTGACCGAGACGCCGTCTACCTGATACTGCACCTCGCCGGATCGCCCGCCGCGAAAATGGCCGTCAACCACTCCGGCCTGCAGGTTGACGATGTCGTCGAGCGCCTGCACGGGAAGCACGGCAATGTCTTCGCGCGACAACGTGGACATCGAGCTTGTAAGAGAGATGTCGACGATCGGCCGCTCGGCCGTGACGACGACCTCCTCGCCTTCGATGACGGCTTCACTCAACGTCGCGTCCAGCGTCGTCGTCTGATTGGACGAAATCTGGACGTCCTCGACGAGCATCGATTGATATCCGACGATGCTGAACCGCACGCTGTACCTTCCCGGCGGAATCCGCAGAATCGTATAATCGCCGTTTACATCCGCCGCCGCTCCCAGGCTGGTGCCTTCGACTACGGCCGTCGCACCCGGCAGCGGCTCGCCGCTCTCTTCGACGATCTGGCCGGCCAGCTTCCCTGATTGGCCGGAAGCTGTCGTGACGCTGCCGAAACTTACGACGGCGAGCACGACAACCGTGCTGATCGAGCGTAGATAATCATATGCATATACGCGCATGCCTCTCCGTGCTAAATCATCTCCGTCCGTGAACAGAAGCCCGCGGGGGACACGCACCGCGCGCCCCCACGGAGCTGTCTGACTACTTCAACAATATCATCCGGCCGACAGTGCTTCGAACGTCCGTACCTGCCGCATTTTCGAGATCGACGCGGTAGAAGTAGACGCCCGATGCCAGATGGCTCGCATCGAACTCGACGGTATGCCGGCCTGCGGTCTGCATTCCCGGCTGAAGCTCACCGGCACTTCGGCCCAGTGCGTCGAACACTCGCACCGTGACGTCGCCTGAATTCGGCAGCGCGTAGCGGATCGTCGTCGAGGGGTTGAATGGATTCGGATAGTTGCCTTCGAGCCGGATATTCTGTGGTATCTCAGCGAGATCTTCGGCAGCCGTGCCGATTAGTTCATTCGGATCCAGATAGCCGTAGATGCTGGGAGCCTCACTTCGCTCTCCCACGATCCACGTACGCGTTGCATAACTATCCTCGTGCTGAGCGAGAAAGTCGCCGTCAAAGTAGTTCAAGGAGAACCAGATTTGATCGTCGTCTTCAGTGTATCCCAGCGACTCAAGATCGATCGCGATTTCCATCTGATACCCTTCATCGATGTCTTGCGGATCGGCCGCAGTGGATGCACCCTTGAGGTGGACAGCCGCCTCGACAGCGCCTTCGTCGGCAAACACCGCAGCGTCTTCAGCAAAATTCACAACACCACTCGAGTCGATGCTGAAATCAAACTGACGCCCGACCGGCGTCTGTTCCGCGTCAAGGCTGTCAAGCTGCCGAAGGGCTATTCGAAAGCCGTCACGACCGTCCTCGCCCGGTGCACCACTTATCGCCTGATCGTCCGCATCCAACCCGACGTAAAGCATCTTGTCTATGAAGAACATCTTAATCCGTCCTTCCGTGGGGTCGACCACGACCTGGTCGGTGCCTTCACCGAGATTCGGCCGAAAAAAACTATAATGCCTCTGAGCCAGGAGTCCGGCATTCTGTGCCCAATAATCGGGACCGGTCTGGTATTGCAGATAGTAGGATGGATCGATTTCGGTCCACTGCTCCTCGTCGAGGATGCCGTCGATCTCCGGTGCATCCAACTGCGAACCGTTTTGAATGGTCACTTCCGGCTCCGTTACTTCCGGTGCGGCGCCTGAGCTGACCGTCACATCCGGTGCACCGAGGAGGTACGCGGCCCCTTCATTGAAGTTGTTCGTCCACTGGTTCTGCCACCACACCCGCGAATTGTAGGAACGATCGGGATCGATGCTGCGCGGCCACACGTAGTCCACGTCATTTACCGCGATGCTCCAGGCCGCCTTATCACCGTCGGTCTGCGAAAAGTCATAGCCCATCTCTCCGAGATCGAGGTACATTTCAATTATGTAGCCGTCGTCATCTCCATGCGTGTCGTCGTTGACTATACCGTCGACGGTCGCCACGGCATCCCAGATGTCGACCAACTCCTGATCGCGCTCAATATTTCCTTCCCCAAACCCTACGCCGTACTCGCCGCTAAAGAGTCGGAGCTCATCACCTGGAATCGTCTGGCCCTCTCCGACCGGTGATCCGTCGTCGTACTCCGACTCGGAATCCGTCGTGTCGGCCGGGTTCCACCAGCTCGCAACGAATTCACTGTTGGCGTGCCCGTTCCCAAAGACATTCATCTCCGACTCGACGTTCTCCGGCACTTGACTCGGATCGAGAACCGTCATGATGATGCCATCCAGATTCCACAAATTTGTCTGCCCGCCGACAGACAGGTCTTCGGCCTCGAGCGCCAGCCAGAGCATGTTGCCGTCCCGCAGTACACTCACTACCGCGTTAATCGGATCGGTCGGCTCCTCGGCGGTCCAGTCAACCTGTGCTCTGTCCGTTCTCTGACCGCTTCCGGGGAACGGATGATCTCCATCCCACACGAGTTCGATCGTCTCGGCCTGGTCCCAGACCTCCTCGTCGAGGACGCCGTCGAGCGTCATTTCTGCCCCCTCCACGTCGCGAAGCCATATTGCGTCTTCGCCGTTTCGGACGGGCTGCGCGTCAGATGTCGACACAAGGCCGACCATGAGGCACACGAGCGCGAGCCCGATCATCGTAACTCTGGTTTTCATAAGGATTCCCTCCGTTTGCGATAGTACATGTGCTGTAAAGTGCTTCCGGTTTCAAATAGCCCCCGTCCCAGGTCGAGCGGTCTCGCGATGCTCGTCCGTGCGATGTGGTCCGGATGAGTCTCGGATCACAAGGGTCGTGGGCAGTAGTTCCTTCTGCTCACTAGCGCCTCCGCTTCCGCTAACGGCATCGATGAGCCGCGCGATCGCGCGTGCCCCGAGTTCGTTGATCGGAACATGAACGGACGTCAGTGGCGGATTGATATACCCGGCCATGGGGATGTCGTCGAAGCCGGCAATCGCCACATCATCCGGCACCGTAAATCCACGCTGCCGTACCGCGCTCAACGCACCGATAGCGGCCGCATCGTTAGCCGCGAAAATTGCCGTGGGACGCAGATCGAGATCCAGGATCTCTTCCGCCGCGCTGAATCCCGATGCCTCGGTGAAGTCACCGCTGTACTCCAGTGCCTCCGACCATTCCGCGTCTCCGTCCTTCAATGCGGTACGGTAACCTCGCAGCCGTTCGGCCGCGTCGAAATTGTTTGCGGCGCCCTTGATCATCGCAATTCTGCGGTGGCCGGCGGCTATCAGGTGCTCCACCATCGCGTATGCGCCGCTGTAATTATCGACATTGATCGACAAGAAGTCATCGCCCTCGATATCGCAGTTCAACAGCACGACAGGCGTCGAATCAGACAGGCTCGCCGTCAAAATGCGCGCGTCGATGTCAGGGTACATGACGATGAGGCCATCCACCCGACCGCGCATCGCTTTCATCGCCGTCTCGATCTCGTCCGCTTTATTGTGCGAGCTGGAAAGCAGCACCTGGTAACCCGCACTCCGCGCGGCCTGGTCGATCCCCCGAATCACTTCCGAAAAGAACTCACCATACAGATCCGGCAGAAGGACGCCCAGCGTATTCGTCTTGGCCATAATGAGGCTG
Organism: uncultured Rhodothermales bacterium; assembly: GCA_964554105.1. Classification (GTDB taxonomy): domain Bacteria; phylum Bacteroidota; class Rhodothermia; order Rhodothermales; family VXPQ01; genus CAZKNF01. The sequence continues at coordinate 10,269 of CAZKNF010000048.1, read as the reverse complement.
CGCGCACCGCCGTGCGGCGTGTATCTGAGCCTGCGAGCCACGGCCATAATCTTCTCCCGCGTATCGTCATTGACAGGACCGCTGTCGTTGAAGACGCGCGAAACGGTCGCAATCGATACGCCCGATTCTTTCGCTACCTCCTTGATGGTTACGCCCATCCGATGTGGTCCTTCAGTATGTGTTCTGGCGCTGTCCTGCATGTTCACAGCTGCAGCGCAGGTTTCGCCTTTGTGACGCCGGCCCGAACTATGCAGATGCTAAAAATCCGAGAAACAAGCCGCCGTCGCGTCGGCAAGATTCGTGCAATCCGATGAGGCCGAACCGAACGATATGTAAACGTTTACACTTTATCGATTCGGTGTGCCTTTGTCAAGAGAATATGAAAGCCCCTCTGAAAAATTGACGTGCTATTTCACAAGCACCGCCGAAACGGTGGCGAGCGCAGCTTCGCCCTGTGCGCGGACGATGTACACGCCGCTCGCGAGTCCCGAACCGTCAAAAGCAAACTCGTGCGCCTGATTTGCAGAAATCGGCCCGTCGTGAATCGAGACGACCTGCCGGCCGAGTTCGTCGAACACGTCGATCTCGACGTCCTGCTCGTGGGCGACCTGCAGCGTGAATCGGGTTGCCGGATGGAACGGATTCGGATACACAGGCGAAAGTTCGAATGCCGCAATCTGATCCGGCGGCTCTCCGATATCGATCGTCGCCTGGGCGCTGTAGATGCCGTTGCCGTGCGTGGCAGCTACCACCAGCCTGTCCGTCTGCCTGCTGTCGAGCATGTCGACGACGACATTTCCGATCGTTGAAGCGCCTTCCTGCAGCCAGACAGTTTCCTCTCCGGCAAGCTCCGTGGTCGAGTACACGCCGGTGCTCGTGGCGACGAAGTACATGAGGCCGCCCTCTACAGGCAGGATCTCCGCCCAGCGTACCGACGGGCCGTTTCCGCTGCCGTCCGGGTTTTCTTCCAGATTGCCGCTGACGTCCGACCAGGTCGCTCCCGCATCCTCGGTGTAGAAAACGCTTCGGACATTGTAATTCGAGAAGGTAATCATCGAGACATCCGGATCATTCGGATGCACGGCAATCGAGCTGACGTACGCACCCGCAGGCATCCCATCCACCTCCTCTGACGCTGCCTGCGTGATGTCGACCGGGCCGCCATTTCCGGTTTGCGCATCCTCCAGCCGAAATACCTGAGTCTCCGCGGCCCCGCCGAATGTATTGATGGTGGCGAAGTACAGCCTCGTGGAGTTCGGTGACGTGGCTGTGGGCGTCACCGCAGTCACGATGGCTCCCGCACGGCCGGTCTCCGTGAGCTCCTCCCAGTTAATGGATGTCTCGTCCTGATTGTCGTTCGGGATCGCGAGGAGATCTTCGTTTCGCCAGATGCGCTCGCCGCCGCCCAGGTACATGACCGCCTGGTCGTTCGGATCGAGATGGAACGGCGTCACGAAGAGGCCCTCGCCAAAATCAGCCCCAGGGGGATCGACCCGCGCCACCGTCTCGACGCCGCCCTGCACGTCGAGCTCCATGCGGAAAATCTGCGCATTTTGCGCCGATACGTAGTAGAACTCCTTCCCGTTCGATATGTCGGCGAACGCGCCGTCGCCACCCAGAATATCTCCGACCCACGGCTCCGTGCCCGCCTCGTCGTTCGTGAACGCCGTTCCGTTGTCCTGCATTCCTCCGACGATCACATTGTCGTTGGACGCCGACTCGTCGATGGCGACCGAATAGAACTGCGTCGTCCGATATCCCGTATTTAACGACTCCCACTCGACCGGAGTCCGTTGCGTGAGCCGCGATGTATTGTCCGTGGTAAGATGGATGCCGCCGTCGTCTCCGGTAAGCATTCGATTCGGATCATCAGGATGGAAGACAATCGCGTGCAGATCCGGATGATGCTGCGGATATAGGAACTGGGTTGGGTGGTACCCACCAATCCAGAAGACCTCGTCCGCAGAGGTGAAGCCGTCGTCGGAGCGATATAGATTCGTTCCTCCGATGAAAATGACATTCGGATCGTCTGGCTTCACAGCGATGACGAGATCGTATCCACCCTGTGAATCGAACGCTCCGAGATCCTGTGGAAAATTGGGGGCGACAGAGAACTGCCCTGTAGACGGCAGATTCTGTGACAGGTCGGCCCAGTCGCCGCCTGCTCCCGTTCCATCCCCCGACCGATACGTGTATCTCCAGAGGCTGTGGCCGGAGGTCCCCGAACCCGGCGTCACGCCGAGAAAGAAGACGACGTTCTCGTCCGAAGGCGCGATGTCCATAACCACGCGATTAAAGACCGGCGGAAATCCAGGGGGCGTGATCTCGAAGAATTCGTCGCCGTCGGTCGATCGCCAGAGTCCTCCCATCGCGCCTTCGCTGCTGAGTGCAGCGTAGACGACACCGTCGTTCGTAACAGCCACGTCGGTGAAAGCTGAGAACGATGGTTCCGGTGAATCCTCGACCAGAAGCGGCTCACGCTCGACGCCGTCCGACGTCGTCCGGTAGAGAAGCCCGTACGTGGCAGCGTAGAGCTCCGTCTCGGCCGCGTTCGATGGATCGATCGCGAGATTGTAAAACGCGTCGTAGGTTACGTTGAAACCCGGCTCGTCTTCCGCGCGCGTAAATCCAACCTGCTCCCATGTCCGGCCGTTGTCATCCGACCGATAGAGTCCTGTCCCGAGGTATGCCGCGCCGGGCGCCTGCGCGCTGTTCCCGATGAACTCACCTGATCCGTAATACCAGACGTGTGATTGACCGGGCCGAGGATCCTGAATGAGCGTCGTGACGCTGTGGTGCTGATCCGGAAGCGTCGTCTTGATCCAGCTCTGACCGCCGTCCTCCGAATACCACATTCCGCCGGAGACGCCTCCGGCATTGATGACGCTGGGGTCTGTTCTATCGATGCCCAGCGCCCGCGTCCTCCCTCCGATGCGTGTAGGGCCCCGCGAGATCCAGTCCAGCTGCTGGGCGCCCTCCTTCCGGAAGGCAAGAAACTCTCGCGTAGGCAGCGCCTTCGCAAACTGAAGTTCGCTCCGCCGAATCCCGGCCGGAATCTGGCCGGTGGCCGGATCATGCAATCTGAGCCATTCGAAATGAGCCCGTCCGCCCGGATTCTCGCCGATCGGCGCTTCGGATTTTACCGGATCCGTAGCGGGAATCTCGCGATCCAGGAGGATTACGATAGCGGCAGCGGCGCACAGAAGTGCAGCCAGGACTACCCATACTGGAAGACGTCTCATGATCGCATCACGACCTGTCGCTATTTTGTGGTATAACCGTATACGACGAACGTCGGCTCTCCACCGGCATTTGGGGCAGGAAGCGCCCGGAGATCCGCGAAGAATGCCTCGCCCTCATCCAGGCCCGGCAGGGGTTCGTCGAGATCCGGTACCGCCACATCCGACGGCGCCAGCGTGAAGGCAAACCGTGCCCGAACACTGTCACCAGCGGAAATCGGATGTGGAAAGCCGGATCCGTAGCCAAGCACCGAATCGATCCGAATCGTGGCGTAACACGGATGTGTGCTGCAAGGATCGCCGGCGCGATGCGCCCTCGTTGAATCGATTCCCGCCACCGTCCCTGCGATTCGCACCTGACCCGGGTCAACTTGACCGTCCGCGGCGCCGATGCGTCTGCTATCCTGAGATCCGCCGCACGACCCCGCGAATACGACGAAAAAGGCGGCGAAGACAGCCAATGTAGTCCTTGTCATTTCGCTCGTCGGGATCTCGTATCACGACCCGGTCGTCCCTACTCCGCCATTTTCATCTTTCCGGCCGAGATTGCACGCATCGGAAAGCTTAATTTGTACACACATGCTGAACATTGCCCGTCTGTCACAAGAAAGGGACATCAACACATGCTTTTTCGCTTAGCACTGGGATTCATCGGGATGCTCGTACTGTTGATCGGCTGTACCACAACAGGGGGCGAGCGGACGGACGTGACATCGGTGGATGCGGGCGGAGACGCCGCTGTTCGTGTGATGACGTTCAACATCCGCTACGATACGCCGGACGACGGTGAGAACGCCTGGCCGAACCGCAAGGAAATGGCAGCCGGTGTTATCCGTTTTCATCAAGCGGATTTTGCCGGTTTGCAGGAAGCCCTGCTCAGTCAGATCCAAGATCTGGAGGAGCGTCTCCCCGAGTACGAATGGATAGGCGTCGGCCGTACCGACGGCGAAACGCAGGGTGAATACACCCCCATTTTCTATCGGCCGGACCGTTTTGAACTTCTCGACAGCGATACGTTCTGGCTCTCTGAAACGCCGGAGGTGCCGGGCAGCAAGTCCTGGGATGCGGCGTTGGAGCGCATCGCGACGTGGGGCCTCTTTCGCGACGTCCGGACGGGCAGCCGCTTCATCGTCCTCAACACGCACTTCGACCACATCGGCACCGAAGCCCGCGAAGAGAGCGCGAAGCTCATCCTCTCACGCCTCGAGGAGATTGCGCCCGACGAACCTGCGATCGTGATGGGCGATTTCAACACGACCGACGAGACGGCTCCATACCGCGTGCTCACCGATTCAAATAATGGGCTGCGGGATGCGTACGTCGCTACGACGAGCCCGCACTATGGTCCGGCATCGACGTGGACCGGATTCGATGCCGTCGTCGAGGATCGACGCATTGATTTTGTGTTCACCAGCGACGACGTCGACGTACGCCGCCACGGAATCCTTTCTGAGACGATCGACGGCAGGTTTCCGTCAGATCATCTGCCCGTGCTCGCCGAAGTCGTAATCAATCCATGAGGGCTGCCGCGGAGGTTACGTTTTCGAGCCTGTGGGGTCTTTTCATTAAAAAGACCAATGACGGGTCGAAAACTCCTTCCTGTCCTGCTCCTTGTTCTGACGCCCCAATCGGTGCCGGCGCAGCTTGTAACCGACACCCTTTTTAGCTGGCAGGGATACGGCCACACGTCAACCTGCCGGATTCGCGTCTTCGAATCCGCCCCCAAGGCATCGCGGGCCCGCACCATCGTAATCGACGAACTCGCAGCGAACCGTGGTGCGTCCACGCTCGACGACGTTCGCCACCTGGCCGAGCTCGTGGGTCGCGCCCTGTCGCAAAATCCAGAGGAAGCGTTCTGGATTTTCCGTTGGGGAGCGTTCAGCTTTCCGGGAGCCGACGACAACGGAAAAGAGGTGTATCTTCGCGCCACCTTCCGGAGCTCCGATTACGGCACGCTCGGACCGCCCTACTGGCGGCTTATCGATCGTGCGGCAGTCATCGAGTATACGGACCGGGCGTTTCATCGATGAGCGACGGGTGTCCCGGCCTGTTGAACGAGCCCCAGACTAGTAGTGTCGGTGCACGGTGCCCTTTTTGAAC
>CAZKNF010000048.1:0-4830 GCA_964554105.1 uncultured Rhodothermales bacterium | reverse complement strand
GCCTGTTGAACGAGCCCCAGACTAGTAGTGTCGGTGCACGGTGCCCTTTTTGAACGAGTAAAAGCTTAGATCGATGTCCTTTCGCTGCTTTGCGGCGTAAATGATCTGTCCCGTGTGCATCGAGAAGTGCTCAACAGCATGATAGACGGCGTCGAAGACGGTAATCTCGCGACCCTGGACCGTGATCACCGTGCTCAGAGCTTCCGGGTCAAGCTCAGCCAGAACGCCATCCACTTCATCCAGCGTGTCGCGGATCATTCTCCCGAGGTCATCCTTCGTCATCACCTCGCGTGCCGCGAACTCCTCATCTCGCATGCGGATGTCCTGTTCGCCGCCGACGCCGCTCACGAGATATTGACGGATATTCCCTGCGAGATGGAGGATCATGTTGCCGATGCTGTTCGAGCGGTCGTTCGGGCGCCACCAGATATCCTCCTCAGTCAGTTCCTCGAGACATCTCTGAATCTTTGGCAGATACGATTCCTGAAGGAAGTGGCGAGACAATGCGATGAATGTGGATGCAGTAAACTCCGTCTTCATATTCATTTCGATCCTGGTTTTGGGAGGAGATCAATGCGTGCATGTACGAAGTGTGAACGTCGCCGGGAGCATTATGCGCGCTCACGCGAATGTCAAGGCGCAAGACGATCGATAATCCAGGTGTCGTCGGCGTGGCGTCGATACCGAATGCGGTCGTGCAGACGATTCGGCCGGCCCTGCCAGAACTCGAAGCACTGCGGTGCGAGGCGGTATCCACCCCACGTCTCCGGACACGGAACGTCTCCACTTCCACACGCCTTCTCGGCCTTCGCAACGGCATCGATCAGGCTTCGGCGATCCGGAACGACTCTGCTCTGCGGCGACGCTGTAGCGCTCAACTGACTTCCGCGTGGCCGTGTCGCGAAGTAGGCTTCCGACTCGCGCTGCGTCGTGCGATCTATCAGGCCCTGAATACGAACCTGCCGATCTAATTCGGTCCACCAGAAAACAAGTGCCCCTCTCGGATTTTGCTCGATGTCACGGGCCTTCCTGCTTCCGTAATTCGTAAAAAACGTAAACCCCCGATCGTCGACATCTTTCAAAAGCACGATGCGCGCGGACGGCTGACCGGATGCGTCGACCGTTGCCAGCGTCATCGCCGAGGCGTCTCGCGCGTCGATGTCGAGGGCCTGTTCGAACCAGATCCTGAACTGGATGAACGGATCCGGATCGACGGCATTTTCACTCAGCTCGGTGTCCCGATACTCACGCCGCAGTGCACCGATGTCTATTTTCGTCAATGATTCGCCTCAATTTCGCGGTTCGTCGCTTAACCTTCCGCGGATTAACTTATTGCATTTTGTTCATGGATGCACCGGAGGTGCGCAACCGACATGTCTAGAATTGAGACGCTACTAGCGCAGACCGGATGCGACCCCGACGTGCCGACGCGGGACCTCGTCACGCCGCTGCACCTTTCAACCACGTTCGAACGTGCTCCTGACGGCGCGTATCCGGGCGGGTTCATGTACAGCCGGAACGACAATCCGAACCGCAGGCAGCTGGAGGATGCCCTCGCCCGGCTGGAAGGCGGCACCGGAGCCGCTGCATTTTCATCCGGGATGGCGGCGACGACCGCTATCATGCAGTCACTTCGCCCGGGGGATCATGTGGTCATTCCGGACGATGTCTATTACGGCGTGCGCCGCCTGCTCGACGAAGTCCTCGTGCCCTGGGGGCTGGAGTACAGCCGCGCCGACTTCTCGAATCCTGATGCTGTCGACGCCGCGATGACGCAGGCGACCAGGTTGATCTGGGCCGAAACGCCCTCGAATCCGCTTTCGAAAATCACCGATCTGGCCGCAGCGGCGACCGTCGCCCATGCAAGAGGCGCCCTGCTGGTAGTCGACGCGACGTGGACCACGCCCCTCCTGCAGCGGCCACTCGAACAGGGCGCCGATCTCGTAATGCATTCCGTGACGAAGTACCTGGCGGGGCACTCCGACGTACTCGGCGGCGCCGTCGTCTCGCGTACAGACGACGGATTTTTCGAGACGATTCGTGGATTTCAGATCACGGCCGGACCGGTCATGGAGCCGTTTTCAGCCTGGCTGGCGATGCGGGGAATGCGATCGTTGGCGGCTCGTATGTCCGTCCACTGCCGCAACGCCCGTGCTGTCGCCGAGCGGCTGACCGAACATGAGCGCGTCACCGCAGTGCACTACGCCGGACTGGAGAGCCACCCCGGTCATGCCGTGGCCCGACGCCAGATGGACGATTTCGGCGGCATGCTTTCCTTCCAGGTGGACGGCGGAGCCGACGAGGCCCTGCAGGTGGCGGCTCGAACGAAGGTATTCCGCCGCGCAACCAGCCTGGGTGGTACCGAAAGCCTCATCGAGCACCGCGCATCTATCGAAAAGGAGCCGACGCCCACCCCGCAGAACCTGCTCCGTCTATCGGTAGGCCTGGAGCACGTTGACGACCTTCTGTCGGATCTGGATCAGGCACTCGGCTGAAGAATCTCATGAAGCTCCCCTTCTTCCTCGCGAAACGGTTCGTTGCCGGAGAGACCTTGCAGGACGCTCTTCCGGTGGTTAAGCGACTTAACGCCGGGCGGATGCGTGTAGCGCTCGACCTTTTAGGGGAGTACGTTCGAGATCGGGAGGTGGCAGACGCCGCACGCGATGCCTACATCAACCTGGTTCACACCGTTGCCGCCGAACGCGAAAAGAATGGAATGGACGCGAATGTGTCCATTAAGCTCTCGATGATCGGACAGAAAATCGACGAGACGTTCTGCCTCGACAATCTCCGCCATCTCCTCGAGAGCGCGAAAGCAAAGGACGTGCTAATCCGGCTGGATATGGAGGGCAGCGACATCACGGAATCGACGCTCGCCCTCTTCGAGGACGTGTATCCGGAGTACCCGGACCACGTCGGAATCGTTCTGCAGGCCTATCTGAAAAGAACGGCTCGCGACGTGGAGCGCATGTGTGAACTGGGCGCTTCGGTACGCATCTGCAAGGGCGCATACAGGGAACCGGCGAGCATCGCATACCAGGACATGCGCGCGATCCGTGAACACTTTATGGAGCACGCGAAACTATTGATCGAGCACACGCCGAATCCGGGCATCGCGACGCATGATGATCGCCTGATCAACGAGACGAAAATGTTCGTCAGCGAGCGCGGCTACACGAACGAGCAGTTCGAATTTCAGATGCTCTACGGCATTCGCCCCAGAACGCAGGAGCAGCTCGTTGCCGAAGGATACCACATGCGCGTCTACACGCCCTACGGCACCGAATGGGTGCCGTATTTCTCAAGACGTCTTCGAGAACGCAAAGAAAACGTGTGGTTTCTGCTGAGGAACGTATTCAGGAGCTGACGGCAAGGCAATTCCCGAGGTTACTCTATCCGCAGTCGCCGGCCCGGGTTGATTCGGTTCGATTGCAGATCGTTGAGCTGCATAATTTGGTCGATGCTGACGCTGTAACTCCGAGCAATCTCCCAGAGCGAATCACCGGAGCGGACGGTATGATACACCTCCTCGGAGGCGTCGTCCGTGCTCTGCGTCGTCGATTCGGTTTGTTGCGAGGTTTCGCCGGAGGTCGTCGTATCCTCAGACTCGGCTGCGTCGGCATCTCTCGTCCTCGGCTCCGAGGCATCCTCCATGAGGGCCAGGAGGGAATCACGAGACGAGTCCGACGTTTCGGCGAGCGGCTCTTCTACGGACGTGACCTCGTTTATGACGTCGCGAACTCCGGTTACACCTTGCGCCACGCGCTCGGCCTGCTCTCGCTCGGCCCTGGTCTCGACTTCGCCCCGCAATAGAACGCGGCCGTTCACGGCCACGGCCTCGAAGTCGAACGGGCGAAGCGCATTCGCATCTACGAGTGCCAGGCGGACCCTTGTAGCGAGCGATGCATCGGCGAGTCGGCGCTCGACGGAGCGTTCATCGTCGATTCTATCGACCTCCAGGGAGTCTGAATCAGCCTGACGGTCGGCTTCCTCCGCGAGCAGCTCCTCTTCGGTACCCGGTTCAGCGGTTCTCTCCCCGCAACCGAGGGCGGGCACACTCACGGCCAGCGCAAGGACGAGACAGGCAATTATACTACCGTTGGTGCCGTGGCGACGATCACTCTCCCTTCCCCACGAGGCTCTCAGCCTCCCTACTATCGACAGCCGCAGCCGCATGGTATTCAGTTTCCGTTCTGGGTGTATCGATAACTCCGTGCTCGGCGAGCCAACGTTCAGCGTCGATGGCGGCCATGCATCCGGTACCGGCGGCCGTGACGGCCTGCCGATAGACGTGATCCTGAGCATCCCCGCTGGCGAATACTCCGGGGATGTTCGTATAGGTCGAATCCGGCCTGGTTCTAATATAACCCTGTTCATCCATTTCGAGCCATCCTTCGAAGATCTCCGTATTCGGCTTGTGACCGATCGCGACGAAGAACCCGCCAATCGGCAGCGTAGACTCTTCACCCGTTTTCTTGTTCTTAATTTCGATGGATTCGACCGTGGTCTCGCCCAGAATGTCGGTAACGATTGTATCCCATATGAACTCGATCTTTTCGTTCTCCATCGCCCTCTCCTGCATGATCTTTGACGCACGCAGATTGGCACGGCGATGTATGATATAGACCTTCGACGCAAATCGTGTCAGGAAAAGCGCCTCCTCCATCGCTGTATCGCCACCCCCGACCACCGCGACATCCTCGCCTCGGAAAAAAGCCCCGTCGCATGTTGCGCAGGCAGACACTCCGTGGCCCAGCAGGCGCCGCTCGTTCTTGAGCCCGAGATACTTCGCAGACGCTCCCGTGGAAATAATGACCGTCTGCGCCATTA
>CAZKNF010000047.1:24488-27319 GCA_964554105.1 uncultured Rhodothermales bacterium | reverse complement strand
AGAGCGTACGACTCATAATCGTAAGGTCGAGAGTTCGAGTCTCTCCCGCGCCACATCAGAATTGCCTCGAAATGGCCGATTCACGGCTGTTTCGGGGCTCGGGCCGGTCATCGAGGCGCAGATCGACTATGTGCACCCGCAACCGAGCTCGGGCCGCGGCGCACCGGCGTAGAGTCGGACCTATCTCAACCGCCGGATTTCGACCGGGAAACCTGGTTCGATCCGGATCGCAGTCGACCCTGGAGCCCATTACGATGTGTAGACCAGGCTGAGGCGTGCCAGCGCGAGGGCGCCGAGCGCCAATCCTAGATCGCGCAGTGCGATGTCATAGAAGCCCGGAATAAGGAGCAGGTTGATGATGATGCCGACGAGCCATGCCGCGACGACGTAGGCGAAGATGCGCGGCTTCAGGGCCACTCCGATTCCGGCGACGATCTCGATGATCCCGACGACGATGAGAAAGAGATCGGCGCCGATGAGCTGCCCGAATACAGGTGCAAGGTATTGACTCCAGTCGGTCAGGAGTCCGAGGAACTTGTCGAGTCCCGCCACGATCGGCGCCACCACAAAGCCGACGTGGAGCAGCCGAAACGCCTGGTATGCAGGATCAGAAATATCCTGAGCTCGCGTCGCGATAGCTGGTTGGTCCATTGTGCTTCACCATAGGGTTCTTGATGTCTTTCGGATTGAATTTGCGCCAATAAAGATAAAAAGTCAAATACTTTATTCGTTTATTGGGCACAGATATCGCCAAAGGCGTAAGATGTGTGCGGATTCCACACTAACCGCGATAGAAGAAGCATGAATCGTTGGGGCCGTCCATTTCTCGAGAGCACGCGGGGCAAGGTCGTTCAGCTGTTGCGACGAGATCGATCGTCGGTACGCGATCTCGCGGAGGAGCTGGACTTGACCAACAATGCCGTCCGATCCCACTTGAGCAGCCTGGAACGAGACGGCCTCGTTCGCACGGCCGGCAAGCGTGCCGGCGTCCGGAAGCCCGAGACGCTCTACGCACTCACGGCTGATGCGGATCGCCTCTTCCCGGATGCCTATCGTCTCCTGTTCGCCCGACTGCTGGAACGCATAGAAGTGCGATTGCCGGAACGAGAAGTCGAAGAGATGCTGCAAGAAATGGGCGAGATGCTGGCGGTCGAACTGGTCGACCGGCCACGCAACTCATTGCGCGAACGCGCTCAGCAGTCCCTCGACGTGCTCGAAAGCATGGGCGGCCTCGCAGAATTGCATGAAAACGAGGACGCATACCTGATCCAGGGATTTAGCTGCCCGCTGTCTGCCACCGTCTCGGAGCATCCGGAAGTATGCAAGCTCGCCCAGGCGCTGCTTGGTGAAATCCTGCAGGCACCGGTAGCCGAGATATGCGACCGGAGCGATCCGCCAAAATGCGCGTTTCGCATCACCAAACTGGACCAGCCGCCTGGGACTCATCCTAACTCATGATGCACCCAGTTTCAACGGCCCGATTCGTCGCCCTCCGCCTCGTGCGTGTTCAAATAGTGCAGCGCCATCGCCGTCATGGCGCGCACACCGAGATCGAGGCCGCTGTCGTCGACGTAAAAATCCGGGGTGTGATGATCGGGCGCATCCTCCTCCGCCACATCCGACGGCCGCCCGCCCAGACCGATATAAAAGCCCGGCACGCGCTCCGCGATAAACGCGAAGTCCTCGGCGCCCGTCTTGGCGGGGACCAGGTGAACGCGATCCTCACCGGCCACGGCCTCCAGCACCGGCAGCATGGCCGCTGTGAGTTCGGGATCGTTGTATGTAACGGGATATGACGAGCTGAGCGGGATCTGGACCTCCGCGGTCGCACCCATGCTCTCCGCCACGTGCGTTGCGATCCGCCGGACGTGTTCGTGGATGGATTTTCTGTCCTCCGCATCCAGCGCCCGGAGGGTGCCGATCATTTCCACTTCCTCTGGAATAATGTTCGAGCGGACGCCGCCCTCGATTTTTCCGATCGTGACGACGGCCGCATTGTCGGTCAGCTGCATTCGCCGGCTTACGATCGTCTGAAGTGCATTGATGATCTGCGCGGACGTGACGATGGGATCCACACCGAACCATGGATAGGCGCCGTGGACCTGCTCTCCCCTCACGGTGATCCGAAAGTCGTCCACGCTGGCATACGTCCCTTCCGGCGTATAAAAAAGATTATTGATTTCTCCCTTCGACGTAATGTGCAGCGCAAACGCGGCATCGACATCCGGATCGCTGAGAACCCCCTCCTCCACCATGAGCTCCGCGCCGCCTTCTTCGCCCTCCGGCGTACCTTCCTCGGCGGGCTGGAAAATGAATTTTACGGTGCCCGGCACGTCGTCCCGGATCGACGCCAGCACCTCGGCGACGCCCATCAGGATGGCCACGTGCGTATCGTGCCCGCAGGCATGCATCACACCCACCTCCTCGCCGTTGTACTCGCCTTTCGCCTTCGAGGCGAAGGGCAGATCCACGCGTTCGGTCACCGGCAGCCCGTCCATATCCGCCCGCAGCGCCACGACCGGCCCCGGGCGGCCGCCTTCCAGCACCGCGACGACGCCGGTATGGGCGATTTCGGTCCGGACATCCAGATCCAGCCCACGAAGATGCTCGGCGACTTTCTCCGCCGTCCTGAACTCGCGATTCGAAAGCTCGGGATGCTCGTGGATGTCACGGCGCCAGGTGACGACCTTCGGCTCGACGGCCTCGATGAGCGCCTCGACATGGTCATCGAGTCCGGGCGTCTGGGCGGCCACCTTGTCGGCGGCGAAGCAGGACAAAGGGAGCAGCAGAATGAAAACAGAAAGGGTTCGGATGAACACCGTCTGGCCTCC
>CAZKNF010000047.1:22170-24388 GCA_964554105.1 uncultured Rhodothermales bacterium | reverse complement strand
GACGTGCAAATAGTGATGTGCAAATATAGGAAATCTGCCTACCGGGCGCGCATCACCTCACTGAGACTTCGATCGCTCACACCGCATGCACATAGTCACACCGCCTGCACATAGAACATGTACTTCCTGGTGACCCTGTCATATACCGTCACCCGCCGGGAATGGCGCTGCGAACTCAGGTGTACCTCCGGATCATTTCTCGGTCGGATCCGCAATACAATGCTACCGTGAGATACCCAGGTGAAATCAGTTCGACGATTGCCGCGGATAATCCATCCGGCGAAAGACCTCGCCTGGAGACGGTCGATTCCGTGAGGCACCGAAAAGGTTTTTTGGCGAACGCGGAATAAAAGGTCGGCGCGGCCTGTCTTTCCGGATGATTTCGGGCAGCGGCCGCCATTACAGGATTGGAAATCGTTTGTGCACGACGCAGTCCGTCCCTTGTCTTCTGACAGTACTCACGACGAAACTCAGAAACAGAGAGCCGAGCAGCGACTTGTAGCGCGTGCCCGGGAAGGGGACCGTGCGGCCTTTCGCGAGCTGGTGGATCGATACGAAGGACTCGTGGCGGCGACGGTGATCGGCATGCTGGGTCGTGGCTCAGAGGCCGACGACGTCGGTCAGAAAACGTTTATCCGATTCTACGAGGCCCTGGATCAATACCGCGGAGAGGGCGGCGTCGCGCCGTATATCACGCGAATCGCCGTCAACCTGTCGCTCAATGCGCTCGATCGTCGGAAACGCCGCCGGCAGCGCTTCACGAGCCGGGATGCCGGGGACCGGTCGGCGACGTTCGAACCTGTCGTCGACGGAGAGCGAACCCTCCGGCAAATTGATGAAAGAGAATGGGTATCGAAAGCCATCCAACAATTGAACGCCGAGCACCGCGCGGTGGTGGTGCTCAGGCTGATAAACGGATACTCGACGAAAGAGACAGCGGCGATGCTTGGCATTCCCGTCGGTACGGTGCTGTCGCGGCTCTATCGCGCTCAGCGAAACCTTCGCGATCTGCTCAGCCCTTATCTGGAGGACGACTATGAAGGATGACGAGATAAAACTTCTCTTCCGGTCGTTCGACGATGATCTCGACGCGCGCGACCGGCAGCGCCTGAGCGGTTTGCTCGAGGGCTCGTCGGTTGCGCGGAGCGAACGGATCCGGCTGGTGCGACTCCGCGACATGGTGGCGGCCCGTGCTGCGGACGGCTACGCTCCTGGTTTTGCCGATCGTGTCATGGATCGGATCTATCAGGAAGGTGCGGATCCCGCTGTCAGGGAGCGGCCGCCCCGACCCGCCTCGACTCGAATTACGAATCAGGTCAACGAGGATCGCAGCGCCGAACCCGTGCGGCGATCGGCCGTACCTGCGGCGCGTGCGCATCGCATGTGGCGTATGGTCGCGCCGGCCGCTGCGATAGCCGCCGTTCTGCTCGTCGTCGCCGTCTACGTCGTAATGGAGCCGCGCACCATCAACGTACCGCGTGGAGAGATGCAGACGCTCACGCTAAGGGATGGTTCGAGCGTCGAGCTCGGCGGGGGTTCGACGATGACATACGATCGCTGGTGGCGATCCGACGAGCGCCGCGTCCGGCTCGAAGGCGAAGCCTTTTTCGACGTGCGGCCGGACGAGAAGCCGTTCGTCGTCGAGACATTCAATGCACAGGTGACCGTAGTCGGCACGCAGTTCAACGTGCGGGCGTGGCGAGACGACCCGGCTCCTGAAACGGCCGTCGCGCTGGCATCCGGCCGCGTCACGGTCGCGGCGTTGGGCGGCGAGGCCGGTGCAGACGAAGCGGCGAAGCGCCCTTCATCCCGGTCGTCGTCGCCATTGACGGAGTCGGTGGAGCGGGAGGCCTATCCGACCGTGCTTCAGGCCGGTCAGGGGACATCCGTCGCCGCGGACTCGACGGCGGTACGACCGCCACGCGACATCACGCTCGAGCACATCCTGACATGGCGATCCGGCGGTGTCGCCTTCGTGGATCAGCCTCTCGGATCTGTCTTCAATACGATCGAGCGGCGCTTCGGCGTGGATGTGCGGGCTGCGGACGACGGGATCGGGGATCGGCTTCTTACCTACCTAAATCCCGATCCCGGCTCGGCCGCCAACGTGCTGTCGGACATCTGCCACACCCTCGACCTCCGCTATCGCCGAACCGCCAACGGGTATGAAGTGCTGGCAGAATAGGTAATCGGATTATCCGAATTAGGGCCTGTTAAC
>CAZKNF010000047.1:4720-22070 GCA_964554105.1 uncultured Rhodothermales bacterium | reverse complement strand
TATGATTGTATTTGCAGGAATATCCAACCGGGCATTCGATTCGATACCCATCCTCATCGCCCTCATCACGGCGGGAATTATAGTGGCCGGCTGCGAGCTGCTTGCTCCTGGTGAGGAGGAAAGTACGCTTCGTGTGCTCACCGATGCGGAAGAGCACGTCGTGGAGTCGGACAAGAGATTTGGCCTCAACCTCTTCCGGACCATCAGCAGCGGCGAGTCGGAGAGCGTGTTCATCTCCCCGCTCAGCATTTCGTTGGCGCTCGGGATGACGCTCAACGGTGCCGAGGGCGAGACGAGAGAGCAGATGCAGGAGACTCTGGAACTGGCGGGGCTTTCCGAAGACGAAATCAACGAATCATATCGAACGCTCGTCGATCTGCTGCGTGGACTGGACCCGGAGGTCGTTTTCGAGATCGCCAATTCAATCTGGTACCGCGAGGAATTCGACGTAGAGGCGGAATTTCTGGACGTCAATGAATCGTATTTCGATGCCGAGGTGCAGGCACTGGATTTCGGGAGTCCGGAAGCTGTCGGAATCATCAATGGATGGGTAGACGACCGGACGCACGGCAAAATCGAAGACATCGTCGATCAGATCGATCCGATGACGGTGATGTACCTGATCAACGCAATTTATTTCAACGGCACGTGGACGTACGAATTTGATTCCGATGCAACGCAGGATCGCCTCTTTACCGGTCATGACGGATCGACCGCCGACGTTCCGATGATGGAGCAGGAGACGGACCTGCCGTATTTCGAAACCGATGCGTTTCAGGCGCTGGACCTGCCCTACGGGGACAGCCTTTACAGCATGACGGTGATCCTGCCGCGTGAGAATGAGAACCTCGACGACCTCGTTGCCGGCCTCGATCATTCCACATGGAATGACTGGATGGGCCGCTTTCGCACGCGGCCCGTCTCGCTTCGCCTGCCGCGTTTCGAGCTCGAGTATGAAATCGAGCTCGAGGACGTGTTCTCAGAGCTGGGAATGGAAATCGCCTTCGATCGCGGCCGTGCCGACTTCACGCGCATCAACCCGCAGGGCGGACTTTACATCAGCAGCGTCAAGCACAAGACGTTTGTCGACGTGAACGAGGAGGGTACGGAGGCGGCGGCCGCAACGTCGGTCGAGATCGGCGACGTATCCGCTCCGCAGTTCATCCCCATGCACGTAAATCGGCCGTTCGTCTTCGCGGTCAGAGAGCGTCATTCGGGAATTATTCTATTTATCGGAAAGATCAGCAATGCACCGTTTTAGCCTTCGTGCCGTCATCATCGTGTTCGTCGTGCCCGTTTACCTCGCGGGCTGCGACCTTCTCGGACCGAAAGAAAAGCAGGCGGCCGTTCGCGCCTTGACGGGCGCCGAAGAACACGTCGTCGCTGCCGACCACCGCTTCGGCATGAACCTGTTTCGCGCCCTCAGCGAGGAGGACGAGCAGGAGAACGTGTTTATTTCGCCGCTGAGCGTTTCGATGGCGCTCGGAATGACCATGAACGGCGCCGATGGCGAGACCTATGACGCCATGCAGACGACACTGGAGCTGAACGGCCTCTCGGAGGAGGACATCAACGAATCATACCAGACGCTCATCGAGCTTCTGCATGGTCTCGATCCGGAGGTCGTCTTCGAGATCGCTAATTCGATCTGGTATCGTCAAGGCTTTCAGGTAGAGCCGGAGTTTATCGACGTGAATCAGATCCATTTCGGTGCCGATATCCGCGAGCTCGATTTTGGTGATCCCGGGGCCGTGGATGTGATCAATGGCTGGGTCGACGAGAAGACGCACGGCAAAATCGAGGAGATTCTCGAAGAAATAGATCCGGGCGTGGTCATGTACCTGATAAACGCCATCTACTTCAACGGAACGTGGACCTATGAATTCGACCCGGACGAGACGCAGCAGCGGCCGTTCACGCATATCGACGGCACACAATCGGACGTTCCGATGATGGCGCAGCAAGCCGATCTTCCCTACTTCGAAACCGATGAATTCGAGGCGGTGGATCTGCCTTACGGCGACAGCCTGTACAGCATGGCCGTGATCCTTCCACGTGAGGGCGAAGACATCGACGCCCTAATCGCGCGGCTCGACTCCGAAACGTGGAGCAACTGGATGGGGCGTTTCCGCACGACTGACGTCACGCTGAAACTGCCGCGCTTCAAGATCGAGTACGAGAAGGAGCTAAACGACGTGCTCAGTGCGCTTGGGATGGAGATCGCCTTCGACCCGGGCCGTGCCGATCTGTCTCGGATCCGTGAAGGAGGCGGGCTATGGATCGACTATGTGAAACACAAGTCCTTCGTGGAGGTGGATGAAGAAGGCACCGAGGCGGCCGCCGTGACGGTCGTGGCCATTCGAGAATGTGCCGGATGCGGAGGCACGTCCGTATCGATGACCGTGAATCGCCCGTTTATCTTCTCGATCCGCGAGCGAAATACCGGGACCATTCTATTTATGGGAAAGGTGGTCTCGTTGTAGCGCAAGACGTGTGCGCAGTTCTTATACGGCGGGAGGATGGCGGGTGGATCAGTTTCAATTTGATCGGCATCGCTTCGTCATCAGGTATTCCGACGGAGAAATATCCTCAATTTTCATCATCAGTCTTTAGTCTCTGAACCCAGTCCACCTGAAAAACGCCGCGACCGGACCCTTCTTGATTTTCCTGGCGCTGCTTCTGCTGCCGTCCGTGGATACGTACGCCCAGGACCGAGACTACACGCTTGCGCTGCGCGGCGTCGCGCTCGACGAAGCGCTGGAGCGATTTGTGGATGCCACGGGAACGGCGGTTTCGTACGACCCGGCGCTGGTGCGGGGACGGACGGCGTCGTGCGCGGCCGAGAGGATCGGAGTGGAAGCAGTGCTTCGATGCATTTTGGATGAGAGCGGTCTTGATTTCTATAGGCTGTCCTCCGGGACGTACGTGCTTACGGAGAGTACGGAAGTAACGCCTCAGCGCGGCTTCGTCGCCGGGCGCGTGATCGATCGGGATACCGGCAGTCCGATCGCGGATTCACACGTGCACCTGGCCGACGCCAATCTAGCCACCGTCAGCAATCACCGCGGCCGATTTACGTTTCCAGACCTGCTGCCGGGCAGGTATACTCTGACGGTGACGCATCTCGGCTACAGAACGTGGCGCGACACCCTATTCGTGGCGCCGAGGGAGCAGGTGCAGGCCGAGGCCTCGCTGCGCTCGGAATCGATCTTCATCACGCCGGTCGTCGTCGACGGCATCGAATCGCGGCTGCCCTCCGATGCACTCGGGCAGCCGGTGGCACATGCATCCGCCCCTCCGGTCGGAGTCGCGGCTGGGCAGGCGCAGGATCCCTTCCGCCAGCTGCGGACGCTTCAAGGCGTCCGCCTCAACGACGTCACCGCAGACGTGCACGTACAGGGTGGCGATGCCGGGGCACATCAGTTCCGGCTGGATGGCGTCCCCGTCTTCCTGCCCAGGAGCATGGCCGGCCTCGTGGGCCCGTTCAGCAGCTTTTCACTCGAGAAGATCACCGTGCACAAGGCGGGATTCGGGGCGGCGCACGGCAGCCGTATTGGTGCCATCTCATGGGCCGAGCATGCTCTTGCCGACGTAAATGACCTGGACGTGCAGGCCGATCCTTTCAGTCTCAACGCGCGCGTGCGGCTCTCTCCCGGCGACGACGGGCCCCGGAGAATATCTGCGATGGTCGCTACTCGCATCGGATTGTGGGACATCCGCACTCCTACCCGCCTGCAGGAAACGCTGGAAGGATGGAGCCGGCCGGATCCGTTCCTGATCCTCGCACCGATAGAGGAATCCGAAGCTGCAGAAGGCATCGACGAGCCCTCCTTCCTGCGCTCGGCCGCCAGTCCATCCTTGAATTATTCGGACGTGCACGCTGCCGCGCGTATTCGCTTCGGTCCGCTTCGCAGCCTGCAGGCATCCTTCTACGAAGGCCGGCAGCGGCTCGGCGGGGGCGTGCTCTCCGACTCGCGGTATGCGCTCGGAGAGATGTTCAGTCCGGCCGAATTCACGGTGATCGACGACTATGCCTGGAAGAATCGACTGGGGCAGGTCCGCTATGATGCCGTGGTCGGCAGCCGAACGTTGGCAAGCCTTCAGCTCCGCGCCTCTACCTATCGTCTGCGGCACGATCACGAAGCGATCGACAGCCTGGATGTGGTCCTTCAGAACGGCTCTCCTCGACTCGCTTCTCTTTCCACGATTCCGGCAACTGACGGCAACCGCGTCTCGAGTTTCGCGATCGAGGGCAGCGTCGACCATACACGCGGCCCGCATCACGTGATCGCGGGTGCCGAGGGCGGACTCCTCGACAGCCGGTTCGATCTGCGATCGGTGTTCTTCGGAGATCGTCACGAAGACGTCGGAGACGAACACGCTGTGGATCCGCAGGAAGGCGCGGATGTGCCGACGAATCGAACTCAGAGCTCCGTTCACAACGTGTCCGATACGTGGTATTTGGCCGGACATGCGGAAGATCGGCTTCGGCTGTCACCATCGCTCCAGACCGAGTTGGGCGTACGTCTCACCTATATGCATGCCCTTCGGACGGTGTACGCAGAGCCGCGAGCCGCCCTGCGACTCGACCGTTCGGATGGCATCCTCGGCGCATGGTCAGCTCGAATGTCGGCCGGCCTGTACCGGCAGTACCTCAATCAGACGGATGCGAGCAAGCTGAATGCCGGGACGCTCCTGCCTGCCGTCCGTATATGGCTGCCTGTCGATGCGACGGTGCGTCCGCCGATGGCGTACCATCTCGCGCAGGAAATGGTATTCAAGCCGACATCGCAGTGGGCGATCAGGGCGGAAGGATATGCGAAATATGAAGCGCACGGCCTTGCGCTGGCCTATTCGCCGGCAAACTCGTCGTCATTCGCGAGCGGGGCAATCCAACAGATGGAGTTCCTCGTCTCGACGCGGGGCTTCGCATACGGTGCAAGCGTTAGTCTCTCCCGAGAGTCCCGGCACCTGCGGGCTGAGACGCGGTACGCCTATGGACGCGCCAGTCGGAAGAGCCCGTCATATTTCGGAGGCGACCGGCATCCAGTCCCGTGGAGCGAACCTCACCGGCTCGAAGTGGTTATCGATTGGACGCCGGCGGACGGACTGGCCCTCAGCGCGCGGTGGCACGGAGTCTGGCAACGGCCGTGGGGCTTCAGGCAAGCCTACTACGACTATTTCGGACACGATGCAGGGACGCGTTTCCATCCCCCATTCGATCTGGGAGATCCAGGCGCTCACGTCTTACCGCCTCTGTATCAACTGGATTTGAGCCTTGCCTATACGCAGTCCATGGGACCGGCCGTGTTTCAACTTCGCGCTGAGATCATAAACGTGCTCGATCGCGAAAATGTATTAGACTGGCGGCTCGTGAAGGATGGGCCGACCTGGCGAAGAGAAGAGCGGACCCTCTACCCGATGATTCCGGCCGTGGCCGTGCGTATGGGCATCTAAGTACGATGTCTCCACGCGATGAAGACCTGATTGCGACGTACGCCCGCCGACCGGACGAACTGGCGCCGGACGAGCGTGCCCACGTCGAGGCATTGATCTCGAACGACGCTGCGGCTGCGCAGATCTTCGAGTTTTTCGCCGTCTATTACGAAGAATTCGATGCGCTGCAAGACAAATCACTTCCGCAGGTCGACCAATTCATACGCGAGCGGACGTCAGAGCCGCGGATCATCGAGCTCTCGCTCGTCACACCACCGGCCGAGGGAACGCCTTCTCATGAGGAGCCAGAGTTCAACGGCGAGACGCGTCGAGCAGACGCATTCGTTCTCGCTTCGGAGGCAGACGAGCTGGTTGTCAACATCTACGGATCCCATGCCGGCAAATCGTACGACGTTCACGTATCCGCAGGAGCCGACGAGATGCGTTCACACGCTCTGTTGTCGCTGCCGGAAGCAGACGTGCGTATCAAGCTCGACGCGGCAGGAAGAGGTACGCTGTGCCTGTCGGATGACAGCCTCCCGCTGAGCGCCGATCTTCTGCGAAACGCTGCGCTGTATCCGGTGCGGCAGCTCCGCACGCTCGAGTTCGGATCATTCGACGCCGAGCCGGCGGAGCTTCTTCCCGGCTTGCGCCTTCGGATCGAAGCGGCCGGCGTAGTGCGGTGGATGCCGCCGCTCGATGCCGATGCGGCGGAAATCCGATTCGTCGCAATCGAGTGGCCTGGCCATCAGCACGTGATTGAGTCGACTCAGCGTGAAGCCGTCATCCCGATCGACGAGCCTTCGCAGGAATTCACTGTCGCGCTTTACGGCTGATGTCGAGACCAAGAGATCATTGATTCTGCATGGCCTCAGTGTACCGGCGCTGCATCTCAGCCGGGGAAACATCTTCGATGCTGTGGCCGATGGTCCATCTGTGGCCGAACGGATCGTGAACGCTGCCCGACCGCTCCCCGTAGAAGTGGTCCTCAGGCTCACGCTCGAGCTCGGCGCCGGCTTCGACGGCGCGCCGAATCATCACGTCGGCATCATCGACGTGCAAGTGGAGGGTAACCGTCGTCGCGCCGACCGCATGCGGCCCACGGATGCCGTATTCAGGAAACTCGTCCGCGAGCATCAGCGTGGCTCCACCCAGTTCGAGTTCAGCATGCCCTATCCGTCCGCTCGGCTCGGTGAGACGGAACGTCTCTCGCGCGCCGAATGCCTCCGTGTAAAAGTCGATGGCCTTTGCGGCACCGTCGACGTGTAGATATGCGAACAACTCATGCGTTTTCATAGGACTCGTCCTCCATCAAGATTCGGGCGTTGATTGATCGAACGTCAGAATGTACCTCCGGCCGGACCCGACGTCTTGAACGAAATTTACGCCACCGGCGGACGGTGAGCGGATCCCGGAAGGGGTAGATGATTTGGCGACGACGGTAGTATCCGGCGATACGCACCTGGCTCAAGTCCTGCGAATTCTCGGAAGTCCCGATTGAAGTGCGGCTGGTCACTGTAGCCTGCATCCAGGGCCACCTCCACCAGGGGCACAGCGGGCTCGCGCGCCAGGCGCTTCAGCGACCGCTGAAACCGGAGCACCCGGCAATAGAGCTTCGGCGTCAGGCCTACCGACCGCCGAAACAGAGCGATGAAGCGCCTGTGGCTGCAGCCGGTCTGCCGGACCACCTCTCCGATGTCGGATGTGGTCGCTAGCTGTCGGATGGCATAGGCGACTACCGGATGGAGCACGGCGGAGTGTCGAAGCCGGGCCGCGAGGTAGGATTCGAAGATATCCAGCTTCTGTTCGGCGGATTCAGCCCACAGGAGTCGCTCCCGCACTTCGGCGACCGCGCCTCCCCAGAGATCATCGAGCGGCGTGTGCCGTCCGGCAAGCTCTTCGGCGGGCGCGCCGAATAAGGCCTCACCGGCACCCGGCCGGAGCTGGGCACCTACCGATTGTGCGGGTTCGGAAATATCACGCACATAAGGCACGGGGCGTGCTCCGCCGATCACCGCATATCCGATCTCGCGACGGGCGAGATTGTTCGGAGCGTGATCGATGCCGCGACCGGCGGCGGCATCGCAGGGGTCGCCGAGAACACACAGCGGACTTGAAAGGCGGATCGCCACGTGCATCGAACCGGTCGGCAAGACACGCTCGCGATCCGATGCCGGAGGCCGAGGCGCGGCTCGTTCGTCCGTCGCCCAGAGTGTCTGCACGATCGAGTGCAGCTCGGGCCGGGGCAATCGCGTTATGAGCATAGAGGACCGCTCTGCAAAACCTTTTGATCGAAATGTGCCGCGGTGCGATGCCGATCGCCGCTGATTCAAATTATGCTTTCACACGGCTGATGTTCTCCGGATCTGCGCCGGCGGTGATCAGCAGCACCCGCCGCGTATTCGCGATGAAGTAGAGCTGAGCGTGAAGGAAACATGACCAGGACGTGAAGTCTGGCGGCAGAAACCCCTTCCATCGAAACGCGGCCGAACCTTGTCTGAATGGCGGGATTGGTATCTGTCGGTCTGCAAGGAGTGAAGACTGTAAGATCAATACCCACGTTTTATGCTGCATGTGTTGCTCAAACCGGTGCACGCCGCGATCCGCGGCGTGGGGCTGATTCTTGCCCGTCTCGGCTTGATCGATGCTGCACGAGCGACGCGTGTTTCGAATCTGGCATGGCCGCGCATCGTCACCGGGCTGGTTCGGATGTCGCAGTCGACGGCGGACGTCGCGATGGTCGGCACCGCGCTGGGCGCTTCAGCCATTGCCGGCGTCGGCTACGCGATCCCGTACTGGGGGCTCGGCTTTATGATCGGCGGAGGCATCGCAGGCGGAACGATCAGTCTGGTCTCTCAGCGTTTTTCGTCCGGCCGCCATGACGAGATCAGCATCTCCGTGAAGGTCAGCGCCTTGCTGGCGCTCTCCGTCCTGCTCCCCCTTGTCGGGATCTTCTGGTTCTATTCCGAACCGCTCATCGGACTGATCGGCTCCGGCGAAGAGGCGGTCGCCTTCGGCGCAAGCTATCTCAGCGTCGCCGGACTCTCGATGCCTTTCGTGGCGCTCAATCTGATCGCGAGCCGCACGCTCGTGGGCGCCAACGACGCATGGACGCCGATGGTCATCCGGGCGGGCGGAGCCGCGGCGAACATCGGGCTCAACGCCATATTCATCTTCGTGCTCGAGCTCGGCGTCGTCGGCGCAGCCATCGGGACGCTCCTGGCCAATGTAGCAACGGCCGCAGCGTTCGGATGGGGACTGACCACAGGACGTCTTCCTTTCATGGATGACTTGCCGATCCGCATCGACTGGTCCGGCCCGCAGTGGAGCTCGACTACTGCCCGCCATCTCACCAAGATTTCTACGCCGCTCGCGCTGACGAACATCGGCCAGAGCGGCGGCCAGTTTCCGATGCTCGCGGTGGTCAGTCTTTTCGGACCGAACGTCGTGGCTGCGTTCGTGATCGCACTGCGCCTCCGCGACCTGATGAATACGCCTGGATGGGGATTCGGATTGGCGTCGAGCAGCCTCGTCGGACAGGCCCTCGGCATCGACGAGGAGGAGGAGGCCGGCGCATACGCGCGCGACACGCTTCGATTCGCCGTCGCCGTCTACGGGTTGGTGGCGGCCGTCGTGTTCGCATTCGCCGGGCCGATCAGCCATCTGTTCATCGACGATCCGGACATCGTACACACCGCCGCCATGCTGATACGGATCACGTGCGTTGCTGTGGTGCTCTGGGGCGTGACGAACGGCTCGATGGGACCCCTCCGCGCCAGCGGCGACACGCGCTGGCCGCTCTATGGCCAGATCATCGGCCTCTTCGCCTTCGCTCTGCCCGTCGCCTATCTCGGAGCGGTCACCCCGCTGGGCATCGCAGGACTCTACATTGCCATCCTCCTCGAAACGGGAATTCCCGCCGCCGTGACCTACTACCGATTCCGCAGTGGGAAGTGGAAAATCGTCAGCCGTGCCTATCGGCCGGGCGCCTTGTAATCCATACTTCGCCACGATCGTCAGATAAACGCAGAAAGCCCCAGAAACCCTCCGTTCTGAAGGATTCTGGAGCTTCTGCGACTCAGATACTTCTGAGATACTTCGGACCGAACCAGACGTCTGGAGCCTTTGGTCTTCCGGCTTCCGCCGAAATCAGGCCTTCGACATCAAGCATCCGATGAAGGTACGCGATAAGCTTCGCGTTCGGCGCTGGACGCTCTATGCCGTCACGGCCGCGGGATTGACCATCGTCTTGGCCAGCTCATTCAACGACTGGTCCGTCTTCTTCTCTTCCTGAAGCGTCGTGGACAGCAGCTGATGATCCCCGTGCAGTTCCAGCGTTTCCGCGTATGTGGCGACGGTGCCGTAGCCGCTGATCTCATAGTGTTCGATCCGCTGGGCTTCGGCGATCAGTCCGGCATCCAGCACGGATGTCGGCGAGTCGCTTCCGAAGAGCTTCTTCGCATCATTGATGAACTCCTCCGCCTCATTGATCAGCCCCTTGACCGCTTTGCAGGTTTGTCCGCCTGGAGAAATATTCATGCGTTCAAATATTTGCTCCAGCCGCGCTCTCTGCTGCTTTGTCTCCTCCAGATGGACATCGAATGCCTTCTGGAGCTGTGGATTCGTCGCCTTCTTCTTCATCTTCGGCAGCGCTTCGATTATCTGAGTCTCGGCGCTGTAAAGGTCGCGAAGTTGATGGACGTACAAGTCTTCCAGATTCTTCGGCGTCATACTTCCCTCCTGTCTGGTTGATTGCAAGATTAATTCCCGCTTCCGCATTCTATCGAAAGCCTTACAGAATATAACGCCGAGGTCCCCTGTTGATTCGTCCCGTCCGACCGTTTAGACGAAGGTTACAGGATCTTGCAATACGTTTCTTATTATGAGTGAAGACTGCCGATCCTCTCGTTCCCCTCACACGCCCCGGTCCGTCGAGGACATCGACGTGTGCCGACCATCTGAACCGATGCGCATCCACCTACTCCGCGACCTCGTTTTTTTCCGGCTCGTTTTCTTCTGGCTCGTTTTCTTCTGGGCTTATCCGGAATCCGGGTATGCACAGGTTTCTAGCGATGAACCATCGGCATCCAATCTGCGCGCGGCCGCGGGTAAGATCGACATCACGCCGCCCATCGGGACGCCGCTTGCAGGGTTCGGCGATCGAACGGGGCCGTCTACCGGCATCAAGGACCCGCTTCGGGCGGGGGTGCTCGTCTTCGATGACGGTGCGGCGCGCGTCGCTATCGTAACCCTAGATCTCATCGACGTCGGCGAGACCGAGACGCAACTGATCCGCGAGGCAATCGGCGAGCGGACCGGCATCCCCGGGGATCACATCCTCGTGAATGCCTCCCATACGCACGGCGCCCCCAGGCTCGACGCCGCCACAGTTTATGGCCGAATCGTGGCCGACAAAGTGGCGGGGCTGGTCGAGGCGTCCGCCGCGCAGACTCGCCCTGTGACCCTTGGCTATGCAGATGAGGACATCACATCCTGCGTAAACCGCCGCCTTCTGAACGACGAGGGTGTGGCGGAGATGAAACCCAATGCGGCCGGTCCTAACGATCGGCGGGCTCGTGTTTTTCGGGTCGATGCAGACGGTGGGGAAACGGTGGCGATCTTGTTTCACGTGGCTTGCCACGCGAACGTGTTTCGCAATGAGAACCTGGAGATCACGGCGGATTATCCCGGATTCGCGCAGCACTTCATCGAAGATGTCCACGGAGGGGCGCCTGCTCTTTATCTATCCGGCGCAGGCGCGAACATCCGCCCAAATCTTCCCTCCGCAGACGGGTTTCGCAGCGGCGACGACGCCGATCTGGAATGGGTGGGACGGGATGTCGGGGCTTCGGTGGTGCAGGCCTCTGCGAGAGCGGCCAGCCGCGGCGCCGTCTCTCAGCGCGAGACCGAGCTCGACATCATGGCGAAAACGCGGATGGTGGAGCTTCCAGGCAAGGATGCCGAGTCCTTCTCGATAGAGATCCAGGCGGTTCGCGTGGGGCGCTCCCTGTTCCTCACCATTCCCGGCGAGCCGTTCATCCAATACAACTCGCAGGTCGAGGACGCCCTCGCCCACGAGAACCTGCGCGTGATGGTGGTGGGCTATGCCAACGGATCCCACGGTTACTTCTGTACGTCGGATTCGTATCGCTTCGGCGGCTACGAGCCCGGGGTGTCGAAATTCGCCCCGGAGGCAGAGGCAATCCTCGTCGACGCGTTAATCGCGCTGGGGCAGGAGGTGTTGTAATGGGCGATTAAGGTTCAAGGTTCGGAATTCGAAATTTGTAGTTCGGAGCTCGGAGTTGAAAGCTGCTCCGAATTCAGGGGTGGAGTTTCATGATCTGTCGGGAGGGTTTTCGGTGGGATGCCGGGCGCGGCAGCGCCCTACTCGCGCCGCTGCTGATCGGTACGCTCATCATCTCCGGGTGCACTGCATCCACATCGACTCGAGATGCGGGTGGAGCAGAAGATGCGTCTGCGGGTGAGCAGCCGGATGAAATATCCGGACCTCTGTCGCCGGAAGCAGCACGCGTCGACTTTCGGATAGACACGACGTTGCGCATCGATATCTTCGCGGCGGAGCCTCACGTCCGGGATCCCGTCGACCTGGTTTTCGATGCGTACGGCCGCGCGTTCGTGGCGGAGATGCTGGATTATCCGGCGGATCCGGCGTCGGAACACCCGCCGCGCAGCAGGATCCGCCTTCTCGAGGATGCGGACGGCGACGGGCGTATCGACAGCTCGGTCGTGTTTGCCGACAAAATCGCTAATCTCACGGGCATGCAGCCGTGGATGGACGGTCTCATCGTGACGGCCGCTCCAAACATTCTGTTTCTGCGCGATCGGGACGGAGACGGCAGGGCCGAACACCGGCAGACGCTATTCACGGGCTTCGCGCTCACGAATCCTCAGCACATCGTTTCGAGTCCTCGTCTTGCACTCGACAACTGGATCTACGTGGCAAACGACGGCCAGCCCGGCGACGTATGTCCCGTCATGTTTCCGTCGCCTGCGGAAGCCCCCTGCGCCGCCGTCCTAGGTGCGGATTTTCGTTTCAGAATGGTTGGAACCGCCTACGAAGCGGCGTCCGGACCCGCCCAGTTCGGCCAGGCTTTCGACGCAGCCGGACGCCGATTCATCATGCACAACACGGTGCACGTTCGGCACGTCGTCCTCGTTCGAGAGTACCTGGAGCGCAATCCGCTTCTTCCGGCGCGCTCCTCGGTCCAGGACATCTCCGATCATGGCCTGAGCGTCTACCAGGCCACGTCGCCGCAGGACTGGCGCGTCGCCCGCACCGACATCCGCAGCCGGCGTTATGAAGCGGAGCAGGTGGGCTGGACCGAGCACCTCGAGGGGCATTTCACCGGCGTATCCGGCGGCGTGATTTTGCTGGGATCGGGACTGGGAGATCGATACGAAGGTGATCTATTTGTAGGAGAGGTCGCCGCGAATCTCGTGCACCGCGACGTGCTGAGCAACGACGGCGTTTCGTTTACGGCGAGCCGGGCGTCGGATGAATCGGATCGCGAGTTCCTGGTTTCGACGGATCCCTGGTTTCGGCCGGTGAACGTTACAACCGGGCCGGACGGATCGTTGTACGTGATCGACATGTATCGAGAGTTCATCGAGTCCCCCGAATACATTCCGGAGGCGATCCGGGATTCGATCGACTTCTACAGCGGGACGGCCCAGGGCCGCATTTATCGCGTCCGGCACCGCGACCACGTTTCCGAGACGCCGCCCGTGCGGCCGGGACATGCGGATGCCGAAGGCCTCGTCCAGATGCTTGCGCACCCCGATCAGTGGTGGCGCCTGGCGGCTCATCGGCTCCTTATCGAACGGCAGGATACGTCGGCTATCCCGCTTCTGCGCACAGTGGCCTCGAGCGCCGAGCTTCCTGCCTCGCGCATTCACACGCTGTATGTGCTCGAGAGCCTGGGCGCACTAGATGAAGGCGTCGTGGATGCTGCGCTGGATGATCCTGCCCCCGAGGTGCTCGAGCACGCGCTGTTTCTGGCGGAGGCGTATCCGGCGCTCGCCGGTGACGTCGTCCACCTCATCGGCCATCCACATCCTGGTGTGCGTTTTCAGGCGGCCCTCACCGCCGGTTCGCTGCCTGTGGAGGACGCGGTGAATGCCCTGACTTCCTACGCGGTTTCGAACATGAGCGACCCGTGGCCGATCACCGCCGTCTTGACGGCGCATCCGCGAACCCACGCTCCGCTACTCGCGCGGCTGCTTGACGACGGGATACTCTTTCGGGGGGCAGGCTCCGACCTCCTTCATGGTTTCGCTTCCGTGATCGGCGCCGGCGCCAATCCGGATGATATCCAATGGTTGATCAATCAGTTGGCAACCGACGCTCTGCGCTCCCGGCCGACATTCCGCGCAGCGGCTGCGGACGGACTATCGGCCGGACTCAAACTGGCAGGAATCCGTCGATTGGACCTACCCGAGGTGGAGGACGTGCTGCTCAGCCTGGTAGGCGAGGCGGACGCCGTATCGCTCGACCAGCAG
This sequence comes from uncultured Rhodothermales bacterium, assembly GCA_964554105.1. Lineage (GTDB taxonomy): Bacteria > Bacteroidota > Rhodothermia > Rhodothermales > VXPQ01 > CAZKNF01. The sequence goes on along the minus strand of CAZKNF010000047.1, from coordinate 8,114 downwards.
TCCGAAAAGAAGAGCTTTCGCGCCGCGCTTCAGGGCCTCGCCGACCGGATCCTCCTTCCCGAACGCGCTGCGATGGCCGCCGCGGCCTCATTGAATCCCGCTTTCACGGTGGGTGAACGCGTGGACGCCGCAGACAGGTTGGCCGGCGGCGCGTATGCGAATGTGAAACCGGTCCTGGATACGCTTCTCGACGGCACGCCACATCTGCAGAGCGCCGCGCTGCGCGTATTATCCACATTTGCTGAAGAGGAGGTCGCGGACCTCATCCTTTCAAACTGGGCGCAGTTAACCGCAAGCGGGCGTTTGCAAGCCATGAGAATTCTTGCAGGCCGCGTGGCCTGGACGGGCAGTCTGCTTGCTGCCAGCGAAGCTGGACTGGTCGATCCGGGGACGGCGGATCCGCAGGTTCGCCTGCGGTTGCTCGATAATCCGCGTGCGGCAATCCGACGCCGCGCCGCCACCGTATTTCAAGAAGCTCCGGCGCGCGCCGTCGTTGAAGATCGGGGAAGACTATCTGTAGATCGTGAGGGCGTGCTCACAGATCGTGACGCCGTACTTTCGCTGACCGGTGACGCAGACGCGGGTCGCAGCGTTTTTTATGCGCGGTGTGCGTCCTGTCATCTTCCGACCCCGGCGGCGGTCGGCCCGAATCTGCTCGGCGTAAGCAACAAGAGCAGAGCACAGCTGCTCGAAGCGATCGTTGCGCCGAGCCGCGCTATACCAGGCTCCTACGCCGCCTATGTCGCGGAGTTGTCCGATTCCTCCATCGTCTCAGGGCGGATCGTCTCTGAAGGTCCGGGCACGATCACATTCCGAAATCTCGACGGCGACCAGCCGGTACTGCGAAGCCGAATCGCTCGAATCCGGCAGGCGGAACGATCGTTGATGCCTTTCGAGGCCGCCGAAGATCTGGAGCCGCAGCAGCTCGCCGATCTCATCGCCTTTCTCCGAGCGGCGCGGGAGTAAAACTTCGCAATCCGCTAACGACGTTCTCCGGCCGCTTCTCCTGCCCCCTGAGTGCCAAGGATAATGGGTGTGCTAATGATAATGACCGTGCTCCGGCGACCAGACCTGTCCGGCCGGGGCGGGTCCCGGCGGTGGCTCTGCGCCTGAATCGCCGCCCTGGGAGAAGGACATCGCGGCGATAATAAGCCCCGCAAGCAGTACGATTGCGGCGATCGCCGTGCTCCAGCGGCTCATAGCGAAGCCGCTTTGTTTACCTTCGCAGCAGTGCTTGTACTTGAGCCCGCTGCCGCACGGACAGGGAGCATTTCGTTCCGCGCTCATCTGATAAGAATTGTTGTTTCGACGTGATTCGAGCTACGACGCAGATAGCGCTTCGAGCCAGCCGGCCGTCAGGTCGACGCCGGCACGATTCAGCGTGAAAAACTGCGTCGTCAAATAAACGGATGCATTGATGATTGTTTCCCCGGCAGCCGCAAATCCCCCACCACGTGCCGGATTCCAAACTGCGGCCTTCCTTCTGCGAATCCGAACTCTACATCGCGAACACGGTTATCTAATCGACGGACCATGAATGAGCGGGAAGGGTGAGAAGATGAACGGAGAGACGCCAGAAATCGACCGTCTATCGATCCGCGAGCGGCCGGATCGCCAGCCGGTGGGATATCAGACCTGGGACAAGCTTCTATTCATGCATTGGCCGGTTCCGGAGGCTGTCCTTCGTCCCGTAGTTCCGGATGATCTCACCATCGACACGTTTGACGGGCAGGCGTGGATCGGTGTCACGCCGTTCTCGATGCCCGATATCCGGCCCGCGATGACGCCCTCGCTGCCGATCAAGCCGTCTTCACTCGAGCTCAACGTCCGCACGTACGTCCACTTCGAGGGCGTGCCTGGAGTATGGTTTCTGTCACTCGATGCGAGCAATATTCTGGCGGTCATCGGGGCGCGCGTCGGATTCGCGCTGCCCTACTTCTACGCGCGAATGGAGACCGAAGTGCGCAACCGGGACGTGCGATTCTATTCGCGGCGCCTCCATCCGGGTGCCCCGCCGGCCCGCTTCGCGGCCTCGTGGTCGGGAGGCGAGATCTTACCTGAGGCGCAGCCGGGAACGCTGGAGTTTTTCTTGATCGAGCGGTACTGTCTGTATGCCCGCCGGAGCAACGGCCTGTATCGAGCGCGCATCCACCATACGCCGTGGCCGCTCGAGCGGGTGGAACTGCATTCCTTTTCGTCGACGATGGTAGAATCCCACGGACTGCCGGCGCCGGACGGAGACCCGCTGCTTCACGGCCAGGCGGCGGCTTTAAAGGTAGCGATCTGGCCGCTCAGGAAGGTCGGCGAATAAGGCCGCCTGAATACAGCTCGTGTTCGCCTGCTACCGCGACGCGACCTTCGGCATCTCGAGCGTCGGAAGGGCGTCTTCGATCGCCGCGCGCTGGGGTTCCAGCCACGGAGGGAGGATCAGCTCTTCGCCCAGGTGATCGGAATCCTCATCCCGGTCGAATCCCGGCCCATCGGTGGCAAGCTCGAAGAGCACGCCTCCGGGCTCGCGGAAGTACACCGATTTGAACCAGAACCGATCGATCGGCTGGGTCGGGCGCAGGCCCGCATTCTGGATACGCGATCGCACGGCGTTCTCCTCCTCGTCGTCGCGCACGCGCCAGGCCGCATGATGCACGCCGCCGGCGCCGCCGCTGCCGCGTCCTTCGTCCGCCATCACCTTCAGCTCGGCGAGGCGGCCGGAGCCTCCGCCGGCTACGCCGTAGCGATGCCAGCCGTCGTCGTCCACACCGAGCTTTTCGAAGCCCATGACCTGTGTCAGCAGTGTCTCCGTCGGTTCGATTTCCTCCTGCCACATCCGCACCGAGTGCATGCCGCGTACTTGATATTCGGCCGGAACGGGACTGTCCTCCCACGGAACGAAGTCCCGTTCATCGTCCGTCTCGACGAGCGCAAGGCGGAGGCCATGCGGATCCTCCAGGGGCAGAGTGGTCTCGCCGAATCGCGTCTCGACGTCGCCCACATCCACGTTGTAATCCGCCAGACGGCTCTGCCAGTATCCGAGACTGCCCGTCGGAATGCCGAACGGCACCTCGACGATTTGCCCTACACCGGGACGAGCCCGGGGGCTATTCGGCCACGGAAAAAAGGTGAGATCCGTGCCGGGAGAGCCGGCCTTGTCGGCAAAGAATAGATGATAGGTGCCGGGTGAATCCTGGTTGACGCTCTTCTTGACCAGGCGCATGCCCAGCACGCCCACGTAGAAGTCCAGATTTTCCTGGGCGTCGCCGGCAATCGCGGTGACGTGATGCAGACCGTGGACGGTCGGGTTCTCGTTAGTCGTCTTCACGTGAGTGTACCTCTGCTCTGCTGGATCATTTCTCCGAATCACTGTTCTGGATGGCTGTTCCGCGTACGGAGCTCTGAC
>CAZKNF010000047.1:0-4620 GCA_964554105.1 uncultured Rhodothermales bacterium | reverse complement strand
TCGAGGTCGGACGTGCTCAGTGATTCGTAAAAGAGGGCGACATCTCGCATCTGATCCGCCGTCAGATCATCGGCCGTCGGATGCATTAGATTCGCGTAGGGCGATCCGCCGCGCCGCTCGTCTTTGAACAGATCGAGCTGCAGCTCGATGTAATCGGCGTACTGTCCGGCCAGGAGCGGATAGAATGGATTTTTCGGCTCCCCGCCCGGGCCGTGGCAGTCGGCGCAGGACGGCACCCGCTCGCGGGGGATGCCGTCGAAAGCGATGCGTTCGCCTCGCATGCGGGCCGCCTCATCGTCGTCGGACAGCGGGATTTGCGACACTGACGTCAGCCGGCTGTAGAACAGCGCTATTTCGCGCATCTCCTCTTCGCCGAGACCCGCAGCAACGGGCTGCATGATGCCGCTGTTGCGATCACCATCGGCGTAGGCACGCATCGTGGCAAAGAGATACTCCGAGCGCTGACCGGCAAGCTTCGGAAAAGCGCCGACGCCACGGCCTGTGCCATCTTCTCCGTGGCACCGGCCGCAGCGATCCGATACCGCCGGCGGAATCTCCTCGGGATACACGAGCCCCTGGAGAGGCGCGCTTTCAGCGAGCGTGGTGTCGACATCCTGCTCTTCGGCGGCTTCTATTCCGTCGGGATCCTGTTGGTCGGCGATGTCAGTTTCGTCGGGATCCTGTTGGTCGGCGAAGTCAGTTTCGTCGGAATCCAGGCTTTCGGCATCCTGCCCATCCCCGGTATCGAGCTCGCCGAACACGAGGGCCTGATACTGCTCCGGATCCAAGTCCGGAAGCGTCAGCAGAAAGGCTACCATGGCCCACACCTCGTCATCGCGCTGGAGCGACGGCCACGCGGGCATCCCGGTGAGCTTGATGCCGTGCTTCACGACGTAGAAGAGCTCCCTGGGCGCGCGCTTGATCACGACCTCCGGAAGGCGCGGTGGAACCGGCGTCATCTGCCGTGCGATTCGCGGCGCCTCCCGCCCCGGCCCGCCGTGGCAAGGCAAGCAGCCCGTCTCGTAATGGCCCGCTCCCTTCAGGACGAGCGTCGAATCGTCGAGCGGAGGCGTCTTGATGCCCAGCGAGTGTGTCGAAAACGACCTGGATTTCGAGAATTCCAGAAACCAGGCCGTAATTCCCCAGTGACCGGAACTCGCGGTGATCGGGATGATGCCGGAGGCGGCAACGAGAAACCCGAGGAGGACGAACACGGGCACGAGCATCGCCAGACGTTTCAGGAAGCGCTTGATTTCGTCACGTCTCGATGGCGGGAGCTCGGCTGTCGATGGGTCCGCATGCACGGCACGCCGTCGCCCGAACACACCGCGTGCGGCCAGGAATCCAGCAGCGGCGAAAAATATGCTCTTCAGGATCTGCTTCATAGCCTTCCCTCCGGCTCAGGCCTGAGCGAGCCTCGCGGACGGCTCCGGCCCGCCGCAGCATCTCGATCCCGGGGCTCTCCGGTAACCGCGGACGAGCGCAGCAATCCGGCAGTCAACCACAATCCTCCGGCAAGATACGCGATCCCCCCGACGAGCAGCATGATCGCACCGCCCAGGTGCTGATCTTCCAGCGGACTCAAGACGCCTATTCCGGCGATGCCTACGATGCCGCCAATGCCCCCAATGTCGCCCATACCCCCGAGATGCTGATAGAGCGGCCGCGGCGTGAGTGCGAGAAGTGCGCCCAGGAGGGTCATGTGCATCGACGTGAGGAGCAGCCCGACGATGCCGGCGGCCCGGCGGCCCCTCGTCCCGATGATCCCTTCCGTACGATCCGCAGCATCCTGTCGAGGCACGCCGACCGACGCAGCCTGAGGATGCCGGATCGGCGAGCCGACGAGGGCCGCCGGCGAAGCACGGCCGCCCCCGAACGCCGCGATCCACAACCACAATCCCGCCAGAAGGAACATGCCCTGCTCGAGGACGAGTCCGAATGTACTGCTGCGGGCGAAATGGTGCAGCGCCGGCGCGTGCCACGTCCACACGACGACCAGCTCGACGACGGAGGCTGCGATCGGCGAGAACGAAATCGGCAGGCGATCCACGGGATCGTACCTTCCGCCGGCGATTCCGAGCGCGATGAACGCCGATGCCACGGCCACCACTCCCATATGCATCGCCATGTGCGCTGAGAATGAACTTCGCGCGAGCTCAGGCAGCGGCCCCATCCAGATGGCGCCGAGCAAGAGAAATCCTATGATCGCGAATGTGAGGCGCATCAGTAGCAGGATTCAACGAAGAGGGCGGTCAGTGCGACGTAGATCGTCGCCACGGCGCTCAATCCAGAGAGGAGCAGAGTCGCAAAACCCATGAACAGATGCCGATCTTTCGGGCTGTCGGTATCGTGAGGGACGGCGGCGGAATCGAGCCGATGCCGGCGGTACCCTCGCCACCCGACGAAGCCGATACCCGCCAGCGCGACGGCTGTGAAAACCGCGATCGCCGTCCGGACCTCGCCCAGAGATCCGCCCACCTTTGCACACCAGATCGCGGCCGTGACGTAGCTCAATAGAAAATGGGCAGCCCAGATCAGCGGTGCGGCGACCAGCATCCAGAAGTTTTCGCGATATTCGGGGTGGCGAACCATTTCAGTCGTCGGGGAAGCCTGTCAACTCGAGAGCCTGGTGGATATTCATCGTATACTCAGTTAATGGCGCATCGTCGATAATGGCGCATCGTCACGCGATCACACCACAAACGGGAATCCCGCGATCACCGCGACGGTGACGGTGACGGTCAGCGCCATGAAGTGCCAGTACAGTGTGACATTCCCGATGTCCCCATCGTAGCGCGCCGTCATGCGCCCGGCCATTCGGCGGGCGAGACAGTAGACCTGCATCAACGCCCCCACGAACACGTGGAGGGCAGTCCACACGACGAGCAGCCACACGATGGCTGTGTAGGCGTGGGTCGTCGGATCCATTCCGGCCGTGTACGGACCGGCGATCAGCGCGGCCGCGCCGGCGAGCGCCAGCAGCGAAGCCAGCGACAACGCGGCGTAGTACGCGCCTGCGCGATCGGTCCGGTTGAGATGCCGCGCAAGAATCGTCAATCCCCATGCACACAACAATATAACCGCGGCGATTACCGGCCAGGCCACACCTGGATCGGGCAGGAGGTCCGGCGGAAACTCCTCGTGAACGGTCCAAAAAAAGAAGTATCCGAATATGATGGCCGAAAAGGCGGTGATGTCACCCAGCATCGTGATGAACATCGCCCACCAACCGACCGCCGTCGAGCCGGAGCCGTAAAGCGGCAGCGTGAAGCCGAGGCCGACCGGCTTCTCGGGCTTTTCCGGGATCACGGACGTGCCGGTCCAGAGCCAGCGGAGGATCGTCCCGAACGCGATCACGGCACTGGCGACGGCTGGAACCCACAGGTGAAAGGTCGACAGGATGAAGAATCCACCCGTAAACACGGCGGCGATCAACGGCAGAAACGAGGGACCCGGCACGCGGAGGCACTGCTGCGGCTGCGCGTCGATCATCGTCGTGACGATCGTCTCCCGCTTTCCCTCCTCCGCATCCGGAAGAAAAAACCGGCCCTCGTCGACGTCGCGAATTAGATTCGGCTGATCCCAGATCGGATAGCGGCCGTCGATCTCCGGAATCGACCGTGTACCCCACGGTTCGCTCGGCATTTCGGCGAGCCACTCGAGCGTTCCCGCGTTCCACGGATTACGCTCCGAGTACGGCTGCTTACCCTTCGGACGGAGAACGTCCCACAGGAACACGGCGAATCCCGCCGCGAGCACGTAGGCGCCCACGGTCGACGTCAGATTGAGCAGATCGAATCCGAGCTCGGGCTGATAGGTGAAGACCCGCCGCGGCATTCCCCGCAGGCCGGTCAGGTGCATTGGAAGAAACGCGATGTTGAAGCCGACGAACATCAACCAGAAAGCGATCCGTCCGAGCCGCTCCGAGAGCTTTTTCGCCGTCGCAGCCGGGAAGTAATAGTAGAAGGCCGCGACGATCGGAAAGACCGTCCCTCCGATCAGGACATAGTGAAGATGCGCGACGACGAAGTGGGTGTCGTGCGCCTGCAGATCGAACGGCACGAGTGCAACCATGACGCCCGTCATGCCGCCTAGGATGAAGATCGAAAGCCCTCCAAAAATGAACAGAATGGGCACCGACCGCACCACGCGGCCCGCGATCAGCGTGGCGATGAAGCAGAAGATCTGCACGCCTGTGGGTATCGCCACGGCTTCAGATGCGGCCGAAAACAATCCGAGCGAGATGCCCGGCAGGCCCGTGGTGAACATGTGGTGCACCCACAATCCAAAGCTGATGAATCCCGTGCCGACCGCGGCGAGAACGACCCATCCGTATCCGACGATGGGGGTCCGCGCGAAGGTCGGGACGATCATTGCTATGAGTGCGATGGACGGCAGAAAGACGATGTAGACTTCGGGATGGCCGAATATCCAGAACAGGTGCTGCCAGAGAATCGGATCGCCGCCGCGGTCGACGTCGAAGAAGGGCCAGTCGAACGCCCGCTCGACCTCGAGCATGATATCGCCGGCGATGAGCGGCGGGAAGGCGAAGAGGATCATGCCGGCCACGACGAGGATGTACCACGCGTAGAGCGGCATCAGGTTGATGCGCATGCCCGG
>CAZKNF010000046.1:14064-28822 GCA_964554105.1 uncultured Rhodothermales bacterium | reverse complement strand
CGCTGGAGGACGATTCGTCTATTCAACATGGCAAATTGGAGATGTATGGGCGTGTGACGAGCATTGGGGTCTGAAATAAACCGGATGAACGATCGGCCTGGCGTCGGAGCCTAACTGTTCAGGGCCGCGATGCAGTCGATTTCAACGAGAGAGTCTCCGGGAACGCCGCCGAAGCAGGCGACCGTCGTGCGCACCGGCGGCTCATCGCCGAACCGGCCGCGGTACACGTCATTCATTTCCGTGTAGTCGTGGATGTCATGGAGATAGACGTTCACTTTCAGGACGTTTTCCATCGACGACCCCGCTTCTTCCAGCTCTTTTTCGAGCTCGTTCAGCACGTGGTCCGTGTGTGCCTTGATGTCGCCGTCGAAGTGTGCGCCCTTCCCCGCAATATAGACCAGACCGCCGTGCACGACGGAGCCTGAAAACAGCGGTTCGTCATCGTGCTTTACGACGGTTCCGACCACCTTTTTTGCGGATTTCTGTGCCGATTCATTCGCCGAGCTCGGCGTTGAATGTCCCGACGCCGGCGATGATGCAGCGGATGTCGTTCCGGATGCTGTGGTCGAGGCATCTGAAGCAGCGGCGCTGCCGGTGCGGGCGGTCACGGCGCCGATTCCGAACGTGGCAAGGAATGCACCGGCTTTCGAGAAAAAGGATCTTCGATTCGTCTGCTGATTAGCCATTTGCGTTCTCGGTTGTAGAGAGAAGGTTAGAAGTTCGTGCTTCCGAGGAGGTCACTCGCCGCTTCGCGGGTCTGCGCGCGAAGAAACGCCGGCGCCGGACGCTGCCGGCAGCGTCAGCTTCCAGATGTTTGCGCTGCTGCCGCCGTATTCGATAACATACAGGATATTTCCGACGAGCTCTGCATCAGTCGGTCCGTTGAATCCTTCGACAATGCGGGTTGACTGCACGATGTAGTTGTCGAATGACGGACTGTAGAAGAGCTCCAGATGCATCAGGTCGGACCCCAACTTCGATATACGGCCCATCAGACTCGAACGTTCACCGTCGGTCCAGCTCAGCATGAGCCCATCGCCACGAAGTCCGGCCCCGAGCTCGTCATCGTGGTCGAACACGAGCCCGAGCGGAGATCGGTGGGCTGTGAAGGTACCCACAGCGACTCCGGTCTCGTCGCCCTTCCGCACGACCCCTGTCTCGGGATCACGATAAAAATTCGCATCCGGACCGATATTCGCCACCGATGGCGTAATCACCAAATCGTCAGGTCGTTGTGGAAAGGTCGGATCATTTTCGAAATAGCCGACGGAATACGCATGACTATACGGATTCAGGAAAGGATCCTTCTCGGGATCCGGATCAAAATTTGGATATTGCTGCGGGTTATCTATGCCCCCCATGACCCAGGGATATCCGTAATGGTGGCCTTCTCTGATCCAGAACATGTCCTCCGGATGATCATAGTCGCCGGAGTTTGAAACGAGGAACAGGTGTCCGTTCGGCGCGAAGGCGAGATCGAATCCGTTCCTGATTCCCCGTGCGAATAAATATCCCTCGTCAGTGAGCTTGTCCAGGTCGTTTGGCAGCAGGAGATCTCGAGCATCCGCAGGGATGCGGAGTACGCCTGCCGTCAGCGGTTCGTCGCGGGCACCAGGATACTCGCCGTCATTGTCCTGGATTTCTCCGTGATCGGTGCGCGCGCCGCTGTTTACGAAGAGATACGCACCGTCCGGGCTGACGGTTAAGCCATTGAAGCCGTGGTCGAACGTCGTCTTCGTGCTCCCGATCTCTTCCGTCATGAATACGGTCGACCACGTACGCGCGCCGTCGTCGTTATCTTCGCCATCGAGCGTTCCGCGCACGAGCCGACCGCGCGTACCCTTCGCATCGTTCACGGGGATGTTGCCGGTCAGATACAGTGTGCTGTCCAAAAACGCCATCCCCTGAAGCCGGATGATACCATGGTCCTCGGCTGTGGCGATTTTCACGCTCCGCGGCTCGCCACTCTCCTCGACACGGATCTCGTAGACGTCCCCGTCGAACGTGATGTAGTGAAGATTGCCGCCGACGGGATCGCGCTCGATGCGTACGCTCATCGGCGCAGCGACGGCAAAATGTTCGATTTCGATACCGGATCGCAGGGCCGTGGGAGGGGCAGGTCCATCCTCAGCATCGACGGGCTGGGCGGCGGGGGAGGAGACGAGCACAGTGGATAACAGCGCCGCGCAGACCAGTGCGGGCAACGTACGGGCGCTTTGGAATCGCAGGCGGTAGATCGGCAGAGCGTCACGAAATGCGGTCCGCTCCACCGGAGGCGGATGGAACTGAGGAGCGGAGCCTGGTACTACAGTGTAGCGAGAGGTCTTCATCGAAAAAAGGAATATGATTAGCACGGCCGTAACTTTCAACCCACAACGCGTGCAATCCGCGATTTTGCTCGTCCTCGCTGTTCAAATTATACGAAGTATGCTCATCATTCGTACTTTGTGCGCTTGCTCTGCCTCCCTCATGGTTCAATGTACTGAAGTATGCATCGACGCAAATTCCTATCGTCACTTGCGGCCGCGGGGGCCGCGACTACGCCGTTCGCCGCACTCGGTGGCACCGCAGCGTCTTCAATGAGTGGGCAGCAGCATCTGCACCCCGCTGGAGCCGCCGCTAACGCGGCGTTTACGCTCGACTTCGCTCCGCATTTCGGCATGTTCAGCGCGCAAGCGGGCGATGATCTGGTCGATCAAATCGCATTCATGAACGAGGCCGGTTTTCGGTCGCTCGAAGATAACGGGATGAAGGGCCGGTCGGTCCACGAACAAGAGACAATCGCGGCGGAGATGACACGGAGAGACATGCGGATGGGCGTCTTCGTCGCACACACGATACACTGGCAGGAGGCGAATCTGGCTTCGGGCGACGTAGAGAAGCGTGACGAGTTTCTCCACGAGATTCGGGAATCCGTCGACGTGGCAAAGCGAGTCAATGCGAAATGGATGACGGTGGTACCGGGCCACGTGGCACTCGGCCAGGAGCAAGACTATCAAACGGCGAATGTTGTCGATGCGCTTCGGCGGGCGGCGGAGATCCTGGAGCCGCACGACCTCGTGATGGTGCTGGAACCTTTGAACTGGTGGACAAATCATGCCGGCCAGTTTCTGACCGGCTCTCCGCAGGCATATTTGATCTGCAGGGCCGTCGATAGCCCGTCATGCAAAATCCTGTTCGACATCTATCACCAGCAGATCACCGAAGGAAATCTCATCCCGAATATCGACAGGACCTGGGACGAAATCGCGTACTTCCAGATCGGCGACAACCCCGGGCGCAACGAGCCGACCACCGGAGAGATCAACTACGCCAACATCTTCGAGCACATCCATGGAAAAGGATTTGACGGAATCCTCGGAATGGAACACGGCAACTCCAGGTCCGGACGCGCGGGTGAGCAGGCGGTCATCGAGGCCTATCGTTCCGTGGATCCGACCTGATCGATCGGCAGCGCAGCCGGTTTTGCCTTCTTGCACGAGCGAACAGAATCGGCGAAAGTTGTAACGCGAGTGGATTCGAATCGCGTCAAACGCCGCCGGATGCAATCTGCAACACGTGCGTGCACTCCATTCAATTCTCCGAATCAGCCGGGGACCAGGGGAATTCATATCCCCAGGCGAACGAAACAACTCGCCGCACCCGTACAAATTCGGTTTACAGAGATGCATAGGCACATCGGTATCGCCCATATCACTGGTATTGCCCGGCATACGGTTTGCTCGGCTCTCGACTTAGCTGGCACCGCCCGGAGATTTACGATCGGGCTCGCGTTGGCCGGTCTTTTGCTTTCCCAGACTGCGCTCGCCCAACAACAGGGAAGTCCGTCCGGCGCCAATCAGGCATCCGTCTCCGGAACCGTAATCGATGCCGAGACGGATGAGTCGATCGCGTCGGCCACCGTTGCCCTCTGGTTCGAAGCCGATTCGAGCCTCGCAACGGGTGCCGTCACCGACCAGAACGGGGGCTTCGAAATCGAAGGCCTTCGGCCGGCGACGTATTACGTCGAGGTCAGCTTTGTCGGATATGAAAAGATGCGGATCGATGACGTGGATCTCACTTCAGGTGATGGATCGGCTGATCTGGGTTCGATCGCCCTGCAGCCCGACACCCGACAGCTCGACGAGGTTGTTGTCGAAGAGGAACGTACCTACGTCGAAGTGGGGATCGATAAGACGGTGTACAATACGCGCGAGCAGCTGGCCAGCGTCGGAGGTTCAGCCACCGATGTGCTCGAGAATATCCCATCGGTCGAGGTAGACATCGACGGTAATATCAGCCTCCGGGGCAGTGAGAATGTGGCCATCCACATAAATGGTCGGCCCACCTCGATGGACGGCGACGCCCTTGCCAGCTTCCTTCAGGGCCTACCTTCAAATATGGTGGAGCGTGTCGAGGTAATTCCGAATCCGTCAGCCCGTCACGACCCCGAGGGCATGTCCGGAATTCTGAATATCGTTCTTCGACAGGACCAGGATCGGGGGCTCGGGGGCAGCTTGACCGCAGGCGGGAGTACGCAGGCCGAGTACAATGTATCGGGCCTCGTCAATTTCCAGAAGGGAGATTGGAGCTCCTTCCTGAACTACGGAGTTCGCCGCAGCGAACGTGATTCCGAAGGAGATCGGTATCGCCGCAATAAGTTCGAGGATCCTCTCACCGCGCTCAGCCAGGATGACTCCGGAGAACGTGGCGGCTTTTCGCACTCGTTGACCGGCAGCGTTGAGTATTCCCTCGGCGAGCGAAGTGTGCTTTCCTATTCACCCCGGCTGAGTCTGCGGAACGGTGAGACTGAGAATCTAGTGGCATACCGCGTCTTGGATGCGGACGACGACCTCCTGAATCGCTACCGAAGGTCCACCCTGGGCGAGCGCCACGATGTGGATACGGACCATCGGTTCTCGTTCCAGCACATCATAGATCCCGGCAGCCACGAGTTCTCCGTAGAGGCGGATTTCGAGTACGAGATTGAAGGCGATGATGAGTTCTTCGAACAGCAAGATCTCACGATGGGGGGTGATCCCTCCAACGCGACGCCAGAGCGTCAGGAGGTCACCGAAGACGAAGAGAATATGGAACTGGATCTCGAAGCCGACTATGTCCGCCCCCTCCTGAACGGCCGGCTGGAGGCCGGATACCAGGGGTCGTTCGAGAGCACAGACAACACCTTCTTCTCCCAGACCTTCGACTACGATGCGGACCGATATGCGCCGGACGTGGATCTGAACAACTCGTTCATTTATGACGAACAGACGCACTCGGCGTACGGAACCATAAATCAGGAGGTCGGACGATTCGGGTTGCAGGCCGGCGCCCGCCTCGAACGCGCCTTTACGAAGTTCAATCTCACGACCACGAACGAGACGTATAAGAACGACTACTTCAGTATTTTCCCGAGCGCCTTCGCGCTCTATAAGATCCAGGAAGGCAGCGAGCATCAGAAACAGGTCCGATTGAGCTACAGCAAGCGCGTGAGGCGCCCCAACACGTGGCAGCTCAATCCGTTCGGCGATTTTGAGGACCCGCTGTTCAGGCGTGAGGGAAATCCCTTCCTTACTCCGGAATACACGCACGCGTTCGAGGTAAGCTACGTGCAATTTTCAGGTCCGGCGACCCTGACGCTGAGTCCGTATTTCCGTCGTACGGTCGACGAGATTAGCTGGCATCAATTCCTGACGGACGACGGCGTCTCAATCGTCACCTTCCGCAACTTCGACACGAGTGATTCCTGGGGCGCCGAGGCGATCGGCACGCTTCGATTGGGCGATTGGATCCAGGCACATGCCAACTTCAATGCCTATCGGGTCGTGACCGACGGTTCGAATGTCGATTCCGACTTGAGCAACGATGCGTTGGGCTGGTCGGCACGGGTGAATGGGACGATTAACGTCCAGTCCGACCTGGCGGTGCAGATGTCGTTCTTTTACCGCGCGCCAATGGACATAGAAAATGGTCGGATGGGGTCGTTCTCGCGGGCAAATTTCGCTGTTCGGCAGTATCTCTTCAACCGGAGAGCCAATCTAAGTCTGCGCGTGCGCGACCCCCTCAATATGTCGGGCTTCAGCATGCAGCGCGAGGATGATCGATTCTATCAGGAGTCCGACCGCAGCTGGAACTCTCGTGAGGTCAGCCTTTCGTTCACCTATAACTTCGGTCAACAGCAGGACCGCCGGCAGCGTGATCAAGGTGAACTCGAGGGAGATGGCGGTGGCGACATGGAGCCCATGCAATAGCGGCGACTCGCGGTCGAGGCTTTCATAATGGCCTCAGAAATGGCGTGCAAACGTTTGCGCACTTTCTTAACATCCATGCGCTCTCGTTCAATAGCCATTTCGCTCCATGTCACGAATTGTTTTTCCATCGGGATCGCCCGGCCGCCTCATCGGGCTGGCACTGGGCGTGCTCCTAGTTTCCGCCGTTGCAGCATTTACGCTCCGGTCCGGCGATGATCAGGTTCTGCGTGAAGCGGATAGTTTCGCTACCACCAACAGTCCCTTCGATGATCCGACGCCGAGCGACTGGGAAGGCTATCTCGGTGATGCGTTTAGCAGCCAGTATTCCGGACTCGATCAAATCAACAAAACAAACGCCCACGAGCTGGAGATAGCGTGGACGTATGATTCAGGCGGCGCCGACACCGTCGACAACAGGACACAGATCCAGTGTAACCCGCTCGTCATCGACGGCGTGGTATACGGCACCTCCCCGACGATCAGGCTATTTGCCGTCGATGCAGCGACGGGGGAGGAGATCTGGAAATTTAGTCCATTCGAGAGCGGCGAGGGCCCCTCGCATCTCGGCGTGAACCGCGGCCTGATGTACTGGGAAGACGGCGACGACCGGCGCATCCTCTATACGGCCGGCGACCGGCTGTATGCGGTCAACGCCGAGAATGGGCAGGCGATCGAAAGCTTCGGAGACGACGGCTCCGCAGATCTGCGCGAGGGACTCGGTACGGGCGTCGATTCCCTGTTCATCAGTGCCAATACACCCGGAGTGATCTACGAAGACATTTTGATTATCGGATCTCGGGTGTCGGAGTTGGCAGACGCCGCACCAGGACACATCCGCGCCTTCAACGCCCGTACGGGCGAGCTCGAGTGGGTTTTCCACACCATTCCCCAGCCCGGCGAGTTCGGCTACGACACGTGGCCGGAGGGGGCGTGGGAATACATAGGCGGGGCGAATTCGTGGGCAGGGATGAGCCTCGATCCGGAGCGCGGCGTCGTCTACATCCCGACCGGCTCGGCAGCCTTCGATTTCTACGGAGGAAACCGCAAGGGTATGAACCTCTTCGCGAACAGCATCGTGGCTCTGAATGCCGCCACGGGCGAGCGCATCTGGCACTACCAGGTCGTTCATCATGACATCTGGGACCGTGACCTCCCTGCCCCTCCGAACCTTCTGACGGTCGAACACGAGGGACGTCAAATCGAAGCGCTGGCGCAGATCACCAAATCGGGCCACGTTTTTCTTCTGGATCGAGATACGGGTGAGCCGCTCTTCCCTGTAATAGAAACGCCCGTCGCGCCCTCGACGCTGGAGGGCGAGGAAGCTTGGCCGACCCAGCCGCTGCCGATAAAGCCGCCGCCGGTTGCGCGTCAGTTTCTCTCCGTAGATAATCTGACGGACATCTCGCCAGAGTCGCACGAAGCCGTGCTCAACCAGTTCATGCAGACTCGCACCGGAGGTCAGTATGCGCCTCCGAGCACGGAAGGAACGATCGTTTTCCCCGGCTTCGACGGTGGAGCTGAATGGGGAGGCGCAGCGCACGATCCGAATTCAGGGATCATGTACATCAACAGCAACGAGATGCCGTGGATTTTGACCATGGTCGAGATTGAATCGAAAGGGAATCTCAGCGGGCGCAGAGGCGGAGCGCAGCGATACGCGATGAGCTGCGCGAGTTGCCACGGCGTCGATCTGGGTGGTGACGAGTCCGGCGTCTATCCGGCGCTGACCGACGTCGACGAACGCATGTCGAGGGAAGAAGTCCGGCAGATCATCGAGACGGGCCGTGGATTCATGCCGTCGTTCGCCCATCTCACCGAGGGCGAAAAAGTTCAGCTCGTGGCGTTTCTGTTTGGAGAGGAAGATGTCGTAGAACCCGTGCAGGCCGAGGAGACGCCCTCCGGCCGACAGATTCCCAATGTCGCGTATGCGCATACGGGATACCATCGCTTCTTCGATCCGGACGGGTATCCGGCCGTGAAGCCCCCCTGGGGCACGCTGAACGCTGTCGACATGAACAAAGGCGAGATCATCTGGAAGGTGCCGTTCGGCGAGCTGCCCGAGCTTACCGCGCGCGGCATCCCGAAGACGGGAGCGGAGAACTACGGCGGACCCGTGGCCACGGCCGGGGGCGTGCTGTTCATTGGTGCGACGAGAGACGAAATGTTCAGGGTCTTCGACAAGGATACGGGTGAGATACTCTATGAAACCGGACTCCCTGCCGGAGGCTATGCGACGCCGGCAACCTACGAGGTCGACGGACGTCAGTATGTCGTCATCGCCGCCGGTGGAGGAAAAATGGGCACGAAATCAGGCGACAAATACGTAGCTTTCACCCTCCCGGAGTGATGTTTCAACCGGAGGATGTTTCAAGGGCCCGCGTAGACACCTTCCGAACGCAAGAAGATCATGTCCAAAGACGAGATCGGCATTTCGGATGAGGCCGTCGCTGAAGCGACAGGAAGAACCTGGCGACAATGGGAGTCGCTTCTTGATGATGCCGGGGGCGAGGAACTGTCGCATAAAGAGCTTGTGGCGCTGCTCGCGAATGAAGGGCTCGTCGAGAGCGCGTGGTGGCGGCAGAGCGTCACCGTCGCGTATGAAAAGCTTAAGGGGCGTCGGACGCTCGGCGAGACGGCGAGCGGCGGTTTCGAGGTCGGAGTACAGCGGACCGTCCCCTTCAATGCCGAGACCTCGTGGAGTCTACTCAAATCATCCGCAGGGGCCGAAGCCTGGCTGGGAAGCCGTGGCGACGTGAGCTTTGCCGAAGGGGCGACATTCGAGCTGGCCGATGGGACGACAGGCGAAATCCGCGTCAGCAAACCCGACAGCCATATTCGACTCACGTGGAAACCGAAAAAATGGAAACGGCCGTCGACGATCCAGGTGCGCGTCACGCCGAAAGAGGAACGGAGTGTCATCTCCTTCCACCAGGAGAACATGCCGGATGCCGCCGCACGAGAAGAGCAGCGGGCCCATTTTAAAACGGCCGTGGAAAAGCTGAAGAAGCTGGCGACATAAAAAAGCCGGCCGCTGTGATAACGGCCGGCTCTGTGAATTGCCGGAATCCGATGTCGCTGTCCGGGCGATGAGCGACTATTCTTCTACCTTTACCAGCTCGAGATCGAAGGTAAGATCCTTCCCCGCGAGAGGATGATTCGCGTCGAGCGTCACCGCCTCATCCGTTACGTCGGTAATGACGACGACAGCCGTCGAGCCGTTTTCCTGCTGTACCTGGAGCTGCCGACCGACTTCTGGTTCAATCTCGTCAGGAAGTCTATCCCGTTCGACCGCTATAATCTGATCATCACGATAGGGACCGTACGCATTCTCGGAATCGATGGTGATCGTTTTGGTGTCCCCGGGCGTCATGCCGACGACCTCCTTTTCGAAGCCGGGGATGACCTGGCCTTCTCCGATCGCGAAGGAAAGCGGCTCCCGGTCGCGCGAGCTGTCGAAGATCGTATCGTCTTCGAGCTTGCCTGTATAATGGACGGATACGGTGTCACCCTCTTTTGCCTTGCTCATGAAGTCCTCACGTGTAGAGCTATAAATTGGTAAACTTAGTTCGTGTACGGGTGACTGCGGGACGCGATCCGCGGTTTCGGCGCCTTATGCCGGGAAAGCCGAACGTTAACCAAATCTTTTCCTTCTGATGGCCGTGAAAGGACGATATATTTCAGCCCCAAATGCCATGAACCGCCGAGATTTTGTATCCACAGCGCTGGCAGGCGCAGCGGCCGCCTGGGCCGGATGTGCACCTGCTCGAATTGCGTCTCCGCGGCTCGGCGACGTCATGACGGTCCGGGGCGCAATTGCTCCAGGTGAAATGGGAATAACCCTGCCGCACGAGCACGTCGTCGTGGACTTCGCCCCGGTGGATGAGCAGGCCACGAGCGGCTACCGACGGGATGAGGCGTACGAAGCCGCGCTGCCGTACCTGAGAGAACTCCGAGAAGCCGGCTGCCGGACGCTCGTCGATGCGACGCCCGCCTATCTGGGACGCGATCCCGTTCTGCTCAGCGCACTATCGGATGCATCAGATCTGCACATCCTCACCAATACGGGTTACTACGGTGCACGGGATGACGTTCACGTGCCCGAGCACGCCTTTACGGATTCGGTGGATGACCTTGCCGCCGTATGGATCGGCGAGTGGCGCAACGGCATCGGCGATACGGACATCCGCCCGGGATTCATAAAAATCGGCGTCGATGCCAGTGCCCTGTCGGAAATGGACGCGGCGCTGATACGCGCAGCTGCGAGAACACATCGAGAAACGGGTCTCACGATTGCTTCGCACACGACCTCGGCGACGCCGGCATTCGAGCAGATGGATATCGTACGAGAGGAGGGGGTGCATCCGAGCGCGTTTATCTGGGTCCATGCGCACGCCGAGGACGACCTCTCCGCTCACGTCGAGGCTGCGCGGCAGGGTGCGTGGGTCGAGTTCGACGGCATTGGACCCGAGACGATCGATCAGCACGTCGAGTTGGTCCTGAATATGCGCTCGAACGGCGTATTCAGCCGCGTGCTCATTTCGCAGGACGCCGGATGGTACAGCGTGGGCGAACCGGGTGGGGGAAGTTTCCGCGCTTTTACGCCATTGTTCGACGTGTTCTTGCCGGCGCTTCGAGACGCCGGCATATCAGAGGAGGAGATCACGGTCCTGACAACCGAGAATCCGATCGACGCGCTGCGAATCCGCATTCGCCGCTATCACGCCTGATCAGGCGCTGGTGCGAAAGCATCTTCTGTGATGCCGACTCCTGCGATCTCTTCGACAAGCGCTCGTGCGGCCTCCGCTTGGCCGTCGGCCAGAAGCGAGAGTATGTCTGAATCGATCAGCCGATACCAGATCTCTTTCCGCGCATCGAACGCCGGATAGCGCGTGGCGATCGGCTCCCTCAGGGCCATCATCCAGTCTAGGAATTCCTCATACTCCGGCCCGAACCGCTGCTCGAATTCTTCCCTGAGTCGCACGGACAGCGCCGGCGCCGCGCCGCTGGTGGAAATCGCCATCGTGAGGAGGCCGCGACGGACGACCGATCCGGCGACGAACGTACAGTGAGGCACGTCGTCCATCGCATTGATCAGCACGTTCTCCCGCTGCGCCTCATCGAATATCGGCCGGGTCTTTGGCGGATTCGTCTCGCTGACGATCACGAGAAACGCCCCGCGAACGTCGCCGGATATATAATCTCGCTGAAGCCAGGAAATGCGACCCTGCTCTGCAAGATGCGCGAGTCCGTCGGTTACCGACGGGCTGATGATCTCGACGTCCGCATCACATTCGAGCAGTCCCCGCGCTTTGCGCTCAGCTTCATGAGTGCCGCCGATAATGACGCACCGGCGTCCGGTCAGATCATTGAGAAAAATCGGATAAACCTTCACGCTGCTTCGTGTACCGGGATGTCGGTCTGGACGTGTATTCCACATTCGAGCTTGTCGTGGCCCTGCCACCGGCCTGCGCGAGCATCCTCGCCGTCACCAACCGGCTTCGTGCAGGGGATGCAGCCGAGCGACGGATAGCCCTGATCGTGCAGCGCATTATACGGAAGGTCGTTGAGTTCGATGTACTGCCAGATCTGCTCTTCAGACCAGTTCGCGAGCGGATTGATTTTGACGAGTTCGTTGGCGGTGTCCCAGTGTACGATGCCGATCTCGCCCCGAGTCGGGGACTGGTCACGTCGGATGCCGGTGATCCATGCATCACGTGTCGAAAGAAAGCGACGTAGCGGAAGAACTTTTCGGATCTGGCAGCAGCGGTCGGGATTTGATCGCCAGAGATCAGGCGCCTCCTCTCGTGCCTGATCCTGGAGCGACAGACCGGAGTGGACACGTGTAAAGGTGAGTCCCAGTCGGTCTGCGAGGCGACGCTTCAGAGCGTGCGTTTCCGGAAATAGGAGATCTGTATCCAGATAGAAAACGGTGGCCGAAGGATCGACGCGCGAGAGCATGTGCATAAGCGCCACTCCCGACGGACCGAATCCGGTCGCCATCGAGACCCCTGATCCGAACGCCTCCAGCGACCAGCGGAGAATCTCCTCCGGCCAGGCGTCCTCGAATCGGTCGCTGATCCTTTTGAGTTCCTCGAGATCTCTGTAACGCGCAGCATCCGGCGCGCGCGTGCGATCTCTATGTGCAAGTTCTAACTGCATACTCATATGGCAGCTATGGGCGCTGGTTCGGCTTCGGCGACATCCTCGGGGACTGATCCCCCGTGGATCGGACGTCCACCGCTGACGGGAATTCGGACATTCGTCGGATCTACAGATTCGAACACGGCACCGTCTCCACCCGTCAGGCCAGCGGGTACCGGGTCGAACCATGAAATCCATGGGCGCAGCGATACGACGCGGCCGATGACGATCGTGGCGGGGGTCGCAAGATGACGTGTGCGCCGGCCTATATTCTCCAGCGTACCGTCGATCACGACCTGCTTGTTCGTGGCGCCGGATGAAATGACGGCGGCCGGCGTCGAATCGTCAAGTCCCGCAGAAATCAGCGTGCGGGCGATCTCCGGAAGCCTCCGGAGACCCATCAGGATGATCAACGTACCCGCGCGTGCAAGGGCAACCCAGTCCGGATCCTCGCCTTCCCGGCAGGAATGTCCGGTGACGACGGTGAATGTCGACGACACGTCGCGGTGCGTGACCGGGATGCCCGCATACGCGGGAACGCCGATCGAGCTCGTAATTCCCGGGATGACCTGGAACGGAATCTCCGCCGCTGCAAGTTCGAGGCACTCTTCGCCGCCGCGGCCGAAAACGAAGGGATCACCTCCCTTCAGCCGCACGACAATTCTGCCCAGCCGAGCGTGCTCGATCATGATACGGTTGATCTCATCCTGAGGATAGAGATGGCGGCCGGCCGCTTTTCCAACAAAGATCCGCTCGGCATCCGCGCGGGCATGGAGAAGCAGGTCGGGATGGATGAGCCGGTCGTAGATGACCGTGTCAGCAACCTGCAGCACCTTGAGCCCCTTTAGTGTGAGCAAATCCGGGTCGCCCGGTCCCGCTCCAACCAGATATACAATTCCGTTTTCGATTGGCCTTCGCATCTGTCTATTTCGTGTCCGTGACGTTCGTCGATACCTTCTTAGTGCAGTGCTCGTGCCGCCCGGCCGAATAGGTGTGTACGGACAACAAAAAACCCGCTCACCTCCGGAGATGAGCGGGTCGAAACTGATTCTCGGTAAGTTTATGCTAACGAGGTCGTAGCATTCTATCGCGAGACGTATCGGCACCACTCGGCTCCGCGCATGCACAGCAGTCCACACAGCAGCAGCTCAGACAGCCGCAACACAGACAGTGCAAACACATCATATGGCGAGCCGTGTCGTGCAAAATGGTCTCGTTCAGTTGGGATTCTTTAGGATTCTCTCGCTTGCCTATCCACAATATACATCTCTCAAGGCGATTACAACACCTGAGCAGTGGACCGGAAGCGGTTTTATTTCCACTAATTGTGTAAAATCCATGAAGGACCGCCATCTTTTTCTCGTCCTTCAGGGTCATAGTAAGGAATATCGGCCGATTCGTTCCTATTGTAAGTGATGGAACGCTGACGACGATGTGAGTTCAGGCGCGTGCGGCACGCGCCCCCTTCAAGTACAAGTGTAATCGAGCGCTATGGACGATAAACTTTCAAGGCGGAAATTCTTAAAGGGCGCGACCCTCACCGCCGCAGGCATTTCGATCGTTCCCCGTCATGTACTCGGCGGAGTCGGGTACACGGCGCCCAGCAACCAGCTGAACATCGCCGCGATCGGAGCCGGCGGCATGGGCGGCAACAATCTGCAGCAGGTGGCAAGCGAGAATATCGTCGCGCTGGCGGATGTCGACTGGAACCGCGCGTCCGAATCCTTCGAACGCTTTCCCGACGCTGCGAGATATTCCGATTTTCGGCAGATGTTCGATGAGATGGAGTCGGACATCGACGCCGTCATTATCGCCACGCCCGACCACACCCATGCGGTCGCGGCCGTAGCAGCAATGGATCTGGGCAAGCACGTCTACGTCCAAAAGCCGCTCACGCGAACGGTGAGAGAGGCGCGTGTGCTTCTCGAGAAGTCTGAAGCTGCAGGTGTCGTGACGCAGATGGGCAATCAGGGTCACTCTCACGATGATGGCCGGCGCGTTGTCGAATGGATCGAGGCCGGCGCCATCGGTCCCGTTCACGAAGTGCACGTCTGGACCAACCGTCCCATCTGGCCGCAGGGCATACCGCGACCGGATGCGGAAATGACGGTTCCGGATGAACTCGACTGGGATCTCTTTCTCGGGCCCGCACCGCACGTGCCGTATCATTCCGCCTATCATCCTTTCACCTGGCGCGGCTGGGTGGATTACGGCACGAGCGCCCTCGGGGACATGGGCGCCCACCTGATCGATCATGCGTACTGGGCGCTGGGTCTGGACTATCCTACCAAGGTCTGGGCGAGCAATACGCCGTTCGGTGGTGAGGAAAACGACCTCGCATCCTGGCCACTGGCCGCGCTGGTGCACTATGAGTTTGAGAACGGCGG
>CAZKNF010000046.1:0-13964 GCA_964554105.1 uncultured Rhodothermales bacterium | reverse complement strand
ATCCGGCGAGCCGCTGCGCATGACGTGGTATGACGGCGGACTCCTTCCTCCGCGCCCACCCGAACTCCCGGCCGATTTCGAAGTCGATCGTGGGGGCGGGACGATGATGATCGGTGAAAAGGGCGTCCTCGTCTACGACACGTACGGCCACAATCCGCGGCTGTATCCGGAGTCGCTCATGGGAGAATACACCGACGTGCCCCCGACGCTGCCGCGGATCCAGGTCTCGCACGAGATGAACTGGGTGCAGGCCTGCAAGGGAGAGGCCGAGGCCACGTGCCCCTTCTCGTACGCAGTGCCGCTTACCGAGACGATGCTGCTCGGGGTGGTCGCACAACAGGCGCGCATCCCCATCGAATTCGACGCGGCGTCGATGTCGATACCGAATGCGCCGGATATGGAGCAGTATCTGCACCGTGAGTATCGCAGCGGCTGGGAACTGTAGGCCGCATGCGCCCTCACGTCAACGCATTAGTCGCGGTCGTTCTCGTGACGGTAGCAGCCGGTGTATCCGGACTCCGGGACGGCCCGCCGTTCGATCCCGACGACGCGCTGGACACGTTCGAGATCGCCGAAGGCTTCCAGATCGAGGTGTTCGCGGCGGAGCCGCTGGTTGCCGACCCCGTCGATATGGAAGTCGATGAATACGGCCGGATCTACGTCGTAGAGATGCCGGGATATCCGCTCGACGTCGGCGGCTCCGGACGGGTGAAGCTGCTGACCGATACGGATGCGGACGGCTATCCTGATTCGAGCACGGTCTTCGCCGAAGGCTTCACACTGCCGACCGGCGTGATGCGATGGAAAGACGGGATCCTCGTCACGGACGCTCCGAACGTTTATTATCTAAAGGATACCGATGGGGATGGACGTGCGGACACTCGAGACGTCGTCCTGACGGGCTTCGCCCTTTCGAATCCGCAGCACAATTTCAACAATCCGCTCTACGGACTAGACAACGGGATCTATCTCGCAAACAACGGGCCGATCGGAACGGAAGCCTTTGCGGACGAATTTGGCGATCCCGGCAGCGAGGTGCGCTTCGCAGCATCATCTGGCTCCCCGAGAGATGTCGAGGGTAGCGGCTTTTCGAATGGGAATCTCAGTCTGGGTCGGAATGCCAACAATCGCAACGTCCGGTTTCGGCCCGATACGGGTGAGCTGGAATCCATGTCGTCCTGGTCGCAGTGGGGCCATACATTCGATCCGTGGGGCCGCCACTTTCTGGTAGGGAACGCGCATCATCAGTTTCATGAGGTGATTGCGTCGAGGTACCTCGAACGAAACCTCGATCTTCCCGTGCGCGATGTTCTCGAGTTTACGCCCGCCCACGGCAACGCGGCGGATGTCTTTCCGATCACGCTCGACCCGGATCATCAACTTCTCACCGATCGCGGTGTGTTCACGAGTGCATCCGGCGTTACCTGGTATTCCGGCGCATTATTTCCGGATCTATTCGATCGCGTCGCCTTCGTCGCAGAGCCCGTCCACAATCTGATCCACGCCGATCTGGTCGAAGGTGACGGTGCGACCTTCGTGGCGCGTCGCCTGTTCGAGTCTCGCGAATTCCTCGCTTCGACCGACAGCTGGTTTCGTCCGGTCAACTTCTATGTGGGTCCGGATGGTGCGCTGTACGTCATCGATTACTATCGCGAGATCGTAGAGCACCCGGAGTGGATGGATGACGAGGCGGTGCAGACGCGCGACCTGTACAGCGGCAGCGATCGCGGACGTATCTACCGGATTACGCCTGAGTCGGCCGACAAGCCGGACTGGGTCGACGAGCTGTCGCTGGGAGATATGCCGAACGATGACCTCGCGGGATTACTCGAGCATCCGAATGCCTGGTGGCGGCTGCACGCGCAGCGCCTTCTGGTGGATCGGGGCGGCGATTCCATCGCTCCGGCGCTTCGCGCGTCGCTGCGATCGAGTCCTGAGGCGCCGGGTCGCCTCCATGCGATGTGGACGCTGGAAGGTCTGGGCCTGCTTGAAGATGACGACATCCGCCACGCCCTCACTGATCCGGCGGTCGGCGTGCGCGAAAATGCGATTCGGCTCGCAGAGCGCCACGACGTATCTGTATTCGAGGAGATGCTCACTGGGATGGTCGATGACCCCGATCCGAAGGTTCGCTTCCAGCTCTTGCTTACCCTCGGAGATGTCGAGACGACGCAAGCCGAACAGGCGCGGCGTCGCATCCTCATGAATGATCTCGATGATGGATGGGTGCAGACGGCTGCGCTCTCAGCGGGGACGCCGCCGACGTTCGAGCAGCTCAAGGAGACAGTCGACCTGCTGGAGGATGATCAACGACCAGGTTCCGGCGAATACCTTCGGCGTCTCGCCATGCTTGTGGCCGCCTCCGGAAGCGCGTCGGACGTGAAGGGCGCCGTCGAGTTCGTACTCGATCGGTCCGAACGGCAGTCGTCCTCCGCGATATTGAACGGACTCGCGGAAGGAATCCGGATGCGAGCAGAGGGAGGGGAGCTGGAAGTCGAACACATCGACGCGCTGCTCGACGTGTTCTTCCAGTCGTCCGGCAACGAGGCTATGCGTGCCGCCATTCTCGAAATGTTACGCCATTCGGGAGCATCACGCGTGGACGACTCGAGGTTGATCGAGGCAGCCGAGATCGCTTCACGCTCAGACGCGGAACCGCCGTTCCGTGCGGATGCCCTGGCGTTGATCGAGATTTCGGATCCGGAATCGTACACATCCACAATCAGCAAGGTGGTCCGAAGTCGTCCCGCGCCGCAGGTCGAGGCCGCCGCGATCCGTGCCCTCGGAAAAACGTCCTGGGCGGATCTGCCCGGCTTTCTGCTCGATCAGTGGCCTCGAATGTCGGCTCCCGGACGCGAATCTGCATTAAACGCACTGATGCAGCCGGAAGCGCACGTTCGCGTCCTTCTCGATGCCGTCGAGTCGGGACGCATCTCACCTTCCGTGCTGGGATGGCAGCGCCGTGTCATCCTGATGCGTGATTGGGATGGTGAAACCAAAGATCGCGCACGGCGATTGTTGCGCGTCTCCGATACTGGCCGGACGGAGGTGCTGCGGCGTTATCAGGAGGTGCTCGATATCGAAGGCGATCCAGCAGCCGGCCGGAGGGTCTACGAAACAGCCTGTGCCAGCTGTCACGTGCTGGATGGAGCTGGTGCATCATTTGGTCCTGACCTCGGAACCGTCTCACATTGGTCGCCGCATGCGCTCCTGGAAGCGGTCCTGGTGCCGTCTCGCACCATAGCTGACGGCTACGAGCAATGGCGTATCGAACGCCGCGGCGGCGACGTGTTCTCCGGGATTCTCCGCGCCGAAACGTCGACGGCGATAACGCTGGCAATGATCGGCGGCACGGAGATCACGATCTCCCGGCAAGAGATTCAGTCTATGCAGCAGGTGGACGGCTCGGCGATGCCGGACGGAATCGAACAACAGATCAGCGAACAGGAAATGGCGGATCTTCTTGCGTTCCTTGAGAATCCGGAATAATCTGCTAGCTGCTGCGAACCCGATCGAGAGCCTGCCACATGTCGTCGACGCTCGTGAACTTGACGCGTGGGCGACCCGACTCCTGACCACGCGTCGTCTCGATTTCGTCGATCCGGCACCAGTCTTCGAAGGAGAACGCACGCGGCTGGCGCTCGCGGATCATGCGCTCGGCCGATGCGGCGTCAGGCGACTCGGGATGGAGTACGAGGCCGGCCTCGAGATCCGCCAACATGCACTTGACGGTCTCGACGGCATCCGCCTTGTTCGTCCCGATCACGCCGCTCGGTCCTCGCTTGATCCATCCACCTACATACTCACCCACGATGGGACGGTGGGATTCGGGGTCGAGCACGCGGCCCTCCTCGTTCAGGATGACGTTCCAATTCGGGTTGAATGGAACGCCGGGAAGAGCTACACCCTCGTAGCCCACGGACCGGAACACCAGACCCGCTCGCAGTTCTTCGTGGTCGCCGGTCGCACGCGGACGAATACGGCCGTCTTCCGTGCGGTGGAGCTCGTTGCGAACCAGCCGAACGCCGGTGACTTTGCTGTGTTCGTCGCCCAGAATTTCAACGGGTGAGACAAGAAAGCGAATGTACAGCCGCTTCGAGCGGCCGTTGGCCTGCGGCCTCGAGAAATCCTTGATGATCTCGACATTCCGCTGCGTATCGCGATCTGCGTCTTCCATCGCCTCTTCGCTCAGCGGGTCTAGCTCGGCCTCATCAGGCTTTACGATAGTTACGGCATCCTCCATCTCACCAAGTTCTTTGACCTCCGGTGGGGTGAATGCGGCCTGCGCCGGGCCGCGCCGGCCGAGCATGTACACCTCGCGCACCTTGCTTTCGGTCAGCGCCTCGAAGGCGTAGTCCGTGATGTCCGTCGTCGCCAGCTCTTCCGGCGTTCGGCACAAGATGCGCGCGACATCCACGGCGACGTTGCCGACGCCGACGATCACGACGGACTCGGCCGACAAATCGAACGCGCATTCACGATAGTCAGGATGGCCGTTGTACCACGCGACGAACTCCGTCGCCGAGTGACTCCCGTGCAGATCCTCTCCCGGAATGCCGAGCGATCGGTCGGTCTGGGCACCGGTGGCGTAGAGGATCTGGTGGTAATACCTCCGCAGATCCTCGACCATCACATCGGTGCCGAATTCGACATTGCCGAAGAACCGGAAGCCGGGCTTCATGGCCGTCTTATGAAAGACGCGGCAAACATTTTTGATTTTCTGATGGTCGGGCGCGACGCCTCCTCGCACCAGACCGAAGGGCGTCGGCAGCCGGTCGAACATGTCGAGTTCGACTGCGATGCCGTCCTGCTTCATCAGATAATCGGCCGCATAGAACGCGGCCGGACCCGCACCGATGATCGCAACGCGGAGGGGATTGTCTTTTGTGCCGGGCTTAACCATGAGGAGGAGTGGGTCAGGTCGAGTCGTGTACGGCTTCGCTCATCTGCGGGTAGCTGAGCGATCGCTTGCTCGAATGACCGTCGAGCGAGAAGACGGCCGACGAGCGGACGACCAGCTCTGCCCGGAAGATTCGTCGCACGGGCTGCGAACCGGTGGAATTCCTGAGGTGATCGAGCAGCAGCTGGGCTGCCGACCGGCCGAGCTCGGTCTTCGGAATCGCCATAGTGGTGAGCGGGGGAGACGTATGCGTAGCAATCGGGATATCATCGTATCCAACGACCGCGACGTCATCCGGAATGGAGAGACCCATCTGCCGTGCCACGTCCATTGCTCCGAGGGCCATCATGTCGTTGGCGGCGAAGACGGCCTCCGGCTGATCCGGAAGGCTCATCAGCTCCTCCATCGCGGACTGCCCGCCGCTGAATCGAAAATCTCCGTTCGCAACGAGAAAACCGTCGAAATCGACGCCGCCCTGCTGGAGCGCACGGCGATATCCACTGTACTGATGTAGGCGGCCGTAGCTCCTGCTGCCCGGCCCGGTGAGCGGACCGGAGATCATTCCGATGCGCGTGAATCCCTGGTGGACGAGATGTGTCGTAGCGTCGAAAGCGGCTTTTTCGGAGTCGACGAGCAGCTTGCTAACGCCGTCGATTCGGTAGTCACGCTCGATTGCGACGATCGGCATGCGAGGATTCTCGTGAACGAATTCAGCGACCGTCGATTCGCGGACCGAGTCGCCGATGAGGACGATGCCGTCGACCTGCTTCTCGAGGAGCATCCGATAATTCTGCTCGCCGAGGTCCAATCGATGGTCGGAATCGCAGAGAACCAGGTTGCGGTCGTGCTCACGCAGCTCGTGGCTTAAGCTGCGCACAATGTCGGTGTAGAACGGATTCGTCACGTCCGAAACGATCACACCGACGGTGTAGCTCTTGCGCGTTTTGAGACCCTGAGCGAGCCTGTTCGGGCGGTAGTGGAGCTTCTTGATGGCGTCTCGAACACGGGACCGAGTATCGTCTGGCACCCACTCGGCATCGTTGATCACGGCGGAGACCGTCGCGATTGAGACGCCGCACTGACGGGCTACGTCCTTTATGGTCGGCATATAATCGAGCTCTTCCGAAATCAGAAGCGAACGCGCAGTATATGTGGCAGGCTTCTCGTACGCTTGCTCGAAGGAGAAGTTATGGCTCGCCGGTCGACATGTCCAGTAGATTCCGGGTTCTCCGGCGGACTCCTTTATAGTCGTCCTAAGACGCATTCAGCCCAAGAAAACGCAATTGGTAGAACTCCAAGCGCTAAAGGCGTTTATTACCCGCACTTTTGTTTTTGTGCAGCAGCTTGCATGGACCACGCATATATACCCGCATGGCTAAAAAAAGTACGTACACCTACTACGATCGTGAGCTGAGCTGGCTCGCGTTTAACGGGCGCGTCTTGCAAGAGGCGGAGGATGCCCGTGTGCCTCTGTTCGAACGGCTCAAATTCCTATCGATATTCTCGACGAATCTGGACGAGTTCTTTCGCGTGCGCGTCGCCTCGCTTCGAAGCCTGCTGCGCCTTCGAAAGCGAACGACGTCGAAGCTCGGTCTGGACCCGGGTGCATTGCTGCGCGAGATCCACGACGTCGTCACGGCGGAGCAAGAACGCTTCGGTGCGACCCTCCGAGGCCGGATACTTCCGAGTCTCGAAGAGCACGGCATCTGCCTGGTCGATGAAACAGCCGTCACGGATGCGCAGGGAGCGTACCTTCGGACATATTTTGACGAAAAGGTACGGCCGCATCTGAATCCAGCCATACTCGACAACGAAGACGACGTCCCCTTTCTCGCGAACGAGCAGATCTATCTCGTCGTCGTGCTGGAGCCGCTTCAGGAACGCGTTCGCCTCTCCACGGCGCGGCCGCAGTACGGGCTCGTCGAGGTGCCGAGTCCGCCCATTTCACGCTTCGTATGCCTTCCGACCGACGACGAGCGGAAGGTCGTCATGTTTCTTGACGACGTCATCCGCCACAACCTTCCGCGGATGTATCCCGAACATCAGGTGGCGGGTGCGTTTGCCGTCAAGCTCTCGCGAGATGCGGAGCTCTATCTGGAGGACGAATACGGGGACTCAGTCGTCGAGCAGATCAGGAAGAGCCTCAAAAAACGGGATGTCGGACTTCCCTGCCGGTTCCTCTACGATCTGCACGCGTCGTATGACACGGTGGAGACGTTGAAGGAACGATTCGACCTGGGAGATGAGGATCTCGTGGTCGGTGGACGCTATCACAACCTTCGGGATTTAGCGGATTTTCCGCGCTTCGGACTTGAAAATCAGAAGTATCGCGAGCTGCCTCCACTTCCACATCCCGTTCTCGAGGGGTCCGACTCGATGTTTGCGGCGATCAAGAACAGGGATCATATCCTTCATTATCCATATCAGAAGTTCGACTATGTCATCCGTTTCCTTGCTGAGGCGGCGGAGGATCCCGCTGTGGAATCCATCTGGATGACGCTATACCGAACGGCGTCCCGTTCGTCCGTCGTCGAGCAGCTCATCCGAGCGGCTGAAGCGGGGAAGCAGGTGACCGCCTTCGTGGAGGTGAAGGCACGCTTCGACGAAGCGTCAAATCTGCACTGGGCCGAGCGCATGGAAGCCGCGGGCATCCGCACACTTTACAGCTTTCCCCACCTGAAGGTGCACTCTAAACTTGCGTTGGTTTCGCGGAATGAAGGGACTGAACCGACGTGGTATGCTTATCTGGCAACCGGCAACTTCAACGAAAAAACGGCCCAGATCTATGCGGATCACGGCCTCTTTACTGCCGACCGGCGGCTCACCCGTGACGTGAGAAAGGTATTCGCCTTTCTGTCGGGAGAGGAGAAGAAGCCGGCGTTCGAGCACCTTCTGGTTGCACCGTTCTACATGCGGAAAGAATTCTACCGCCTCATCGATAACGAGGCGAACGCTGCTCGATCCGGATCGACGGGACGGATGATCCTGAAAATGAACTCACTGGAGGACGAAGGAATCATCAATCGACTCTACGATGCGAGTGCCGCGGGCGTCGATATTGAGTTGATCGTGCGCGGGATCTGCCGGCTCGTGCCGGGCATCGAAGGTCAGAGCGAACACATTCGAATCCGGAGCATCGTCGACCGATTTCTCGAACACGCGAGATTATACATCTTTCACAACCACGGCGACGAGCATTATTATCTTGCATCTGCGGATTGGATGAACCGGAATCTCAGCAATCGCGTCGAGGTCGCCTTTCCCGTGTACGATCCAGAAATTCGACGCGAATTGCGGCAGATTCTGGAGCTTCAGCGACGCGACAACGTGAAAGCTCGCATGATCGACGCCGACCAGTCCAATAGATACGTCGATCGGGATGACGAGGCGCAGGTGCGAGCGCAGTTCGATACCTATGAGATGCTCCGCCGCCGGCTCGTCGAGGATGGTATCGTCTAAAATGGCCGGAAGGTCACAGTTGAAATGAGGATGATTGCAGAGGCCTTTGCGGTGCTCAGCATGCTGCTCTTGCATGCGGCATGCGCATCTCCGGACGAGGAGCCCCCCGGCGAGACATGGCAGGCGAACGACACCACGTATGTGTTCGATCAGCCGGATGACGAGTTCGAACTACCTGCCGAGTTGGAGGAGATCTCCGGACTGACGTTCCTGGATGACGGGATGATCGGTGCGGTTCAGGATGAGGATGGTGACTTGTACGTCATCGATCCGGCAACGGGCGGGGTCGTCGACGTGCGAAATTTTGCCGGCGGCGGCGACTATGAGGGAATCGAACTGGCCGACGCCGGACTGCACGTACTTCGAAGCAACGGGAGGGTCTATACGTTCGAAAGCTGGGATTCGGCTGAGTTTGAAGGGGATTGGCTCGAGTATGACGTTCCAAAGCGGTGCGATGCCGAAGGACTTGCCTATCAGTCGGCGAGGAATCGTCTGCTGATTGCGTGCAAGGAGCAAGCTGGCGATGGCCTCAAGGGAATGAAAGCAATATATGCGTTCGATCCGTCGACGAATGAATTGGATCCGGAACCGGCATATGTGCTCGATATCGACGATTTCGAAGCAAACATGGAAGAGCATCCGGTGAATGAGGCCGTACGCTCAGTGCTCTCGGATCGGCTGGATTTGAGTGGTTTCAAACCTTCCGCCCTTGCGGTGCATCCCCGCACGGGCGACGTGTACGTCCTGTCGTCCGTGACGAAGGCCATGCTGCGATTGGACGATGCCGGCGCCGTAAGCGCAATCTGGATGCTTCCGGATGAGCTTTTCGAACAGCCTGAAGGCATCGCATTCGACGCTGCCGGCACCCTGTACATCTCGAACGAAGCCGGCGATAGAAGTCATGCCACACTGCTCAGCTTCGAGGAACGCACAGACGGGTCCGTGACCGACTCAGCACCGATCGACGAATAAGACGCCCCATGAAGACGCTCATATTTTTTCGACACGGCAAATCGGACTGGGATGCGAGTTTCGGAAGCGATCACGAGCGACCTATCAATAGGCGCGGTCGAAAGGCGAGCGGCCGGATGGGCCAGTTCCTGGCTGAGGCGAAACAGGTGCCCGACCGCATCATTACGTCATCGGCCGTGAGGGCTCGAGCGACGCTGGAGCGTGCGGTGGAGAAGGGGGGATGGGGAGAAATATCGACGTTGATTTCCGATGACCTGTACGAGGCCTCTCCTGGTGCCGTGCTCGATGTGGTCCAGGCAGAGGACGATCAATGGAGCCGGCTGTTGCTGGTAGGTCACGAACCTACCTGGTCGCAGACGATTGGCAACATGATCGGCGGTGCACGTGTGAAGATGCCGACGGCGGCAATGGCGCGGATCGATTTCGACGTGCCTGCATGGAGACATGTCGATCTTGATCAGGGCACACTAAAGTGGCTCGTCCCGCCAAAATCACTGGCATAGTGTTCGTCGAGATAAAGAGCGCTAAACCTCCGCGCGGTCTCATCCGCTGAAAGTACATCTTCCGGCACGTACTCCACCTCCGATCCGAGGAAGCGCGAACAGGCGCGCGCCATCTCGGCCACGCCGTCACAGTGCACGGCTTTCGGCGATCCACCCGTATATCCAACGCTGCGGCTGACGACGTACATTCCGGATGCGAGCGCTTCGAGGAATACGTACCCCTGGCTCTCATATTCCGACGGATGAAGGAGCAGTTTGCTGCGGCGCATGAGTCGGAGTATCTCGGGACGGGGCAGCGCGCCCGTCAAGCGGACGTTCGTCCTTAGACCGGATTGCTCTACGGCGCGCTGGATGTTCAAACGGCAAGGTCCGTCGCCGGCAATGACGACACGAAGCCGCGGGTGGAGCTGAACCAGGCGCGCGGTCACATCGATCACATCCTCGAATCGTTTCACCTCCGTCATCGACCCAGCCGCCAGAATATCGATGTCGCGCTCAGCAGAACCGCCGACGGCACGAACCCGATCGCAGTCGAGCCCTAGCGGGATCACGATGTCGACCTCCCGGCCCAACGTTCGACCCGCAATGTCCGCCGCATATTGCGAGCCCGCTGTGAGCACGAACGGCGCACGTCGGAGCAGCATGCTGTAGATACTCGGCCGACGGATTTCCTGTCCGCCGATCGAAACGACGTGTTTTAACGAGAATCTACGCGCGAGAACGGCTCCGATCAGTGCACACTCACCGAGCCAGAAACTATGGATAACTGCGCTGAAGCCGGATTGGTGCAGGGCCCTGATCCGTCGGAAGTGCCGGATCGCCCGCATCCACGTGCGAGGCTTTCTGAGCCTCGAATTAGCGCCGCCCAGCGCAATGACGCGCACTCCACGCCACGTATACGAGCGCCGTTCGAAGGGATACTGAAATGAAATGATTTCGATCGCCCGCGCCGGGCGGATTCGTGCGAGGGCTTCGACAAAACTTTGGATGGCGGGAAGGCATGTCGAATCATTTTCGTCGGCCGGAAATCCCGGCACGAGAAGAAAAATCATTCCATCGATCCGCTCAGGCACGTTTATGAGTGGGCATATTCAGCGTGCACACGCATCGACGGCACGTCGGATCGTTCTCCATATCTAAATTCCGTCGGAAGTCGACCGCCTTCGGGGCGTTCACGATCGATTCGAGCGGCGACTCGAATATATTTCCGTACGGCTCGTGAAAGAAGCACGGACGTACATTGCCGTCGGACTCTATCACCGCCGAGACCCACGGTGCATTGCAGGACTTCTCCGGGAAGACGTCATTCTCGTTCAGGGCGCGGTAGTGGCGAAGCAGGTTTCGGAGTTTCTCAGGACTCTCAGCTACGAAACCGGAAGAAAAATCCGACTTGTTCGTGCGAAGGACATTTTCGATCACGAGTTCGAAATGCTTTGTTTCCTCGGGAGTCATCGCCACTTCGGCCCTTTCTTCGAACGGCACATCGTGGTTGAACGCAGGACTGGTCACATCCGCTGCAAGGAATGAGATGCGGTTCAGTCCGATCTCGCGGGCAGAATCGATTATGCGCCCGAGATCGAAGTAGTTCTTCTTCTGGATGACGCAGCGGCCCGTGACCGGCAACTTTGGCTTCAACGCACGCAGGCTGGCGACGCCGGTAGTTAGCTTTTCGAAGGCGCGAGGTACATTGCGGATGCGGTCGTGTACGTCGCGGCTTCCGTCGATCGAGACGATTACCTCATCGCACCACTGGACGATCTGCTCTGCATACGCTCCGAGAAGGAGACCACTGGAAAGCAGCGTTATTCGTACCCTCCGCTGCTTCAGCATCTCACAGAGAGTGAAGAGGTTGGAATGCATGAGCGCTTCACCTCCGGAGAGCACGAACCGCCGAATGCGCAGCCGGCGGAACGACTGGAGGTGCTTTTCGAGATCCTCCGCAGAGATCTCGTATCCCTCCTTGTTTGCTTTCCAGATATCGCACATCACGCAGCGGCAATTGCAGCTGCTGTGCGGCATGAGCACCACGACAGGCAGCGAATAAATGTGGTCCGTCGAGCGTGTCCGGACGCGCTTTGCTATTTCCCAGGGTGTGGTCATTGTACTGTATTAGAAGCCCGTCGTCTCGGGTCTTTGGTATCGAAATAGATGATGAAACGCACTGAGCTCGAGCGGATAGGCGTAAAAGTTTAACCTGTAACGCCAGCCCCCGAGCAGTCGTAGGACCCCCCGCTTGAATCCCGTCAAGCTCGTGTCCGTGGCAGTGGGATAGTAGGCATTTAGTACGCGCTCGAAATCACGGACTTTCGACTTTACATTCGCACCGAGCCACGGTGTCCGCGGATCCCTCCGGAGCGCGAACTGCCGCCACGATCCGTTCACCCACTCGTCCAGCGTAGTCGGAAATTCAAATCCCGCGTCACGCGCATCGACATAGAGCGTACCGTCGACGGCGACGGGCGTATACACGTAGAGGATAATCTCGGCTTCCGGATTGATAATCTTAAGTTTACGGATAAACGAAAACGTGTCCGCGATGTCTTTTTCGGGATCTGGGGGATTTCCAACGACGAACGAAAACTCCGGGATGATGTCGTACGACGTCATGCGTCGGGCGAGCTCGAGTGTCAGCTCCGCCGAGGCTTTGCCGCCCTTGTTCATCCGTTTCAGCACCTCGTCCGAGCCGGATTCGGCGCCGCAGAACAGCATCTTCAATCCGCTCCGCTTCAAGCGGTCCCAGGTGGCGTCGTTGTAGCGCATCAGCTCGTCTACCCGACCGAGCGCCCACCAAGAAATGTGCAGCGGCTCGAGCCGCTCCGCAATTTCCGCCGTTCTCGACTCGTGGATGAAAAAATCCATGTCGTGAAATTGGACGGCATCCATACCGTAACGGTCCTGGAGATGCCGCAGGGTCGCTTCGACGCGCTCCGGCGATTGGGCGACCCACCGCTGCTTGCTCAGCTCCACGATCGCGCAGAAGCTGCATGCAAACGGGCATCCGAAACTCGAATGATGCGCCCCGACCCGATCTCCGAGGTAATGAGAGTGAAAGTAGTGTTCCATCGGAAGCCGATGGTACGGCCAATCCGGCAGCCCATCGAGCGAGACAAGCTCCCGCTTGCGGTTACGTTTAACGGTGCCGTTCTCCTCATAGACAAGCCCGTCGATTTCCGCCAGATCACCGCCTGTCCGGAGTGCTCGGATCAATTCGAGAAATGTCAGCTCCCCCTGCCCGACGATGCAATAGTCGACGGAATCGTCCGCCACCGCCGCGTCGGCGTGGTGCGATGGGAAATAGCCGCCCCATATGATCGGAACGCCTGGAAGTTCTTGCTTCAGCCGCCGGCTGTCCGGCACGGCCCGATTTAGCTGCGGGCCGGGCATCACCGTTACGGCAATCGCGGTGAGCTCGCGTGTCCGCCCGATCGCGAGAATGTGTTCGACCGGATCGTCGATGAGGTTGCCGTCTACGATTTCGTAGTCATAATAGCCTTCCAGCATCGACGCCGGTGCAAGAAGCGACATCGGCAGCGGCTTCTTGTGTGACGGCGTGCTCCAGGGGTTGTAGAGTACAATCATCGCGTCGCCGTAGCTCTGGAGTGGTGAAAA
Source organism: uncultured Rhodothermales bacterium (assembly GCA_964554105.1). Taxonomy (GTDB): domain Bacteria; phylum Bacteroidota; class Rhodothermia; order Rhodothermales; family VXPQ01; genus CAZKNF01. Next base: position 521 of record CAZKNF010000046.1, on the reverse strand, counting down.
TCTATGGTTTCCGCGAAAGCCGGCATCCGCCAGAGCTCGTTCTGGTCGAGCGTTTCCGCTCTCACGCCTGCGGCGATGCGTCTTCGGAGATTCCCTAGATCACCACAGAGCCACGTCGGCCGTCCGCCGACCATGTGCCGGCATGGCCCGATGCCGAGTCGATCCGCCATATCCTCCTGCGCGAGCCGGACGCGGCCTTGGACGAGGACCAGCGATGGATCGTGATGCAGCAGCGCTTCGGCAGGCATCGACGATCTGTCTGGGAATATGGTAATGTCCGCCCGGCCCCCGCTGCGGAGACTTCCACGGCCGTCCGATAGCCGGAAAATACGTGCCGCGTCGACGGTAACCATGCCCAAAAGCTCCTCGGCGGTGGCCAGCCCTCGTCGATGCGCATGCCTGATTTCATGCAGAAGGGTAGGGGACCCGCTCAGGGTCGAGTCCGTACCCAATGCCACGGGTATTCCGCGGCAGCGAAGCGATGAAATCGGGCACGTCGCACCGTACAGAAAGTGATTTGA